>NZ_JAZKRM010000118.1:0-2577 GCF_036628635.1 Thiohalorhabdus sp. | reverse complement strand
GCGATGACCTTCTGCTGGGCGTCGTCCACATCGGAGACCCGCACCGGACCCAGGGCCTCCAGGTCCTCCTTGAGCATCTCGGCCTGGCGCTTGGAAACGTTGCCGAAGAAGCGCTCGCGGAGATCTTCCGGGGCCCCCTTGAGGGCCATGATCAGATCGTCGTTCTCGATCTCCCGCAGCAGCCGCTGGAGACTCCGATCGTCGAGGCTGTCCAGGTCCTCGAACTTGAACATGCGCTTGTCCAGCTCCTCGGCCAGGTCCTCGTCGTACTCGCTGACCCCCGCCAGCAGGTCTTCCGAGGCCTCCGGGCCCACCGACGCTACCAGGGAGGCGGCGAGGTCCAGACCGGAAAATGTCGTGACCACACCCTGCTCCAGCTGCTCCAGGTCGTCGGCCAGGGTCTCCTCGATCTGCTCCATGAGCTCGCTGGGCACTTCCTCCATGCGACCAAGGGCCAGCGCCACCTGCTGTTGGTATCCTGGGGGGAAGTTTTGGTACACCGCCTGGGCCTTGTCGGAGGCCAGATAGGACAGGATCAGGGCGGTTGTCTTGGGCTGCTCCCGGGCGAAATACTCGGCCAGGTACTCGGGCTTGGCGTTGGACAGCTTGTCCCAGATGAACTCCGTTCCCGGGCTCTCCAGGCGCTGGATGATGGGATCGGCCTTGCGTCCCAGCGTCTCCTGCAGGAACTCCACCACGGCGCTGTGACCGAAGGCCGGCGTACTCGGCAGGCCCGCCCGGTCCATGAACTCGTCCACAACCGCCCGCACCTGCTCCTCGGAAACCGGCTCCATCTCCAGCATATGGCGGGAGATCCGCAGCACGGATTCCTGATCCATGCGCTCCAGCAGGGTGCGCGCATCGGCACCCAGGTAGCGCATTAGGACCGCGGCCTTGTCCAGCCCGGAAAGGCCATGAGCCGCATCGCGCTCGGTCTCCGACTTGCTCGGCATCTCCGCCATGGTGATTCAACCGCCCTCTTGCGACAGGTTCGGCTCGGGCTCACCTTCCGCCATCGGCTCGGAGTCCGTGCTCATTCCCGCAGCCATTGACGGATCACGGATGCGGTATTGTCCTGGCGCTGCTGCACCATGGAGCGGACGTGATCCCGGCGCTCTTCCTCGGCGGCGGCCCGCTCCTCGATCTCCTGGCGGCGCTTCTCCATCTGCTCCAGGTGCTCATCCCGCTGAGGGGCGGCCGGCGAGCCGCCCCCTTCGGGGCCCTCTACGCTCGGATAGCCCGCCTGGGGCACGGCCAAGCGCGGCCGGGCCTCCCTCAGGTACCGCATGAGCGGCCGCACCGCGAACAACAGCACCAGCAGGGTCACCAGTACGTAGCCGCCGTAGCGCGCCAGCTGCATGTACAGATCCCAGCTGCCGCCCTGACCCAGCTGCCCCGCCGCGGTGGGACCGCCGGCGGCTTCCATGGGTAGGCTCTGGACCGTGACCTGATCGCCCCGTTCGGGATCGATCCCGGCGGCGTTGGCGACAAGCTCCCGGATATTGGCCAGCTGGTCCTCGCTGCGCGCCTGGAAGCCCTCCTGGCCCTCGGCCGACTGGCCGCCTACCAGCACCGAAACGGTCAGGCGCTTGACCCCGCCGCCGGGGCGGGTCACGTCCCGGACCGTCTTGCTGATCTCGTAGTTGGTCACCTCCTCCCGGACATTGGAGCTTTGCCCCCCATTGGCGTTGGGAGCGGCGCCACCTTCGCCCTCGGCCTCCGGGACGTTGGCCTCGGCACCGGCCGGCCCGCCGGCGCCGGGGCCGTCCTGGCGCGTCTCGGTGCGCACCTTTTCCGAGCGGGCAGCCTTGCTGAAGGGATCGTACTCGACCTCGTGCAGCTTCACCTGCTCGTCATCGATGGCGGCGTTGACCCGGACCTCCGCCTGGTTATTGCCGACAATCCGCTCCACCAGGGAGGTCAGCTCCTCCTCCAGACCGGTTTCGATGTTGCGCTGATAGGCCAGCAGCTCGTCGCCGGGGCCCGACTTGGGCTGATCCTTCTTGTCGCCGTTGAGGACCCGGCCGTTCTGGTCCACCACCGTGACCTGATCCGTTTTTAGACCTTCAACAGCCGACGCCACCAGATTGGCGACGCCCGTCACCGACTCCTGGCCCAGGGACCCCCGGTTTTCCAGTTCCACTGTCACGGACGCCTTGGTGGGCTTCTGCTCCTTCTCGAACAGGGCCTTCTCCGGCATGACCAGATGCACGCGGCTGCTTTTGACCTGTTCCAGCTCATTGACCGTGCGCTGGAGCTCACCCTCGAGGGCGCGCTGGTAGTTGAGCCGCTGGGCGAAGCTCGACATGCCCACCACATCGCGCTGATCGAACAGGGAAAAGCCCTTGCGGTCGCCACCGGGAACACCTTTCTTGGCCAGTGCCAGGCGCACGCGTGACACCTCGCCGGCAGGCACCTTGATCACATTGCCGCCGCCCGACAGCTCGTATTTGACGCCACGCTGCTCCAGCTGGTCCACCACGGAGCCGGCAGTGGACTGGTCGAGGTTGCTGTACAGGACCGCGTACTCGGGCTGGTTGGCCCAGTAGACGAGGCCACCGAAACCGGCCAGCATCA
>NZ_JAZKRM010000117.1:0-2837 GCF_036628635.1 Thiohalorhabdus sp. | reverse complement strand
AAAAAAAGATCCCATTCCGAAGGAGAACGCATATGACGGAACGCGTGTTTGTTTTGGACACCACGCTTCGCGACGGGGAACAGTCCCCGGGAGCCACCATGAACAAGCAGGAAAAGAAGCGGCTGGCCCGCCAGCTGGACACCCTGGGCGTGGACGTGATCGAGGCCGGGTTTCCCGCCTCCAGCCAGGGGGACTTCGATTCCGTGCAGGAAATCGCCCAGTCCGTGGACAATTCCCAGGTGGCGGCCCTGTGCCGTGCCTCTGAAAAGGATATCGACAGGGGCTGGGAGGCGATAGCCCAGGCCAGAAAGCCGCGCATCCACACCTTTCTGGCCACCTCGGACATCCATATGCAGTACAAGCTGGAGATGACCCGGGACCAGGTGCTGGAGACCGCGGCCAAAGCGGTGCAGCGCGCCTGCAGCTATACGGACAACGTCCAGTTCTCCGCGGAGGACGCCTCGCGCACGGATCGCGATTTCCTGGTCCAGGTGGTGCAGATCGCCATCGACAACGGGGCGACCACGGTGAACATCCCGGATACAGTGGGATATGTGCAGCCCCACGAGATGTACGAGCTGATCCTCTACCTCAAGGAGAACGTGGAAAACGTGGATCGGGCCGTGCTCAGCGTGCACTGCCACAACGACCTGGGCCTGGGCTCGGCCAACACCCTTTCCGCTGTGCGGGCGGGGGCCAGGCAGGTGGAGGTAACCCTGAACGGCGTCGGGGAGCGGGCCGGAAACGCTGCCCTCGAGGAAGTGGTCCTGGCCCTGCGGGTCCGCGAGGACGCCTATGGCGTGCAGAACAAAATCCAGACGGAGCAGGTGTATCCCACCTGCCGGCTCCTGTCCCTGGTGATCGGCCAGCCCATCCCCGCGTACAAGGCGGTGATCGGGGGCAACGCCTTCTCCCACGAGGCGGGGATCCATCAGCACGGCATGCTCATGAACAAGCAGACCTACGAGATCATGACCCCGGAGAGCATCGGTCGTCCCCCCTCGGAGATGGTGTTGGGCAAGCACTCCGGCAAGCACGCCTCCAAGAAGCAGCTGGAGCAGCTGGGCTACCGGCTGACCGACGAGCAGCACACCCAGGTCTTTGAAGCGGTGAAGAAGCTTGCGGACAAGAAGAAACAAGTATATGTGGAGGACCTGGAGTCCCTGGTCCTGGAGGAGATCTTCCGCATCCCGGACAAGTATAGGCTCCTCTATCTGAGCTCGCTGTCCGGAGACATGGCCATCCCCACGGCCACACTGAAGATGCAGGTGGGGGACAATGAGTGCCAGACCGCCGAATTCGGGGCCGGGCCGGTGGATTCCGTGTTCAACGCCATCGACAACCTCACGGGACAGTCCCCGAATCTGCTCCACTTTACCGTGAGCTCCATCACCGGGGGCACCGACGCCCAGGGCGAGGTTACGGTCAAGATCGAGCAGCAGGATCAGACCGCCATAGGCCGTGGATCGGATGCGGATATCATCGTGGCCAGCGCCAAGGCCTATATCAACGCCCTGAATCGGCTGGCCCGCAAGGAGGAGAAAACCGTATGGGACACAATCTAGCCCAGAAGCTCCTGCAGGCGCATACCAGCGAGACAGTGGACGAGCCGGGCCAGATCGTGCAGTGCGGGGTGAGCCTAGTCCTGGCCAACGACATCACCGCTCCCCTGGCCATAGACTCCATGGAGCGGATGGGCGCGGAGCGGGTCTTCGACCCGGAGCGCGTGGTTCTGGTCTGCGACCACTTCACCCCGAACAAGGATATCGACTCCGCGGAGCAGGTGAAGCGGGTGCGCGACTTCGCCGCACGCACCGAAATCAGCCACTACTACGAGGGCGGCGTCTGCGGGGTGGAGCACGCCCTGCTCCCGGAACAGGGGCTCGTGGGGCCCTGGGACCTGGTTGTCGGCGCGGACAGCCACACCTGCACCTACGGCGGTCTGGGCGCCTTCGCCACGGGCCTGGGCAGCACGGACGTCGCCGCGGCCATGGTCCTGGGCGAGACCTGGTTCAAGGTGCCCCCGAGCATCCTGGTCCGTCTGGAGGGAAAGCCCTCGCGCCACATCGGGGGTAAGGACGTGGTCCTGAACCTCATCGGCCGCATCGGCGTGGACGGCGCCCTGTACAAGGCGCTGGAATTCTTCGGCACCGGGCTTGCGGCCATGGACGCGGAGGCGCGCATGACCGCGGCGAACATGGCCATCGAGGCCGGCGGCAAGGCGGGGCTTTTCCCTGCGGACGAGGTGACCTTCGCCTATCTCAAGGACGCGGGACGCGCGGACGGGACTCCCTTGGCCGCGGACACGGACGCGGAGTACGAGTCCAGCCTGGACATCGATCTGGGGCGGCTCGAGCCGCAGGTGGCCTGCCCGCACCTGCCGGACAACGTCCGCCCGGTGGGCGAGCTGGAGGACATCGGCCTGGACCAGGTGGTCATCGGCTCCTGCACCAACGGCCGCATCAGCGATCTGCGCCAGGCCGCGGAAATCCTTGAGGGGCGCACCGTAGCTACGGGGCTGCGCCTGATCCTGTTGCCCGCGACACCGCGTATCTACCACATGGCCCTTCAGGAGGGCCTGCTGGAGATCTTTTCCCGGGCCGGCGCGGTGATCGGACCGCCCACCTGCGGGCCCTGCCTGGGCGGCCACATGGGCATCCTGGCCGGGGGAGAGCGCTGTCTGGCCACGACGAACCGCAACTTCAAGGGCCGCATGGGCAGCCTGGAGAGCGAGGTCTACTTGAGCGGCCCCGCGGTGGCCGCAGCGAGCGCCATTTCCGGCCGCATCAGCCATCCGGAGCGGATCTGATCAGGGCAGATGGACCAAGGCAAGCAAA
>NZ_JAZKRM010000116.1:0-2849 GCF_036628635.1 Thiohalorhabdus sp. | reverse complement strand
CATCGGGCGAGGCTTTGTTGCCTGTCCCAGTAGGGCTGAGGGATAGCATGGTTCACATTTCGGCAGCCGGATTCCTGGCGGCGGCGGTGGCCTTCCTGGCGGTCGCGGCCGTTCTGGCCATTGGCTGGCGCGGTCGGGCAACCGGCGGCCTTTTGCTGGTGGCGGTCGGGGTTTCGTCGCTATGGGGCGGGGCATTGGCCGGCCTTCACTGGGCCGGCGCGCTGCACCCCCAATGGGTGGCCCCGCTGGAGGCCTTGCGGCTGGGCGGGTGGTTGGCCTTCCTGCTGGGCCTTGTCCGGTTGATTATGCCCTCCTTGGCCTTCCGGGCCTTGGCCGGCGTCGGGGGGCTCGTGGTGGCTGGCGAAGGCCTCGGCGGCCTGGCCCGCATTGCGTTCTCCGGGGGCATCGCGCCCTGGGGGGCATCCCTGTCCCACATGGCGGGCATTGCCGGCGCGGTGCTTGGGCTCGTGCTGCTGGAGCAGGTCTTTCGCAATACCCGGGAGGAGGGTCGTTGGGCCCTGAAGCACCTTTTCCTTGCCATTGGCACACTGCTGATCTTCGACCTCTTCCTTTTCGCTGATGCCCTGGTGATGCGGGCCCCCGATCCCGACCTGTGGGCGGCCCGTGGCTACGTCAATGCCTTGCTGGCACCCCTGGTCGCGGTAGGAGCCGCGCGCAACCCCGAATGGTCCCTGGACGTCTACGTCTCCCGGCGCTTTGTGCTATACACCGCCTCGCTCACGGGCGCCGGTGTGTATCTTCTGGTCATGGCCCTGGCGGCCTACTCCATCCGAATCTACGGGGGGGCGTGGGGCGGACCGGTGCAGTTCGTGTTCCTGGTCGGGGCCGTGGTGCTGCTGGTGATGGTGGCCTTCTCCGGCCAGATCCGGGCCCGCATGCGTGTGTTCTTCAGCAAGCATTTCTTCAACTACCGTTATGATTACCGCGAGGAATGGCTGCGGTTTACCGGCACCCTGACCGCCGAGGAGGCCGAGATCCCGCTGAAGCAGCGGGTGATCCACGCCGTGGCCCAGGTGATCGAGAGCCCCGGCGGCATGCTTTGGCAGGAACGCGAGGGTTACCTGGTCCCGACCGCTGAATGGAATATGACCGAACCGGCGGAGGCGCGGGAGCCCCTGGACGGTCCTCTGGCTGCTTTCCTACAGGAGCAGGAGTGGATCCTGACGGTGGATGAATGGCGGGGGAGTCGGGAGCCCTACAGCGACCTCGCCATGCCGTCCTGGCTCGCCGGTATCCCCCGGGCCTGGCTGCTGGTGCCGCTCCTGCATCGGGACCGCCTTCAAGGTTTCTTGGTCCTGGCCCGCTCGCGGGCGGGAAATCTGGATCTGAACTGGGAGGATTTTGACCTGCTCAGGACGCTGGGCCGTCAGGCGGCCAGCTACCTGGCCCAGGAGGAAGCAGCCGAGGCCCTCACCCGGGCCCAGCAGTTCGAGACCTTCAATCGGCTGTCGGCCTTCGTCCTGCACGACCTCAAGAACATCATCGGTCAGCTGTCCATGCTTGCCCGCAATGCGCGCCGGCACGCCGACAACCCCGAGTTCCTGGCCGACGCCGTAACCACCATCGAGCATTCGGTGGCACGCATGAACCACCTGATGGCCCAGCTGCGCGGGGGGCTCCAGGCCGGACGGGTGGCCGAGGTGGACCTGGCGGGTGCCGTTCAGGAGGCGGCGGGCCAGCACGGCAGCGGTCTTCCCGAGCCGGAGCTGGTGCTCCCGGAGGAAGGCATCCGGGTGGAGGCCGATCGGGGTCGGTTGATAGCGGTCCTCGGCCATGTGATCCAGAATGCGCAGGAGGCCACCCCGGAGGACGGCTTGGTCCGGGTGTCGGTGGCCCTCGAAGGGGATTGGGCCCACATCGATGTGGTCGATTCGGGAGCGGGGATGGATCCTGAATTCGTTCGCGAGCGGCTTTTCCGGCCGTTCGATACCAGCAAGGGGGATACCGGCATGGGCATCGGTGCTTTTGAGGCCCGGGAATACGCCCGGGAGTTCGGGGGCGATGTCGAGGTCCACAGCACGCCGGGTGAGGGCACCCGGTTCCAGTTCCGGTTGCCCGGTTGGGCGGTCGAGCCTGAGGCGGTGTCCGCCCAGGGCGGAGCTGCCCGATGACGGTTGGGGAACGCAAGGTGTTGGTGGTTGAGGACGATCCCGGGGTCCAGACACAGGTGCGCTGGGCTCTGGATGCCTACGAGGTAGTCTGCGCCGGCGACCGGGAGGAGGCGATTGCCCAGCTCCGCCGCCACGAGCCGCAGGTGGTGACCCTGGACCTGGGGTTGCCGCCCGATCCAGGGGGCGCCTCTGAGGGCCTGGCGGCCCTTCAGGAGATTCTGGGCCTGGCGCCGCGCAGCAAGATCATCGTCATCACCGGCAACGAAGACCACGCTAACGCGGTCAAGGCGGTCGGACTGGGCGCCTACGATTTCTACCAGAAGCCCATCGAGCCCGAGCTTTTCGCTACCATCCTGGAGCGGGCGTTCCGGCTTTACGACCTGGAGATGGAGAACCTGCGTCTGTCGCAGCAGCAAAGCCGGTCCCCCATCGGCAGCATCGTCGCCGCGAGCCCCGAGATGGACGAGGTCTGCCGCACCGTGGAGAAGGTAGCGGGGGCCGAGGCGACCACCTGTCTGCTGGGCGAGAGCGGTACGGGCAAGGAGCTGGTGGCCCAGGCCCTCCACCACCTCAGCCCCCGATCCGAAAAGCCGTTCGTAGCCATCAACTGCGCCGCCATCCCGGAAAACCTTCTGGAAAGCGAGCTGTTCGGCTACGAGAAAGGCGCCTTCACCGGGGCCACCAGCCGCCGCCTCGGCAAGATCGAGCATGCCCACG
>NZ_JAZKRM010000115.1:0-2898 GCF_036628635.1 Thiohalorhabdus sp. | reverse complement strand
CACCACCCTCGAGCGCCTGGACCGGGCCCTGGTCTATATCCGGGAGCGGGCCGCGACGGAGTAGGGTGGTCGGCAGCGGTAATGACCGCAGAGACGCAGAGGGTGGGGAGAAGCACCGGAAAGGGCCAGGGACCGGGCATTTGTAGGAGCGGCCTCCAGGCCGCGATGCTTTTGGCCCGATAAGCAACAAATCGCGGCGTGGACGCCGCTCCTACAAGATTCTTGGTCAGATAGTAAGCCTTTTCTGCGCCCTCTGCGTCTCGGCGGTCGAATCGCCGCCGGAACAGGGCCTCGCTTGACAGTCCCCGACCCGCCGCCTAGAATCCGGCCTTCCCATTTCGGGGCCGTAGCTCAGTTGGGAGAGCGCGTGAATGGCATTCACGAGGTCGTCGGTTCGATCCCGACCGGCTCCACCAGATCCGAAAAGAGCCCCGCCCTTGAGGCGGGGCTTTTTAGTGGGCGCTCGCCTGACCTCTCCGCCCGTTCCGCCTAACCGGCCGAGGCCGGCCCGCTGCGCGCCATGATTGCCGCCAGGCGCTGGGTAACCATGTCCGTGGTGATGCAGTCCATGGCTTCGGGGTGCTCCACGCGCTTGCCCCAGGGAAGCTCGTCGGCCGATTGCCCCAGGAAGCGTTCGGCGGCGACCGGATAGGCGTCGACGCAGTAGTCGATGCTCGGATACGGACCGGTGCGGTGGAGGTTCATCACCGCGTACAGGCCGATCACCGGCAGGTTCACCAGCGCGGCCATGTGCGCCGGCCCCGAGTCGGGGCTGACCAGGGCGGTGGCCCGCGCCATGACGGCCAGGGTCCCCTTGAGCGACAGGCGGCCGATCAGGTTGATGGGCCGGGGGGTCGTCATGTGGCCCTCGATGGTCGCTCCCAGCTCTTTCTCGGTGGCGCTGGGGCCGCCGATGAGGACCACCCGCATGCCGTAATCCCGCACGGCTGCGTCGGCCACGGCGGCGTAGCGCTCCGGTCGCCAGTTCCGCAGCGGATTGCTCGCACCCGGGCTGATGGCCAGGGTGGGGGTATCCCCGGGCAGCTGCTCGGCGGCGAAGGCGGCGTCTGCCTCCGGGATGGGCACGTGCCAGTCCAGCACCCGCTGGCGGATCCCAAGCTGCTCCAGGAAGCCGAAATGGCCGTCGAGGACGTGCTCCCGGTCGCGATGGGGGATGCGCCGGTTGACGAAGAGCCGGTGCAGATCGCGTGAGCGCACCGGGTCGAAGCCCAGCCGCAGCGGCGCCCGCACGAACAGGCTGGCCAGGTGGGCGCGCAGGGACACCTGCAGCTGAAGCAGCACATCGAAGCGTCGCCCCCGCAGGGTCCGGGCCAGGTCGCGGTAGCCCCGCCAGCCCGCCGCCTTGTCCAGCCGTATCAGCTCCACATCCGGAAGCCCCGCCACCAGCTCCGCTTCGCGCCCGCCGATGATCCAGGTGAGCTCGGTCTCGGGCCAAACCCGGCGCAGGGTGTGGACGATGGGCAGGACGTGGGTGACGTCGCCCAGGGCGGAAAGGCGCACCAGGCACAGGCGCTCCGGGGGGCGGGCCAAAGGCAGCTCAGGAGGCATGGCGCTCGCCCCCGGGGGCGCCTTCCTCCCCGGCGGGATGGGCCGGCACCAGGCGCGTGTGGTCGCTCAGGCGGCGCTCCATGGCCCGGAAGTGCTCCGGACCCGGCGCCTTGTGCGGGTCCGGGATGCAGTAGTCGCGCGCCAGGTAGCGCAGGAAGGCCTCGCGGTGCCCCGCCGCCGGTGGCCTGTCGCTCGCCACCGCCTCCAGCCAGCGGGCGATCTCGGCCACGCTGCGGGCGCTGTCCGCGACGCCGGGGACGGCGTAGCAGGCCCGGCCCAGGGCCAGCACCGGCCGGTCCATGAGGAGCCCGTCGATGCCCACCGTGGAGTTGAGGGTGATCACCCCGCGGGCGCCGCGGATCAGCTCCTCGGTGGTGTTGCCGCCGGCGAAAATCACCCCCGGCTCGCGGGCGGTGGCGGCGCGCAGTTCGGGGTAGGTCTCGGGGCAGCTGGGGTGCCTCTTGAACACCAGCTGGATGCCGCGGCGGGCCAGGCTGGTGCCGCGCCAGGCCTCGCTGATGGCGGTGAACATGTGGCCCATGTCGCGGATCCAGGGCGAGTACATCAGCAGCTGGCTGTCCAGGTGCACCTGGAAGGGCACGAAAACGTAGTCGCCGGGCAGGGGAACGGCGCTCTGCGGCCGGCGGCCGGGGCGCTGCTGCAGCGACTCCGGCAGGGGTGCGGCGCCGGAGAACGCGGCGTAGAAAGCGGGGTCGCGCGGCACCGAGTTGTCGAAGTTGACCCCGGCCGGATCGCAGGTGGTGGTCTGGGGCAGCAGGCCGGTCTCGAAGGTGTAGCGGCCGACCCCGGTGTCATCGGCGGCGGCCCGGGCGGCATGCGCGTCCACCGCCTGGCCGCCCCACACCCCCACGGCGTCGGGGGCCAGTCGCTCGATCTGGCGCCGCGCCCAGTTGTAGTGGCCCTGCGCCGCCGCCCGGTGGCCGCGGTCCAGGAGGCGCACCCGCCAGGAGGGAAGGCGCAGGCGGGCCCGCTTGCGGCGCATGGTGTACTCGGCGATCCGGGCCCGCTCCAGGGCGCTCAGCCGCGGCCCGCTCGGGCTGGCCAGCAGTGGCCGGACCCGGATGTCCAGGCCGGAGAGGTGGTCCCGCAGCGTCTCGAAGTAGCGCTTGGCCTTGGGCGTGTTGTACAGCAGCAGGATGCGGTGGGCCATGGCGGTCCGGTGGTGCTCGCCCTTGCCGGGCGACTCCTCCCAATGATGCGGATGGCACCATCCTAGCACGCCGCCCCGTGGCCGGTCCCGGGCGGGCGCAGAGAAAAGGCCCGCCCGGCGAAACCGGGCGGGCCTTTGGCGCGTATGGCTGGGGGACC
>NZ_JAZKRM010000114.1:0-2944 GCF_036628635.1 Thiohalorhabdus sp. | reverse complement strand
TCGGGGACCTGCAGGCCGCCACCGAGGACATGCGCATCACCCTCAACAGCCAGATGCGCTCCAACCGGGAGCAGTCCAACCAGCTGGCCGCCTCCAGCGAAGAGCTCAACGCCTCAGCAGGCGGGCTGGCCGAAAGCGCCGAGGCCCAGTCCAAGCGCTCCGAAGAGGTCTCGGGCTCGGTTCAGGAGGTGAACAAGGTGGTCCAGGACGTGGCCAACAACATCTCCGAAGTCTCCGACGCGGCCGGGAAAGTCAACCAGCAGGCCCAGGACGGCAACCAATCGGCGCAGCGGGCCAGCCGGCAGATGGCCGAGCTCAAGACCACCACCGAGAACGTCGATCAGATTACCGGAACCATTCAGGATATCGCCAAGAAGACCGACCTTTTGGCCCTGAACGCCGCCATCGAGGCCGCCAACGCCGGCGAGCAGGGCAAGGGCTTCGCGGTGGTTGCCGACGAGGTTCGCCAGCTGGCCGAACAGACCAGCAATGCCACCGGCGAGATTAACGGCATTTTGGAGAAGTTCCGGAGCCAGGTGGACGACAGCACCCAGACCATGGAGCAGCTCAGCGGCGCCATGGAATCCATTCGCACCCAGGCCGAGTCCACCGACCAGATGGCCAACCAGATCGCCGCCGCTGCGGAGGAGCTGGCCGCCACCATGGGCGAGACCACCGACAATCTGGGCGAGATCCAGGAGACCGCCGACGCGGTTACCGACTCCGTGGAGCAGATCCGCCAGGCCGCTTCGCAGGTGGACCAGATGGCCCGTCAGCTTGCCGAGATCGTCCAGGCATTCCGCCTCCAGGAAGGAAGCGGCGGCTGAATCTTTGAGGAGTGCGCGGGGTGTGGTGAGGGATAATGAGGCGTAGCGGAAGCGTCAAAGCCGTTATCCGCAGATTTCGCAGATGGCCGCCGATGAAGGCAAAGGCCAAGATAGGGGCCCGGCTTAGGGGTTAGTTCCGGCTACCATCTGCGTTGATCTGCTTCATCGGCGGATAGCGCCGTTTTTGCCTCTTCCGCCTAACGCCTCACCCCTCACCCCCTCCCTCCTCACGACTCCAGGCCTCCTGATACCGGGCGTAGAGATCCTCGTCCTGGCGGATCCGACGGGTTATGGCATTGTACCGCTCCAGGGTCAGCCCCCGCTCTTCCACCGCTTTCACCATGCGCCGCCGAATGGCGGGATCCACGGGCTCGGTCTCGCCCTTGCGGATGGCGCGCACGGCGGCGGCAGCCCGGACATAGGCCGCCAGCTCGTCCTCTCCGATCCGCTCGACATCGGCTGCCGGATCCGAGCCGCTCCCATCACCGGACTGGGCCAAGGCGGGAGCTGTCCCGCCCAAAAGGGCGACAAGCAAACCAAGCCCGATACGGTAGCGGTGCCTAGTGGACCGCATAGCGCTCCTTCTCGGACCGGACCTCTTCCGCCAGGGCCCCGATTTGGCGGCTGGCCTCCTGGATCTGGTTCACCGATTCGGTAAGCGTCTGACCGCTACTGGCCGTCTCGGCGATCTGATCGGTGACCTCGGACATGGTCGCCGCCAGCTCCTCCGCCGAGGCAGCGATCTGGCTTGCCCGGGAGTCGGTGTTCTCGATCATGCCCAGGATGCCGGTCATTCCTTCCATGACGGCATCCATGGAAGTGGCCGAATCGTGCACCTCGGACTGCAGCCGGCTGAGGATGCTGGTGATATTGGTGGTGGCTTCCCGGGTGTTCTCCGCCAGCTTGCGCACCTCGTCGGCGACCACCGCGAAGCCTTGGCCGGCTTCCCCGGCGTTGGCGGCCTCGATGGCGGCATTGAGGGCAAGCAGATCGGTCTTTTTGGCGATGCTTTCGATGGAGCCGGTGATATCGGCCACCTCGTCGCTGGTGCTAATCATCGCCTTGACCTTGCCCGAAGCCTCGGCCAGCGTCTCCATGCCCTCCTCGGCGGTGCTGGAGGCGCTGGAGGCCGACTGAGACACTTCGGTCACATTGGTGGCCACATCCTGCACCACCTGGTTCACCTCCTGGGCGCTGCCGGAGATCTGCTCGGTCTTTTGGGATTGGTCCTGAGCGGCCTGGGCCATTTCCTCGGCGGTTCCGGACAGCTCCTGTGAGCGCTCCGCCAGATTCTCCGCTTGGTGGAGGCCCTGGTAGACCTCCCGGCGAAGCTCCTCGCGGACATCGGCGACGCGGGCCAGAATCCGGCCCACCTCGCCTTCATCGGCGGTCTCAAGCGCTACCGTCTTGCTCAGATCCCCCGCCACCAGCCGGCTCAGGGCTGTTTCCGCCTGGCGCAGCGGCCGCACCACCATGACGAAGGTGAGCCACACCATGGCGGCAATAATGGCCGCCCCCAAGGGAATCAGCCAGGTAAGGGCGGAAGGGCCCAAAAGCCCGGCCAGAACCGGCAGCACAACAACCGCGGCCACCAGATCGACCACCAGGATCCGAAGGTGGAGGGAAAGGCGCCGCCAGGGAGCGTTCGTTTGGTTGAGCCAGCTTGCTTCGGAATTTAAGGCTGCGGGTGCGTCCATGATTCCCTCGTTGGTGCGCCCAAAACCGGTTCAGCGGAATACGGGGCCATGCCGAATCGCCCAAACCGCGAAAGCTATCCTACCTGACTTGCGCTCCGGCGACCGTCTCCTTCCGGCCGTTCACCACCCCTTTCCTACCTTATTTTCTGGGGAGAAAATAGCCCGTTCCTTGTTGCCGAGGCAAGGATTTCGGTATATTCGGTAAATCCCGAACAAACGGCCATCCGGCCGGGAGCTATCCATGCGCATCAATGGCGGCGACAACTCCAGCGCCCGGCGTCCGGGCCGCTCCGGCAACGCCCAGGGAGGCCAGGCCGGAGGCAGCGGCGAAGGTAGCGGGGCGTCGGATAGCGGCGACGAAGCCGCCCGGCTCGACCTGAACCTGCCCAATCTCCGGGCCAAGCTGGACAATCTGCCCGA
>NZ_JAZKRM010000113.1:0-2946 GCF_036628635.1 Thiohalorhabdus sp. | reverse complement strand
GGGGGGTCGTGGGGCCTCCACACGGCGATCCGTCAGTAGGTAGCGGAACAGGCTGGAAAGCCTGGCCATAGAGGGTGACAGCCCCGTATGTGAAACCGAACGCGGCGCCGGAGGTACCCGAGTACTGCGGGACCCGGGAAATCCCGCAGGAATCTGGGGGGACCATCCTCCAAGGCTAAATACTTCCTGGCGACCGATAGTGGACCAGTACCGTGAGGGAAAGGTGAAAAGAACCCCAGAACGGGGAGTGAAATAGAACCTGAAACCAGTCGCCTACAAGCAGTGGGAGCCCCTCACCCACTTGATCAACGGACTCTTGTCTTCTTGAAAGGCAAGAAGCATAGAGTCCGTAGATCAAGTGGGTGAGGGGTGACCGCATGCCTTTTGCATAATGAGCCAGCGAGTTACTTTGCAGGGCAAGGTTAAGCACGCAAGGTGCGGAGCCGTAGCGAAAGCGAGTCTTAATAGGGCGAAAGTCCTGCGGAGTAGACCCGAAACCGGGTGAGCTATCCATGGACAGGGTGAAGCTCGGGTAAAACCGAGTGGAGGCCCGAACCGGTATGGGTTGAAAACCATTCGGATGATCTGTGGATAGGGGTGAAAGGCCAAACAAACCCGGAGATAGCTGGTTCTCCCCGAAACCTATTTAGGTAGGGCCTCGGGTGTTGATTGACGGAGGTAGAGCACTGGAAGGGCTAGGGGCCCCACCAGGCTACCAAACCCTACCAAACTCCGAATGCCGTCAATTACAAGCCCGGGAGACAGACTACGGGTGAGAAGGTCCGTGGTCGAGAGGGAAACAGCCCAGACCGTCGGCTAAGGTCCCCAAATCCGTGCTCAGTGGGAAAGGAGGTGGATCGGCTGGGACAACCAGGAGGTTGGCTTAGAAGCAGCCATCCTTTAAAGAAAGCGTAACAGCTCACTGGTCAAGCTGGTCTGCGCCGAAAATTCAACGGGGCTAAGCACGGTACCGAAGCCACGGATGCCGGTTCGCCGGCATGGTAGGGGAGCGTTCCCTGCGGGCCGAAGTCGAGTCGTGAGGCTCGGTGGACTGCAGGGAAGAGATAATGCTGGCATGAGTAACGATAAAACGGGTGAGAATCCCGTTCGCCGTAAGCCCAAGGATTCCAGGGTAAAGCTCATCTGCCCTGGGTTAGCCGGCCCCTAAGGCGAGGCCGAAAGGCGTAGCCGATGGGAAGCAGGTTAATATTCCTGCGCCTGTCCGACAATCACTTGAGCGATGGGGTGACGCAGAAGGGTAGGCCATCCGGGAATTGGATGCCCGGTTGAAGCCGGTAGGCGGAGGGACCAGGCAAATCCGGCCCCTCATAACGCCGAGAGGTGATCACGAGCCCATCAGGGCACAAAGTGGCTGATCCCAGGCTGCCAAGAAAACCCTCTAAGCGAGATTGTTGGGCAGACCGTACCGCAAACCAACACAGGTGGGCGGGGCGAGAAGCCCGAGGCGCTCGAGAGAACTCCAGCTAAGGAATTCGGCAAAATGACCCCGTAACTTCGGGATAAGGGGTGCCGCCTGGGGTGTAGGATTTATCATCCGAAGCCCCGGGCGGCCGCAGAGAATCGGCGGGGGCGACTGTTTACTAAAAACACAGGTCTCTGCTAAGTCGCAAGACGAGGTATAGGGACTGACGCCTGCCCGGTGCCGGAAGGTTAAGGGGAGGTGTGCAAGCACCAAACCGAAGCCCCGGTAAACGGCGGCCGTAACTATAACGGTCCTAAGGTAGCGAAATTCCTTGTCGGGTAAGTTCCGACCTGCACGAAAGGCGTAACGATCCCCGCGCTGTCTCAGCTGGAGACTCGGTGAAATTGAAATCCCGGTGAAGATGCCGGGTACCCGCAGCAAGACGGAAAGACCCTGTGCACCTTTACTACAGCCTGGCATTGAATTGTGGGCTAGCATGTATAGGATAGGTGGGAGGCTCGGAAGTGGCAGCGCCAGCTGTCACGGAGCCGCCCTTGGAATACCACCCTTGTTAGTCTACATTTCTAATCTCGCGCCGTGATCCGGCCGGGAGACAGTGTCAGGTGGGTAGTTTGACTGGGGCGGTCGCCTCCCAAAAGGTAACGGAGGCGCGCAAAGGTCCCCTCAGGCTGATTGGAAACCAGCCGTTAGAGTGCAAAGGCAGAAGGGGGCTTGACTGCGAGAGGGACACCTCAAGCAGGGACGAAAGTCGGCCTTAGTGATCCGGTGGTCCCGCATGGAAGGGCCATCGCTCATCGGATAAAAGGTACGCCGGGGATAACAGGCTGATCGCGCCCAAGAGTTCATATCGACGGCGCGGTTTGGCACCTCGATGTCGGCTCATCACATCCTGGGGCTGGAGTAGGTCCCAAGGGTACGGCTGTTCGCCGTTTAAAGTGGTACGCGAGCTGGGTTTAAAACGTCGTGAGACAGTTTGGTCCCTATCTGCTGCGGGCGTAGGAGACTTGAGGGGAGCTGCCCCTAGTACGAGAGGACCGGGGTGGACGATCCTCTGGTGGGCCTGTTGTCGCGCCAGCGGCATAGCAGGGTAGCCACGATCGGTCGGGATAACCGCTGAAGGCATCTAAGCGGGAAGCCTCCCCCAAGATAAGGTCTCCCACCCTCACCCATCTCTTTTACGGACTCTAGGCTTTTTCAAAGCAAGAGTCCGTTTAAAGAGATGGGTGAGGGTCTAAAGGCTCCTGGGAGAATACCAGGTTGATAGGCCGGAGGTGTACGTGCAGCAATGCATTGAGCCAACCGGTACTAATCGGCCGTGCGTCTTAACTTCGCTTTCTTCTCTTCACTCCTTCTAATATATTTATCTCGCAAGAGACTATTGAGAGCCCTGGTGGCCAGAGTGGAGGGGCAACACCCGACCCCATGCCGAACTCGGCAGTTAAGCCCTCCAACGCCGATGATACTGCGGAATTGATCCGTGGGAAAGTAGGTCGCTGCCAGGG
>NZ_JAZKRM010000112.1:0-3111 GCF_036628635.1 Thiohalorhabdus sp. | reverse complement strand
CCAGCCGCGCCGCCACCTGGGAGGCGTCCAGGCCGACCAGGGCATCGCCCTCGGCGACGGTATCCCCCTCGTCCACCGCCACCGCGGTCACCCGCTCGGTGATCCGGGCGGCCACATCGGCCGCACGCACCGCCTCGGCCTCGGCCAAATAGCGCCGGGTGCGCTCCAGCGTAGCGCTGTCCGCGGTCACGGTATGCACCGCCGCCGGCGCGGCCTCGAAGCGCGGCGCCGCGGCCAGCTCCGCCTTGCGGCTGATCACGCCCCAGGCGGCGAGGCCCACCAGGGCGGCCAGCACCGCGGCCAGCCCCAGCCGGGCGGGCCATCGCATCTTGCCGGAACTCGTCATGGGAACGGCTCATCCTTGTTGATTGGCGACTCGGACAGACAGCGACGGCAAACCGCTAGGCTAACAGAACGGGCCACACCAGCCGGAACGCCACGCCCAGCAGAAGCACGCCGAACGCCTGCCGCACCCAGCGGGCCCGCAGGCGCTCGCGCATGACCCACGCCCCCAGCTGAGCGCCGACGACCGCCGCCAGGCCGGTAGCCGCCAGCAGGGGCCAGTGGAAGTGGCCGACGGCGACGTGGCCGGCGAACCCCGACAAGGAGGCGAATACCACGATGAAGGCCGAGGTGGCCGCGGCCTGCTTGGTGGGATAGCCCACGGCGAGAAGAAGTGGAAGGATCAGAAAGCCCCCGCCGATGCCCAGCAGCCCGGCGATGGCGCCCACCCCCAGACCGGCGGCGGCGGTCAGGGCCGCACGGCGCCCGGCAGGCAGAAGCGCTTCGGGCTCGGGCCGACGGGCGCCGGCCAGCATATGGGCGCCGGCCGCCACCAGGCCCAGGGCGAACAGCAGGACCAGGGTCTCGGTGGCCAGGTAGCGCGTGCCCAGGGCGCCCAGGGGGGCCGCCGCCAGGGAGGTAACGGCCATGGGCAGACCGCCGCGCCAGTCCACCAGCCCCGCCCGGGCGTGGCCCACCGCCGCCGACAGGGTGGTCAGGCCGTTGAGAAGCAGGGCCGTGGGAATGGCCACCGCCTTGAAATCATACCCCAGGCCGTGCAGCACCGGCACGTACAGCATGGCCCCGCCCAGGCCGAGCAGGGAGAACAGTCCGGCCAGCACGAGGACCGCGACGGCGGCGGTCATTACAACGGTCATGCCTTCCCTCCAACGGCGGTGCAGTTTCGCTACTCAACGCCCACCACGGTCGTGTCCGGCCCCAAAAGGATGGCTCCGGTGACGGTGTGGAGGACTCGGAAACCGAGCCGAGGGCGGGCAGTCCGCCTACCCTCTGGCCCGCTCCAGGGTGCCGGTGAGCCCGGTGCCGTCGGCCAGGGTGTTGTAGATAGTGCCGAACTTGCGCACGTTCTCGTGGAGCAGCTCCAGGCTGTGGTCGTCCTCGTCGGTATCCACGGTGATGGCGTAGGTGACGCGGGCCATGCGCGGCGGCCGGTCCTGGCGCTCGCCGTGGACGCGCACGGTCACGCCGCGGAAGTCGAAGCCGATGCGCGGGCTGACCCGCTCGATGTTCTTGATGATGCAGGCGGCCACCGCCGCCAGCATCAGCTCGGCGGGGTTGAAGGCGTCGCCGCGGCCGTTGGCGTCGGTGTCCAGGGTGATCTCGGCCTCGCCGCAACGGGCCAGGCTGCCGTGGGCATCGACGCGCTCGGCGCTTATCTCGTATGCCAGCATGGGACTTCCTCCCGAATGGGCCGCCGGGCCCCGGCCCGTCGGCGGCCCGATTCGGCCCGGGCAGGGCTAGCCGGGCCGGCTACAGGTCCGCTTCCAGCTGGGTGTAGGTGCGGCTGACGTTGGTGGGATGCCAGTTGTCGAAGTGGCGCAGCGCCTTGAATTTCTCGGGCGCCGCCTTGGTGAGGCGGTCGGTGACCTGGCTCAACGGCTCCCACTTCTCAACCGCCTGGCCCACCTCCTCGACCAGCCAATCCAGGTAGTCGCCCGTCTGCGCCTGGGCCTTGGCGGGGGCCGCGACGCCCCCGTGGCCGGGCACGATGCGCTCGGGGCCCAGGTCCATGGCGGCGTGGAAGGCCTCCTGCCACTGCTGGACATCGCTGAAGGGGTGGATGCCCAGCATGCGGTCCACGTAGATGTGGTCCCCGCCGAACAGCACCTGGGCCTCCGGCAGCCACACCACCGCGTCGCCGGGGAAGTGGGCGTCGCCGAAGCGGCGCAGCTCCAGCACCCGGCCGCCGAGCTCGAGACGGGCGCGGTCACCCGAATGGGGCTCGGCGGCGCGCACGGGGTCGATGGCCGCGGCTTCCTCGGCATCCAGCGTCCCCTTCAGGCGTTCCCGGTGGCGGTCGGCGAAGCGCTTCTGGGTGCCCGTGGTGGCCGCCAGGGCGTGGATGGTGGCGCCGCGCTGTTTGAAGTAGCTGTTACCGAGCCAGCGGTGGTCTTGGCTGCCGGTGTTGAGGACCCAGCGCACCGGCTGGTCGGTCACCCGCCGCACGGCCTCATGGATGAGGTCGGCACCTGCCGGCGAGGCGCCGCTGTCGATCACCGCCACGCCGTCGCCGGAAACCACGAAGCCGAAGTTGGCGTTGAGGGCATGGTTGTCGGCCCTGCGCGGACCGGTGGGGCCGATGAGGGCGTAGACGCCGTCGGCCACCTCCTCCAGCTCGAGGGGGCCGAAGTCATCCCCGGCCTGCGCACCCGGGGAGCCGACCAGGGGAACACCGGCCGCCAGAAGCAGGACCATCAAGGGATAAAGCATTCGGGGAAAAGGCATCGTGGCCCTCCGGTTATTGAAGAATTCGGGCCTCAGCCGGCCAGCCACTCCGACACCTTCTTGCGGTCGGGCACCCCGCCGGCGTGCACCACCTCGCCGTCCACCACCACGCCGGGCGTGGACATGACGCCATAGCTCATGATGTCGCCGATGTCCTCCACCTTCTGCAGATCGATGTCGGCGCCCTGGTCGGACGCCACCTGCTCGACGAGCTGGAGGGTAGTCTGGCAGTTGGCGCAGCCGGTGCCGAGCACCTTCACTTCCTTGGTCATGATCGCTCTCCTGTTCGGATCGTTGGCGTTCTAGCAGCAGCTGCCGGATTTCGCGGGTTGCGGCTCGCTGCCGCAGCAGCCGCCCGCGGCC
>NZ_JAZKRM010000111.1:0-3159 GCF_036628635.1 Thiohalorhabdus sp. | reverse complement strand
CCAGCAGCGAGACCAACGGGGTCTTCTACTGGTACAGCTTCCTGTGGATGAAGCCCAATCCCGACGGCTCCTGGTACGCGGACTAGCCCCCCTGACTAAAGGGATCGGTCGGGTCGGGCTGCCCTTCGTTTGACGATTCGACCTCTTCCCGGGGACGGTCCTCCCAGGCGCTGCCTACCCCGTATACGGCGCCTCTTGAACTCCGCTGCTGGATCCGCTGACTAACCGGACGCCCCCCGGAGGGGCCGAAGGGCCTCGGGGATTCCAGCGATCCCTTGTCGGTATGACAAAACGGCGTCACTTTTCCGGTTCCTCAACCTGGCCATCCAGTTCCTTCAGGGAAGCCGTGGTTTTCGACCCTGACGCTGCGCCTAGTCATTGCTAGGGCTCGACAGGGCCGTGGCGATTCACCGGAGCGAGGCCCCGGTCGGCAGATTGCTTCGCTGCGCTCGCAATGACGGCATAGGGCGTCACCGCGAGGCCCGGCAGGGCCGCGGCGGTCTCCCGGATCGAGGTCTCGGTGGGTAGATCGCTTCGCTACGCCTGCGATGACCGGGCTTGTCGGGGGCGGCAGCCGGCGCCACCGGCCAAACGCCAATCCAAAGTCCCTGAAGCGATCGGATAGGCCGTTTCCTCCAAGCTTGGCAACCAACCGAAAGGACCGTATGGCTTCCCTTCATTCGCACTCCCCCTTCCTGAAGGTCGCCGCTCTTGCTTTCGGATTGATCCTGGCGGCCTGCACGGAGTCCCCCAGCTCCGGGGACAGGGCCTCCTCCCAGGCCGACGAGGCCGGCGCCGAGCAGGTCACCCGGGCTCCCGCCGATTCCCTCCCGGGCTTCACCGGGATCGTCGAGGCCAACCGGGACGCCGTGGTCAACATCAGCACCACCCGCAAGGTAGGCGGCGGCGGTCCGCCGATCCCCGAGCGCTTCAAGGGGACCCCCTTCGAGGAGTTCTTCAAGCGCTTCTTCGGCGAGCGCGGCGGCGGCCGCGAGCGCAAGGTCAGCTCCCTGGGCTCGGGCTTTATCGTCTCCAGCGATGGCCACATCGTCACCAATGCCCATGTGGTCAAGCAGGCCAGCAAGGTGGTGGTCCAGCTCGCCGACCGGCGCCAGCTGGAGGCCGAGGTTCTGGGCAAGGACATGGCCACCGACCTGGCGGTGCTGAAGGTGGACGCCGAGGGGCTGCCAACGGTGCACTGGGCGGCGGGCAATGGGCCGCAAGTTGGTGAATGGGTTCTCGCCATGGGCTCGCCCTTTGGCTTCGAGCACAGTGTTACCTCCGGTATCGTCAGCGCCAAGGGCCGCAGCATCCCCGGCCAGTCCGGCAGCTACGTGCCTTTCCTGCAGACCGACGTGGCCATCAACCCGGGCAGCTCCGGCGGGCCGCTGTTCAACCTCGAGGGTGAGGTGGTCGGGGTCAACGCCCAGATCTACTCCAAATCCGGGGGCTACATGGGCCTGTCCTTCGCCATCCCCAGCAAAGTGGCCCAGGATGTGGTGGCCGAGATCAAGGCCGATGGCGAGGTAACCCACGGCTATCTGGGGGTCGCTGTCCAGGATATGAACCGCGAGCTGGCCCAATCCATGGGGCTGGACAAGCCCCGCGGCGGGCTGGTTACCCGTGTCCGGCCCGGCACCCCGGCCGAGGAGGCCGATCTGCAGGCGGGCGATGTCATCCTGGCGGTGGATGGGCAAACGATCCGCCAGGCCGGCGATATCCCGCCCCTGGTCGGCCGCAAGGATCCGGGATCGGAGGTGACGCTCACCCTTCTGCGGGACGAGGAGCGCATCGAAAAGGCCGTCACCCTCGGCGCCCTGGCCGAGGCGCGGGGCAAGAAGGGTGAGGATATGGCCTCCGAGCCCACCAGTGCCCTGGGCATGCGCCTTGTGCCCGTCCCCGAGCAGCTGCGCCAGCGCCGACCCCTGCCGGAGACCGGGGGAGCCCTGGTCAAGAGGATCGGGGAAGGGCCGGCCCGCCGGGCCGAAATCCGCCCCGGCGATGTTATTCTTAAGCTGGGCGAGGCCCGCATCGAGGGTCCCGGCGTGGTCTCGAGGCTGCTCAGCCGGGTTGAGTCCGGGGCCCGGGTGCCGGTTTTGATCCAGCGGGGTGAGCGCACCCTGTTCGTGCCGCTGCGAGTGCCCTAGCCAGGGCGATCAGGCCTGATCGAATTTGCCGGCCTACCGCTTTAATTGAGGGCGGATTGGGCCCGCCCCCCGGCACCGGGGGCTGTAGGAGCCCAGCTCCGCCGGGCGAGCCGTTGCCGGATCGAGGCCCCGGAAACGAAAGGCTCGCCCCATAAATTGGGCTCCTACAAAGGCCTCTGTGGGTCGGCACGTGGTTGGGGCGCCCCTTCTTGAACGTTGTCACCGATCGCTGATAGCTGACCAAGGTCCGCCTGCCCATGCATCGGGTATTTCGACGCCATTTGCCCACCGAGGCCACCGTCCGCCAGTGGCTCGGGGACCATCCCCTGGTCGCCCGCATCCTGGCCCGGTCGGGGTTTTTGAGCATCCATCGGCGCGCCCTGGCCCGGGGGGTGGCGGTGGGCCTGCTGGTGGGCCTGACCCCCACGGTGGGCGTCCAGACTATCCTGATGATCCTCCTGTGCGTGTGGATCCGGGCCAGCTTCCCCGCCGCCTTCCTGGTGTCCTGGGTCAGCAACCCCCTGACGGCCCCGGCCCTTTACTTCGCCTTCAACCGCCTTGGGGAGGCGGTGTTCGGGCGCATGCTGGCGCCGCTGCTGCCCACCGAGGGGCTGGTCGACGAGGCCACCCGCCAGACCCTGTATCTGGCTCTGGGCAGCGGCCTTATCGCGCTTCCCGTCGCCCTGCTGGGCTACGGCCTGTTCCTGGCGGGATGGCGCTATTCGGTGGTCAGCCACCGCTGGCCGGGCGGGCGCTCCCGGGGCCAGCCCCGCGACGGCGGCGACGGGCCGGGCGGCGGAACGGCCTAGATGGCCACAGCCCGGGAGGGATAAGGCGCTCCCTGGACGCTTGCCGGCCGGAACCGTAACCTCAGTGGTTCGGACCCTTCGGCCTCAGGAGAGCGCATTGCAGCGGCATGGTGCCGTCTGGGCCGCGTTGCGGGCCTTCATCCTGTTCCTCGGCCTGTGGCTGGTGCTGACCGACGCCGCGGCCGACGGCCTGGCCTTCGGGG
>NZ_JAZKRM010000110.1:0-3166 GCF_036628635.1 Thiohalorhabdus sp. | reverse complement strand
GCCCGCGACAGCGCCCCCATGTGGCTGTCCACCAGGCGGCCCTCGGCGTTGTAGAACAGGGTGGTGGGCAGGCCGTCGGACCCCACCTGGGTCGCCACGGTCCGGCTGCGGTCGGCGAGGACGTTGGCCAGATCCAGCCCTTCGCTTTCCAGGTAGGCGCGGATGGTCGCCGGGTCCTCGCCCTGGTTGACGAACACGAAGGTGATGCCCTCATGGCGCTGCTGGGCCGCTTCCAGCACGGGCATCTCGCGGCGGCACGGCGGGCACCAGGAGGCCCACAGGTTCACCACCAGGGGCCGGCCCCGGTAGTCGGCGAGCTGGGCCGGGGCGCCTTCCAGGGTGGCCAGGCGGGCCTGCGGCAGGTCCCGGCCGGTGCCCGCCATGAGGGCGATGCTGCCGGCGGTGACGCCCCAGACCAGGGCGCCCACGGCCACGCCGGTGGCCAGGGGGCGGCGCCGGGCGGGGGCGCGCCGGAGCCACCAGGCCAGGTAGGCGGCCGCCGCCAGCACCCCGGCCAGGGGCAGAAAGCCGCCGTCGCGGATGTCCAGCGCCCCCAGCCAGTCGCCCCGGTACTGGGCGTGATAGGCGGCGACGAAGGCTACGCGCGCGGCCACCCCGCCGATCAGCACGGCGTTGATGATCAGGTGGCCGGCGCGCTGGTCCCGGTCGCGCGCGGTCAACGCCGCCGCGAGCAGGGCCGCGGCGACGGCCAGGCCCAGCAGGACCTGCCCCACCGAGAACGCCAGGGGACCAATCCCGATCGAAACCATCGGTCTACCTCTTATCAGGCCGTTGAAAAACTGCTGCGGAGGCCATCTGCTGCGTTGCGCACGGCTCGCTCCCTCACCTATCTAGTTGATATGCCTCGGTCACTGCGCGGTCGCCGCTAAAGCGCCGCCGCCAGTTCGGTTAGATCGGCGAAACGGAGTGGCGGTGTGCGCCTTGCATCTGGCCTTCCTCGCGACGTTTTTCAACGCCCTGATTGTTAGCGAATGTGTGGGCCGGCTGGAGCCGGCCCTAGGATCGCAATCAGCGTCATAAAACCTGGGACGCGGGACTCGCCTGAGCTGGCCAGAAATGGCCATTGCCTGGCGCACCCGACCTCATATAAATTGTCTTATATGTGCAAGGAGGGTGCTGCCATGGGCCAGATAACCATCTACCTGGACGACGATACCGAACGCCGGCTCCGCTCGGCGGCCGAGGGCGAGGGGGTGCCGGTAAGCCGCTGGATCGGCCGGCTGATCAAGGCGGAGATGCGCACCGAGTGGCCGCCGTCCGTGCGCCGGCTGGCCGGCGCGTGGCCGGATCTCCCCGAGGCCGAGGAGCTCCGCGAAGGGCCGGGCGAAGATATTCCGCGGGAGCCGCTCTAGGTGTTCGCCCTCGACACCAACATCCTGATCTACTTCTTCAAGGGCGAGGGCCGAGTTGCTGAACGACTGCTGGCCCAGCCGCCCACTCGCATCGCCATCCCGACCTTGGTGGTTTACGAGCTGGAAGTGGGTATCGCCAAGTCCACCTCCCCGGAGCGCCGAGTCGAGCAGCTTGGGGAGCTGGTCGACACCGTGACCCTCCTCCCCTTCCACCGGGAGGCGGCTTCTGAAGCCGCCGCCATCCGGGCCGAGCTGGAAGCCATCGGCCGGCCCATCGGGCCGCTCGACACCCTCATCGCGGGAACCGCCGCAGCCCATGACGCCACGCTGGTTACCCGGAACACCGCCGAATTCGCCCGCATCGACCGCCTATCCGTAGAGGACTGGTACGGCTAATGAGCGAGCGTAAAACGCCCCCCGAATTCGAGTCGGAGGCCGAAGAGCGGGCGTTCTGGGAGAGCCAGGATTCCACGGACTACGTGGATTGGGAGCGGGCCCAGCCCGCCGCCTTCCCCAATCTGAAGCCCTCCACCAAGACCATCTCCCTCCGGCTTCCGGAAGGGCTCCTGGAGCGGATCAAAATCGAGGCCCACAGGCGGGATATGCCCTATCAATCCCTGATCAAGGCCTGGCTGGCGGAAGACGTGGAGCGAAGCCGGGACTGATCGGTCCCGTCCCGGCTCCCCGCCTTCATTCCCTACAGGCGTGCCACCCCGCCACCCATCGATCGATCACCCGGATCACGATCAGCGTCAGGATGGCGGTGATCACCAAACCCCGACCATGGGCCCGGCGATGCGCTTCATGGCCTGCCAGCCGGTGCCTTGGTTGATCATGAGGAAGGAAGTGGCAGAGGGCCTGAGGCCACTTTCAGCCCTCGTAAGCCTCCCGCCGGTGGGCTACCTTCAGGACGAGCACCACGGCCACTTCGTCCTGGAGATCGGTGACGATGCGGTAGTCCGCAACGCGGAAGCGCCACAGGCCCTAACAGGCCGTTGAAAAACTGCTGCGGAGGCCATCTGCGGCGTTGCGCACTGCTCGCTCCCTCACCTATCTGCTTGATATGCCTCGGTCGCTGCGCGGTGTGCGCCTTGCATCTGGCCTTCCTCGCGACGTTTTTCAACGGCCTTCTAATGCTGGCCTTTCAATGCCTTGCCTTCGGCTCGGGGGTCCTGGGCGCCCTGTATGCGCTCCTCCAGGAACCGAAATATGCGGCGCTGCTGGGGTGGATCCAGCTTGCGGAGGGTCTTCTCGGCGGTCGCGGTGAGCCTATAGGTCCAGGCCAAGCCGCCGCTTCACTTCCTCGGGGGAACGGACCGCTTCTTCCCCGGCTCGAACCCGCTCCAGGACGGCCTCGGCGTCCCGGATGTCCTCCAGGTCCTCGAGATAGGCCAGCACGGCCTGATTCAGCAACTCCCCCGGATCCTTTCCGGTTTCCTTGGCCAGCCGCATCAGTTCGGCTTCCAGACGGTCATCTAGGCGAGGGTGGAAGGACATGGTGGCGCTCCTCTGTGCCCTTTCTTGGATACCACGGCATAACCCCGGTTCCAAGGCTCGGCAATCACAAAACTACCCAACCGCCTCCCTCAGGGAGGGTGCTTGTGGGAGGGGCTACCAGTCCCGACTGGGATCGCAAGCCTTTCCTGTCGCGGCCAATGGCCGCTCCTACAGGAATCGAGACTGAATTCCGGCAACTTTTCGGACCGAACCGGATAGCCAATATCAGACAAGCGCCGTTGCCCGCCTTAGCTATTACGCAGTCGCCACGCCACCACCCACCGATAAACCACCGG
>NZ_JAZKRM010000109.1:0-3288 GCF_036628635.1 Thiohalorhabdus sp. | reverse complement strand
AGGTAGGGTCCGCTCCCACTGGCCCTTGAGGGAAGGCAGGGCCAGGCTCAATTGGCGAGGGCGTTATCGAACGCGGCCTGCTCTTCGTAGCCGAACCAGTCCCCTGAGCGGAAGCGGGTTTCACCGATAATCACCTCGCCAGGCAGCTCCCGCCGATCCCGCAGCTGCTCGACGGTGGCCAACAGCTCGCCCAGCTGCCCCTTGCGCTCCGCGAGGGCATCCGCGATGGGCTGGTCCAGGTTCAAATCCTCCACCAACTGCTCCACGGGCCGCTTCAGCACCGGTTCCAGGACGGAAAGGATGGCGGTAAGGAAAGCGCTCCCGGCAAACCAATCGGCGGGCTGGATGCGCTCCGCCGCGAGCTCCATGGTGCGGGCCCGGATCAGGGCCTCGTCCAGAAGGGCCGCCTGGGCTTCGGCCCCGTCCTCGTCCGTCAGCAGCAGCAAAGCAACCCAGCGGCGCAGGTTTCGCATGCCGAGTCCAACCAACGCCTGCCTGAGGGAATGGATGGGCTTTTGCCGCCGGAAGGCGGCGGAATTCAGCAGCTCGAGGAGATGGGCGGCCAGGTCGGGATGCTTCTTGAAGGTGGCCTCGACCTCGGCGAAGTCGGCCTCACTGCTGAGCTTGCGGAACAGCTCGATCAGTGCCAACTGGCGGGGGCTGAGGACGTCGCTGGTGAAGGTAGTGGGCTTGGTGAAGAACGAGCCCTGGAACATGGAGAAGCCCAGAACCCGACAGCGCTGGAAGGCCTCCTGGGTATGGACCCCGTTGGCAAGCCAGGCGGCGCCGCCGCTGCGAAAAGGCGAAACCGTCGCGGTCAGGGTGGACGGCTCCGGGAAACGATCCAGCTCGAAGCGTAGAACATCCGCCGTCCTGCCCAGAAGCTCACTGTCCACGCCGGGGCCACTCACCTCGAATCCCACCTGGAAGGATTCGGCGCGCCGTGCCCGCACCGCCTCCTCGAGGCCGGGCTCGGCGTCGGGCTGGGGCAGCATGAGGGTTGACCCCGCGCCGTTCAGGAAGCTGTCCAGCTCCTGGTACAAGAACTCCCGCGGCAAGTCAGCGAAGATCCGGCGCTGTCCCACCATGCGGGCGAATCCGGGGGAGTTGATCGCGGTCAGCAGCGTCCGGGCCCCCGCCAATCTGGGATCCGGCTGGTCCGCCCCAACGCCGCCATCGCCTTGAACCCCAATACTGAAGCCCAACAGGTGCCAGTCCACGTTCAGAACCGGCTGGCGGGTCAAATAGTGGTTTTCGCCCATTAACAGCTCCTTGCATCCCAATCCCAGCGCCCTTGTTGACCATCCTCCACTGGTTTGGGGCCTTTGTAAAAGCGCCCGGCACCCTGGCTTGCCATAGGCCCGGCAAGGGAGTGGCTTCCCAGCTGTCACCCCAGGCGCTTCCTTGGAAGGTTCCGTGTCGAACAGAGGGGGGATTGACCCTGCCTGAAACTGCGGAAACCGACGAGGGCTGCCTGGGTACGGGCCAAGAAACGGCCGGCGAGATGGGGTTCCTGGGGGCGAGGCAGCAAGGAGCCAGCCTTTCCTCGAACCTGGCCATCCGCCTCACTCAGGCAGGGTGCTTGTGGGAGGGGCTACCAGCCCCGACTTGGATCGGGAGCCCCTCCCGTCGCGGCCAATGGCCGCTCCCATAGGAGGCGGCGAACCTGAATTCGGCCTACTCCTGAGCCAACCGATTAGCCAGATCCTTGAAAAACAGCCAAAGCAACAGGTTGAGCCCTTCTTGGAACAAGCGGAATTGGTACGCGGAGAGCGCCATCAGGCCCGAGTCAACCCCCGCCGTGGTAAGGGCAGCAAGGGAAGGCCAAGGGCGATGAGGGCCAGGGAGGAAGGGACGGGAACCAAGGTGACCTGGCCGCGGATCCATCCGGCAAAGCTCGCCACCCGGATATCCCCGGCGAACTCCCCGAAAGACGCGTTGAGGGATCCGTCAACATCGGAGCTGCCGCCGCAATTGTCCTCCAGCCGAAGGTCATAAGAGGTAATGCACGCAATCTCCCCGTTCAGAATCGTCGGGCCGCCGGAATCACCCGAGGCGCTCATCACCTCATAATTGCCAAGGCCGAGGCCGGTTTTGCCGGGCGAAAGGCCGGCCGGAGCGGTGGCACCACCGCCAAACGGCTCGCCCGATGAATCGGGCTCCTACAATAAGCCGTGCCCCTGTAGGAGCCCGGCTCCGCCGGGCGAGCCGTTGCCTAGGTCCCCTGGCCTCCGAGCCGTGGCCTGGGCCCAATCGCCCCAGCCGGCCAGCTAGGGCGCCAGGGATTCCAGAAGACTTCGCGCGGCGGCCGCTTTCGGGAAGTCCGGGGCTTCCTTTAGCAGGTCCGTCAGTTGCCGGCGAGCCTCGTCGTCGCGACCGCTGTCGGCCAGCGCCGCCGCTAGGTGATAACGCATCAATGGCCGATCGGGCGCTTTCTCGGCGGCCTTCCGCAGGGGCGCCAGCCCCTTCTCGGGCTCGCCGCTTTGCACCAGGGCCCAGCCGTAGGTATCGGCGACCCCGGGGCGATCCGGGGCCAACCGGTAGGCCTTGCGGGCCAGATCCACCGCGCGCTCGCCGTCCCGTTCCAGGTATAGCCAGGCGAGATTATTCAGCAGGACCGGGTTCTCGGGATCACTGTCCAGGCCTTTTTGATAGGTCTGGATCGCACCTGACGGATTGCCGCTCTTGCGCTGTTCCTGGGCCAGCAGGGTCCGGATTTCGGTATCGGCGGGCCGGGCCTCGAGCCATTGCCGCAGGGTGGCGCGCGCGGCCTCGCCCCGGTCCTGCTGCTGGCGCACCCGGAACAGTCCAAGGGCCGCCTCGCGGACGGATCCCCGTTCGAGGGCCGTCCGGTAGGCCTCGGCGGCGGCCTCGAGGGCTCCGGCCTGCTGGTGGGCCCGGGCCACCAGCAGGGGCCCGGCGTGCGACTCGGGCAGGGCCTGCCCCAGGCGAGCGCCCAGCTTGCGCGCCTGCTCGGGCTGGCTGTCCGCCAGTGCCAGGCGCCCTCTCAACTGCAGGGCAGGGGGATGATCCGGCGCCATGTCCAGGGCCTTGTCCAGGGTCTCCCGCGCCGCTTTGCCCCGCTCTTGGGCCAGGTAGACCCGGGCCAGCTCCACTCGGGCCTGGGGCGATTGCGGCCGGTACTCCGCCAGGCGCTCGAAGGTCCGGGCCGCGCTTTCCAGGTCGTCGTTGGCGCGGTGGATGGTGCCCAGAACCGTCAGGACCTGGGGGTTCCGGGGATGGGCTTGCTCCAGCTTGCGGGCCACCTCCAGGGCGCCCAGGACCTTG
>NZ_JAZKRM010000108.1:0-3310 GCF_036628635.1 Thiohalorhabdus sp. | reverse complement strand
CGGCTCGCCCGGCGGAGCCGGGCTCCTACAACGGCTACGGCCGGTGGTTTGCCGTCTGTAGGAGCCCGATTCATCGGGCGAGCCGTCCGGGGAGGGGCCCCGCTCTGGCCAACGGCTCGCCCGGCGGAGCCGGGCTCCTACAACGGCTACGGCCGGTGGTTTGCCGTTCGTAGGAACCCGAATCATCGGGCGAGGCGTCCGGGGAGGGGCCCCGCTTTGGCCAACGGCTCGCCCGGCGGAGCCGGGCTCCTACCAAACGGCACCCCGGCCAATCCGGGCCCCCGTAGGAGCCCGATTCATCGGGCGAGCCTTCGCTTTGGGTGCCTATGCCCTGCCGCCGTTATGCCGCAGCCACTGCTCCAGCATCATCAGAACCCAGGTCAAGGTGCCGAAGAAGCCCGGGTGCTCCTCCAGGCGACGGCCCGTGAGCTCGTCGATCATCTCCGCACGGATGATTCCCCGGCCGCGCAGGCCGTCCAGGCTGTCCCGGGCGAGATCCCGCAGGACCGGTTCCTCCCGGAGCCAGACGCCGAAGGGCAGGCCGAAGCCGTGCTTCTCCTTGGTCAGGATTTCCTCGGGGAGGTAATCCCGCAGGGCCTGCTTGAAGAAGTGGCGCAGGCGGGTGCGGCGCATCTTCTGGCCCACGGGGACGGTGGCCGCGAAGGCCACCACCTCGTCGTCGAGGAAGGGGAAGCGGGTTTCCACCCCGGCCAGCTCGCCGGCCCGGGTCACCTTGCGCAGGTCGTCGTCGGCCAGGGTGTATTTCATGTCGATGGCGAGTAGCTGATTGACCAGGGCGAAGCGCTCGAGGTCCCGGTATTCCCGGGTCAGCTCCCGGATGGGGCCGTGGCGGTCGATGCCCGCGAGGAAGTCGCCGGCAAAGACCCGCTCCGGGCCCAGGTACTCCAGCAGGTTGTAGGTCTGCAGCCGCTGGGGCATGGGCAGGGAGGCCTGCCGGATGTAGCTGGCCAGCTTGCGCACCGGCGGCACCCGCTCGGCACCCGGCAGACCGGTCGCGGGTTCCAACAGGCCGCGCCGCAGGCTCCGGGGCACCCGGTGGTAGAGGGACAGCAGCCATTGCCGGGCGTAGCGCTCATTCCCGGCGAACAGCTCGTCGCCGCCGTCGCCGCCGAGCAGGACGTCCACGCCGTTCTCACGGGCCAGTCGGGCGCAGTAGAAGGAAGGCACCACCGAGGCGTTGCCGTAGGGCTCGCCGTAGGCGGCGGCTATCTCGGGCACCGCCCGGGCGACGTCCTGGGGGGTGACGAAGTACTCGTGGTGATCCGCCCCGAAGCGCTTGGCGGCGATGTGGGCGAAGCCGGTCTCGTCGTAGCCTTCGGCGTTGAATCCGATGGCGAAGGTGCGGGGCGGCTCCCCGGTGACCTCGCCGAGCATGCCGGTGATGGTGGAGCTGTCCGTGCCGCCGCTCAGGAAGGCCCCAACTCGGCCCTCTTGGGCGGAGCGCGCCACCGCATTGCGCACCGTGGTCCGGAACCGTTCCTGGAGCTCGGCCACGGGGGTCCGGCGGTCCTCGGAAAAGCTGGGCCGCCAGAAGGGGGCGGCGGTCAGCTCCCCGTCGCGGAAGGTGACCACCTCGCCTGGGCGCAGGCGGAAGATCCCCTGGTAGGCAGATCCTGGCCGGGGAATGACGTGGTAGTAGAGGTAGTCGTAGAGGCCCTGGGGATCCAGGTCGGCGGCGCACCGGGGATCGACGGCGAGCCGGTCGGCGCGGGGGCCGAAGAGGAGGCCGCCGGGCGTGGGCGCATAGGCCAGATCCCAGACCCCCATGCGGTCTGCGGCCAGCAGGGCGGCTCCCGATTGCGGGTCAAGAAGCGTTAGCAGGAAGGGGCCCTGGAGCGCGGCCAGGAAGTCGCTGCCTCGGGCACGGTAGGCTCGGGCCACGTCCGCCGGGGCGGCGTGGGTGTTGGAATCGGCCCACCACGCGTGGCCCACCAGGCCCACCAGGAGCGTCTCCTCCTCTGCCAAAGGCATCCCCTGCCAGGCCCTGCCGGCCATGGCCGATCTTTCCCGGACCAGGGTCGAGGGTGTCGAGTTACCCGGATCGGGGTCCAGGCCCCGCAGGAGCGCTTCCGGATCCCCCGTGGTGCCTTGGTCCAGCCACCCCCAGAGGCCCTTCATGCGCCCTCCTTCTTTTTCCGATTGGTTACAACGGCCTTGGCCCGCCGGGCGGCCGGCCATAGGCGCAGGTCGTACAAACGAGCCAGGGTGCCCCGCCAGGTGGGGGACCACGCCCTGAGGGCCCGCAGGGTCTCCCCCTTTCCCGACCAGCGGAGCTTGTAGGGGTTGGGTCCGGGCCCCATCAGATAGGTGGTCAAATCCTTCTCCTCGAAAAGGGAGCGGAGCTGATGGTGATGGAGATAAGACCCCGGTGACAGGGATTCGAAGTCGGGATCGAAGTCACCCCGAAGCGCGTGGACCCGGCCGCCATAAGCCAGCTGAAGCTCCATGGCAGCAGCCTCGCCGTCCAGCTCCAATAGCCAGAGGGAGAGCCAGCCCTCCCGCGCGCCATGGTCGGCCAGACGCCGGACGAACCTCCCGGGTCCCGGGAAGTCCAGGCTCAGGCCGAGGGGAGACTTCCAACTGCGGGCGGAGACCGCGATCGCCCGCTCCAAGGGTTGGCTTTCTGCGTCCAGTGTACGGTACCAGAGAAGACGCGCCCCGGTCGCCTTCTCCAGGCGGTTCTGGATCAGGTTGTTGTTCTTCTTCAGGCGCCGGCTGAGTCCCTGGTAGTAACTCTCCCAGGGCTGTGTGAGGTCAATGCTCAGGTTGGTCTTCTCTTCCTCGGGGGCAACGGCAATCCCGGTCCCGGCCAGGGCGTGGCGCAAGCGCCCGGCCATCCCGCTGCGGGACGGGAGCGCGCTCAGGTGGAGGGTATCCCAGTGGCGCCGGTTGCGAACCAGCCAGCGGGCGAAGGCTTCGCAGGCGGCGCCTTCCCGGCCGGCCCGGGCGATCAGATCGAATTCCTGGGTGTCCGGTACCTGCAGGGCCTCGAGTCGGACGGGCCCGCTCCCGGGAAGGGAGGGCTGCTGCAGGGACAAGGGCATCACGGCGACGACAGCCTCGCCTTCCGAGAAGGTCAGGATAAGCGGGCTGCGGCGGGGGGAAGCCCACTGCAGGGCGGCGTCGAACCATTCGTGGCGGAGGAACACGGAAGGGAACCGGCTGGCTTCCACCAGCCGGTTCCAGGTGGGGCGCAGCTCCCGGAACCTTTCCACGTCCCGGATTTCCCCGGTCTGGAGCGGTTCGTGGTTGGGTGTGTCCTCTGCCGCCGGATTCACAGCCGGAGACC
>NZ_JAZKRM010000107.1:0-3416 GCF_036628635.1 Thiohalorhabdus sp. | reverse complement strand
CGCGAAGAAGCCCATGAGCTGGCCGAGGAGGCCCGCGAGCACGCCCGTGAGACGGAGCAGGAGCGCGGCGAGATTGAGGAAGAGGCCGACGAGGCCCACCAAGAGCAGGAAGAGCTCGGTGAAGAGAACCGCCGTCAAGGGCGAGGAAACAACCCCTGACCCCCCCTTCGAACCCGTCCCCCAACGTGGAGGGGCCGGGAATTACCGCCACCCCGCCCCTCGGGCCCGCCTCCGGCGGGCCTTTTTACGTTAATATGGGGCCCTAACCAGACACCGAAAAGGGAGGACACCGAATGGTCCCCCACCTCTGGCGGGCGGCCGCTGTTGCGGCGGCCTTGGTGAGCACCCCGGCCGTGGCTCAAACGGATGCCAAGACGGAGTTCGACCGGGGTGTGGCCGCCTACAAAGCCGAGGAGTACGGTCAGGCGGTAGGGCACTTCCAGGCCGCTCGCGCCGCCGGTCTTTCTTCCCCGGCTCTACTCCACAACCTGGGGTCCAGCTACTACAGGCTGGGACGCTACGACAAGGCCGAAGCGGCTTTCCGTGAACTGGCCAAGGACCCCGCCAATCGGGGGATCGCCCATTACAACCTAGGGCTTATCGCACTGGCTCGAGACAACCCGGAGCGGGCACGCGGGCAGTTCCAAACGGCCAAAGAAAGCACCCACAACGACGGCCTCCGGCGATTGACCGACGAGCAACTGGCCGAGCTCGGGGACGACCAGAGCCCCAGCCGGTTTTATGCCCTGCTGTCCGCCAGTCTCGGCTACAACGACAACGTCACTTTGTCACCGGACGATACCGCCGCCAGCACCGACACCGATGACGTCTTCCTGGAATACCTGGCCGCCGGCACTTTCCAGGCCACTGGCAACCCCAGCAATGGCCTGCAGCTAAAAGCGAGCCTCCTCGGCCTGGATTACACGGACGTGGATCGCTTCGACCAGACCTATCTGCGCGCCGGACCTGAATGGGACCGCCGCTTGGGTCGCTGGGACACTGATCTGGCAGCTTACACCGATTTCATTTACCTGGACGGCAGCCTCTTCGAGAGCATCTTGACCGGCGAGGCCGAGGGCCGGCGCGAGCTAGGCCCGAACACCACCCTGCGGCTGCGCTATCGCTTCAGCCACATCGAAGGCGATCCCCCCTATGACTACCTGACCGGCAGCCGCCATCGTACCTCGGTGGAAGGGCGGTACCGGGCCAGGGTCGACATCCGGCTGGGCTACAAGCTGGAATACAACGACCGCGAGGATCGATCTACCGCCGCCACTTTCACCAGCGTCTCGCCGACTCGTCACGAGGTTTTCCTCGAGGCTGCCTACCCCGCCGGCGCCTGGGAGGCCCAAGCCAAGGCCGAGTACCGCCGGAGCCGCTACCACGACGCCAACGCCAACGACGCAGGCCTTGACCGGGTGCGCGAGGACGACCGCATCCGCCTGGAGGCCAGCCTAACCCGGAAGCTTCCCTGGGATCTGCGGGCCTTTGCCGAGTACCAGCACACGGTCAACGATTCCAACATCGATTCCGGGAACCCCAACAATTACGATTACACTGCCACTGTCTACCAGTTTGGTCTGGAGCGCTATTTCTAAGGGATAAAAGACCCGCGGGCTGCCTTCCGGGGAGGCGCGCCGACTGGTTACACTACCCCCACCTCTATGGGCACCCGCCGAGGATCCTCCCCCTGTCATGAGTCGCTGCTTGCGCATCCTGCTGCCGGTACTGGTCATTGCCGCGATCCTTGCCGGCGGCTATTTCGCCTTCTGGGGCGAGGGACGGACGGCGGGGACCGCCCGGTTACGCTCTACGGCAACGTCGAGATCCGGGAGGCCGAGCTGGCCTTCGAGGTCAGCGGCCGCCTGGCCACCATCCGGGTCGCCGAGGGCGATCGGGTGGCTCAGGGCGAGCTGTTGGCCGAGATCGATGATCGCCGCCTTGGCCTGGCCGTAGCGGAGGCGGGGGCCCGCATAGCCGCCCAGCGCCAGCGGGTCCAGGAGCTCGAGCGCGGCTCCCGCCCCCAGGAGATCCGCCGGGCCCGGGCCGAGCTGGAGGCCGCCCGCGCCGAGCACGACAACGCCCGCAGCGACCTGAAGCGGCTGCGCGGTCTGGCCGAAAACCAGCAAGTCTCCCGACAGCGGATCGACGATGCGGAGACTGCCCTGGAGTCGGCCCGGGCGCGGGTCCGAAAGGCACGGGAAAGCCTCGAGCTGGCCGAGAAGGGCCCTCGCGAGGACCGCATCGCGACCGCCAAAGCCAAGCTGGAGGCGCAAGAAGCAGCCCTGGCCAACCACCGCGAGGACCTCGCCGATACCGAGCTCCACGCCCCCGCCCCGGGAATCGTGCGCAACCGCCTGATGGAACCGGGCGAGATGGCCTCCCCGCAGGTCCCGGCACTGACCCTGGCGCTGCGGGACCGGGTCTGGGTCCGGGCCTTCCTGCCCGAGCCACGGCTGGGCCGGGTAGCCCCGGGCAGGGCGGCGGTGATCCGCACCGACACCTTTCCCGACCGCTCTTTCCCGGCCCGCGTCGGCCACATCAGCCCCACCGCCGAGTTTACCCCCAAGACGGTCCAGACCACCGAGGTCCGGCCGGACCTGGTCTCCCGAGTGCGCATCAACGCCTGCGAGCCCTTCGACGCGCTACGCCTGGGCATGCCGGTAACCGTCAAGATCCAGCCCAACGATTTGGCCGATGCAGCCTGTCCCTGAGTCTGGTCCGGCCACCCCGGCGGTCAAGCTGGAAGGGGTGACCAAGCGCTTTGCCGGGAGAGCCGGCCCGGTAACCGCCCTGGACACCGTTTCCGCGTCGGTTGCCGGCGGCCAGGTGAACGGCATCATGGGCGCCGACGCTGCCGGCAAGACCACTCTGCTGCGGATCCTGGCCGGCCTGCTGGCCCCCAGCCAAGGCGAGGCACACACCCTAGGCCATGCCCCCGGCGGCGATGCGGTACGCGGGCGGGTGGGCTACATGCCTCAGAGCTTCGGGCTCTACGCTGAGCTCAGCGTTCACGAAAACCTGCGCCTGCACGCGGACCTACAGGGGCTCGCGGGCAGGGGCCGGCAAGAGCGCTTCGACGAGCTCATGGCCTTCGCCGGGCTGGGCCCTTTTGCGGACCGCCGGGCCGACCGCCTGTCCGGCGGCATGAAACAGAAGCTGGGACTGGCCTGCACCCTGGTCCATCCCCCCGAACTGCTGCTGCTGGACGAGCCTACGGCAGGCGTGGACCCCGTCTCCCGGAGCGATCTATGGGCCATTCTCTACCGCCTAGTGGCCGACGGCATGACGGTGGTGCTTTCCACCGCCTACCTGGACGAGGCCGAGCGCTGCGCCGAGGTTCTGCTGCTGCACCGGGGCCGGCTTCTGGCGCCGCATCAACGGCCTCGCCGAGTCGGGAGTCACAGTGCTGGTGA
>NZ_JAZKRM010000106.1:0-3454 GCF_036628635.1 Thiohalorhabdus sp. | reverse complement strand
CGCGTGGCCGTGGACTCCGGGGTAGCGGTGGCCGCCCGCCGCGGCGGCGTCGTGGAGTCGGTGGACGCCTCGCGGGTAGTGGTGCGGGTAGGCGACGACGAGACCGCCCCCGGCGAGCCCGGCGTCGACATCTACAACCTGATCAAGTACAGCCGCTCCAACCAGAACACCTCGATCAACCAGAAGCCGCTGGTGCATCAGGGCGAGCGGATCGAGGCGGGTGATGTCCTGGCCGACGGCCAGAGCACCGATATGGGCGAGCTGGCCCTGGGCCAGAACATGAAGGTGGCCTTCATGGCCTGGGGCGGCTACAACTTCGAGGACTCCATCCTGGTGTCGGAGCGGGTGGTCCAGGAGGACCGCTTCACCTCCGTCCACGTGGAGTCGTTCTCGGTGATGGCCCGCGACACCAAGCTGGGCACCGAGGAGATCACCCGGGACATCCCCAACGTCAACGAGGAGGCCCTGGGCGACCTCGACGAGTCCGGCATCATCCGCATCGGTGCCGAGGTGACCCCGGGCGACATCCTGGTGGGCAAGGTCACCCCCAAGGGCGAGACCCAGCTCACCCCCGAGGAGAAGCTGCTGCGGGCGATCTTCGGCGAGAAGGCCTCGGACGTGAAGGACACCTCCCTGCGGGCCTCCACCGGCGTCCACGGCACCGTCATCGACGTCCAGGTTTTCACCGCCGAAGGGGTAGAGAAGGACGCCCGCGCCAAATCCATCGAGGAGGACGAGCTGGAGCGGGTCCAGAAGGACCTGCAGACCCAGCACCGCATCGTCGAGGACGACGCCTACGCCCGCCTCGAGGATCTGCTGGTGGGCAAGGTGGCCGATGGCGGTCCCGACCTTGAGTCGGGCAAGAAGGTCACCAAATCCTACCTGCAGGGTCTGCCGCGCGCCCGCTGGTTCGAGATCCGGATGCGCAATGAGGACGTCAACGACCAGATGGAGAAGATCCGCGAGCACCTCGAGGAGCAGCGCGCACTGCTGGAGCAGCGGCTGGAGGAGAAGCGCGACAAGCTGACCTCCGGAGACGAGCTGTCCCCTGGCGTGCTCAAGATGGTCAAGGTGTTTGTGGGCGTGAAGCGGCCTCTGCAGCCCGGGGACAAGATGGCCGGCCGTCACGGCAACAAGGGTCTGATCTCCAAGATCCTGCCCCAGGAAGACATGCCCTTCCTGGAGGACGGCAGCCCCGTGGATGTGGTCCTCAGCCCGCTGGGCGTGCCCTCCCGTATGAATGTCGGCCAGATACTGGAGACTCACCTGGGCTGGGCCGCCAAGGTGCTGGGTCTGAACATTGCCCACATGCTCGATGACAACGGCAACGTCTACGGCCTCCGCGAGTTCCTCGAGGAGATCTACGACCACGAGGAGGAGCGCCAGGCCCTCGAGGAGATGGGCGACAACGAGGTCAAGACCCTGGCCAACAACCTGCGCCAGGGCGTGCCCACCTCCACGCCGGTCTTCGACGGCGCCTCCGAGACGGAGATCAAGGGCATGCTGCGCAAGGCGGAGCTGCCCGAGTCCGGTCAGGTGCCGCTGTACGACGGGCGAACTGGCGAGGGCTTCGATCGACCGGTGACCGTGGGCTACATGTACATCCTGAAGCTCCATCACCTGGTGGACGACAAGATCCACGCCCGCTCCACCGGGCCCTATTCCCTGGTCACCCAGCAACCGCTGGGCGGCAAGGCCCAGTTCGGCGGGCAGCGCTTCGGCGAGATGGAGGTGTGGGCCCTGGAGGCGTACGGCGCCGCCTACACCCTGCAGGAGATGCTGACCATCAAATCCGACGACGTGGCCGGGCGGACTGCCGCCTACGAGGCCATGGTCAAGGGCGACGACAACTTCCAGCCCGGGATCCCGGAGTCCTTCAACGTACTGATGCGGGAGCTGCGGGCCCTGGCCATCGACGTCGAGCTGGAGTAGCCCGCACCCGGAGCCAAAGGGGGCCGGGCCGGTACCCGGAAAACACCGGCCCACCGTTTGCTTCCAGGCGTTATCGCGCCAAGGAGGATGACCTTGAAGGACATCATGAACCTGTTTAAGCAGAGCTCTCAGCAGCTCGAATTTGACGGGGTGCGCATCGGCATCGCGTCTCCCGATAGGATCCAGTCCTGGTCCTACGGCGAAGTGAAGAAGCCGGAGACCATCAACTACCGGACGTTCAAGCCGGAGCGCGACGGGCTTTTCTGCGCCAAGATCTTTGGCCCGGTGCGGGACTATGAATGCAACTGCGGCAAGTACAAGCGGCTCAAGCACCGCGGTGTGGTGTGCGAGAAGTGCGGTGTGGAAGTCATCCAGTCCAAGGTGCGCCGTGAGCGCATGGGCCACATCGACCTCGCCGCCCCTGTGGCCCATATCTGGTTCCTCAAGTCCCTGCCCTCGCGCATGGGCCTCCTGCTGGACATGGCCCTCAAGGACCTGGAGCGGGTCCTGTATTTCGAATCCTATGTGGTTTCCGACCCCGGAATGACGCCCCTGGAGCGCGGCCAGCTACTAACCGACGAGCAGTACCTTGACGCCATGGAGGAGTACGGCGACGAGTTCAGTGCCCAGATGGGCGCCGAAGCGATCCGCGACATGCTGGCGGCCATCGACCTGGACGCCGAGGCCGAAAAACTGCGCCAGGAGTTGGAGGACACCCGCTCCGAAGCCAAGCGCAAGAAACTGGCCAAGCGCCTGAAGACCGTCGAGGGCTTCCTTTTCTCAGGGAACCGCCCGGAATGGATGATCCTCGAGGTGCTACCGGTGATCCCGCCGGAGCTGCGCCCGCTGGTGCCCCTGGACGGGGGCCGCTTCGCCACCTCGGACCTTAACGACCTGTATCGGCGGGTCATCAACCGCAACAATCGCCTCAAGCGCCTGCTCGACCTCAAGGCGCCCGAGATCATCGTGCGCAACGAAAAGCGCATGCTCCAGGAGGCGGTGGACGCCCTGCTTGACAACGGCCGCCGCGGCAAGGTCATGACTGGGCCCAACAAGCGCCCGCTCAAGTCCCTGGCCGACATGATCAAAGGCAAGCAGGGCCGCTTCCGCCAGAACATGCTAGGCAAGCGGGTGGATTATTCCGGACGTTCGGTTATTGTTGTCGGGCCCGAGCTCCGGCTGCACCAGTGCGGGCTGCCCAAGAAAATGGCCTTGGAGCTGTTCAAGCCCTTCATCTACAACAAGCTGGAGGGTCGGGGTCACGCCACCACCATCAAGGCCGCCAAGAAGATGGTGGACCAGGAGCGGCCGGAGGTCTGGGACATCCTGGAGGAGGTCATCCGGGAGCACCCGGTGATGCTCAACCGGGCACCCACCCTGCATCGTCTGGGCATCCAGGCTTTCGAGCCGGTGCTCACCGAAGGCAAGGCCATCCAGCTGCATCCGCTGGTGTGCGCCCCCTACAATGCCGACTTCGACGGCGACCAGATGGCGGTGCACGTGCCGCTGTTCACCGAGGCCC
>NZ_JAZKRM010000105.1:0-3495 GCF_036628635.1 Thiohalorhabdus sp. | reverse complement strand
ACCCGCTAAAGCGGTCCCCGCAACCATTTTTGATTGGCGTTACCGAGCGCGGGTGGCGGAATCGGTAGACGCGCTAGCTTGAGGGGCTAGTGGGCTTATTGCCCGTGCCGGTTCGACTCCGGCCCCGCGCACCATACGACGCAAAACGGCCCGAGGCGAGTATCGCCTCGGGCCGTTTTGCGTGCCCACTGCCCGCACCGGGCTCAGTCGCGCCCGGCCAGCTTCCGGACCCGGCCGGCGGCGTCGTCCAACAGGCTGAACAGAACCGGCAGCACCACCAGGGTCAGCAAAGTGGCTAGCAGCAAACCGGTGGCGGCGGCGATACCCAGCGGGCTCATGCGCTCCAGGCCCACGGCCATCTCGAACACCAGCGGGGTCAGGCCCAGCACGGTTGAGACGGTGGTCATGAGCACCGGCCTCAGACGCAGGCGCACCGCTTCCACGATGGCCTCTTCCCGGCCGCTACCCTCGGCCCGTGCCTGGCGCACGAAATCCAAAAGGAGGATCTGCGTGTTCACCACCGTGCCTCCGAGCAGGATCAGGCCCATGATGGCCGGCATGCTCATGGGCTTGCCGAACACCAGCAGGCCCCACAGGGCGCCCGCCACGGCCAGGGGAACGGCGGCGAGGATGGCCACGGGGTGGCGCAGGGTGCCGAACAGGGCAAACAGCAATAGCGCCAACATCCCGAAGCCGGGGATCAGGGCGGCCCGCATGCGGCCCTGATTGGCCTGAAGGTCCGTGACCGTGCCGGCGACCTCGATTTGGTAGCCGGCGGGCACGGCCAGATCCGCCAGGCGCTCCCGCGCCTCCGCCGCCACATCGGCCACGGTATGGGTCCGGTTCACGGCGGTGATGTCCAGGGTCTGCCGCAAGTCCTCGCGGGTGATGGCCGGCCGGGTCCATTCGGTGGTGGTGTCGGCCACGCCGCGCAGGGGCACCGGGCCCTCGGCGGTGGGCAGGTAGACCCCGCCCACACCCTCGGGCCGGTCCACCGCCTCATCGGCGTAGGTCACCCGGACCGGGATGTCCAGGAACCCCTCCAGGCGCAGGTCGCCAGCGGGCAGGCCGTCCACCCCCGCGGCCAGTGCCCGGCCCGTCTCCGCGGTGGACAGCCCCAGGCGCTGGGCCGATTCGCGGTCCACCCTAACGGTGCGCTCCGGCTTGTCGCGCAGCCAGCTCCGGCGCACGTCCAGGACCCCCTCCATGCCTTCCAGCTTCGTCAGGGCCCGCTCGCCCAGGGTGTCCAGCACCGCCGCGTCCGGCCCGCTGAGGATGATGTCCAGCGGCGCCTTGGTAGTTGAGATGGGCGTGGCGCCGAATTCGGAGACGGTGTAGCCCTTGATCCCAGGCATCCTGTCGAGGGCGGCGCGCCAGCGATCCATGACGGTCCAGATAGCCGCCTGGCGCCGGGTTCGGTCCACCAGGTAGACGGTGATGTTGACCGTCTGGGCGGTGGCGCCGCCAGCGCCGAAGCTGATCTTACCCGGCTCCGAGCCCACCACCGACGACACCCGCCGCACCCCCGGGGTGTCCTCGATGACGGCCTCCACCTCGGCCAGCACACCATCGACCCGCTCCAGGCCGTAGTGGGCCGGCGTTTCCAGCTCGATGGTGGCGATGCCGGTGTCCATGGGCGGCATGAGCTCGTTGCCGATGAGCGGCGGTACCAAGCGCATGGTGACCACGAAGAAGGCCCCCGCCGCCAGCAGGGTTAGCCAGCGGTGACGGAGGGCGACGCGCACCGCCCGTCCCGTGGCCTCGGCCAAACGGTCCGTGCCCGTAGTCACCCCGCCCAGCCAACGCTCCACCCGGCTGCGCCGGGAACGGGGCCGGTCGAGCAGCCGCGCCGCCAGGACCGGGATCACTGTCAGCGCCACCAGCAGGGAAGCGACGAGGGTGACCACGATCATGAGGTTCAGCGGCCGCATGATGCGCTGGAGGTACCCTCCGGCGAACATCACCGGCAGCACCACCACCACGGTGGTGAGGATGCCCGCGGTCACCGCCGTGGCCACCTGTCGCGCCCCGGCCCGTGCCGCTGCACGGGCGTCGCTGTCCACGCCTCCCCGGTGCCGGCGGATGATGTTCTCCAGCACCACCACGGCGCTGTCGATCACCAGGCCCACGGCGATGATGAGCCCGGACATGGTCACCATGTTGAGGGAATAGGGCATGAAGCCGAGCACCGCCAGGGCGCCCAGGAAGGCCAGGGGGATGCTCACCGAGGCCACCGCCGCCGCCCGCCAGTCCCCCAGGAACACGAAGATGACGGCCACGGTGAGCACCACCGCCTGGAGGACGCTGGTGCGCAGGCCGCTGGCATTGACCTCGATGAGGTTCTGCTGGCTGCCGGCGATCTCGAACCGGACATCGCGGTAGGCGGCGCGCAGGGCGGGCAGCTCGGCCTTGACCGCCTCGATGGCGGCCATGGTGGCCCCCTCGCGGGGACGCTGGACGGCCAGGGCGATGGCCGGCTCGCCGTTGCCGTGGTAGGCGCTGCGCGCCTCCTGGGTGTCCAGCCGGACCTCGGCGACGTCGCCGAGGCGCACCGTGCCCTCGGGCCCCTGGCGCAGGGGCAGCCCGGCCAGCTCCCGCGGGTTGGCCGCCTCCCCGGCCACGGTGACCAGGTACTCCCCGCCGCCCGGCTCCACCCGGCCGGCGGGGATGGTGACATTGGCGCCTTCCAGGGCGGCCACCACCGCCGACACCCCCAGATCCTGGGCCGCCAGGGCCTCGCGGTTCACGGCCACGCGGACCTCGGGCTGGTGGCCCCCGAACACCTCCACATCGCCCACCTCCGGCAGGGCCAGCAGCCGGTCCTGGATGGGGTTGGCGGCCAGCAGCCGGACATCGGCGAGCCCCTTGGGGCTGTCTGCCGCGGGACGCAGGGCGAGGGTCATCACCGGGCTGGTGGCCTCGCTCACGGGGAAGACCCGTGGCCGGTTCACATCCGCGGGCAGGTCGCCGGTGACGCGGTCCAGGGCATTGCCCACCGTGGTCACCGCCTGGGGCAGGGTCTTGCGGTAGCCGAATTCCACGCGGATGGCGGCCACGCCGTCGCGGCTGGTGCTGGTGATGTTAACCACTCCATCCAGGGTGTTGAGCTCCTTCTCCAGCATCTGGGTAACGTCGGAGGCCATGTCGCGGGCGCTGGCCCCGGGCTGGGTGGCCACCACCACCGCCTGGGGCGGCTCCGTGTCCGGGAAAAGGTCCACCGGCGTGCGGACATAGGCCAGCAGGCCCCAGATGGTCACCAGCAGGACCACCGCGGCCAGGGCATGCGGCCGGTTCAGGGCCCAGTCGATAAGCCTCAAGGCGTTATCACCGTCACCGGCATGCCGTCGGCCAGGCGGGTCCAGCCCAGATAGGGGCTGGTGACCACCCGCGCCCCGGGCTCGATGCCGGAAACGGCGACCCGGTCGCCCTCGCGGCCGCGCACGGTCACCGGCCGCGCTCGGGCCTTGCCGTCGGCCACCACGTACACCATCGGCC
>NZ_JAZKRM010000104.1:0-3547 GCF_036628635.1 Thiohalorhabdus sp. | reverse complement strand
GGCGTAGCGGAGCCCGCTCACCAGCCGGTCGCTGCTGGCGCGCTCGCCGTAGACCTCGACCCCGCCCAACCGCGGCAGGACCACCGCGGCCAGGATTCCCAGGATCACGATCACGGTTACCAGCTCCACCAGGGTGAAGCCGGCGCAAACAGGCCCGTTCCCCGCCTCCCCGGTCTTCATAAATCCCTTCCCAGCCATCCCCAGGCGCCCGGAAAGGCCTCGGAGAATGCCGGGAAATGGGTTGGAAGTAAGGACATCAACATCCCCCGAAGATCGGCACCAGGATCCGGAAGCCAAGCAAAAGGGCCCCCGAAGGGGCCCCTCCAATCTCAGAAGACTCCGGGATCAACCATCAATCAATGGCAATGTCGCCGGTATCCTTGTCGTATTCGAACGAGCTGTCCGTCGGGGCGATGAAGTCCCCCTCGAAGTCCGTGGTTTCGGCACCAGCCGGCTCCCAGGTCCAGCCACTGTCCTCGGGATTGGTCTGCAGGACAGCGGCGGGCAGGGTAATGCTGTTCCCGCCAGCATCGGTGTGGTTGCTGGCCGCCTCGGGCCAGCCGGAGGTCCCATCGATGCTGACCGTGTTCCCGCTCATCGTCACGTCGGTATAGTTCCCGCCACTTTTGCCCTGCGCCAGGGCCTTGCTGTGCGCCAGGCTAACGGCTGCGGAGAAGCTTCCTTTAACGCCGTCGAAGGCGGCCTCTTCGGCGTCCTCGGTCAGATCCACGAACCGCGGCAGCGCCACCGCCGCCAGGATCCCCAGGATCACGATCACCACAACCAGTTCGATGAGGGTAAAGCCCTCCTGTCCCCTGCTCATGCGCTTGCCTCCTCTGCCCCCCCATTGGGAAGGAAATTTTGGGCCGTGGACGGTCTCGCCCCGTTTTTGGCTGATCCTATTACAAAGCAATCCCCTTTGGCCGTCAATCCGGGGCCCTTTGGCGGGCGAGCTTTTCGGGCATTTTCAGCGCGCCCGTTTCCGGATCGTAACGGTAGGGCTGGCCGAACGGGTCGATCAGGCGCCCCTGCTTATCCACCAGGCGGTCCCGGCGCGGGTTCTGGCCGGTCATCAGGACCTCGGACGGGTCCCCCGACAGGGCCTCCTGGAGCTCGGCCGGCCAATCGCCGTTGCGCAGGCGGTAGACCTGGATCCGGGTCTGGAGCAGCTGATGCTCGTAGCGGGCGAGGGTGGCCACCGCCCGCTCCTCCAGCGCCCCGTAGCGGTTTAGTACCACCCACACCAGGGCCAGGATGAACAGCAGCACCACCCCCCACTCCAGGGCCCGGGACTGGTGGCTGCGGCCCTTAAGGCGCTCCATCGCCGTCCTCCCCTTCCTCCGGCGCCCCTTCCAGGGCCGGGTAGCGGGCCAACAGGGCCTGGCGGGCCTGCTCGCCGCCGGCCGGGATCCGGCCCAAGGCGGACCGGGCCAGGGCCAGGGCCCCCGCGTGGTCCCCCAGGCGGTCCCGCAGCGCCGCCGTTCGCAGGTACAGGCCCAGCGGCCGGGGGCCCGGGTAGGGCCACTTGAGGCCTGCCTCCAGGACGGCCCGGGCCGCTTGTGGCCGTTCCTGGCTCAGATACAGGTTGGCCAGGCCCATGCGCGCCTCCATGTGACGGGAGTCCTTGGCCAGGGCCGCCCGCCAGGCCGCCTCGGCGCGCCTCCGGACCTCGACCTCGGCGGCGTCCGGGGCCGCCAGGTACAACCGCGCCCGCAGGTGGTCCAGCCCGGCCCGGGCCGGGTTGCGTCGCCGGGCCCGATCCAGCATGCGGTGGGCCTCGCGGTACAGGGCCCGGCGCTGGCGGGGGTCCAGGCCCAGGTCCCGGCTCAGGGCGGCCCCCCGGATCTCGGCGCCCAGGGCCCAGGCGGTATCGCTGGCCGGGGTCAGGGCCCGGGCGTAATGGAAATACCGCAAGGCGGTCTGGACTTCGCCCTCGTCGACGGCCCCCCGCCCTTTCTGGACGAAGCGGTCGGCCACCCCGGCCGAGCCCAGGTTGAGGATCACCAACGCCACCACCCCCGCCAGGATCCAGCGCCACACCCGGGGATGGGCCCGCTCGGGCAGCGCCACCCGCATCCGCTCCTTGCCCAGCGCCCGCTCGCAGCGCAACTGCCAGGCGGCCAGCACCGCCCCCAGGCCGATGAGGGTGGGCAGGATGTAGAGGTGGAAGGTGATGTGGGTATGCACCGCCACCGCCAGCATTCCGGCGAAGGGCCCCAGGATGCCCAGGCGCTCGCGGGAGCCTACCGGCAACCGCCGGACCGCCCGCACCGTCTGCACCAGGATGGCGATGAGGACCGCATAGAACAGCACCGGCCCGACGATCCCCAGCTCGGCCCAGAACTGCAGCGGATCCATGTGGGCGTAGTAGCCGCCGGAGGTGTCGGCCGGCTGCCGGAAGCGGGGGTAGTAGAGGAAGAAGGTGCCCAGGCCGTAGCCCAACCAGGGGCGCTCCAGGGCCATCTCCAAGGTGGATTCCCAGATCAGCAGGCGGGTCTGGAAGCTCGACTGTGCCCCCACCGCCCCCAGGGTCTCAACGCGCTGGCCGAGCTCCGCCCCGGACCACCAATCCATGCCCAGGAAGATGGCCAGCCCCCCGACCGCCATCACCGCCAGCCGCCGCCGGTTGAGCCCCGGCGCACCCCGCGCGGCCACCAGGATCACAACCAGGCCCACCCCCAGGCCGATCAGAGCGCCGCGGCTCTGGGTGGCCACCACCCCGGCGAGCACCAGCAGGCTGCCCGCCAGGGCTAGGTAAAGGTGGGCTCGGTCGCGCACCCGCAAATACCAGGCCACCAGCGGCAGCAGGGCCAGGCTGAGCAAACCGGCCAGATTGTTGGGATTGAGCAGGGGGTGGTGGGCGCGAAAGCCGTAGGTCTCGGTCAGGACGAAGAACTGCACCAGGGCCCAGGAGGCGAGCCCGGCGGCGGCCCAGGCGAAGCCGGCGAGAGCAGCCCGGGTCCAATTGGCGGGTGACGGCGCCAGCACCAGGGCGAAGAAGGTCAGCGGCAGGGCGCTCAGCCACCAGTAGTACAGGCTGCTGGTGAACACCACGGACGACCAGGCCAGGCTGATGGCGAGGAACGCCCACCACACCACCAACCAAGCGGCGGACGGCGAGCGGGGCACCCGCCAACCGTCCCGGATGCCGGGCCCCAGGGCCAGGACCAGCACCCCCACCAGCAGCACCCCCGCGGCACTGAGCAGCGGGATGTGCAGGCCGTTGAAGAACAGGGCGAGGCCGAAGGCAATGGCGAGCAGGCCGAGGCCGAGCCATTCCCGGACGGACAGGGCGGGCTCCCCGGAAGGGGCTCCGCCGATCAATTGAAGGCGCTCGCCATGTCCCACATGGGCAGGAAGATCCCCAGGGCAAGCAGAAGCACCATGGCGCCGATGACGGCGATGAGAACGGGCTCGATGAGGCTCGACAAATTGTCGATCTTGAGGTCCACCTCGCGCTCGTAGAACTCGGCTACCTGCTCCATCATCTCATCCACGGCACCCGTCTCTTCGCCCACCTCGATCATCTGAAGGACGGTCAACGGAA
>NZ_JAZKRM010000103.1:0-3559 GCF_036628635.1 Thiohalorhabdus sp. | reverse complement strand
CCCTAACCCTCCAAGCCCGGCCCGACGGCGACAGCCAGGACGAGCAGCTCGGTGACCTGGTTGTCTCTCTGCTCGGGCGCAACGGGACCAGCACCTCCTTGACCGTGCAGGATCTCACCATCCAGGACGAGGCCCTCCCGGATACCACCCGGGACGCCGGCAGCGACCAGACCATCGCCGGCGACTACGCCTGGAAGGACACCGACCCCAGCACCCCGGGCGTCCAGTACGGCTACGACAGTCTGGGCAACCGGATCTACCAGAGGCCGCTGCAAGAGAACGCCGGCCAGGCCGATCCCCTCTACGACAGCGCCGGCAACGACCACATTTTGCCCGGGGGCGGCGACGACGATGCCGTTGGCCCACACCGGCTTCCATTCGCTGAGATTGACAGGGCCAGCCCGACCGTGGCGGCCTAGAAACCGACTGTCCGAAAAGGGGGAAAACCATGCCTGCCTGTCCGGGGCCACTCCGGGCCCATTTCACGCCGACAACGCCCAACCGACGCGCGTTTTCTGGCCCCACCCGGCGCCGTTTCTGCGTGTGGCTGCCGGGCGGGCTGGTAGCGGTGATGGTCGGGCTCGTGCTTGGAGCGGCAAGCCCGGCGTTGGCGGCCGAGGATTTGCCGCAGACGACCGACGAGCTGTGGGAGCGGCTGCCTTCCTACGACGTGGCGCACGGGAGGAACAGCGATACCAAATACTGCCGGCGGATGCTAAAGGACCTGAAGAACCATCCGGGGAAGTTCGAGCGGATCCCGCCGAAGGTGGAAACGGATCGCTTCGAGGATCCGAAGCTGCAGGAATTGCTGCCCGGGTGCTCGAGGAAGGAGCTGACGTTTTCAGAAGAAAAAGACCCGGATTCGGGGCTAGTTCTCCAAACCGTTTACGCAGGCGAAGGTTTTGCCTTATGGCCCTTGTCGTATATCGATGAATCTTACCCTAAGGATCTGACATTGGTTTGGCAGGGTCCGAGCTATTTCTTTGAAGAGGATGGACACGATTACCTACCTCCTGAAAGACGGAAAGGCTTGAATAAAATCTACGGTCGGTACGGTGATTTGGATGGCCGAAACCCGGAAACCTGCAACCCTCGTCCCAGGTACGGTACCGGAACACTAGCACCATTCGACAAGGGCGACCCGAATATCCGGAATATGTTCCTTGTGAGGTATCAGGGGAACCATTTTATTTTGGATGCAGATATAGGGAGCCTGGAAGAAAAGTATGTAACTCTTACACCATTGGATCCGAAATCCGGAAAGTTGGATTTGGAATCCCAAGATTGCGCCTTCTTTAGCCCGTAGTGTGTTTCTGACTCAGGGAGGAAGTAAGCCATGCCTATCAACTACCGCGCCGACAGCAGCTGGAAGAACGACACCAAGGCATTCCTCAAGCAGGTCGAGCCTCCGAAGAATACTTTCAACCTGCATGACGACGGCAGGGGCATCCCGACCCTCGGATACGGCTTCGCCCTCGTCCGAGATAATGATGGATGGGAAGTTCCCAATGACTTGGATGAAAAGCTCCAGGCAGCCGGTTTGGAGCCGCCTGACTCCCAAACTCGCCGGACCCTTCGGAAGATTGCCGATTACAAGAACGCCGGCAAGGACACCAGTAGTCTGGTCGACTCGATTAGCGGCTCCAACTCCCCCTGGCAGGTCTCCGAGTCCCCAGCCAGCACCCTGCTAGACATTGAGGTAGATGCCGCCGAGACAGCGCTCAAGAACCGCCTCCAAGCCCACCTGGGGGAAACCGCCGGCGCAAACCTCTTCCAGACGGTCCAGGGCACCCGGGAAGGCCGGGCGCTTCTGTCCCTGGCCTACAACAATGCTGGGCCCCTGATTGGCGATGGCCTTGCCGGGGCCCTGGCCGATGGCAACCGCGCCGAGGCCTGGTACGAGATCCGCTACAACTCCAATGCCGGTGCCCTGTCCGCCAGCCCGCCGAACACCGCCGAAGGCATCGCCACCCGCCGCTACGCCGAATCGGCGATGTTCGGCCTGAGTGACGGCGACGCTCCCACCGAAGCCGAGGCCCTGGAGGCGTACCGGACCTTCGCCAAGCACCGCGACACCATCCTGGCCTACGAGGGGCGCTACCGGGACGAGGTGAGCGATGCCCAGGCCCTGATCGATGGGGCGGCCAGCCGGGGCGGGGCCAATCTGAACGTGCCCACGGTGCAGGAAGCCTTCGCCGGGGCCAGGAACAAGCTGGTGGCGGCGTACGGCGAGGCGGGCATCCCCATCGACTACCGGGACATCCAGGTGGCCCCGGAAGCCGGCGGCACCCTCCAGGGCACCCGCCGGGACGGCTTTGCAATCGGCACCGGCGCCCACCAGAACGACCTCCTGATCGGCCGTTCCAGCAACGACGGCCTGGCCGGCGCCGGCGGCGCCGACGTCCTGTACGGTGGCGAAGGCACCGACGCCCTGGACGGCAGAAAAGGGGCGACGACCGCCTCTTTGGTGGTAAGGGCAACGACACCCTGGTGGGCCGGTCGGGCGACAACGAGCTCGAAGGCGGTGCCGGTTTTGATACCTACGAGATCAGCGGCGGCACCAGTACCCTCACCGATTCCGGCGGCAACAGCCTGATCCTGAACGGCAAGCGCGTCACCTTTTTACGCAAAACCGGTGCGGGTCAATTCACCGTCCCCGGCACCGGCTTCACCGCCACGCGCAACTCGCCGTTGACCATTTCCGGTCCGGGCGGCGCCTCGGTGACCCTCCAGAATTGGAGCGAGGGGGATTTCGGCATCCATACCTGGGAGATGCCGGGTGAGCCCCAGACCACCCGCACCATCGCCGGCGACTACGCCTGGAAGGACACCGACTCCTCTGAGCCGGGCATCCAGTACGGCTACGACGACCTGGGCAACCGGGTCTACAAGCAGCCCCTTGAGCCCAACCCCGGCCAGGCCGACCCCCTCTACGACAGCGCCGGCAACGACCACATCCTGCCCAGGGGCGGCGACGACGACGTCAACGCCTTCCGCGGCGGCGACGACCACATCGAGGGCGCCGGCGGCCGCGACCGCATCGAGGCCGGCCCCGACGGCGACCTGATTGCCGGCGGAAGCCAGGCGGACCGCATCTTCGGGGGTAGCGAGACCGATCTGAGCGATGCCATCGCCGCCGGCAATGCCGAGACCAACGGCAGCGGCAAAGCTGACAAGCTGGGTGCCCGTTCGCCCAGCCCCATTCGGGCGGTGGATAGACGCCGCCCGGCGGCTTGACAAAGGCGACCGGGCTTTAGTGGTCTTGTTGACTCAAGCGGAAAAGGGGGCATCCATGCCAGGCCAAACGGCCCGTAGATGGGCCTTTCCCGCCTCATTATTGGCGTCCGTCCTCGGACTGCCGCCCAAGGCTCGTCGGACCCGTGTCCTATCTCGGGCGACCGAAATGATGGGCGCCGTGGTGCTGATGTTCCCGGCACCAAGCCCGGCCGGCGACGACTACACTACCACCTTCACCCCCGAGGCGGATCAGGCCTACCAGGAGGACATCAACGTCTGGGTGTACACCAAGGAGTTCGCCGAGCGCTTCGGCATGCCCGAG
>NZ_JAZKRM010000102.1:0-3746 GCF_036628635.1 Thiohalorhabdus sp. | reverse complement strand
CCCATGGAGGGCTATCTTGCCACCACGCGCCGCTTTCGCCTTCGGCCTGGCCGCCGGGCTGGCCGTGGTTTATTTCCTGGGACTGCTGCAGGGCCTGAGCCTGGGGACCCTGCTGTTCCGGGCCGCTGTCGGCGGCCTGGCGTTCGGCGCGTTCTGCGGCATGCTGGTGTTCATGCTGGGCGATCCGTTCGAGATACCGCCGCCTTCCTCCCGGTCCGGGGAGGGCGACCACGAGGGCAGCGAGGCCCCCTCGAGCGCCACGGATCGCCAATCCAACTCGCGCGATGAAGGCGCATAGGGGCACCGCCGCCAATGCGTGGCTATTCCACCGTCGATCCCGACGACCCCGACAGCCTGCTGAACGATTTCGGCGACGTCGTCTACTATCACGCCGAGCGCCTGGTCATGCGCCTGCCCAATGGGCTTGAGCGCGACGACCTGCTCAACGCCGGGATGGTGGCCCTGATCCAGGCGGCGGCGAAATTCGATCCGTCCCGCGGGGTGCAATTCCGCACCTACGCCGACTATCGCGTCCGCGGTGCCATGATCGACGAGATGCGTCGGGCCGACTGGATGGGCACCGAGACCCGGCGCCGTGCCCACGTCCTGGAGGATGCGTTCGCCACCCTGGAGCAAAAGCACGGCCGGCCGGCCCACGCTGAGGAGGTGGCCAACTTCCTCGGTGTCGAACAGGATGAATACTTCCGGCTGCTGAACGAGGTCCGCGGCATCTCGCTTATGGCCATCGAGGACCTGGAGCTCCCCGACGGCGACCTGCCGGGGCAGGACGTATCCGATTGGCTGCACCGGGGCAAGGACTCGGAGGCCTTCGAGCAGCTCGAGCTGGACGAGGTGGTGGAGACGCTGGCGGCGGGCCTGGAGGAGCTGCCGCAGCGGGAGAAGCTGGTGCTGGCCCTGTATTACTACGAGGAGCTCACCATGAAGGAGGTGGGCGAGGTGCTTCAGGTCACCGAATCCCGGGTTTCCCAGCTCCATACCCAGGCGGTGCTCCGGCTCCGGAGCCGGCTGGGCTGGGATGCCCAGGGTGGCGACGAATGAGCCTGGTGGCGGTGCTGGATGGCCTGATCGTGGTCCTGCTGGGCGTCCTGGTGGTGCTGGAGATCCTGCGCCCTCGCCGGCTCCGTGGGGTGCTGGAGGAGGTGGACGAGCGGACCGCCGAGGCCACCGCCGCGCTGGATGAGCTCCAGCGCCGCCTGGAGCGGACCCTGGAGGCCGCCGACGCGGCGTCGTCTTCGGCCGAGGAGGAGCCGGGAAGCGACCACCGCAGGGGGCGCCGGTACGACCACCCGGATCGACACCGGGGCCCTGAACCGTCGGGGGACCCGAGCCCTCGGGGGCGGCCTGATCCCAGGACTGCCCCAACCTCCCGCCAGGAGGCCCCCGAGATCGAGCTCGACCGGGTGGCGGAGCCCGAGCCCCAGGCCCAGGAGCTGCGGGAAAAGATTGCCCACCTGCTGGAAAGCTCGGGGAGCGAGCGCACCGAGCGGGAGCGCCGTCTCCTCCACCAGCTCCAGGAGACCCTGGAGCGGCCCGCCGGCTCGGACCGCCTGGAGCACGAGCGCATGCTCTACCGCGCCCTGGAGGCCGCCACCCAGGAAGCCGGGCCGCGCCCCGGAGGGGAGCCTCCCGAGGAGGAGCGGGAGCTCATCGCCAAGCTGCGCGGGGGCGGGTGATGAGTGAGGGGTGAGGCGTGAGGGGTGAGGGGTGAGGGGTGAGGAGTAACGGCAAAAACCCCGACGGCGGGTTATCCGCAGATGGCGCAGATGCACGCAGATACGGCAAGAGCCTGGCTAAGGTCCCGAGTTCGAGGCTGCGCAAGGCCTCCCGATAGGACCCCGGCTCCAGTAAAAGGTCCAACTAGATCAAGTAGGCCTGCCTTTTAACTTCGCTTTCCTATCTGCGTCCATCTGCGCCATCTGCGGATCGCGCTGTTTCCGCCGGTACCCTTCACTCCTCACTTCCCTCTTCAAGCCCACGGCCAACTCTGCGATAAGAGGGGGAGGCCCCTCGGTCCCTTCCTCCGGTTCCAGAAGGCATTCCCATGGCGGAGACACCCAGCAGCCCCATACCGGGCTCGCGCCCCGTCGAGACCTCGCCCATCCGGGTCGGCCAGAGCCGGCCGGGGACGCCCACCCTGCAGCCGGATCGGCTTTACCCGGCACGGGTGGTGCGCGGCGGCGAGCAGCCGATTCTGCGCATGCTCGGGCACAATGTTCAGGGCGAGCCCCAGCGGCCCGGGCTAACGGAAGGCAACCGGCTGCTGGTGCGGCCGGAGATCCAGGGCAGCCGGGTCTACCTGCACGTGATGAACCGGGGGGACATCCTGGACCGGGTCAGCCAGCGCTTCGGGGGTATGCTGCAGCGCCATCCGTGGCCCCTGCCCTCGGCGCCCCAGCCCGGAAGCGGCGGTCTGAGCGCTTCCCAGGGGCAGGGAGCCGAGCGCGGCAGCCCGGGCGGTGATCGCGGGCCGGGGCGGATGCCTTTGGTGATCCGAGGGATCGGCTCGGGAGCTGCCTCCCGCGGTGGCGAGGCCGACAGCGGCCCGCTCCGGCCCGGGGCCCGCTCGCCTTCCCTGCCGGCCACGGCCCGCCTTATCGGCGGGGCGGAGAATGCGCCGGTTCGGTTGGTGCGGGTGGCGGACCCGGGCCAATGGGCCCAGCCGCGGGTCCCCTTTCAGGCAGCGGCGTCGCTGGGCCAGGGGGCCCTCCAGGCAGCGGCTTCGGGCTCCGCTTCGGGTGGCACCCAGTCGGCGGTTTCGGCAGGGTCCCAGGGAGGCTCCGCCGCGGCGCCGGGGGGCGAAGGCCGGGCGCCGATGCCTCCCTCGCCCGCGGGGGCGGAGGGCAGGGGTGCGCCCCGGTCGCCGGAGGCGACCCAGCGCACGGTCCAGGGCCTGGTCTCCGCTTTTCTCAATACCCAGGGGGACGGCGGCCAGCGCATCGCCGGGAGCCGGGATGCCGCCCGGCACTGGCTCGAGGCCCTGCTCAAGCCGGCACGCGAGACGGCCGGTGGCGAGCGTGCCGACCGCAGCGGTTCCCTGACGGAGCGCCTTCTCACCGAAAAGGGGAGGCTTCTGCTGGACCGCTGGGCCTTCATCCCCCTGCCCCTTTCCGGCGAGCGCTCCGGGGCCTGGATCCACGTCCCGGAGCGCCACCATCCCGAGGGAGGCGAGGAGGCCGGCCCGGAACAGGCCCAGACCCTGCGCGTCTGGCTCACCAGCGAGCGCCTGGGCGGCATGGAGCTCATCCTGCCCCTGGGTGAGGGGCGGATCTGGCGGGTTCGCTGCGAAAGCGCCGCCACCATGGCCGCCCTGGAGGAGCAGCAGCCCCGTCTTGAGCGCCTGTGCCGCAAAGCCGGCCAGGCCATCACCTTGCGCATCGAGGGCCCGGATCCGGGCTTGGGGAATCCCCCGGAGTCGCTGCGGCGGGCCCAGGCCCTCGAGCGGACCGTGAGCGCCCGGGCATGACCGACGACCAATCGTCCTCCCCCTCCCAGGCCGTGCGCCGGGCGGTGGCCGTGCGCTACCGGGCGCAGGAGGCCGAGGCCCCGGTGCTGTCCGCCAAGGGCTACGGTACCCTGGCCGAACGCCTGCTGGAACGCGCCGCCGAAAGCGGCGTGCCCATCCGCGAGGATGAATTCCTGGTGGAGGTGCTGTCGCGCCTCGACCTGGGTGCCGAGATCCCCCCCGAGACCTACGAGGCCATGGCCGTGATCCTGGCCGAGATCTA
>NZ_JAZKRM010000101.1:0-3762 GCF_036628635.1 Thiohalorhabdus sp. | reverse complement strand
GAACACTGAACACTGAACACTGAACACTGAACACTGAACACTGAACACTGAACACGGGAGCTAGGTGGCATGAAGAAGGTCGAGGCGATCATCAAGCCGTTCAAGCTGGACGACGTGCGCGAGGCCCTGTCTGAGATGGGCGTCGCCGGGCTAACGGTAACCGAGGTCAAGGGCTTCGGCCGGCAGAAAGGGCATACCGAGCTCTACCGGGGCGCCGAGTACGTGGTGGACTTCCTCCCCAAGGTGAAGGTGGAAGTGGTACTCAGCGAGGACATGGTGGACCGGGCCATCGAGGTGATCATGGAGGCGGCGCGCAGCGGCAAGATCGGCGACGGCAAGATCTTCGTCACGCCGGTGGAGCGGACCGTGCGCATCCGCACTGGCGAAGAGGATGATCAGGCCATCTGACGGCCTCTACTTGTAGGTGACCAGGTCCTTGAGCTTGCGCCGCGGGGTGGGCTCGGGGATCTCGGCGGGATAACCCAGGGCCAGGATGGCGACCGGCCGCAGGTGGTCTGGGATCTCCAGGATCCCGGCGACGCGATCCTCGGGAAAACCGCCCACCCAGGCGGAGCCCAACTCGGCGGCCACGGCCGCCAGCTGGATGTAGGTGGCGGTGATGGTGGCATCCTGCAGGGCGAACAGATCCCGGCCACGCCCCCCGAAACGTTCGGCCGAGCGTGCCGGATCGGCGCATACTACGATATTGACCGGGGCCTCGGTAAGAAAGGCCTCCTCCGAGGCCTCTGCCAGCTTTCCGCGTAGACCGTCGTCGCGCACCACCACCAAGTGGTAGGCCTGGAGGTCGCCCGCCGACGGAGCCGCAAGCGCCATCTCCAGAACCCCGTGCAGGGCCTCCGGCTCGATGGCCACATCCGACTGGTAGCGGCGGACGCTGTGGCGGTGGCGGACGGTCTGGAAGAAGTCCCACATGGCGATTCCTCGGTGGCAGGGGTGGCCTAGCCTTCGGGGCCGACCACCGGGGCGTTCTCCACCGCCGAGCGGGCGGTGGCAAGCTCCGGACTGTCCGGATAATTGCGGGCCAGGATGACCAGCGTTTCCTGGGCGAGCTCATCCAGGCCCATGCGGGCGTAGCCCTCTGCCATCAGGCCCAGCGCCGGGGCGAAGGCCGAGGGGTCGCCGTGATCAGTAAGCACCCGGTGGCAGCGGTTGACCACGGCCACGTAGGCCTGACGGTCCATGTAATAACGGGCAACGTGGATCTGGTGCCGGGCCAGGACGCTGTCAGCCCGCCGCATGCGCCGCACGGCATCGCTAGCGTAGCCCGATTCCGGATGCTGCCGGATGAGCTGGCTGAAGGCCTCGATGGCCTTTTTTGCGTGCTTGGTGTCCCGATCCGGCTCGCCGATGTTGGCGTAGTGGGCGATGCCCTTGAGGTAACGGGCGTAATCCACATGCGGGTTGCGCGGATGCAGGCGGATGAAGCGGTCGGCGGCGTTAACCGCGGGCAGGGCGTCCCCTTTCAGGTAGTAAGTATAGGCCGTCATGAGCTGGGCCTGGAGCGCCTCCCGACTGTACGGGTACAGGGATTCAAGGCGCTGATAGGTCTCGATCGCCTGGCTATAGAGCTCGCTTTTACGGGCCTGGTCGGCCTTGTCCAGAATGGCCTCGGCGGAATCCCCCTCCGATACGCCCATGCTGGCGCAGCCGCTCAGGAGCGCGCCGGCGAGAAGGATTAGGATGACGCTGCGCAGCAGTCGGGCCATGGCCGTACTGTCCCTCCTAGTGAGGCGCCCGCCGCCTAGGCGGGGCGACCGCAAGAAACCCGCCAGTTTACGAGAATCCCCGATATGGAAAAAGTAGAAGCTGCACAGGCCCCTGCCACCCGGGCCGAGGCGCCCCATCGCATCCAGGTGGCCGATGCCTGGGCGGGCCAGCGGGTGGATCACGTCGTTACCCGCCTTTTCGGTGGCCATTCGCGCGCCGAGGTGCAGGACTGGATCGCCGCCGGCCGGGTGCTGCTGGATGGTGCGGTGCCGCCGGCCAAGACCCGCCTCAAAGAGGGCCAATGGCTGACTGTGGCGCCTCCGCGCCGCCTCAACCAGGCCCGGATCCAGGGCGGCTGGACAGCCGCCCCGGTGGCCGTCGAGGTGCTTCACGCCGACGACGACCTGATCGTGGTGGCCAAGGCCGCGGGCCAAGTGGTCCATCCCGCACCGGGTCATATGGACGATACCCTGGTCAACGGCCTACTCTACAGTTTCCCCGAGCTTGAGGGGATGGAGCGTGCCGGTATCGTCCACCGCCTTGATCGGGATACATCCGGGGTCATGGTGGTGGCGCGCACCCCCACGGCTTACGATGCCCTGGTGGCCCAGTTCAAGGCCCATTCGGTGGGGCGCTCCTATCTGGCCCTGGTCCATGGCGAGCTAACCAGCGGAAGCTCGGTCAGTGCCCCCATTGCCCGGCATCCCCGCCACCGCACCAAGTTCGCGGTGGTGGAGGGCGGCAAGCCGGCGGTCACCCACTACCGGGTTACCGGCCGGTATCGGGCCGCGACCCGCGTGGAGGCCCGGCTGGAGACGGGGCGAACTCATCAGGTACGGATCCACATGGCCCACATCGGCCATCCGGTGATCGGCGATCCGCTCTACGGCGGCAAGGGGCGCATTCCGCCCGGGCTCGACGAGGCCGGTCGCGACGTGGTCTGGGGGTTCCGGCGCCAGGCCCTACATGCCGGCCTTCTGACGGTTACCCACCCCCGCAGCGGTGAGCGCCTTCGCTGGGAGCAGCCGCCCCCGGACGATCTGGCCCGCCTTATGGCAACCCTTGAAGGAAATCCGCGATGAGGACCTCCGTGGCCGGGTTCGAGCCCCACTGGACCGGACCGCCCCCTGTTCGGCTGTTCATCACCACTCGGAGCGGCGGCCACAGCCACCCGCCCTTCGATGGCTTCAATCTGGCCGCTCATGTGGGGGACGACCCCGAGGCCTTGGCCCCCAACCGCGCCGATCTGCGGACCGGTCTGGGCCTGCCCGCCGAGCCGGGCTGGCTGGAGCAAGTCCACGGTAGCCGGGTTACCCGGATAGATCCCGACGGCCCGGCGGAAGCCGAGGCTGATGGGGGGGTGGTGACAGGCACCGGCGCCGTGGCGGCGGTACTGACGGCGGACTGCCTGCCGATTGTTCTGGCTCGCGCCGACGGCACCGGTGCAGGGGTGGCCCATGTGGGGTGGCGGGGTTTGGCCCAGGGGGTTGTGGAGGCGGCGGTCGCCGCCCTGACTAGCGAGCCAAGTGAGCTGCACGCTTTCCTGGGACCGGCCATCGGTCCCGAGGCGTTCACAGTGGGCAGCGAGGTGCGGGACGCCTTCACCACCTCCGCCTTCGAGGATCTGCTCGCCTTTCAGCCCGAGGACGCGGGCTGGCGGGCCAACCTCTATCTGCTGGCGGCCAATCGCCTCAAGCGCCTGGGCCTGGAGCCGGGGGGGATCTCCGGCGGCGGTTTCTGCACTTACAGCGACCCCGAGCGGTTCTTCAGCTATCGCCGAGACGGGGGCCGCACGGGGCGGATGGCCACGCTGGTGTGGCTCGAAGGGTAAAACAGTTTTCAGTTGGTAGTTTTCAGTAACGGCTAAAGGGACGGCGAGGCAGTACGGGACGATGTGGCCCGCATTCGACGGGCGTACCCTTTTCTGCCAACTGCCAACTGCCAACTGCCAACTGCCAACTGCCAACTGCCAACTGCCAACTGAACACTGAACACTGAACACTGAACACTGAACACTGAACACTGAACACTGAA
>NZ_JAZKRM010000100.1:0-3805 GCF_036628635.1 Thiohalorhabdus sp. | reverse complement strand
TTCCGTTGACCGTCCTTCAGATGATCGAGGTGGGCGAAGAGACGGGTGCCGTGGACGAGATGATGGAGCAGGTGGCCGAGTTCTACGAGCGCGAGGTGGACCTCAAGATCGACAACCTCTCCAGCCTCGTCGAGCCCGTGCTCATCACCGTCATCGGGGCCATGGTCCTGCTGCTCGCCCTGGGGATATTCCTGCCCATGTGGGATATGGCAAGGGCCGTGGGGTGAGCCCCGCCCTGGCTCATCCCTTGCCTTTCCGGGACTGGCGGTCGGTGGCTGGCCCCGCTTTGCTGGCCGTTGCCTTTGCCGTCTCCCTGTTCTTCAACGGTAAGCACATCCCCTTTTTGGCTATGGATGTGGGCCTGCTGGTCGCCTTCGCCGCCCTGGCCCTGGGGCCCGGCATCCGAAACGGCTGGCAGGTGCCGCGCTCCGCACCGGCCGCCTTCCTGGTGGCCTTCTGGGCGTTTCTGGGCGCAAGCCTGGCCTGGTCCACGGTGGTGTTCACCAGTAGCCTGTACTACTGGTGGCTGGCTGCGCTGCCCCTGACCTTTTTTGGCCTTCTTCTGGCCCCCCGGCCGGTGATCTGGGTCCGCTGGGGGGCGCTGGGGCTCGGGATCCTCCTTCTGGGGCTGGCGGTATGGGCGCTGGTCCAGTTCTTCGTCCTGACCGGAACTTACGGCTTTCGGGCCAAGCATCCCCTTTTGAACCCCAACAACCTAGCTGGCCTATTCAATCTGGCCCTGGTGCCCTGCCTGGCGGTCTATTTCGCCATTCGGGAGCGTCGGGCCGCGATTCTGGCGCTGGCGGGGGCTTTGCTGCTGTTTGCCGGCTTGGTGGCGACGCAGAGCCGGGGGGGGTACCTCGCCCTGGGCGTAGCGCTGGGTGTAATGCTCTGGGTCGGTCGGGGGCTGCCGGGCATGAACCGGCGTCGGGTGGGTGCTGCCCTTATCGGGGCCCTGGCCATCTTCATCCTGATGAATACCTGGTCGGGGGGCGGGGTGGGGCGACGGATCGAGACCTTGGGCGCCATGGGGGCGCAGTCCAGCTTCCAGACCCGCCTGGTGATCTGGGATTCCACTCTGGACATGGCGCTGGAGCGGCCGCTGACCGGGTACGGCCTCGGGACCTTCTTTTTGTACTACCCCCGGTTCCGTCAGCCAGCGGATGGCTCCGGGGGCTACTACGCCCACATGGATCCGCTCCAGCTCTGGGTGGAGATCGGCATCGGCGGCCCGGTGCTGTTCTATCTCTTCCTCCTCGCGGTCCTGGTCCGAACAAGCGCCGCCGTACGGGAATTGGATCCCGCTGACCGGGAGCGGTTGGCCGTCATCGGCCCATTCGGAGGTATGCTGACGGTAGCGGTGCATACCCACATCACCTTCCACCTCTACATCCTACCCATCCTCATCGGTCTGGGTGTGGTGCTGGCGGCCTGGCATCTGGCCACGGAGCGGGCCCTGGATAAGCCCCGACGCCGCATCGCTTTGCCCGAGAAGGCCAATCCGCGGGTGTGGCAGGGGATCCTGGGCGGCCTGGTGGCTTTGGTGGTGCTCCACATGGGGGCGGCGGCCGCCTCGGACCGGTTCATCAAGTGGGGTAAAGAGGCGATCGGGAAGGGCAACGTCGCTACCGCTCTCGATTATTTCCACTACGCCCGCGCCCTGACCCCCAAAAGTGACACGCCGTACGCCCTGGGGGCGGAGATCCGCCAGCGGGCGCTGGCCGGGGCCGCGCAGGGCCTGTCGGCGGAGGAGCGCGGGGCGCTCTACCGGGAAGGTCACTGGCTGCTGGATAAGGCCCAGGCGCGCAACCCGGCACGGGCCCGGTTTGCCCACCTGCGCGCCCGGCTATTTCTGGTCGCCCCCGATCGGCCGCTGGCCTCCCGTCTGGCCGCCGCCGAGCGGGCCTGGCAAAACGCCCTGGCCAAAGATCCCCGACTGCTGACGGCGCGCCTGAGCTTGGCCAACCTTTACCGCCGGCAGGACCGGCGGGAGCGGGCCTTGAAAACGCTCGAGGCCGGGCTGAAGTGGCCCCATCCCGGAACCAGGCCGGTGCCGCTTTACCTGCGCACCGCCGCCCAGCGCAGCAGCCTGGGCAACCGGGATGCTGCTGTCGCCGCCGCCCGTTCCGCCTTGCAGCGCCTGCCCGAGGCCAGCCAAACGGCGCAAGCGGTGCGGCGCCAGTACGGCCTGCAGGAGGCCTCCGATGGAACGCCTTGAGGGGCGGGGCCATCAGGCCCGGGCCCTGGAGTGGGCCGTGGTTCTGCTGTTTATCCTGATCCTTGGCTGGGTGCTGTTGAGTCGCTACGAGGGGCTCAAGGAGCAGGCCCTGGCGACCATGGCCCGCTACGAGCACCACAGCCTGGAAACTCATCTGCAGGTCTACCGGATGCGCCACGGTAGCTGGCCACCGGACCTGCGGACCCTGATCGAGGAGTCCTCCCGGCCGATTTCCCTGAAAAGCGGCAATGCCCGGCGTCGGCGGTTGTTCGATGATCAGGGGCGGATGCTCGATCCCTACGGCCGGCCTTACCGCTACGACCCCGAAACCGGCAAGCTGAAAAGGCCTGAGCCCTTGCGAAACACGGATGGCTCGGGTTGACGCCCCTCGAAGGGTGGGTTGTAATTGAACCTCAAGCGGGGAGGGGTCGAATTCCCGGGGCCCGTAGGGTAAGGGGCGCTTCAAGCGAAGGAGTCGGCATGAGCAGCAATCAGGGCGGTTTCACCCTCATCGAGCTGGTGGTGGTGATCGTAATTCTGGGGATCCTGGCGGCGGCGGCCTTGCCGCGCTTCATCGATATCACCGAAGAGGCGGAAGAGGCCGGGTACCAGGGTGTTCAAAGCAGCTTGTCCGGCGGGGTCAGCCTGGCCCGCAGCAAGTGGCTCGCCAAGGGCCTTAGCGGTAGCCAAGACATGGGAATGGGCGGTGTGGATGTGGCCATGAACGCCAGCGGTTGGCCGGAGGCCACCAGCGATGGTGTCCTGGCCACCCTTACCCAGGATCCCTCCCAGAATTCCAATTGGACGTTTGCTCCCGGGGGTGGGACCGGGACGGCTACCCTGGATTTCGCCCCCACGGGAAGCACGATCAGCTACAATGCGGCCAACGGGGCGATTACCGCCCAATAGGCGTCAACCCGCGCCGGATTCTTGATCGGGGACGGCCGCGGCCGTCCCCTTTTTTGCCATCAGACCGCCAAGCCCCTTTCTCCGCCTTCGTTCCGAGGCCCCTCCATTCCGGCCTAGGCAGAAAAGGAGTGTCCGATCAGGTACTCGCACCCTGCCGGGCCAACCGTTGCCTCGTGCACCGTCCCCTCCGGCAGATAGAGGACCTCCCCAGCCCCGATGGCCAGTTCCCGGCCCTCCGCCCGGAACACGATCTGGCCCTCGATACCGACGATGATCTCGTGGCAATCGTGGCTGTGGGGCGGGTAGTAGTGGCCCGGGGTGTCGGGGACCACCATGAGGCTGGCCCCGAATTCGCGCTCCAGCCAGGCTTTGGCCGCTTCCCGGCTGCATTCGGGTTCGGGAAACACCCCTTTCTCCAGATCCATGGCGACCTCCTTTGGGTTGTGCTCGGCAAGGGGGGATCCTAGGGTAAGAAGACGGCCTTTCGCCAGAGAGGGGGTTGCCCTGAGACCTTTCCAGCCAGCCAGCCCCGAGCGCGGCTTCACCCTGGTGGAGCTGGTGACCGTGATCGTGATCCTGGGAATCCTGGCCGCGGTGGTTCTGCCGCGGTTGGGCGGGGTCGGGGTCTACGGCGAGCGCGCCAGCAGCGACCGGCTGGTGAGCGGGCTCCGCTACGCC
>NZ_JAZKRM010000099.1:0-3821 GCF_036628635.1 Thiohalorhabdus sp. | reverse complement strand
AACAGGATCTCGTAATGGTTCACGATTTCCGCTCCTTTCGGGTTGCAGCCACGCCGGCGCGGACGCAGCAAGGATGGAAAACCGGGCATTCTAGGCTTTTCGGGGGGAAAGGCCAAGCCCTCGCAAGGAACCGCCATGGTGGCTGCCCTCGTCGGCGGTGTCCTGGAAGACCATGTTACCTGGATCGGCACCATACTTGGTGCCGCATTGGGTGCGGCCATGTGGGTCGCAGGCGTCCGTGAACTTCAGGAGTGAGCCATGACGCTATACATCGTCCTAGCCATTATCGCGGTAACCATGGGTACCGTGGCCTACTTGGCCCTCCACCAGGACCACAAGGGCCGCAAGAGACAGCCCTGATCAGGACAACAGCCGGTTTCCCGCCCTACCTCTTTCCGACCCTCCTACTTTCAAAAAACCCCACAGTCCACGCGCTGGGCGACGGCGCCGGTGTCGGTGTTGATCACCAGCCGCACGCTGCCCAGGTGGTCCGAGATAATCCGGTAGCGGGTGCCACCCTTGATCATGTAGGCCGGCACGTTGGCCTTGGACCCGTAGACGAAGCGCGCCTCGACGGTGCCCGAACCGTCCAGCTCGGCAACGGGGTTGAGCGGATCCTTGTAAAGGAAACCCTGGACAAGGGTGCCATCCACTTTCTTGCCAATGCGGCGGTTCTTGCCGTCGATGAGGTAGTCGATGGCGGTGCCATCGGGCAACTCAACGTGGCGCAGGTTGCCCAGGATGCCGTAATTGTAGGTTCTGGTGCCGGCGGGGGTGGTCTTGGACTCGAGATCACCGGCCTGGTTGTGGGTGTAGGTGGTGCTGCCGTAACGCTCAAGGCGATCCTGTTCGTCGTAGTCGGCCGTTAACGTCACGCGCACCGTCTCCCCGGTGCGGGAATTGGTGATGGCTACCGTGGCCTGGGCCTCCACGCTGCCCTTGGCCCCGGTAACGGTGGCGGTGCCGTCGGCGACATCCACCGCGATCTCACCGGTGGCCGGGGGCTCCGGGGGGACCGTGTCGCGGATAAGGGTCCAGGTGCGGCTGGCCTCATTGCCGGCCTCGTCGGCAGCAGTGAGGCCTAAGGGGTGCTCGCCGTCCGCCGGCAGGGCCACGGTGTGGGCGAAGCCGTGGTCGGGGCCGAGGTCGACCGGATCGCCGGCCACGGTGAATTCGGCCACGCCGCTGGCGTTGTCGGTGACGGTGCCGCGCAGGGTCGCTTCGGGCTGGTTGGTGTAGGCCCCGTTGGCGGGCTCGGCCACCGTGATGACCGGCGGGGTGAAGTCGACGGTTATGGCCACCTCGGCCGGTTCCGAGGTGTTGCCGGCGTGGTCGGCAATCGTCGCCTTTAGAGTGATCCGGCCTTCCGGTAGGGGATTCTCCGGGGTGCAAGTGCTGGTGCCGTCGTCATGGTCACAGGCAATCGCCGCCGAGTCCCCATCAACGGTGACACTGAGAGTGTCGGGGGCCACGCCGCTGCCGAGGTCGTCATAGGCGAGGCGCAGCTCGGGGGTGCGGGTGGCGTGGACGGAGTCGGCTTCGGGGGCCTCGACGGTGAGCTCGGGCGGGGTAACGTCCGCGAACAGGGCCAGGGCCCAGACGCGGCCGGTTTGCTCGGGCCCGCGCAGGGTCTTGCGGTGGGTGACCACGCCGGCGTGGCTTACCCGCACTAGGCCCTGCGGCGCGGCGAGCCAGGCGGCGCCGTCGGCGGGACTGGCGGCGAGGTCGACGAGCTTGCCGTGGCGGGCGAAGGGCTCCAGCTCGAAACGGACCAGGCCGGAGGCGGTGAGGTGGCGCAGGGTCCGCTCGCCGGCCAGCCACACCCCGCCCTGGCCGTCGGCGGCCAGGTGATCGATGGCCTCGATTCCTTTCTGTAGGCCGACGTCGCCGTCGGGGCCCAGCCGCACCAGGGTGTCGTCGCCGGCCACCCACAGGGCGTCGGAGGCGGGGGCGTAGGCCAGGGCCTCGGGCTCGAGGTCGCGATCCTCGAGGTCGATGCGGGCGGCGCGGGTGCCGTTGGTGGCAATGGCCACCAGGGTCTCGTCCTGGGCGAGCCACAGGTGGTCGCGCGCGGTGTCGCCGGCAACGGCCTCGGCGTCCTCGGCCAGCTCGGTTCGCCACTGGACGGTGCCGTCCCGACTGGCCCGCAGGAGGGTCTCCTCCTCGGCGAGCCAGGCACCGCCGGCGGTATCCACCGCGAGGCGCGCCTCGTGGTCCCCGCCGCCTTCGCGCTCGTGGTCCCTTTCGTCGGCGCGGTCATCGTCCCGCTGGTCGTGGTCCTCGTCGTCACGCTCCGGCCCGCGGTCCGGGGCGCGGCCGGGGCGCATGCCGGTGACGGCGGTGCTGCCGGCGGGCTGCGCGGCTTCGGCGTCGCCGTTCTCGCCGGCCAGGGAAAGGGTGGTGCGGCGCTCGCCGCCGGGGCGGTAGGACACCAGCTCGTCCCGGCGCAAGGTCCAGAGGGTGCTCCGGCGCGGGTCGGCCGCTACGGCACGCACGCCGCGGTCGGTGAGCTCCAACAGGACCCGGCCGTCAGCGGCCCCGACCTTGAGGACGCCATGGCTCTGGCCCGGCCCAGAGGGCATTGGGGTTGGGATTGTCTTCGGTGGATCCGGCGACGCCGGAGCCGGCGGTGGTGACGCCGACGGCGGGCAGGACGAACGCCAGGCCCAGCAGGACCAGCCCGGTAACACGGGAAAAGGCACGAGCTTTCGACACGGAGGCCCCCCTTTCTCGGCCTCCGTTCGAACCGAACGGAAGCCGGCCCCTTTCCTTCTCCAATTTTCTATCAGGGGCTTTTTGCCGCTGTCAAAGCGTGCCCGGCTCTTTTTAAGGCATTGAAACCAAAAGTAGTTGTTTAACAAGCAAGCCTATCCCCTTTTCCGGATCCTATCGGGCTGCCTTCAGCCTCGCCATCCGTGCCACTTCCACCGTGTACACGCCCTGCTCCGCCCGCACCATCCCCTCCACCGTGAACGGCCCGAACTCGTGCAGCAGGGCGCCGTAGCGCCGGTAGGCGTTCGGGAACAGCACGCACTCGATGAGGCCGCTGCGGTCCTCGAGGGTGAGGAAGCTCATGGGCAGGGCGTCGGTACGGGTGCGGGCGGGCTTGCTGGTGACGTGCCAGCCCATGACCCGGATCGTCTCGCCGGCGTGGCTCGCCACCTCGGTGGCGGGCACCGCCCGGCCCTCGCGGTCTGCCGTGGCCTCCGGGAACAGGTCGAAGGGGTGGCCGCCGATCACCGCACCCAGGTGGCGCAGCTCCCAGCGCAGGCGCTCCGGAAGCGACTCGGCCTCGACCGGCGGCGGACTGGCGCTGGGCTCTCCCTGGCCGGCGAACAGGTCACCCGTTCCCGTAGCGCGGGCATGGGCCCCTTCAGCTTCCAGGGTCCACAGCAGGGCCCGGCGGCAATCCCCCAAGCCATCCAGGGCGCCGGCGCCGATAAGGGCCTCCAGGGCGCCCCGGTCCAGGGCGGGCACGCGCCGGGCGAGATCGTGCAGCCCGGCGAAGACGCCGCCGGCCTGCCTTTCCGAAACCAGCGCCGCGATGGTGCCGGGACCGAGCGCCTTAACCGCGTCCAGGCCCAGGCGCACCGCGTCAGCGCCCTCGGCGTGGGGGGCGGCGTCGCTGACGTTGACGTGCGGCGTGCGTACGGCCAGGCCCAGGCGGCGGGCCTCGCCGATGTAGGCCTGCAGGCTGTAGAAGCCGCCACCGTTGCCGATGAGGGCGGCCAGGTACTCGGCCGGGTAGTGGGCCTTGAGATAGGCGCCCTGCCAGGCGGCAACGATGAAGGCGGCGCTGTGGGACTTGCAGAAGCTGTAAC
>NZ_JAZKRM010000098.1:0-3852 GCF_036628635.1 Thiohalorhabdus sp. | reverse complement strand
ACGTGGTGGGGCTGGTGGTCTTCGTCATCCTGGTGATCGTGAACTTCGTGGTGATCACCCGCGGGGCCACCCGCGTAGCCGAAGTGAGCGCCCGCTTCGCCTTGGACTCCATGCCCGGCAAGCAGATGAGCATCGACGCCGACCTCAACTCCGGCCTGATCACCGAGGAGGAGGCCAAGCGCCGGCGCGAGGAGCTGGAGGACAGCTCCGATTTCTACGGCTCCATGGACGGCGCCTCCAAGTTCGTTCGCGGCGACGCCATCGCCGGCATCCTGATCACCCTGATCAACGTCATCGGCGGCCTCATCATCGGCACCCTGCAGCACGGCATGGAGCTGGCCGAGGCGGCCCAGGTGTTCACCGTTTTGACGGTGGGTGACGGTCTGGTGACGCAGATTCCGGCCCTGGTGCTGTCCACCTCCGCCGGCATCCTGGTCACCCGGACCGATACCGATACCCACATCTCCGCCGATATCTTTGAGCAGGTCACCGCCCGGCCCCGGGTGCTGGCCGTAACCGCCGGGGTGCTGGCCTTCCTGGCGATCATCCCGGGCCTGCCGTTCGTGCCCTTTGCCCTGCTCGGCCTGGGCGTGGGCGGCGTCGCCTATTACCTGATGCGCACCCCGGCTGCCCCGGCCGAGGCCGAGGCGCAGCCGCCGGCGGAGGTGGAGCCGCCGGAGCCCCCCAGCGAGCAGGAGGAGCAGGCCGAGGTGGACCAGCTGCTATCGGTGGACGCCATGCGCCTGGAGGTGGGCTACGGCCTGGTGAACCTGCTGCAGAGCCAGGACATGCTCGACCGCATCCGCTCCATGCGCCGCCAGATCGCCCGCGAGATGGGCTTCGTGGTGCCGCCGATCCACATCAAGGACAACCTGTCCCTGAACATGTACGAGTACCGCGTCTACATCCGCGATGGGCTGGTGGCCACCGGCCAGGTCAACCCCAACCGTCTTCTGGCGCTCGACAGCGGTGCGGTGACCGAGCGCGTTGCCGGCGAGGAGACGCGGGAGCCGGCCTTCGGGCTGCCGGCGGTGTGGATCGACGAGGACCAGCGCGACGAGGCCGCCTTCAACGGCTACACCGTGGTGGACCCGCCCTCCGCCCTGATGACCCACCTCACCGAGGTGGTCCGCAGCCACGGCCACGAGCTCCTCTCGCGGCAGGCGGTACAACATTTGCTAGACAATCTGGCCAAGGAGTACCCCAAGGTGGTGGAGGAGGTGCTACCGGAGCGCATGACCCTGGGGGCGGTGCAGAAGGTGCTCCAGGCCCTGCTGCGGGAGGGCGTGCCCATCCGCGACCTGCTCACCATCATGGAGACCCTGGGGGATTACGCCCCGGTCACCGGCAGCATCCGGTCGCTGACCGAGCTGGTGCGCCGGTCCCTGGCCCGGGTGATCACCCAGACCTTCAGCAATGCCCAGGGGGTGCTGGCGGTGGTGACCCTGGATCCCGACCTGGAGGAGCAGCTGTCCCAGAACCTGCCCGAGCGGGAGGGCGACGAGATGGCCATCGATCCCAGCTTCGCCCAGTCGCTGCTGCAGGCCACCAACCAGACCTTCGAGCAGGCTTTGGCGGAGATGGACCAGCCCATCCTGCTGACCACCCCGGGCCTGCGGCCGCATCTGGCGGAGCTGCTGTCGGCGTTCATCCAGGGCCTGCGGGTGATCTCCACCCTGGAGCTGACCCGTGACGCCCAGATCCGGAACGTGGCCGCGGTGCGACTGGAAAGGGTGGGGCAGGGGGGATGAGGTGTGGAGAGTGAGGGAGTGAGGAGTGAGGTGTGAGGTGTGAGGTGTGAGGCGCAAAGGCACCGGTGTCCTTTGCGGATCGGTCGGGGGCTTGGGGTTCGCCGTAACCCCTCACGCCTCACTCCTCACCCCTCACTCATGAAGGAGGGAGATCCTTGGCGGTGAGCGCAGCCGAATCGTCGGCGTATTTCGAAGGCAAGACCCTGCGCCAGGCCATGCGCCGGGCCCAGGATGAGCTGGGTCCGAGCGCCCAGATGCTGGATACCTGGCGCCAGCCGGACGGCTCCTGGCGGGTCCATGCGGCGGTCCGGTCCGGCGGTCGGGACGCCGGGGTTGGCGAGGAACCGGCCACCGGGGAGGCCGCGGCGTCCTTCATCCACGATCTCCGCCACGAGGTCGCCGAGCTGAGGCGGCTGGTCACGGTCATGGAGACCGGTCCGGCCTCGGAGGCGGAGGCCCGGCTGCGCAAGCGCGGTCTCTCCCCCGGCGTGGCGCGGGTCCTGTGGCGGGTGGAAAGCCGGGGCCAGCCGTCCGAGCGGGTGGTCAAGCTCTCCGGGGGCCTGCGGGGCGAGCGGGCCCCGGTGCGGGCCGCGCTGGTGGGCCCCACGGGCAGCGGCAAGACCACCACCATTGCCAAGCTGGCAGCACGCTACGCCATGGCGGGCAAATCCGTGTGCCTGGTGGGCACCGATACCTTCCGCATCGGTGCCCTGGACCAGCTCCAGCAGTACGCCCGGATCATGGAAATGCCGCTGTCGGTGGCCCGGGATGCCCATGAGCTGAGCCGGGCGCTGCAGCGGGCGGCGGACTACGACGTGGTCCTGGTGGATACCATCGGCCGCGGCGGGCGCGCGCGCGACGAGGTTGCCGAGCTGGGGGAGCTGTTCCGGGGTCAGGACGGGCTGCGGCGTCACCTGGTGCTGCCCGCCAACGCCGATATCGAAGACGCCCGCGCCGGTTACCAGACCTTCCGCTGCCTGAAGCCGGCCAGCCTGCTGCCCACCAAGCTGGACGAGACCGTGCGCCGCGCCCGGCCGCTGGAGGTGGCGGTGGCCAGCGGCCTGCCGCTTTCGGCGTTCGGCAGCGGCCAGAGGGTTCCGGAGGACTTCGGGTTTTTCTCCTACGCCATGATCCGCCGCCAGCTTTTGGGTCTGGATGACACCGGGGAGGACAGCTAATGGATCAGGCCCAGGGATTGCGCGAAATGGCGCCGCAGTCGGCCGCCAAATCGGAAAAGGGCTCCGGTGGCCCGACCCCGGGGCGCCACCGGGTCATCTCCTTTACCAGCGGCAAGGGCGGGGTGGGCAAGACCAACGTGGTCACCTCCCTGGCGCAGCTGGCGAACCGGCAGGGCCAGCGGGTCCTGGTCATGGATGCCGATCTGGGGCTGGCCAATATCGATGTCCTGCTCGGTGTCCGGCCCAAGCGCACGCTGCAGGACGTGATCGACGGCAAGGTCGGCATCCGCGACGTCCTCATCGAGGGGCCCGGGGGCGTCACCTTCTTGCCGGGCGGTTCGGGGGTCTCCGAGCTGACCAATCTGGAGACGGCCCAGAAGCTGGCCCTCATCGATGCCATCAACGAGTGCGGCGAGGCCTTCGATACCCTGCTGGTGGATACCGGGGCCGGGATCTCGCCCAACGTGCTGTATTTCAATCAGGCCGCCGCGGAGGTGGTGACGGTGGTCACCCCGGAGCCCACCTCCATCGCCGACGCCTACGGCCTGATCAAGGTGCTCCACCAGAAGGGCCGCAAGGGACCCGTCTACGTCCTGGTGAACATGGCCCGGAACGCCTCCGAGGCCAACCACGTGTTTCAGCGCCTGGCCCTGGCCGCCGACCGCTTCCTGGGGCTGGACCTGGTCAATCTGGGCTGGCTGCCCAAGGACAGCCGACTGGAAAGCGCGGTCCGGCAGCAAAAGGCCCTGGTGGATCTCTACCCCCGTTCCAAGGCAGCGAGCCGATTGCAGCGGGTCACCGATCACCTGGTGGCCATGCCGCAGCCGGATATCAGCGGGGAAAGCGGCATGGTGCGGTTCTGGAGTCACCTCCTGGACGAACGGGGTGGCGGCCAGCTCGGTTTCAGCTTCTGAAACAGTGAG
>NZ_JAZKRM010000097.1:0-3891 GCF_036628635.1 Thiohalorhabdus sp. | reverse complement strand
GACACAGGCTGGTCACCTCCGCTTCCTCGCCGATGAGCCCGGGCAGGAACAGGGCGTCCCAGGCGCACCAGGCGAACAGGTCGCGCTGACCCACGCGAAGCTGCTGGCGGGTGGGGAACAGGTCCAGCCCCCAGAAACCGATGATGCTGCCGTCGCTGTCGTAGCGCAGCCCCCACCAGGCAGCCAGATGGCGGCGCACCGTGGCCACGGGAAGGCCGGTGGCCCCGGCCAGGGCCTCGGGGCTTACCGGCCCGCCCTGGGCCAGCAGGCCGAACAACGCCCGAGCCATGGGCCGGCCAGCGGGGCCAAAGTCGGGGAAGATGGGCAGCAGGTGCTCGGTCAGCGCCTCTGTCTGGCTCGTCATGCAACCTCTCCCCTCGTGCTCACCCGGCGCAGCAGGACAGCTCCGAGACGTCGCGGGTGAAGGTCTGGGCGCACAGCTTCAGGCCTTCCGCCATGGTCAGGTAGGGGAACAGCTCATCGCCCAGCGCCTGGACCGTCATGTCGTGGCGCAGGGCCAGGGCAGCGCTCTGGATCACCTCGCCGGCCCCCTCCGCCGCCACATGGGCCCCCAGCAGCCTCCCGGAGCCGCGCTCGGCCACCAGCTTGATGCGGCCGCGGGTGTCGAAGTTGGCCAGGGCGCGCGGCACCTGGGCCAGTTCCAGGGTGCGGCTGTCCGGGTCCCAGCCCTGGTCGGCGGCGGTTTCCTCGGTCAGCCCCACGGTGGCCACCTGGGGATCAGTGAACACCACCTGGGGTAGCACGGACAAATCCAGGCGCGCGTCGCCGCCGGTCATGTTGACCGCGGCACGAGTGCCGGCGGCCGCGGCCACGTAGACCAGCCGCGGCCGGTCGGTGCAGTCCCCGGCGGCGTAGATCACGGGCGCGGTGGTAGCCAGCCGGTCGTCGGTTCGGATGGCGCCTTCGGCGTCTACCGCCACGCCGGCCCGGTCCAGGGCCAGGTCCTCGGTGTTGGGGGAGCGGCCAGCGGCCACCAGCAAGCGATCGCCCGCCAGCCGCTCCCCGGTGTCCGTGGTCAGGACCACGCCCTGGTCCCAGCTTACCGTTTCCACCTCCCGGTTACCCAGCACACGGATGCCCTCGTCGGCAAACACCGCCCCCAGGACCGCCCCCAGTGCGGGGTCGTGATCGGCCAGCAGCCCGCGGCGGGTCACCACCGTGACCGCACTGCCCAGGCGGGCATAGGCCTGGGCTAGCTCGCAGCCGATGTAGCCGCCCCCCAGCACCAGCAGACGCGGGGGAACCTCCGTGGCCGCCAGGGCCTCGCTGGAGGTCCAATAGGGCCCCTCGGCCAGGCCCGGGATGGCCGGGATACGGGGGCGGGAGCCGGTGGCCAACAGGACGCGGTCGGGCGTGAGCCGGGCTTCGGTGCCGTCCGGTGCGATCACCGTGAGGGTGGCGGCATCCTCGAAGCGGGCCGTTCCGGCCAGGAAGGTTACCTCGGGGTGGGCGTCCAGGATGTCGCGGTACTTGGCCTGCTGCAGCTCGGCCACCCGTTCCTGCTGCTGGGCCACCAGGGGCTCCGGATCCACTTCAGGCCGGCAGCGGCTTACCCCCCGGAATGGATGGTGCCCGGCGCGGTAGGCGGCTTCGGCGGCCTTGAGGCGGATCTTGGAGGGAACGCAGCCCACATTGACGCAAGTGCCGCCGAGCATGGCCCGCTCGATCAGGGTCACCCTGGCGCCGGCGTCGGCGGCCCGGATGGCCCCGGCAAAGGCCGCGGAGCCGCCGCCAACCACCGCGACGTGGCGATCCGAGCCTTCGGCGCCGGCCTCCCGGCCGCTCTCCGCCGATTCCACTTCGGCGCCGTAGCCGGCCGCCGCCACCGCCGCCACCAGGCTTTCGGCGGCCAGGGAATCCGGCGCTTGGACTCGAGCCACACCCTCCGGATAGGCCACCGTCGCCTCGACGCCCTCCAGGGCGTTGAGGGCCGACGCTACGTGGCGGGCGCAACCGTCGCAGGTCATACCGGTGATGCGCAGGTAGATCTGGGTCATAACGGGCTCCGGCGGAATGGGTCCACCAGGTTAGACTCCGTACCCGGATACGGAGTCAACCGAGGCGGGTCATCTCCAGAAAGCCCTGACCGCTGCGGGAGCCGCTCACGGTAACCGCGCCTTCCCAGTAGGTGGGGCTGAAGGCCGAGGTGCCCACCATCTCCTGGGCATCGAACAGGGCGTCCACCCGAAGGCGCTCCCCGGCAACCGTGAGATCCCAGGCCACGAGGTAGGTGTGGCCGGTGGCCGGGGAGGTCCAGGTGCGCACCGGCTCCCAGGCCAAGGCGTCGCCGCTGAGGGGCTCGGTGCTGCGGTCCGGGGCGATGCGGGTGCCCGCGCGGTAGACGGTGGCCCCCTCAGCGTCGCGGAAGCGGTAGGCCATGAGGGCGCCGCCGTCATCGAAGCGCAGGCCCACCCAATCCCACCCGGCGGTGCCCTGGGGCAGGAAGGTGGAGGTCCATTCGTGGTCGAACCAGGCCTCCCCCTTGCCCTCGCCTTCCGGCAATCGCCCGGTCACCGCCATGGCCGGGTAGGTGTAGTAGTAGCTGGCCGACTTGCCGGCCGGGTCCTTGGGGCTGATGCCGTTGTTGCCGTGCCGGACGGCATCCCCGGTGGGCCGCAGGCGCAGGTCCCACTCACCCGGCGCGCCGCCCAGGCGCAGACGCCAGTCGCCCTGCCCTTCGGCGCTCAGTCCCCAGTCCCGGATGCCCACGTCCAGCCGGTCCGACGCCGCCCGACCGCCGTCCAGGCCGATCCGGGCCAGGCGCCGCCAGTGGCGGAAGGTCTCGCCGGCCGGATCGGCCAGGGCGGCGTGGGCGGTGACGATCTGACGGGGGGTGAACGCCGAAGGGTTGGCCAGCCAGTCGCCGGGCTCGGGCCGCTGGCGGAAGAAGGTCACCTCGAAGGTGCGCTCGCCGCCGCCCGCCAGCTCCAGGAAGCCGGTGAAATACCACCACTCGGTGGCGTAGTCGGGGTGGGCGGCGTGGTCGGCGGGCAAGCGAAGGGGGCGCTCGGGGGTAACCGGGGCGTAGGCCCGCTTTTCCGACGCCCGCAATCCGGGTACGACGGCAAGGGACAGAGCACCCAAAAGGCTCAGGCAGAGACGGCGATCCACGCTTACGGACCGATTACTGTCAGGCGGGGGAAATAGGAGCCGAACCGGCGGGTATCCCGGGTCAGCAGGCCGTACTCCTGGATCGCCGCATGGGCCCCGATATAGAAATCCGGTAACGGGGCTTCCTTGCCCCCGCCCGCTCGGCGGTATTCCAAAAAGGCCTTGCCCGCCAGGAATGCTGCCGGCCAGGGCAGCCCTTCGCGCCGGAAGGCTTCCGGGGACAGGGCATCATCCAGGTCCTCGATGCGCTCGAACCCCACCGAGACCTCGGCGTAGACCAGGGGATTGATGACCAGCATGTGGTCCGCGGCCAGCTCCTCCAGCCGGCCGGCGGACCAGTCCCCCCATTGGGAATCCTCGGTGGCCACATCCAGCAAAACATTGCTATCCACGAGGACTGCGTCCATTCAATCGCTATCCCGCGTCATGGCCATGATCTCTTCGGTGCTGAGATCAGCGCTAGCCCGCCCACGGAGCCGCTCGACAACCCGCTTACCGCGTCGCGGCGGGCCCGAGGCCTTTTCCATAACCACCCGCCCGTCCTCCAATCGGAACTCCACCTCGGTATCCGGAAGCAACCCGAGCTTTTCACGGATCTCGGCCGGGATGGTGACTTGGCCCTTTTGGGTAATCCGCATAAGCCGCACCTCCTACACCAATATTGTATTACTTTAAAGAGTAATACCGCCCCTGCTCCCTTTCAAGGCCGGGCCTGGAGCCAGAAGGTCACCGGGCCGTCATTGGTCAGGCTCACCTGCA
>NZ_JAZKRM010000096.1:0-3892 GCF_036628635.1 Thiohalorhabdus sp. | reverse complement strand
AATCCGGACTCGATGGTTTGATGAATTCCACCGCCTCGGGGGCTGGCGGGCGAGGACAACCCCGAAGGCCGCTGGCGCCGTTTCACCTATGACGAAATCCTTGCCCGCGACAAGGTGAGCCTGGCCATCTTCTGGCTGCGCGACGACTCCCGGGGCGACATGGACAACCTCCCCGAGCCCGACGAGATCGCCGAGGAGATTGTGGAGAACCTGGAGGCGGGGTTGGCGGGGTTCCGGCAGGTGCTGGCTTCGCTAGAAGCGTCGAATGAGCCTGGGCAATAGCCCTGTGGGCAGGAAGGGGACTGTGTATTAAAGGCAGGCTTTAGCATGGCTGGTGCTTCTCGCCATGGTAAAGGCTGTAAAATCTACGGCTCCCCTTCTGACCGGTGCGGCGTAGGCCCGAAGGGGAGCCGGTTGGCGCGGCCTGGCGGCTGCCGGGGAGTGTAGTGTTCAATATTTTTGTTCGTTCAGTATTCGTGTACAATCATTTTTATTGAACAAAGAAGGACGGGTCATGGAATCCGAACGGGATCTTCTGGCGGAGGCCCTGCAGGCCGTTGCGCAGGTTACCGGCATGCCGGCCGAGCCGGTGGGTGACGGGCGCAACGCCGGGATCCGCCTGGGCTCCGCGGGGCCCTTTCGGGTGCATTGGGTGGGGGAGCTGGGCCCGAATGATGTGGCGGAAGCGGCCCGGGCGCACGAGCCGGGGGAGATCCTGGTGGCGGAGCGGGTGACGCCCAAGGCGGCGGAGGCGCTCAGGGAGCAGGCTATCCCCTTTTTGGATCGGGCCGGCAACGTCTTTCTTCAGGAGGGCGAGGTTTTCCTGTTCATTACCGGGCGCCAGGGGCCTTCCGGGGCGGCTTCCAAGCCGGCGGTCCGCGCCTTTCGTCCCAAGGGGCTCCAGGTGATCTTTGCCCTGCTGTGCCAGTCGGGGCTGCTGAACGCCGCCTACCGGGATATCGCCGACAGGGCCGATGTGGCGCTGGGGACGGTTACGGGGGTCATGCAGGATCTGGAGCAATTGGGCTATATCCGCCGCGCCGGCCGGAAGCGGATTTGGGAGGACAAGGGGCTTCTCCATGAGGACTGGGCGAAGGGGTTTTCGCGGGAGCTGCGGCCCCGGCTGAATCCCAGGCGTTACCGGGTGGAAGACGTGGATTGGTGGCAGCGGGCTGACCCGGGGGCGTATGGCTTTCGGCTCGGCGGCGAGGCCGCGGCCGCCCGGCTTACCGGCTATCTGCGGCCCCAGGAGGTCACCCTTTACGGCGACGGCGATTTCCAAGCGCTCGCCGCCGACATTCGTCCCGTTAAGGACGATTCGGGCAATCTGGAGGTCCTGGAGCCGTTCTGGGGCGATGAGATGGCGGAGGACTGGGGAGTGACTGTTCCCCCCCTGCTGGTCTATGCCGATCTGCTCGCCAAGCCCCAGGCTCGCCTCCAGGAGGTGGCCGCCATGATCCGGGAGGATTTCCTTGACTGAATATGCCGTGGCGATCGGCGGCGCCGAGGCCGAGATCCTGGAGGCCATTGCCAGCGCGGCGGAACGGGCGGGTGTGGATTGGATGGTTACCGGGGCCATGGCCCGGCATCTGGTTTTCGGGGGAATCCATGGATGCCGGCCGGGCAGGAGCACGACGGATTGGGACCTGGGGGTCCAGGTTGGTTATTGGGCCCAGTTCGCGGCCCTGGAAAGCCATTTGGTCGAGGGGGCGGGCTTCCGGCCCGATGGCCGCCAGCGCCAACGGCTGCACGGCCCCGCCGGTGGCATGGTGGATCTTATCCCGTTCGGCGGGGTGGAAGCGGAAGACGGGGGCGTGCACTGGGGGCGGGAGGGGGAATTTCACCTTAACGTGGCCGGGTTTCGGGAGGCCTACACGGCCAGCTGCCGTGTGCGGCTGACGGATACGGTTACGGCCCGTGTCGTCAGCCCGCCCGGGCTGGCCATCCTCAAGGTGGTCGCCTGGCAGGACCGGCACCTTGAGAATGATCGGGATGCCGAGGATCTGGCCTACCTGCTACGCCAATATCACCATTTGGTCTCCGAAGAGCTGTATGAACGGGGCACGGGGTCGGGTCTTGCCCTTTGCCTGCTTTTCCAAAACGGGTCAAATTTGGACTCGATGGTTTGATGAATTCCCCCGGGGCAAGGCTGGCGGGCAAGGACAACCCCGACGGCCGCTGGAGACTGTTCACCTACGACGAGATCCTCGCCCGCGACAAGGTGAGCCTGGCCATCTTCTGGCTGCGCGATGACTCCCTGGGGGATAGGGACAATCTCCCCGAGCCCGACGAGATCGCCGAGGAGATCATCGAGAACCTGGAGGCGGGGCTGCAGGGGTTTCGGCAGGTGCTGGGTTCCTTGGAAAACCCTGGGTCAGGTGAAGTGGAAGTTTAAAACCCGGGGCTTTTTGAGGCCCGGAGGAAAGGGAGCCTGGTATGCCAGAGGTCGCCATCTACGAGGCTGAAGGGGGCGCCTTCGAGGTCCGCGTGGAGCAGGAAACCGTTTGGCTGACCCAGGCCCAGATGGGTGAGCTGTTCCAGCGGGACCAGTCCGTTATCTCCCGGCACATCAGCAATGTTTTCAAGGAGGGGGAGCTGGAGGAGGAGACCAATATGCAGAAAGTGCATATTGGGTCGTCGGACAAGCCGGTCACCGAATTCTCGCTGGACGTCATCATCTCGGTCGGCTACCGGGTCAAATCCCAGCAGGGCGTTCGCTTCCGCCAGTGGGCGAATCGTGTGCTCAAGGAACACCTTACCCGCGGCTACACCATCAACCGCCAGCGCTTCGAGGAAAACGCCCAGGAGCTGGAGGCCGCTCTCCAGCTCGTCCGCAAGGCCGCCGCTGCCCCGGCGCTGGACGCCCAGAGCGGCCAGGGGCTGGTGGAGATCCTGAGCCACTACACCCGCACCTTCCTCTGGCTGCAGCGCTACGACGAGGGCCAGCTCCAGGAGCCGGCCGGCCAGCCCGGGGGCGAGCTGCCCACACCCGACGAGGCGATGGCCGCCCTGAACGACCTCAAGGCCGAGCTGATGGCGCGGGAGGAGGCCACCGAGCTATTCGCCCAGCCCCGCGGCGACGGCCTCGCCTCCCTGCTGGGCAACCTGGATCAGTCCGTTTTCGGTGAGCCCGCCTACCCGAGCGTGGAGGCCAAGGCCGCCCACCTGCTCTACTTCGTGGTCAAGAACCACCCCTTCAGCGACGGCAACAAGCGCAGCGGCGCCTTCCTGTTCGTGGACTTCCTGCACCGCAATCGCCGCCTTCTGGACGAGGCTGGTCGTCCCGTGGTCAACGACGCGGGCCTCGCCGCCTTGACCCTGCTGGTGGCCGAGTCCGCTGCGGACCAGAAAGAGACCTTAATCCACCTCATCATGAACATGCTGGCCGAAGAGACCCCATGAGCACCGACCCCATCACCGAGCATCCGGACCTCTGGACGAGCGCCGTCACCCACAACAACGGCAAGGGAGCGGCAACAACGGCGAGCCGGAGCTGACTGGCATCGACAAGCTGCGCGAGCTGATCCTGGAGCTGGCCGTGCTGACCTGCTCAGAAAAGCGGTTCGCTGTCATCGGCCACTTTGCCGGTGGATGCTGATTTGTCCTTCGCGACCCAGGGCCCCTCCCTGGCCGATCATCGGCTGCCCGGGCCCGGGCCGACCGCTGGGTAAAAGCCGTTACGCCTGCCCATGGCGACCGGCCGGTGCTTAACCCAAATCCAACGCATACCGCCCCTCCCCTTTGAACACCTCCCGCACGTGCCAGTCCAGGAAGCCCGGCTCCGGCGCCCGGTCCGTCATGGACGGCGGACTGATGGCCGCGCCGTTGAAGGCCAGCAGCCAGCGCTGAAAGCCCTCGTTGCCGTGGGCCATGCTGGAGACCGAGACCAGCA
>NZ_JAZKRM010000095.1:0-3924 GCF_036628635.1 Thiohalorhabdus sp. | reverse complement strand
ACGGCCCGGGCTACTACCGGCGCTAAGTAGTTGAGGCCAGACAGGGGAAGGGGGATGTCCCCCTCCCCTTAAGGCCTCTTCCCGGTAACCAGGGAAGCCGATGGAGGGCCTGGGCAGGGCTGCGAGCCCTGCCCAGGCCCTCCATCCCTGTTAGACCCGTCGGGCCGGCACGTGTGCCGGCTCGAGGGGACCGGCTCGACGGGATTGGAGACCCTCTCGGACCCCAACGGGCCACCACGATCCATGCACTGGTGAGGAGGTCCGCCATGAAGGCTCCTGCGAGACCATTTCTGGCAACCGCCGTGCTGACCGGGTTATTGTTCCTGCCCGGCCTGGCGCAGGCGGATTGCGATCTGCCATGGGACGACGATGAGCCCTGGGAGGAGCCCCCCTACGCCTACGGGCCCTATGGCCCCGGAGGCTACGGGTACCCGCCTCCGGGCTATTACGACGACGATGACTGGTGGGAGGACATGCCCTGGGACGACGACGAGCCCTGGGAAGACCGAGGTTACGGGTACGGGCCCGGATACGGCCCGAACCCCCATGCCCCCTATAGGTCGGTTTACCGCGGATACCGCCCGCCGCACCCTGGCTACGGGCCAAGGACCTACGGTCCCCCACCGCGCTACGCTCCGGCCGGCTATTATCGCTAGCCGAAGCGCCCAACCGGCGCAGCTCATTGGTGGCGACCGGGCCCAGACTGGGCTTCGGCCGACGCCTGGAAAATCTGTGGGAATCATTCGGTAAGCAAAGGGAGCACCGATATGGCGAAAGCGATCACAGGCGCCCTCATGCTGGCATTGGGGACCGCCGGACTGGCTCATGCCGGCAATGACACCCCCGAATTCTCGGCCAAGGTCGTCCAGAAGGCCCCCAACCGGGCGGACATGACATGGCGGATCCATGCCGGCACCGTTTCCGGCAACCAAGCCATCCGCTCCGAATCCGAGCGCGGTGGCGAAAAATGGGCCCAGGTCACGTTCCCCGAAGAAGGCCGTCAGGTACTGATGAACCTCACCGCCAAGACCTACCAGGAGCGCTCACTTCCCGAGCCGCCACGGCAGCCGGCGAAGGCCGCCAAGGCCGAAAGCGGTGATTCCGGTCCCTGCCCCGACGTGCCCTGGGTGCGTTGCGAGAAGCTGGATACCGAAACGGTCCATGGACGGGATGCGGTGAAATGGCGGATCATGCGGTTCGGCAAGGGACAGCCGGCGCGCTGGCTGGTCTGGATTGACCAGGAGCGCGATTTCCCCGTGCGCCGAGTCGGCCCCGACGGCACCTACATGGAGCGCCGGCTCGCCAAGGAAGCGGCCCAGGTCAACGGGCGCCAGACCGAGAAATGGCAGACCGTGATCAGCCGGTCCAATGGCCGCAGCTTCCAGTCGGTGCGCTGGTACGACCCGGAGCTGGACATGACGATCAAGGAGAAGCGGGAAGGCGGCTTCGTTCGAGAGCTCAAAAACATCGAGGTTGGCGAGCAGCCGGACAAGCTCTTCCAGATCCCGGACAAGTTCTCCCCGGCCTACAAGGCTCGCGGCGGCAATCGGCCTCCGGCCAAGCGTTCCCCGAGCGACCGCACCTAGGCGGCCGGGCTCGGCCGGCCCCGGGCTCCCCTTGCTGAGCAGGTCCGGGGAGCGGCCGCCCCTGTAACCAGGGGGCGACGGGGCGCAGCGCCCCGGCTGGTCACACCCCAGGCAAGGAAGCTCGATCTATGATCACGGTGATCGCCAACATCAAGGGAGGCTCCGGAAAAAGCACGGTTGCCTTCAATCTGGGGATCTGGCTGGAATGGCACGGCTTGTCGGTGGCCGCCTACGACCTGGATCCTCAGCAGACCCTCTTCGATGTGGCCCAGATTCGCCGGGAGGAGGAGTTCACCCCGCCTTTCCAGGTCTATCAGGCCAGCGAGCCGCTGAGCCAATACCTCACCCACCACCCGGGAGAGGTGCTGGTGGACGTCGGGGCCGGCCAGATCCCGGCCATGCGGGACGCCATCTCCGTCGCGGATCGGGTCCTGATCCCGGTGCCGCCCAGCCAGGCGGACGTCTGGGCCGCCCAGCGCTTTCTGGCAATGATCCGGGAGGAGCTCAGCGACCAGAGCGAGCTGGAGATCATGGCCTTCATCAACCGCTCCGACACCCATCATGGGGTCCGCGAGAGCGACGAGACCGAGGCGGTGCTAAGCCGCATGGAGGGAGCGACCTACCTGCCCGAACGGTTGGCCCAACGGACCGTCTTCCGGCGCTCATTCAGCGAAGGCCTGGCCGTTTTCGAGCTCGAGCGTCGCTCCAAGGCCGCGCGCGAATTCAACGACTTGGCCCAGAAGCTTTACCCCGGCCTGGGCCCAGTACGGGCCAAGTCGGTGGGCGCCCAAGGTGGCGCCAAGGGCTAAAAGGACCCCGGCCGACCGGCGTTCGGCCGAAGCTCCCGAACCAGGAGCGCGGGCCCGGTTGATAGGCGGGTCGCTGGGCTGCGCGACCCTGACCGGCGCAACCGTTGCCCCCTTCCCGAAGGGATAAGCCCGACCGGCCCGCATTAACCAGTCGTCATCAGAACCAGGAAACGAACCATGGCAGAGACCCCGGAAACGGGAAACGGGGACCGGCGACAGCCGTCCGCCGAAGCCCCGCAGGATACAAAAACCCCCGAAACCAGTGAGGAGGGTCAGGCGGGAGGCCGCACCATGGAAGCTTCCATGTGTGACCTGGCGGACAGCTTCCGGGCCAGCGCCCGCCGCTGGGAGATTATTGTCTACCCCTCGCTGGTGGCCTTCATCATCCTGGCCATCTACGGCTTCTACCTTATCTACAACCTGACCCACGACATCCATCAAATGGCCCAGGACACTCGCGTCATGCAACAGGAAGTCCAGGACATGACGGAAAAGCTGACCGAGGTCTCGGGGAATATGCAAGCGGTTTCCGGGAATATGAAGGTCGTCTCGGAAAAGATGCAGACGGTGTCCGGACAGATGGGCACCGTGTCCGAGAACATGCCCAATCAGACCCAGGTAATGGCGACCATGAACAACCACCTGGGGAAGATGGATCGCACCATGGGGAAGATGGAGCGCACCATGGGTAACATGAGCATCAGCGTTGACCAGATGCGGTTCCATCTGGGCCGCCTCGACCGCAACCTGGGCAAGCCCATGTCCAAGATGAACGATATGATGCCCATGTGGTAGGCGAGCCCGCCTGCCGATCCAGAGGAGACCGGAATGTGGGGACCCCGTGCCTCGAACAGCGTTAAGCAGCACCTGGCCAGCCTCGAGCAGCACCTCGAGGAAGAGAACCCGATCCTGGTGGACGTGGTCCACAGCTTCCGCAAGCTGGACCGGGTCGGCTACCGCATGGGCCTGCTGGAGACGGACGATTCCTATGCCATGGCCATCCCCTGGTGGCCGCTGATCTCGATCCTGGGCACCTTCTCGGCCGGCAAGTCCAGCTTCATCAATCACTACCTGGACTTCAAGGTGCAGCGCACGGGAACCCAGGCGGTGGACGACAAGTTCACCGTCCTGTCTTATTCCAGCGATGACCAGGTGCGGGAGCTGCCGGGCATTGCGCTGAACTCCGATCCCCGCTTCCCCTTCTACCAGATGAGCGAGGAGCTGGATAAGGTCACCTCCGGGGAAGGGGCCTACCTGGATAGCTACCTGCGGCTCAAGACCTGTCCGGCACCCAATCTGCGCGGCCAGATCCTGATCGACTCCCCCGGTTTCGACGCCGACGCCCAGCGCACATCCACGCTGCGCATCACCGACTACATCGTGCACCTGTCCGACCTGGTGCTGGTGCTGTTCGACGCCCGCCACCCCGAGCCCGGGGCCATGAAGGATACCCTGAGCCATCTGGTGGCCGATGCCGTGCGCCACCGTGAATCCAGCAAATTCCTCTACATCCTGAACCAGATGGACGC
>NZ_JAZKRM010000094.1:0-3962 GCF_036628635.1 Thiohalorhabdus sp. | reverse complement strand
GGCCGGGAGGCCATGGAACGGGTGCAGTCCACCTTCCTCGACAGCTTCGAGGAGGCCCTCAAGACCTTCACCGAGGGCCAGCCCGAAATGGTCACCGAGTGGCGTGAGCCCCTGCAGCGGCTGACCCGGACCATCTGCGAGCGGGTCCTGCGCAAGGCCCTTGACGACGATTTGTCGGGCTACCTGGAGCGGCTGGTGGAGACCGGCCTGGAAACCCTGGAGTCGGCCGGCGAGCTTCGGGTGACCCTGGGGGACGTCACGCCCGGGCTGGTGGACGATCTGCGCGAGCGCCTCCAGGCCCATCCGGGGGTTTCCAACCTGCGGCTTCACATGGAGAGCGAGAAGCCCGCCGATTTCGTACGCATCGAGACCGACTACGGGATCGTCCAGACAACGCTGGATAGCCAGCTGGACCGCGTGGCGGCCGAGGTCGGCGAGGGGCTGGAGGGCTCATGAGCGGCCCCCAGGCGCCGGCTCCGGACTGGGACGGGGCTCTGGAAGGCGCTCGCTCGGCCCCCCTGTGGCGGGTGGACGGTCGCGTGGTCAAGGTGGTCGGTCCGGTGGTGGAGAGCCAGGGCCCTCAAGCCCGTGTGGGCGAGCTCTGCCGCATCCGCATGCCCCAGCGGGCGGATGTGGATGCCGAAGTGGTGGCCTTCAACGAGGGCCGCCTGCAGCTCATGCCGGTGGGCAGCACCGAGGGCATCGGCGTCGCCCTGCCGGTGGCGGGCACCGGGCGCGGTCCCGAAGTCCCGGTGGGCGACGATCTCATCGGGCGCGTCCTGGACCCCCGCTGCCGGCGGCCCTGGCCGGGCGAGGAGGGTGCCGGGCGTGACGGTGGCCCCGGGACTAGCGAGCGCATCCAGCCCTTGGACGAAGGGGAAGCCCTTGAGGAGGGGGAGAGCGCCCCCCTGTACCGTGAGGTCCTTAATCCCCTGACCCGTCAGCCGATTGACACGCCCCTGGACCTGGGGATCCGCAGCGTCAATGCCCTGTTCCCCGTTGCCCAGGGCCAGCGCATGGGGATCTTTGCCGGTGCCGGCGTGGGCAAGAGCACCCTGCTGGGCATGATGGCCCGTTACACCGAGGCCGACGTCAATGTCATCGCCCTGGTGGGCGAGCGGGGCCGGGAAGTGCGCGAGTTCCTGGAGCAGGATCTGGGCGAGGAGGGGCGCGCCCGCACCGTGCTGGTGGTCGCCACCTCCGACATGAGCCCGCTGCTGCGCATGCGCGCTGCCTTCATGGCCACCGCCATCGCCGAGCACTTCCGTGCCGAGGGCAAGCACGTTCTTTTGCTGATGGATTCGCTGACGCGCATGGCCTGGGCGCAGCGGGAGATCGGCCTGGCCGTTGGCGAGCCCCCCATCGACAAGGGCTATACCCCCTCCGTGCTCAATCTCCTTCCCCGCCTGCTGGAGCGGGCGGGCCGGGATGAGGGCCCGGGCTCCATAACCGGCATCTATACGGTGCTCATGGAGGGCGACGACTTCGAGGACCCGGTGGCGGATGCGGTGCGGGCCATCCTGGACGGCCATCTGGTGCTCGACCGGAATCTGGCCGATCGCGGCCATTACCCGGCCATCGACCCCCAGGCCAGCATCAGCCGCCTGGCGCCGCAGATTCGGCCGCCCGAAGTGGAGGAAAACGCCCGCAAGTTCCAGCGCGCCTGGTCCCAGATCCAGGAGGTGGAGGATCTGGTGCAGGTTGGCGCCTATCAGGAAGGGCAGCGCCCGGAGGTAGACCGGGCCCTGGCCCACCGCGACAAGCTGGAGGCCTTCCTGCGCCAGGAAGTGGACGAGCCGGAAACCCTGGAAGATGCCTGGAAACGTCTCGCCGACGTCGTCGCGCCCCTTTAGCCCGATGGCAGCCGCCTGACAAGGAGCCCGGATGGCCACCAACGGCAGCCGCGCATTCCGGTTGGCCAAGCTGCTCGAGCTGCGCGAGCAGCAGGTGGCGCTGTGTCGGGACCGCGTGGCGCGCTGCCGGGCGGAGCTCGAGCGCTGGCAGGCCCAACGTCGGGAGCTGGAGGCCCGCCGCTCCGCCGACGGTCTGGCGCCCGGCGGGGGCGTGGATCAAGGGGGGGCGGATCTGCAGCTGCGCGAGCAGGGCCGGCGCTGGTACCGACAGGAGCTCGTCCGCGTCGGCAAGGAAACGGAGCAACGCCGCCGGGATCTGGAAGCCGCCCAGGCCGAGCTGTGGCAGGCGGAGCAGCGGCGGGAGCGGCTCGACCAGCTGCGCCAGCGCTTCGAGGCCGAGCAAAAGCATCAGGACAAGCGGGCCGAGCGTCGCCGGCTTAACCGGTGGGCCCAGACCCCGAGCAACGGAAGCCCATGACCTTTTCCCTCCATTCCCGACCGAGAATCATCCTTCTGGGCCTGATCGCCGGGCTTGTGGTGGTGCGGATGGTGGCGGGCCAATTCGGGGGGGGCGAGGAAGCCGGCGTTCCCTCCGGTGATCCCCTGGCGAGCGCGCAGGCCCAGGCGGAGCCCGAAGGCGAACCCGAGGAGCAAACCGACCAAACCGAGCAGACGGAGCCGTCCCCGGATCGTCGGTCGGACCCGGGGGCGTTCACCGAGGAGGAGGTCCAGGTGCTCACCGAGCTTCAGGAGCGCCGCGAGGCCCTTGAAGCCAAGCGCGAGCGCAGGAAAAAGACCGAGGAGCGCCTGGAGATCCTGCGGGAGAAGGTGGCCGAGGACCTCGACCGCCTGGAGCGCTACCGCGACCAGATCCGGACGACCCTGAACAAAGAGGAGGAGCTCCGCACCGAAAAGATGGACCACCTGGTCAACGTGTACTCCAACATGGATCCCCAGAAGGCGGCCGAGCGCATCGATCGGATGGACCGCGAGACGGCCGTCAAGCTCCTGTCCCGCATGAAGGGGGAAGCGGCCGGCCGCATCCTGTCCTTCGTGGAGCCCGACAAGGCCAACGAGATCTCCCAGGACATGACCGGGATGATCGACGACATCCAATAGGCCTGCCTCCCGCCCCGGAAAATTTTGCCCACCTGCGGCATTGCCGTCCTGCCTCCTGCCCAGAACCCCGCTTTAGAACATTGTTTTTATTGGTTATAAACGAATGGCCCGGGCCTTGCTAGAGGGATAGCGGGAGGGCCAATCCATGAGCCAGATGCCTGTCCAATTCAATCCGGCAGCTCCGTCCCCCTCGACCAGCACCAGCGGGGGCGGCGACTCGTCTGCCAAGAGCGGGGGCGCCGGCTTCGATCGGGCGCTTCAGCAGGCCGCTACCGGCAAGGGTAGCTCGCCCTCGGGGGGTGGCGATGGATCGAACCGTCTGCCCGGGGATAGAGGTGCTTCCCGGGCCGAGGGCTCGGTCCGGCTGGAAGGCGCCCGGCAGGCGGGCGGCCATCCAGGTCCGGGCAACCCGGGGGAAGGCAAGGCTGTTCCGGGCCGGCTTAGCGGCAACCAGGACTCGGAAATTGCCCATAAGCTCGCCCAGCTAGGCCTGAAGGGCGGTCAGCCGGCGGTAGAGGGCGAAGGAGGCGACCGGCTGATGGCCATGATCCGGGATCTGCTCGGGCAGGGCCGGGCGGATGGCCAGACGGTTCTGGATCTGCTCGCCCAGTTTCGGGAAGGTGATAGCGAGGCCTCGTTGGCTGAGCTGCTCCGCGCCGATGCCGGCAAAGGCCAGAGCGACAAGGCCGCCCGTTTCGCCGCCATCCTTTCCCAGATGGGCGGCGGTGATGGCGCCGATTCCGGAAAGGCCGGCGAGGGCGCCGCCTCCTTGTCGGCCCTTTCCCTGGGTAGCTTTTCGGTTCTGGGCGATGCCAAGACCGGCGCTACCGGGCTGAAGCTGGTGCAGCCCCAGTCGGGCGGCAAGCAGGGCCTGGATTCCCTGGCCAACTTGCTTGGCGGTCAATGGCAGGGACAAGGGGGATCCGCGGCACGCGGTGAGGGGGAGGCCGGCAAGGGAATGGCCGGGGAAGGAAGCGCCCGGGATTCGGC
>NZ_JAZKRM010000093.1:0-3980 GCF_036628635.1 Thiohalorhabdus sp. | reverse complement strand
TTCAGTGTTCAGTGTTCAGTGTTCAGTGTTCAGTGTTCAGTGTTCAGTGTTCAGGTATTAGAGGGATAGGCTTGGCAGGTTCCAGCTTTTCCCCATTGCTGTAACTGAAGACTTAAAAATGAACACTGAAAACTATTCGGTCTCAGCCAGCTCCGTGCGCGGTAGCAGCTGATTCACCCAGGCCTTGGGGGTGTCCAAGACCAGCCGGCCATGGCGTACCCAGCCACGTCCGAGGGTAGCCAGTGGCGAACGGACGATATAGGGGCCACCGCGTTCGTCAAGGGGCTCGCGCTCGAGCTGGTGGTTGTACATCAGCCGCAGGGCGGTGTCCCAATCGACGTCGAAGCAGTTGGCGTTGGCCAAGTGGCCGAAGCGGCGCAGGAAGGCGTTGGTGGGAAAGCCCCGGGGCAGGGGCTGGCGAAGCAGCGCCAAACCGGGCCAGTCCACCTTGAGGTCGGTGGGCGGCTCGGCTTCGCGATGGAGGAGCCACACCCCCTTGCGCTCGCCCCGCTGCCACAGGCGGTGCTCGGCGAAGTCCAAGCGGTCCATGCCGAAGCGCTCTTCCAGATAGGTCCAGACCCCTTCGGCTTCTGGGTAGGGCCTATAAACGTCGGAGCCGGGCGACAAAGAAGCCTCCGGTGTCGTTGTGGTGGGGCCAGAAGCGGATGGCGTTGGCGACGTCCTCCCGGTAACGCTGGCCCTGCCATTCGGTGATCCCAGGGTCCACCGTCACCTCCGGCGGCATGGCGATGGGCTCGATGGCGGCCTTCTCCGGGTAGATGCCGTCGAGGACCGCCTCGTTCTCTTCGGGGGCGTAGGTGCAAGTGCTGTAGACGATGGTGCCGCCCGGACGGGCTAGCTCCACCGCCCGCCGCAGCAGCCCCTTCTGAAGCCGCTGCATCTTGGAATAATCGCTGCTTAGATCCACCGCCTCACCGCGGGACTTGCGGCTGGTGCCCTCGCCGGTGCACGGGGCATCCACCAGCACGCGGTCGAAGCGGGTCTCCCCGGGGAACTGCGTGCCATCCATGTGGCTGGCCATGACCGCCGTAAGACCCAGCCGGGCCACGATGTCCTGGACTCCCTGCAGCCGCGACCACTTGCGGTCGTTGGCCAGCACCGAGCCGGCATCGCCCATGGCCACGGCCAGGCCGGCGGTCTTGTTGCCCGGGGCGGCGCACAGGTCGAGCACCGCCTCACCCGCCCGGGGGTCGAGCACCGCCACCGGCCACAGGCTCACCTCCTCCTGGGTGTGGATCAGGCCCAGGGCGAACTCCGGCCACTTGCCCGGACGGACCCCTTGGGCCGGAACCCGCCAAGTGCCATCCAGATAGGACAGGGCTTCCGCCTCGGGGCAGCGCCGGGCCAGGAACTCGGCCATTGCGGTATCGGATAGCCGCACGCGGTTGGCCCAGACGACCTTGGGAAGGGGCGCGACCGCCGAGGCCAGGAAGGCGTCCAGGTCATCGACGATGGGGGCGTAGCGGCGTAGGGCGTCCATGCGGTCTCAAGCCGGGGGTGCAGAGAAAACGGCTTAAACTAGCCGAAGGCGAGGGTGCAGGCAAGCCCCCGGGCAGGGGCTTGAATTCCGGAAAACCCGCCCTAAGTATCCAGACCTGGACAGCCGCAGCCGTCCTGGGAGCCCGGATGGCGGGCGGCGAAGCGCCACCGGGAGATGCCCTCAGGGCCGGGTTGGGCGCCTCCGGCGCTCCCGCGTTGCCTTAGAGCTCGGCGTACCCGGGCCCAGGTCTCCGGAGCGGTTTACGGCCCGCTCCGAGCCGGCAGCTCGGCAAACTTCGGCTCTCCCTAGTGACCCCCTGGACAGGGTCCAGGAACCAAAGCACACAAGGAGCTACCCCCATGGCCACCATGGAACCCATCAAGCGAAGCCTGAATCGTACCTGGGAAAGCGTGCGGGAGGGATGGGAGCAATTGCGCCAGCAGGCCTCCGGGGCCATCACCCGCTTCGTGCCCACCCGTAGCACCGAGGAAGCGGCAGCCAGCGAGGACCCCCTCCCCAACCGGGGCCCTGTCTGGGGCGTCCTGGCCGCCGATGTCCAGGAGACGGCCGACGAGGTCCATGTTCGCCTCGAGATTCCCGGCACGGACTCGCAGGACTTCGAGCTCGAGGTGGCCGACCATACCCTCCGGGTAAGCGGCGAGAAGCGGGTAGAGAACGCGGAAACCCGCGGCCGGTTCTATGTCCTGGAAGCCGCCTAAGGCCGCTTCGAGCGCCTGGTGCCCTTGCCCGCCGAGGTAAGCCAGAAAGGCGCCCGGGCCCGCTACCGCAACGGCGTCCTGCGCGTCACCCTGCCCAAGAGCGAGCGCTCCAAACGGCGCCGGATCGAGGTGGAGGGCGGGTAACCCGGCTGCCACCGCCTATCCCGGCTGGTCCATCACCCGGTTGCGGCCTTCCCACTTGGCCCGGTAGAGGGCGGCGTCCACCCGACGGACCAGGGACCCCGGATTCTCTCCGGGGGCGTATTCGGCAACCCCGAAGCTGGCGGTCATGGCCCCCACACCCGGGAAGTCATGGGTTTCGAGCGCCTGGCGAAGCCGCTCGGCCAGCTCGCCGGCGCCCTCGGCACCGGTCTCCGGGGCCAGGACCATGAATTCCTCGCCGCCCCATCGGGCGATCAGGTCGCTGCCCCGCAGCCAGGGACCGATCACCGACACCGCCTCCCTCAGGACGGCATCACCGACCTCGTGGCCATTGCCGTCATTGACCGCTTTGAAGTGGTCCAGGTCGGCCATGATCAGGGCCAGCATGCGCCCGGTCCGGTCGGCCTGGGCGACCTCCCGCTCCAAATGCCGCTCGAAATGCTGGCGGTTGGGGATACCAGTCAGGGGATCGGTAGTGGCACGCTGGATGAGCTCGGCCTCCAGGGCCTTGCGTTCGCTGATGTCGATGCCCATGCCCACCAGGTAAGGAGCGCCGTCCAGCTCCACCCGAAAGCCTGTCCAGAAATGGGGGATAGCGTTTCCCCCTTTGGTGATCAGGTCGGCCTCCAGCGTCGATTGCCCTTCGGAGAACACCTCTTCGATGGCCGCACGTTGGGGCTCGTGGTCCGCCGGGTCGAAGAAATCCGGCGCTCTCATCGCAGCGATCTCCTCGCCGCTGTATCCGGTCACCAGCTCGAAATTGCGGTTCCAGCGGTGGTAGCGCATCTCCCGGTCCACCAGATAGAAGGCCCCGGGGAGGCTATTGATAACGGCGTTGGCGAAGCTAGCCTCGTGCTCCAGCTCCTCCCGCAGGGCCTTGTGGGCGCTGAAGTCGCTCAGCACCCCGATGAACTGCCGGGAGCCGCCGATAGCCACCTCGCTCAAGCTCAACTGCAGCGGCACCACCGTGCCGTCCTTGCGCCGCCCGGTCACCTCGTAGCCCGGCCGGCCCAGGACGCGGGGCTCCCCCGTCTCCAGGTAGCGGCGGATGTAGGCGTCGTGCTGGCTGCGGTGGGGCTCGGGCATGAGCCGACGGAGGTTGGCGCCCGCCACTTCCTCCGCCCGGTAGCCGAAGATGCGCTCGGCGGCGGGATTGAACGACTGGATGCGGCCGAGCTCGTCGGCGGTGATCACCGCCGACGGCATGTTGGCCAGAAGGGCTTGGAGGCGCACCTCGCTGGCAGCCAGGCGCCGGGCCCGGCGCCACTGCCGAAGCCCCCAGGCCCCCGTGCCCAGGGCCAAGACCAGGGCAGCTGCCAGCAGCCACCAGAAAAGGGCGGATGGGGCCACAGGGGTCCTCCTCGGCCGCCTATATTCCCCCCCTAGCCAGATTGCCCCCACAAAGCGGGCCCATCCAATACGGGTTAACCCCTAGGTGCGGTCAATCCACCCCCAGGATCCAGCCCTCCCGCCGTGCCGTTTCGGCCTCTGCGGGGAGCAACGGCGGCTCCAGGTAACGATCCAGGAGCCCGCGGGCATCGGTTTCGGCGAGCCAGCGGGCCACGGCGTAGGCGTCCTGCTGGTGGTCGTTGCGACCG
>NZ_JAZKRM010000092.1:0-3996 GCF_036628635.1 Thiohalorhabdus sp. | reverse complement strand
TTCCGTAACGAGGCCCCAACAGAGGAAACGCCGTGACCACCCATAACTCGCCCGGCGACCCGAAGGTGGCCCTCTATCCGGGCACCTTCGATCCTATTACCAAAGGCCACGAGGACCTCATTCGGCGCGCCAGCCGGCTGTTCGACGAGGTGGTGGTGGCGGTGGCCGTCAGCGCCCAAAAGACCCCTTGGTTCCCGCGCCAGGAGCGCACCGGGCTGGTCGAGCGGGTCGTGGGCGATTTGCCCAATGTCCGGGTGGTGGCCTTCGAGGGCCTGCTCATCGATTTCGTCCATGAGCAGGGCGCCGGGGTTATCCTGCGCGGCCTGCGGGCCATCTCCGATTTCGAGTACGAGTTCCAGATGGCCTCCATGAACCGCAAGCTCGACGAGTACGTGGAGACCCTGTTCCTAATGACGGGCGAGTCCTACACCTATCTGTCCTCGGGCCTGGTGCGCGAGATCGCCCGTCTCGGCGGCGACATCTCCAGTTTCGTCCATCCCGAGGTGGTGGCGGGCCTGAAGCGCCGCCTGGAGAGCGGTGAAGGATAGCCGCTAAGGAGCCCACCATGCGCCCAGCCACTAACCTTGCCTCGCTTCTTGCCACCCTCGCTGTCCTGGCTTTTGCCGGCTCGGCCGCCGCCGGTGCCGGTATGGCAGGCAGCGGCAACCAAGCGGATCCCGCCCAGCGCCTGGCTAACGGTGCCGTTGCCAGCGCCCATCCCCTGGCCACCCGGGCGGGCCGGGAAGTCCTGGCGAACGGGGGGAACGCCTTCGACGCCGCGGTGGCCGTCTCCGCCGCTCTGGCAGTGGTCGAGCCCTACAGCTCGGGGCTGGGCGGCGGCGGCTTCTGGCTGCTGCACACTAGGGACGGGCTCGATGTCATGGTGGACGGCCGTGAGGAGGCGCCGTCGGAGGCGAGCCCAACCATGTACCAGAACGATGCCGGCGAGGTGATCGACGGCGCCTCCATCAACGGCCCCAGGGCCGCCGGTGTTCCCGGCGAGCCCGCGGCCCTGGCCCACATCGCCGACGAATACGGCGACCTGGGGCTTGAGCGGACCCTGGCGCCGGCCATTCGCTATGCCCGCGAAGGTTTCGAAGTGGGCGCCACCTACCGCCGGCTGGCCGAATTCCGGCGCGACGTGCTGCGGCGCCATTCCCGGGCCGCCGAGATCTTTTTGAGCCACGGCGAGGTGCCCGAGGCGGGCGCCGTCCTTCGCCAGCCCGCTCTCGCCGACACCCTGGAACGGCTGGCCGAGAAGGGCCGGGCGGGCTTCTACCAGGGGCCGGTGGCCGCGGAGCTGGCGCGTTCCACCCGGGCCGCCGGCGGCCTGATTAGCCGCGAGGACCTGGCCGATTACCGGGTCCGCGAGCGCGACCCGGTCACGGCGGAGGTGGCCGGCCACCGCATCGTTTCTGCGGCGCCACCGTCCTCCGGCGGCGTGGCCCTGGTCCAGATCCTGCGCATGCTCCGCGCCGCCGATTACGGCGATGCGGAAGGCGTCCACCGCACCCATCTGCTTGTCGAGGGCATGCGGCGGGCCTACCGCGACCGGGCGGTCCATCTGGGCGACACGGACTTCGTCGATGTGCCCGTGGCGCGCCTGATCAGCCGCCCCTACAACGCCGGCCTGGCCGCCACCATCCATCCCCGCCGCGCCCTGCCCAGCGACTATCTCCCCGGCCCGCCCGCGGCCCGGAAGCAGGGCCGCGATACCACGCATTTCTCGGTGATCGATGGCGAGGGCAACCGCGTCGCCGCCACCCTGTCCATCAACTACCCCTTCGGCTCAGGGTTCGTCGCCGGGGACACGGGCGTGGTGCTCAACGACGAAATGGACGACTTCGTCGCCAAGCCCGGCGTGCCCAATGCCTACGGGCTGGTGGGCGGCGAGGCCAACGCCATCGCCCCCGGCAAGCGGCCGCTGTCGTCCATGAGCCCGACCTTCGTAACGGGCCCGGAGGTTACCCTGATAACCGGCACCCCGGGCGGCTCGCGCATCATCACCATGGTGACCCGGGCCGTTGCCGGCATGATCTGGGACGAGGGCGGCACCGCCGCCCTGGAACACTGGGTGGCCCGCCCCCGCTACCACCATCAGTATCGCCCCGACGCTATCCAGCACGAGCCGGACACCTTCACCGAGGCCGAGCGCCGCGCCCTCGCCGAGCGCGGCCACAACTTCGAGGCCGTGGGCCGCCGTTTCGGCGACATGCAGGCGATCCTGTGGCAGCGCGACGACGGCGAGCTGAAGGTGGCCGCCGACCCGCGCGGCGAGGGCAAGGCCGTGGAGGTCAGTGAGGAGTGAGGCGTGAGGGGTGAGGAGTAACGGCGGAACGGCGACGGCGTTATCCGCAGATGACGCCGATGAACGCAGATAACAAAAACGGGCTTAGGCAGGATATTGTTGGAGGGCTCGCACTCGGCGGTAATCGCTTCTCCCGCTTAGAGGTACCATCGGGCCGTTTTCATCTGCGGCCATCTGCGCAATCTGCGGATAGGGCCTTTGACTGGGCCGTTACGCCTCACCCCTCACGCCTCACTCCTCACTCGTACCAGCGCTAGCGCTGGCACCGCGTACAGAAGAAGCTGGCGCGCTGGGCGATCACCGCCCGCCGCAGGGCCCGGCCGCAGCCCGGGCAGGGGGCCCCCTCGTGGCCGTAGACGGCCAGCTGCTGGCGGAAATAGCCCGGGGCGCCCTCACTGTCGGTGAAATCGCGCAGCGTGGTGCCGCCGGCGGCTATGGCCTCGGTCAGGATTTGTTGCACTGCCCCCGCCAATCGGGTGTAGCGGGTCCGCCCGAGGCGCCCGGCCGCCCGGCCGGGATGGATACCCGCCCGGAACAGCGCCTCGCTGGCGTAGATGTTGCCCACTCCCACTACTACGCTCGCATCCATGAGGAAGGCCTTGACCGTGGCGGTGCGGCCGCGGCTTCGCCGGTAGAGATAGGCGCCGGTCAGCTCGTGGCCCAGAGGCTCCGGACCGAGACCGGCCAGGCGCTCGTGGCCCTCGGGCTCCGTTTCCGTCCACAGGACCGCGCCGAAGCGCCGCGGGTCCCGGAGGCGCAGGACGCTGCCCCCCTCGATCCGGAGGTCAAGATGGTCATGACGATGCAGGGGGGTCGCCTCGGGAACCACGCGCAGACTGCCGGACATCCCCAGATGGATGAGCAGGGCGGTGGTAGGGCGGTCGGACCGGGCGAGATCGAGGATCAGGTACTTGGCCCGGCGGCGCACCGCCGCCACCTCGCGATCCCGTACGAGGGCGTCCAAATCCGCCGGAACCGGCCAGCGCAGGCGGCTCTCACGCACCTGTGCGCCCCGCAGCAGACGACCCTCCAGGTGGGGGGCGATGCCTTGGCGGGTGACTTCGACTTCGGGGAGCTCGGGCATGGGGAACCAAGTGTTCAGTGAAAAGTGTTCAGTGTTCAGTAACGGCGTCTACGGGGGCGGGGGCTCCACGGGTGTGGCTCCCTGACGGGCGTGGTGGTCGTGGGAGGGAACCAGGATGCCCGGCCGCGCCCAATGCTTCACTGAACACTGAACACTGAACACTGAACACTGAACACTGAACACTGAACACTGAACACTCCGCTGTTCACAAACATACCCCCGCCCCCCAGACCGCTCCCGCCACCGCGATCAGCTCGCCAACCTCGCACGCCGCGCCCAGGGCGTCCTCGGTGATGCCGCCCAGGCTTCGCTTGTAGAGGGAGCGCAGCAGGGCGCCGGCGCCCAACAGGCCGGCCCCCAGGGCCAGCCCCTGGCTCCCCCCCAGAAGGACCATCAGGGCGGCGCCGCCCAACGCTCCAAGCAGCACCGCTACCCGGTCCAGCCGCAGCAGGAAGCCCGGGGGGCTGGGCCCTTCCGGGGTATGCGCCGTGGTGGCCAGGAGGCCGGTGGTCAGGGTACGCCCCGCCACCGGCGCGGCTATCAGGGCCTGCCATTGCGCCTGCTGCACCAGGCATCCGGCCGCCACCGCCTTGGCCAGGACGAT
>NZ_JAZKRM010000091.1:0-4049 GCF_036628635.1 Thiohalorhabdus sp. | reverse complement strand
ACCGCTTCCGCGGCATGTTCGCCTTCGCCGTCTGGGATCGCGAAGGCGAGACCCTCTTCCTCGCCCGCGACCGGCTGGGCATCAAGCCCCTGCATTACGCCCTGCTGTCCGACGGGCGGCTGCTGTTCGCCTCCGAGCTCAAGGCCGTGGTGGATCACCCCGATTTCCCCCGCGACCTGGACCCCGAGGCGGTGGAGGACTACTTCGCCTTCGGCTACGTCCCTGACCCGCGCACCATCTTCCGCCGCGCCCGCAAGCTGGCCCCGGGGCAGCGCCTGACGGTCCGGCGGGGTCAGCGGGTCCCCGAGCCCGAGACGTACTGGGACCTGACTTTCGAGCCGGGTGCTGCCGGTGGCGACCCGGAGGGCGAGCTCATCGAGCGCCTGGACGAGGCCGTGCGGGTGCGCCAGGTGGCCGACGTGCCGCTGGGGGCCTTCCTGTCCGGGGGCGTGGACTCCAGCGCCGTGGTGGCCATGATGGCCCGCAACGCCCGCGAGCCGGTGCAGACCAGCTCCATCAGCTTCGGGGACAAGGCCTTCAACGAAGCCAGCTACGCCGAGCAGGTGGCGCGGCGCTACAGCACCGACCACGCCGTGCGCGAGGTCAGCCCCGACGACTTCGACCTGGTGGACCGCCTGGCCGGCCTCTACGACGAGCCCTTCGCCGACAGCTCCGCCATGCCCACCTACCGCGTCTGCGAGCTGGCCCGCAGCCGGGTCACGGTGGCCCTGTCCGGGGACGGCGGCGACGAGACCTTCGCCGGCTACCGCCGCTACCGCTGGTACCTCCAGGAGGAGAAGGTTCGCCGCCTCCTCCCGGGTCCGCTGCGCCAGCCGGTGTTCGGCGCGCTGGGAACGCTGTACCCCAAGCTCAACCGGGCGCCGCGCTATTTGCGCGCCAAGGCCACCTTCCAGTCCCTGGCCCTGGACCCGCTGGACGGCTATCTGGACAGCCTGTCCGTGGTCAAGGCACCGCAGCGGGCGCTGATCTACAGCGACCGCTTCCGCAGCGAGCTCGCCGGCTACACCGCCACCGAGGTCCTGCGCGGCCATGCCGCCAATGCCCCGGATCATCCGCTGCTGCGGGTGCAGTACCTGGACCTCAAGACCTACCTGCCCGGCGACATCCTGACCAAGGTGGACCGGGCCAGCATGGCCCATTCGCTGGAGGTGCGCGTGCCCGTGCTGGACCACCACCTCGTGGAATGGGCGGCGGGCCTGCCCGCCGGGCTCAAGATGCACCGGGGCGAGGGCAAGGCCGTGTTCAAGCGGTCCCTGCGGCCCTACCTGGCCGACGACATCCTCTACCGGCGCAAGATGGGCTTTGCCGTGCCCCTGGCCGCCTGGTTCCGCGGGCCGCTGCGCGACCATGTGCGCGCCGCCCTGCTCGGGCCGGAGCTGCTGGACACCGGCCTGTTCGACCCCGACGGTGTGCGCCGCCTGGTGGACGAGCACCAGTCCGGCAAGTGGGACCACAGCGCCCCCATCTGGTCGCTGCTCATGTTCGCCGGCTTTCAGCGCCGCTACCTGGAGACCGGAGCGTGAACGAAGCCCTGACCCGTCATCTGCTGCTGCCCCTTCACGAGCGCCTGCGCGGTCGGGAGACCATCGGCCACTATCGCCACCTGCGGGCCAACGAGGGCGGCTCGCCGGAGGCGCTGGCGGTCCAGCGCGAGGCCAAGCTGCAGGCACTGGCCGACCACTGCCTGGCGCAGGTGCCCTTCTACCGCGAGCGGCTCCGGGCCGCCGGCATCGCCTCCGGTGCGGACCTGACCCTGGACCGCCTCGGCGACCTGCCGCCCCTGGAGCGGGCCGAGATCCGCGAGCACCTGGCCGACCTGTGCGCCGTTGATCACCGGGGCGAGCTGATCCGCTACACCACCGGCGGTTCCACCGGGGCGCCGTTGGTGTTCTACACCGACCTGCGTAAGGAGGCCCGCCACAACGCCCACAAGCTGCGCTACCGGGCCTGGCACGGCGTCCGCCCCGGCGACCGGCAGGTGGACTTCTGGGGCTCGCCCATCGAGCTCAGCAAGCAGACCCGCTTCCGCCTGTGGAAGGACCGGCGGCTGCTCAACCACCGCCTGCTGTCCGCCTTCGACCTCACCGAGGCCCGCCTGGACACCTACATCGACGAGCTGCGCCGCTTTCGGCCCAGCCTGGTCTACGGCTACCCCACGGTCATCCACCGCGTCGCCCTGCGCATGGGTGAACGGGGGATCCGCGCCGAGGGTTGGCCCCGGCTGGTGGCGACCACCGCCGAGATGCTGCTCGACCACCAGCGCGCCGCCATCGCCGAGGCCTTCGGCTGCCCCGTGGCCAATGAGTACGGCTCCCGCGACGCCGGTCTGGTTGCCGCCGAATGCCCCCGGGGCCGCCTCCACGTCGCGGCGGAGCATGTGGTGGCGGAGGTGGACGCCCCCGACAGCGAGGGCGTGGGCGACCTGCTGATCACCAATCTGGACGCCTACGGCATGCCCCTGCTGCGCTACCGGGTGGGCGACCGGGGCTGGCTGGACGATGGCGGCTGCGACTGCGGGCTGCCGCTGCCGGTGATAGGCGGCGTGGCGGGCCGGTCCAACGACTTCCTGGTGGGTGGGGGCGGCCGGCTGGTGCATAGCCTGGCGCCCATCTATGTCCTGCGCGAGATCCCCGCCATTTCCCAGTTCCGCCTCTACCAGCGGCCCGATCGCTCCCTGGAAGTGGCCCTGGTGACCGGCCGGGAGCTGACGTCCGAAGAGCTCGACGGCATCCGGACCGGGCTGCTCAAGGCCCTGGACCTGGATGTTGAAGTGGCGTTTGCCTTCCCCGAGGTCATCGCCCCGGAGGCGTCGGGCAAGTACCGGTGGGTGGTCAGCGAGGCGGAGGCGGGGCCGTGAGGATCGTCTACCACCACCGCACCCGCGGCGAGGACGCCCAGGGCATCCACATCCAGGCCCTGGTGGCCGCCTTCCGCGCCCTGGGCCATCGGGTGACCCTGGTGGGCCCACGCCGGCCGCGCGCCGCCGGGGGCGGCGAGGCCGGGGCCCAGACCTCCGGGTTCCGGCTGCTCGGCCGGCCCGTGCCGGGGTGGGTCTACGAGCTGCTCGCCCTGGGCTACAACGTACCCGCCTTCCTCCGGCTGTGCGCCGCCCTGGTGCGCGAACGCCCGGCCATGGTCTACGAGCGCTACGCCCTGTTCGGGGTGGCCGGGCGGCTGGCCGCCGGGCTGTTCCGGGTGCCCTTCGTGCTCGAGGTCAACGCCCCGCTGAGCCTGGAGATGGAGCGCGAGAGCGGCCTGGCTTTCCGCGGGCCGGCCCAGGCCCTGGAGGACTGGCTGTTCCGCCGCGCCACCCGTACTATCGTGGTCTCCGGGGCCATGGCCGACATCCTGGAAGGCCAGGGCACCCCGCGCGAGCGGCTGGTGATCATGCCCAACGGCGTGGACCGGGAGGCCTTCCATCCGGACGTGGACGGCAGCGGCGTCCGCCGCGACCTGGGCTGGCAGGATGGGCTCTTGGTGGGCTTCGTGGGCTGGGTGCGGCCCTGGCACGGCGTGGATGGGCTGGTGGAAGCGGCACGGCGCCTGCGCGACGCGATCCCGGAGCTGCGCCTGCTCATCGTGGGCGACGGCCCCGCCGTGCCCGCCCTGCGCCAGCAGGCCGAGGAAGCGGGGCTCAGCGAGCGGGTGCACATTACCGGCGCCGTGGCGCGTTCCGAGGTGCCCGCCCACCTGGCTGCCATGGACGTGGCCGTGCAGCCCGACGTCACCGAATACGCCTCGCCCATCAAGCTGTTCGAATACCTGGCCATGGCGCGCCCCGTGGTGGCGCCGCGCAAGCCCAACATCACCGAGGTGGTCAGCGACGGCGAGCAGGCCCTGCTGTTCCGGCCCGGCAGCACCGACGAGCTCACCAAGACCCTGCAGCGCCTGCACGCCGACCCCGACCTGCGGTCCCGCCTGGGCCGGGCCGGGGCCCGCCTGATCGAGGAAAGGGGTTACTATTGGGAAGCCAACGCCCAGAAGGTCACCGAGCTGGTGAATCCAAAAACCGCCTCGTAGGAGCCCGG
>NZ_JAZKRM010000090.1:0-4065 GCF_036628635.1 Thiohalorhabdus sp. | reverse complement strand
TGAAAAGGGGTCAAATCTTGACATGACAGTTCGAGGGGCTTGCCCCCTTCCTGAACTGCCCCCGTTTCCCGCCTGAAAGGCACTCGCCCGCCTGCCGGACCGCCCTGAAAACCCGAGCCCCCCAGGGGCCCCCGGCAGCCTAAGCCCCCTCGCCCAGAACTTAAAGGGAACCCTAAGGGACAGCCACCCCGTTTGAGGGGTATTTACTAGTGGTAAACAATTTGGTGAACTAGATTCATGTACCGGGTTCGCTACAAGAAATCCGCCATCAAGGGCATGGCCAAAATGCCCCGCGAGGTGCGGGACCGGGTGGAGTATGCCATCCAACGGCTAGCGGAAGATCCCGGCGATGAGAGCCTCGACGTGAAGCCCTTGCAGGGGCGGGATGGATATCGATTGCGTGTCGGGCAGTGGCGCGCACTTTTTCAGCGGGACGATGAGGAGCTGACCATCTTGGTGGTGGCCGCCGGTCCGCGAGGAGATGTCTACAAATGACGGAAAACGTCCAGATTATTGAGCGCGATGGGCAGCCGGAGTATGCCGTGGTGCCCATCGAAATTTATCGCCGTTTGGTGGAGTGTGCCGAGGACGCGGAGGACATCCAGGCCTTCGATCGGGCGATGGCCGAGGTGGCCCGGGGCGAGGACGAGGTGGTGCCCGAGGAGGTGGCCCGCCGCCTCTTCGGGGGCGAGGAGCATCCGGTACGGGGTTGGCGGGAGTACCGGGGCCTGACCCAGAAGGATCTGGCCCAGGCCACCGGCGCGGGCAAGTCCTACATCTCCCAGCTCGAGGCCGGCCGGAAGACCGGCTCGCTCCGCTTCATGCGCACCCTCGCCGAGGCCCTGGAAGTGTCCATGGAAGACCTGATTCCGCCGGAGTAACGGGTCTTCATCGGTGTGGTCGATGTGGCGGCGCGGTAGCGCCGACCTCCCGTTCCGAACCAAAAGGACACCCACCCTGTAAAAGGTGGGTGTCCTTTGTCTTCCACCGCGCCTCGGCGGCGGTGGTGGAGGAGGACATCCATGGTGAGACGACCGCGGCACTGCCTGCTCACGCGGTAACGACCTTGTATTACATCGTGGGCCGCTATAGGGACCGGGAAGCGGCCGAGGGGGTGGTGGATTGGCTGCTGCGCTATTTCTCGGTGGCTCCGGTGGGACGGGACGAGCTTCTTCGGGCACGGTCGCTAGGCTGGCCCGATTTCGAGGATGCGGTGGTGGCGGCCGCCGCCGAGGCGCAGGCTTGCCGTGCCATCTTGACCCGGAATGTAAAGGATTTCCCGGGCGGCCCCGTGGCTGCGGTGACGCCGGAAGAGCACCTTATGGATGCGGGATAGCGAATTTGCCGTGCAGTACCGGCTTCCCGCTTGTCGGGCCATACCATCCCTGCCGTACAATCCAAGGACACCGTGAAGCTCACCCTTCGCCTGCCGCGCGAGCCCTGTTACCGCGCCTCGGCGGCGCTGTAGGAGGAGGTAAGAAGGCATGGAACCGCTAGAGATCCGGGATGCGTTCGACGCGCCCTATGCCCCCTACCAGCGGGAGGCCGTGGACGCGGCCGTGGCCCAGCGGGAGGCGGTAACGCCGCTGCTGTTGGAACGTCTGGAGTCCGTGGTGAGCGATCCCCACGGCTGGGCGGCGGCGGAAGATCGGGGCCCCTTCCTGCTCTACCTATTGGTCTTGCTGACCCATTTCCGCGAGACGCGGGCGCACTCGAACCTGCTCGCCCTGGCAACCCTGCCGGGGGATCTGGCGGAGGAGCTGCTCGGTGATGCCCTTTCCGAGCTTCTGCCCTTTGCCTTGTGGCGCACCAGCGGGGGCGACCCTTCCGGCCTTTGGGAGCTGGCCCGGGACCGGGAGATCTATGGCTATGGCCGCTGGGCCGCCCTTTCTGCCCTGACCGAGGCCGCGCACCTGGGGGAGCTGGATGCGGAAGTGGTCAAGGCGACGCTGGGCGACTGGCTGGCCCAGGACGACTTCGCGGCCCGGGAGGATCCGGCCTGGGAAGGCCTGATGATCAACCTCCTCTCCCTCGACGCGACCGAGCACGAGCCCCTGCTGCGCCGCCGGGTGCGGGAAGGGTATGTGCACTGGACTGTGCGGGAGAGCGAGATCGACCATGTCTTCAGTGAGGATCGAGAAGCGAGGCTGGCCGAGGCCCGCGAATGGGCAGAGAAGAGCTTTTCCGAGGATGTGCACCGACACCTGTCGGATTGGGCCAGTCTCCAGCCGGGGTTCTGGGACGACCTGGATGAGGAGGCCATTCCGGGCGACGGGCCCTTGACTTCGGGAGAGCTGCCACCCGTATGGGACCGTCCGGGGGGAAATGAGGCGGCGGTCCGCCCGAGCACCAAGCCCGCCGGGCCGGATCCGAAAAAGAAAAAGGCCAAGCGCAAGCAGCAGAAACAGGCCCGCAAGGGCAACCGCAAGAAGAAGTAGCCTTCGCGGCCAATCGGTGGTCTCCGAAATCCTGGCCGGCAAGCGCGATCTCAATTAGCACCCTCCCGGAGTACCCTGATGAGCTAAGCGCTTAGCGCGCTCGCCGCCCTGGTGGTGGGCTATCTGGGCATCGCGGCCTATGCCTTCTTCGGCCAGACCGGCCTGGTCTACCAGCCCGATCTCCTCGGCCGGGCGGTCTCCTCCACGCCCGCGGATATCGGCCTGTCCTACGAGCCCGTGGAGCTGGTTACCGACGATCAGGTCACCGTGCACGGCTGGTATGTGCCGGCGGCCCCCGAGCGAGCGGTGGCGGCCTTCGGTGGCCGGGTCAGGTCTTTCCTTTTGCCCCACGCCGGCTGTGCTATTGTTCACCGACATTGGGCGCACCTAACGCCTTGCTTTATTGGCATGCAGTAACGGACAGTGGCCATGGCTGTGTTTCGGCGTGCTCTCACTCGCGCCAGTGAGGATTACCTGCTGGTAGGGCTGCTGGTTGTCCTCGGGCCGCTGCTCGCGTGGTCGCCGCACTCAATCGGGGAACTTGTCGGCCTCGTTCCCTGGCAGACCATTGTCGCCCTGGCGAGCCTGATGCTGTTGAGCGCGGGGCTGGAAGCGAGCTCTGCGCTGGCCCGTGCCGGTGGCTGGTTATTCAGGCGGGTGGCCACCGAGCGTTTGCTCGCCTTGGTTCTCGTGGTGTTTTCGGCCTTGCTGGCCGCGATCGTGACCAACGATGTGGCACTGTTCGTGACGGTTCCCTTAACCGTTCGTCTGGTCACCCACGATGGTGCTTTGCTGGGGCGCCTCGTCATCTTTCAGGCCTTTGCCGTGACTGCCGGTTCGGCGTTGACGCCCGTCGGCAACCCGCAGAATCTACTGCTATGGCAATCCTCGCAGACGGCATTTGCCGAATTCACGCTTGCGATGCTGCCCCTGGCCGCGGGGCTGCTCACGCTGGTGATGCTGTTGGTCCCGCTAGCCTTCTCCGCTCGGCGTTTGCCGGACCAGGATAGCCCGCCTCGGGCCAGTGTGGATTGTCCCCTGGCCGCTGTCTCGTTGCTTGGTTACCCGGTGTTCCTGTTCTTCGTCGAGGCTGGCATGGCCCCGTTCGCGCTGGGAATCGTGGTCGCCGTCTATGCGCTCACACGCCGGAACGTATTTCGCGGGGTCGATTGGACGCTGCTCGTGGTCTTCGTCCTCATGTTCCTCACGCTAGGTGTGCTGGCGGACCTGGCGCTGATTGCCAACGCTGCGCGCTTCATGGGTCAGTTACCGGGCGGTTGGCTCACCTCGGGTACGCTGATCTCACAGGTGATTTCCAATGTGCCGGCCGCCATACTCCTCGATCGGCTCACCGACGATTGGCGCGCCATTGCTTGGGGTGTCAACGTCGGCGGTTTCGGTCTGGCGATTGGCTCCATGGCCAATCTCATCGCGCTGCGGCTCGCGCGCCGTCCGCGCCTATGGATGGAGTTCCATGCGTGGTCTGTCCCCCTCTTGGCATTGAGCTGGATCGGCGCGTTTGCGCTGGCTGCTATCGCAATCGACTCCCCCTGAGGCCGCAAGTGCATCGCACTGCCTGGCTCCGATTTCGCCATCCGCCATCGATTACAACCAAAAGGACACCCAC
>NZ_JAZKRM010000089.1:0-4078 GCF_036628635.1 Thiohalorhabdus sp. | reverse complement strand
ACCCCGATATTGTTGCCGCCAGCCAGCGCCGGCTGCCGGGTTGTCGCCGCCACCCGATGCCACTGCTCACCCTGGAGACGGTTCTGTTCGTTGACCAGCTCGGCCCCCTGGCGCTCCCAGCGGTAATGGATCACCAGCACCTGGACGGCCGCCGCGTCGCCTTCCTGGCGGTAGAGCCGGTGGCGGGTCACGTCGTGGCCTTGGAACCCGGGCTCCCAGGGGGAAACTGGGGCCATGGGGCCCTGCCAGCCGCCATTCGCCGAGGGCAGTGCCACCCGCGTCTCCAGCTGGCGCTGCAGCGCGTCCGTCCAGGCAGCTGCCACCGGCCCCGCCACTCCCAGGCCCAGCACAAGGAGGGTGACAACCGCGAGGCTGGCCGAACCCGTGGCCCGCACCTGCCCGGCCCGCAGAGCCGGATCCTCGGGCACGCCGGGCCGATCGGCCCAGAGGGAGCCGATCCAGAACAGGATCAGCATGACCACCCCGAAGAACACCCAGCCGTAGATCAGGTGGTCCACCCCAGTGGCCAGGCCCATGTCGCTCCAGTGGGCGATCATGATGATGCCGTAGGCGCGCAGGCCGTTGGCGAGGATGGGCACGATCAGGGCCAGGGCGATGAAGGCCAGGCGCTTCCACGGGCCGCGATAGGTGATGTAAGCATACAGGCAGCCCAGCGCCAGGGAGGCGATCACGTAGCGGATCCCGCTGCAGGCTTCGGCCACCTCGAAATCCCCGGCCGGTATGGTGATCATCCGGCCTTCCCAAAAAACCGGTATCCCGGTCAGCTCCAGCCCCCGCACGCTGAACCAGGCGGTGAAGTCCTGCAGATCCGGCACCAGGAACTGGCCCCAGGGGACGGCGAACACCAAAAAGACCAGAGGGAAGGCGATGGCCCAAACCACCTGGGTGCCCAGAAGGGCCCAGGTTACCGCCGGAATCAGCGCCACCACCGCGAACTGCTTGGCGCCCAGGACCTCCGCCGCATCGCCCGCGAGCCAGAGCAGGACCGCCGCCACCACGCCCAGCAGGCCGAGCCATTGAATGCGCGGAGTGATCCGGGCCAGCGCCCCCCGACGGCGCCACACCAGGAAGCCGGAGATGGGCAGGATGAAGAAGCCGTGGGCGTAGGTTTCCGAGCGCATCCAGATGGCCGCGATGGACACGGCGGTGGCCCAGTAGGCGGCGAGCAGCACCGCGAGCACCGCGGCCACCAGGGCCCCGTAGACGGCCCAGCGGCGTGCTGCGGAGGTGTCCGGTTCGGGACTGTCGGGCATGTGGACCTGCACCTGCACCTAGGGAGCCTCCAGCGGCCGGTGGTATGGCTGGGTCACGGCTTCGGCCTCTTCCTCCAGCAGGTCCCGGAAGCGCGCCAGGTGGGCCGCCCATTCGTAGTGGCGGGTCACCCAGTCGCGCATGCGGCTGTCGGGGGGCGCGTCGCCGGTGAGCACCAGGGTCGCCTGGTCGGCCAGCTCCTGGGACGTGTCCCCTTGCAGGGGGTAGCCACGCTCCAGGTGCAGGCCGTCCAGGGCCGCCCCGGTCGCCAGCACCGGACGGTCCATGGCGAAGGCCTCTAGCACTTTGTTCTGCACCCCGCGCGCCACGCGCAAAGGGGCAACGGCCAGCTCGGCATAGGCCAGGTAGGGCCGGATGTCGCGCACCGCCCCGGTCACCACCACCCCCGGGAATCGCTCCAGGGCCTTGACGGCCGCCGTCGGACGGGCCCCGACAATGTAGAAGACCGCCTCCGGGAAGCGCTCGCGGATGCGGGGCAGCACGTCCTCCGCGAACCAGGCGGCGGCGTCCCCGTTGGCCCAGTAGTCCATGGCCCCGGTGAACACCAGGGGCCGTTCCCCGGCCCCGTAGGGGCTGGGGTAATCCCGGTCCGGCCGGAAATACTCGGTGTCCACGCCGTTGGTCACGGCCTCCACCCGGTGCGCCGCCTCGGGGGCCCGCTCGCGGAACAGGTCCGCCTCGGCCTCCGAAACCAGCACGGTGGCGTCGAAGGCAAGGGCTTGACGCCGCTCGTAGGCCAGCAGCCGACTGGCCTCGCGGCGGTAGACCCAGCCCATCACCCCGTGGTGACGCTCCGCGTACTGCCGCCACTTGTCCGAGTCCACGTCCACCAGATCCAGGATGCGGCGCCCCCCGGACCCGGGCTCGGGCAGGTACTGCGCCATGGCGGCGGAGAAGGCCACTAGGCGCCGGGCCCCGGTCCGCCGCAGGGTCCGCCGCACCCAGCGGGCCATGGACAGGCTGCGGTAGTAGGGCACAGTCAAGGGCACCCCGTTTGACAATCCCCTGAGGGCCCTCGCCTGGGCCCAGCGGGGCCGCAGACGCACGGCGTGGACATCCGCGCAGTAGGGGGCAAGCTCGGCAAGATAGCCAAAGTCCGCGGGGTCGTCCACGAAAGTTCCCAGATGGACCCAGTAATGCCGGCTCAGGTAGTCCAGGAGATGGAACGAGCGGATCTTGTCCCCCTTGTTGGGGGGATAGGGGATGCGATGCACCAGCAAGATCAGGGGCTCGCGGCTCAACCGAGGCTCCGTGCCAGCCAGGGTCCCACAAGGCGGCTTACGCCCACGGGCAGTCGTTTCCAGGCGCCGATGAAGGCTTGGTATTTGGGATTGGCAGGGCTCAGATCCGGAACCTCGGAGGCCCGCACCAGGTGGTACTCGTAGTGCAGCGGTTCGGGCTCGAAGCCCCAGTGGCGCTTGAAGTGGTAGGCCCCCGTGTCCACCTTGCTGCGTCCGAAGTCGAAGATGCGGATCCCTCGCTCCGCCGAGCGGCGCATGAGCTCCCAGTACATGAAGTCCCCCGCGCGCAGGTCACGCGCCTCGGCGATACCGCCGCCGTGATAGGGCAGCACCTCATCCCGGAAGTAGAAGCTCATCACCGCCGAGACCGGCCGGCCCTCGTGGAGAATGGTAAGCATCTCGCAGTCCTCCCCGAAGACCGCCTTGAGGGTCTGGAAGTACCCCTTGGGGAAAACGGGGGTGCCCAGGTTGCGCACGCTCTCGGCGAATACCGGATAGAACCGCTCCGGGTCGCTGTCCACTTCGGCATAGAGGCCGTTGGCGATGCCCTTGCGGATCTCGGCGCGCTGCTTGCGCCGGATGCGGTTGTAGTTGGCGTCCGGATCGGGCTCGATTTCCCTGCGGAAGGTGGCGTAGTGGTCGCGCTTGGCCGGCCAGTCCGGGTGGCGCGCCTCACGGTGGCGCAGCTCGAGGGCGTCCACCTTCCGGGTCTCGGCCATGCGGCGGGCGGCGTCCTCCAGCGCCGAGCGCGCCCCTTCCGAGTCGGCGGCGGCCCCGCCGTAGACGCAGAAGGGAGTGGAGGTCAGGGAGCGGCCGAACAGCCAGCTGCGGATGTGGCCCAGGGGTAGGACGCCCGCCACTTCGCCGTCCCGCTCGGCGAGCAGGAACGGCGCCCGATGGCCCAATCCCTGCTCCAGGACGCGCTTCCAGCCGGCCCGGTGGAAGAAGGTGGCCTCCGGGCAGCGCGCCACGAAGGCGTCCCAGCGGGCCTCCTCGCCGGCCTCGAGCTCGCGGACTGTAAGGTCGCTATTTGCCATCCATTTCCCTTTTAAACACCCATCGCCATTCTTGCCCCAGTCCAGGCAACGGCCATACCTGGGTTCATGCCCCGTAGGAGCCCGATTCATCGGGCGAGCCGTTCACGGGGGGAGCCTCGGTCGGGCAACGGCTCGCCCGGCGCAGCCGGGCTCCTACACAAACCGCAACACCGGGAGCTCCGCCCCGTAGGAGCCCGATTCATCGGGCGAGCCGTCGACTTCGGCGCCGGGGTCCGTCAACGCCTCGCCCGGCGAAGCCGGGCTCCTACACAAACCGCAACACCGGGAGCTCCGCCCCGTAGGAGCCCGATTCATCGGGCGAGCCGTCGGTTTCCAGCACCGAGGCCCGTCAACGCCTCGCCCGGCGCAGCCGGGCTCCTACACAAACCGCAACCCCGGGAGCCCCGCCCCCGTAGGAGCCCGATTCATCGGGCGAGCCGTCGACTTCGGCGCCGAGGCCCGTCAACGCCTCGCCCGGCGCAGCCGGGCTCCTACACAAACCGCAAC
>NZ_JAZKRM010000088.1:0-4467 GCF_036628635.1 Thiohalorhabdus sp. | reverse complement strand
GGGCCGCGCTCACCCCCATGGCCGCCCGCCGCGGGGCGCCCAGGAGCTGGGCCCGAGCCACCAGCCTGGCGACCCGGGTGCGCCCCACCGGCAGGGCGCGCGCCAGCACCTGCAGGGCCAGCGGCGCCGCCAGCAGACCGGCGCCCAGCACCAGCAGGATGGCGCCGTAGCCGCCCAGCGGCAGCCCGCCCCAGGCCGGCAGGCGGGCCAGCACGGCGGCCCCGATCAGCGCCATGGCGGCAAGACCCAGGCGCCCTGCGGGGTGCCAGCCGCGCCGGCCCTCGGCGCCGCCGCGATGCATGGCCGCCTCCCCGGCGCCGCGGACATTGTCCCGGACAGGGGCCAATGTCCCGATCAGGGCGGCGATGACGCCCAGGCTGCCCAATGCGAGCATGTCCCCGACGCGGGCATGGAGACGGGCGCCGACATCCCGGAAGTAGCCCGCCCCCAGATCCCCACCGAGGGTGACCACCCCCAGCCAGGCCAGGCCCAGGCCCAGCAGCAGGCCCACGGCGCTGCCCACCAGGCCCAGCACCAGGCCCTCGGCCAGCAGCCATCCGGTCAGCCGCCGGCGGTCCATGCCCAGCACCCGCAGCACCGCGAAATGGCTGCGGCGGCGCCGCATGGACAGGGTCAGCAGGCTGTACACCAGGAAGGCGGCGGTGAGCAGGCCCACCAGGGCCAGGACATTGAGGTTGGTGCGATAGGCCCGGGTCATGGCGTCGAGGCGCTTGGCTTCCAGGCCCGGGCGCGACAGGCGCACCCCTTCCCCCGCCACCTCCCGCAGTCGCTCCTCGAAGGCCGCCCGGCGGTCGGGATCGGTCAGCACCACATCGATGCGGTCCAGCTCGCCAATGCGCCGGAAGGTCCACTGGGCGGCGGCGATGTCCATGACCGCCCCCTCGGCCCAGAAGGCCTCCGCCGGCAGCAGCCCGACCACCTCCAGGCGGACGGTTGCCACGCCGTGCTGGATCCGGAGGGCGTCCCCCGGCTGCTTGTCTAGCTCGGCCGCGGCTTCCCGCCCCAGCAGGACCGCCCCCCGGTCCAGCAGGTCGGTGAAGGCCAGGCCTTCGCCGCCAACATCCGGGAGATAGTCGCCGCGCACGCCGGTATCGCGCAGCAGGTCCACCCCCAGCAGGGGCAGGGCCTGGTCGGGGCCGGTTGGCAACTTCATGCGCAGGGCGGGGTAGGCCTCGGCCACCTCGGAGAATCCCCGGATGCGCTTCAGAAGATCCTCATCCAGGGCCTGGTCGGTGGCCAGAACGGCCGTCCCGGAGCGTCCCGACAGGCTGCGGACACCCTGCTCGAAGCTGTGGAGGGCGGAGGCGTTGATCCAGTGGATGGCCGCCACCATGGCCACCCCCAGGGCGATGGCCCCGGCCATGCCGGCGGCCTGACCCGGCCTGCCGGCCAGCGGGCCCCAAACCAGGGCCCGGAACAGCAGGCCGGAGCCGCGGCGGGCCTTTGCGCCGCCTTGCCGGGTCCGCCGACGCCGCAGCCAACCAAGAATCAAGGTTCGGGATGGAGGTTGTGGTGGGTCAGCCGATAGCGGGTGTGGGCACGCGCCGCCACCTCGGGGGCATGGGTCACCACAAGTGTGGTGGCGCCAGCCTCGGCGACCACCTCGGTGAGGAGGTCCAGCATTGCCTCGGCGGTCTCCTCGTCCAGGTTGCCGGTTAGCTCATCCGCCAGCAGGATCGGCGGGCGATGGATCAAGGCCCGGGCGATGGCGGCGCGCTGGGCCTGGCCACCGGAAAGATGGCGCGGATAGGCCCCCGCGTGCTCGCCCAGCCCCAGGCGATCCAGGAAGGCCGTGACCTCGTCGTCAGTCCAGGCCTCGCCGTTCAGGGCCAAGGGCAGGGCTGCGTTCTCGGCCACGGTGAGGTGGGGCAGGAGATGGAACTGCTGAAACACGAATCCCAGGTGCCGGCGCCGCCAGCGCGCTGCTGCCGACTCCTCGAGAGTCGCCACGTCCGTGCCCAGCACATCCACCCGGCCCGAACGGGGGACCGCCAGGCCGGCTACCAGATTGAGCAGGGTGGATTTGCCCACGCCACTGGGGCCTACAACCGCCACGAATTCCCCCGATTCGACCCGCAGAGACAGATCGTGGAGGAGGGGGCGCTCGGAGCCGGAATAGGCGAAGCGAACGTCCTGCAGATGGATGGCCTGGTCGGCCAAGGGACGCCTCCTGGTTCAGGTTCGGCAAGCTAACCGCCGTCCGGGTACAGGCTCAAGGCAAAGGGTATTCGCGGTCAGCGGAATCAATAGCCCAGATTCAAACGCAGGGCCCCGACATCCACGTTGGTACCGGACCAACGTCCAGATCGCGGCCGCGGACGAAGCGGCCTTCTAGGTAGGCCCCGCTGGGTCTCGCCAGGCCCAAGACCAGTCCATAGGCCAGCGCCTCGCCGTCGGCCCCGTCCGTATCGCCGTCCACCGCATGGGTCATGAACCCGGCGTGAGGACCGATGTGGAAATTCCCAAGCCACAAGCGCCCTTTCAGGCTCCGTTGGGTTCGACCACCACCGGCCCCCCGCTAAAATCGTCCGTTCCCTTAAGTCAACCACCGCAAGCGATTCAGGGACAGGCGGGCAACCGCCGCAGATTGGTATTCGCCGCCCAGCACGCAGCCGTTTCTGTCGTAAACTCCCCCAAGCCCGGCAGAGGTGTGAAAGCCCAGGACCAGTGGTAAACCACCGAGTTGACCCATAAGCCACCTGATGCCGGCCACGGATAGCGCTCTTGTTTTGGCCTCCCAGCTTAGGCTACGGCGCCCGATAAGGCCAGGCGCCAAACGCCCAACTCAGCCGCGGCCGGGCTTGCCCCACGGCGCCATCCCCTCTATTTTGGGGCGGCCATCCGGTCAACCCCCAGGATTTAGTGGTCCGCCCACATCCACGGGGAAGGGAACCCGGTTCGAATCCGGGACTGACGCGCAGCGGTGTTGGGGAATGAGGGCCGCTGGGGGCACGACCCCCGGGCACTGTCACGCCCCTGAGCCAGCCACCCATTTGGGCTACGGGAACGCCCCGTAGGGGCTCAGGCGCGGGATGGGAAGCCGCGGTCCTTGTCTTCGTTCAGCGGAGACTGAAGCCCCTCAGTCCGAAGACCTGCCGGAGGCGCCCGGCGGCACAACCTGCCGCCGGGCGAGCCCGTTCGAGCCTTCGCGTCACAGGCTCCGGGGACCCGGCCCTAGCCCGATGCCGCGGGCCGCTCCCGGTGACTTCGCGTTGGCTCCGATCCGCGAGCGATTGGAGACCGAACATGCCCGCATCCCAACATGGGCCGGCCGCGCCTGACGGTCCCATCCCGTCGCAGCCTTTCCCCGAATGGACCGCCACTCACACCGAACGGGTCCTTCACGCCCTGGAAGGATGGGGACCGGCAAGCGATGCCCGCATCCAGGCGCGCACCCGCCGAACCCTAGCGGACCTGGACCGGGAGGTTGGCACACAGGCAAGCACCGCTCAGGTGTGCGATCACCTATGGGCCCGCCTGCTTTGTGCCGGCTGGCCCGTTGCCTCCCGCTTTTTTCGCCCGGTGGCCAGGCAGGGAGCGCAGATCCTATGGGTGCGCCGAGGCGATGGCGGCGCCGACGGACTCGACCGACGGCGGGTGGAAGCTTTGCTCCAACGCTTGGGTCGGGCCCACGCCGGCGGGGAATTGGATGCGATCCGGATCGCCCGGCAGTGCAGCAGCCTTCTGCACAACGGCCTGGGCGAGACCGAGCTGGCGCGCGCGCTGAGCCTGACCAGCCCCGGCCAGGCCGCGATCCTGCGCCGCCTGTGCAGGGGCGGAAACGCCTTTCCTGTTAGCCCCTGATCCCTTCGGCGGAGCCCATCGAAAACGCTGTCACCTCCCGCTGAACTGCCCCAACCGCATCGGCGAGGACTGCCTCGCCCGGCAGGGAACCGGCAGGCGTTACAACCCCGATAACCACCCAGGGCGGCAGCTGCTCCAGGCGCTCACCCAAGGCCAGGGCCTCGGCAACCCCAAAACCGTGGGTCGAGGTCGAGCTCGGCACCGGAAGCTGATCGATGGCGGTTAAACGGTGGAGGGTCCCGGGGCAGGCTTGTGAACGGACGGCATCGACAATGACCGCGAAGTCGGCCCCGGTCACGGCGCTTACCAGACCCGGGCCCGGACGATCCAGGGCCTCCAGCCGTACCCGGGCTTCCCCTTCAGCAGCCAAGCCCTCGACCACCTGCCAGCCGACGCGATCGCTGTCGGCTGGCGAGCCTACCCCCAGAACCAACCCCGTCATCAATGCCGCTCCACGGTGAGGTCCAGGAAGTGGGTGGCGCAGGAGATACAGGGATCGTAGTTGCGGATCACCTGCTCACCGAGCCGGCGCAGCTCGTCGTCGGGCCGATCCAGACCGCGGGCTTCCAGGGTCTGGCGCAGATCGTCCTCGATGCGCGCCTGGTTCTGCGCGGTGGGCGGCACGATGCGCGAATCGGTGAT
>NZ_JAZKRM010000087.1:0-4836 GCF_036628635.1 Thiohalorhabdus sp. | reverse complement strand
TCCTGGTACATATCGCCCGCGAAGCCGGTATCCACCACCCCTTCCCCTTCGGGGACGGTATCGCGCATGGACGAGAAGACCTGGGACAGGAGCAGGGATTCGAACTTCTGCGACAGGCCCTTCAGCTGCTCCCGCGGCGTCGCTCCATCGGGAGAGACCTTCGGATTGATCGCCAGCTCCATCACCCGCTCCTATCGGCCGATTCGCCTTGACAGGGCGCCCCGCTCAAGGGGCTACCCATTCCCAGCCATCGGCTTAGATCACCTCGAGCTCGGCGGACAACGCCCCGGACTGCTTAATCGCCCGCAGGATGGCCACCAAGTCGGTGGGGGTCGTTCCTATCGAATTGAGGGCACCCACCAGCGAGGAAAGGTCCACGCCGGGCTGCAGCATGACCAGCTCCGCCTCCTCCTGACCGGCTTCCACGTCCGTGCGCGGGACCACCGTGGTGACCCCCTCCCCGAACGAAGCAGGCTGGCTGACCTGGGGCTCCTCGGTAATGGTGATGCTGAGGTTGCCGTGGGAGATCGCCACCGGATGGATCCGGACATTCTCACCAATCACCACGGTACCGGTCCGTTCGTCCAGAACCACCCTGGCCTTTCGGTCCGTCTTCACCTGGAGGCTCTCCAGGCGGGCCACCAGCGGCACCACTTCGTTGGTGTAGCTGTCGGGGACATCCACCTGGACCGTACCGGGGTCGCTGGCCTTGGCGAACTCCCCCCCGAGCTCCTGATTGACCGATTTCGCCACCCGGGTGGCGGTGGTGAAATCGGTCTGGCGTAGAGCCAGTCGTAGGCTTTTCCGGTTCTTCAGGCCATCCGGCGGGGCATTCTCGACCAGGGCACCGTTGGGGATGCGGCCCGCGTTCAGGTGGTTGACCTGGACCTGGCCGCCCTGCCCCTGGGCCCCGAAGCCGCCCAGGCTTACCGCCCCCTGGGCCACGGCGTAGACCTGGTTGTCCGGTCCCCGGAGTGGGGTCATAAGCAGCGTGCCGCCGCGCAGGCTGTCGGCATCCCCGACCGAGGCCACCTCCACATCGATCTTCTGCCCCTGGGAGGCATAGGGCGGCAAGGTCGCGGTAACCATGACCGCCGCGACATTGTCCGGACGCATATCCCCCACCCGATCGCGCAGATTGATTCCCATTCGCTCGAGCATGGACACCATGGACTGCAAGGTGAACGGGCTGGAGGTCTGGGGCGAATCGCCGGTGCCGTCGAGGCCGACCACCAGCCCGTAACCCAGAAGCTGGTTATCCCGCACACCGACCACGTCGGCCACGTCCTTGATGCGCTCCGCCTGGGCCATTGCCGGCAAAACCGCCATGGCCAGGATCAGGGAAGCCGCCATACGCCGGAATGCCTTTTTCGCCTCACCCCTCACGCCTCACTCCTCACTGGTTCAAAACGGCCAAACGGTATGCAGGGCCTTGGTCATCCAGCCTTCGTCCTGCTGCCGCGCCACCACCCCGTTGCCCGCGTATTGGATGCGGGCGTTGGCCACCTCGCTGGAGGTGATGGAATTCCGCGGCCCGATGTCCTGGGGCCGGATCACCCCGGAAAGGATCATGTTCTGGACCTCGTGATTGATGGTCACGGCCCGCCGGCCCTTGATGCGCATGTTGCCGTTGGGGAAGACATCCACCACCACCGCCGTCATGTTGCCGCTCAGACTGGCGGAGCGGCTGGTTTCGCCGCTGCCATCCAGCTGGTTGCTGGTTTCGGTGCCGATGGCGGTTTCGGGCTCGAAACGGGGGTTTTTTTCCGCCAGGCTCTGCTCCAGGCCCAGAAAGGCGGAAACGCCGGCCTCGTTGCTGGCATCGCGCTCGGCCTGGGTAGAGGCGGAATTGTTGCCCTGGGTATTCTCCTCCAGCTCCACGGTGATGATGTCCCCCACCTGATGGGCCTTGTTGTCGGCGAACACCTCCTGCTGGCTCTGCCCCCAGAGGGAGCCGGCCCCGCCCCGGTCCGGCTGCGCTGCGGGTGCGTTGGCCTGGGCCTGCTCCACCTCCTTGTCGATGGCCTCGAGCTTTTCCGGGCTGGGGCCGGCAGCACACCCGGCCAGGAGGGCAGCGGCCCCGGTGGCGAGGATACGGATGATCATGGCCGACTCCCTTGCTGGCTCGAATGGCGCTGGCTCACCTTGGCGGTGTCGGGGCCCGTCAGGCGGGCATAGACCCGCTCACCGCTGTCACGGTTCTCCATGGCCAGGACCTCGCCCACCGCTCCCTGCTCCCGGATGACCCCGGCCGCGGAGAGGTGCATCTTGCTGCTCTTGTACACCAGGGTCACCGGATCGCCGGAGCGCACATCCGGGGCCATGCGCAGCTGGGAGCGCTTGACGGGCTGACCGTCGCCCACCGCCTTCAGCAGCGAGGTGCCGATCACGTCCTCCCGCGAGTCGAAGACGGCCCAGCGGGATGCCTCCGACTCGCGCAAAGCAGTGGTCACGTCATCGGATTCGATCCGGGTACCCGGGTCCAGATGGCCGTTGGCAACCACCACCTGGCGCTGACGCGTCACCGACACGGGAAAAGTTTTGGAGGCCGCAACCTCCTCGCCGGCAATGGCGCGCACGCGCACGGCTCCCTCACTCTCCCGGGCCACCTGGAGCTGGGCGTCTTCGGCCACGCCTTCGAAGGCGGGCTTGCCCTCGGGGAAGGCCACCTCCACCCGCTCGCCGTTACCCGCCTGGGCCCGGAGGTGCCTGCGAACCGCGGCCGCCACCCGGTCACCGTCCACCTTCCGGGCACGGCGCTCGACCCGGGCGCCGAGGGGGATATCCGTAGTCACCTTGTCCAGGGACACCCCGGCCTCCCACAGGGCACTGCCGATAGCCCGCCCCGAGACGCGCCAGCCGGTGGAACCGGGATCGAACCGATGGACCTCGAGGTCCCGTACCTTGTCGCGCAGCTCGGCCCGGCCGCCGCGGACCTCGGCGATGTCCCCCAGGGCCACGGCCTTGCCGGGCACCTCGCTGGTCTCGGTCACCGCCACGGTCAGCTCCCCCAGGGCCGGGGGGGAAGCAAGGAGCAGCCCGCTCATGAACAGGCTCAGGGTTCGACGAACCATCGCCCTACCCCCGCGTTCTAGCGCTTCAGGTTATTGGCCATCTGCAGCATCTCGTCCGCGGTGGAGATGGCCTTGGAGTTAACTTCATAGGCCCGTTGGCCGGCGATCATGTTGGTCATCTCGTTGACCACGCTGACATTGGAGTTCTCCAGGTACCCCTGCTGCAGGGTGCCGGCACCGTTGGTCCCGGGCAGCCCCTGCTGGGGCGGCCCGGAGGCCCCGGTCTGCATGAACAGGTTGTCGCCGCGGGCCTCGAGGCCGGCCGGGTTGACGAAGGTGGCCAGCTGGATCTGGCCCACCGTGGTGGTGTCGTTGGTGCCGGGCTGCCGCACGTCCACCGTGCCATCCGGGGAAATGTTCACGGAGGTGGCATCGGGCGGGATGGTGATCCCCGAAAGCAGGGGATTGCCGTCGGGCGTAACCATCTGCCCCTGGTCGTTCAGCTTGAAGGTACCGGCCCGGGTGTAGGCGGTGTCGCCCTGGGGGGTCTGGATCTGGAAGAAGCCCCTGCCCTCGATGGCCAGATCCAGATTGTTGCCCGTGCTCTCCAGGTTGCCCTGATTGAACAGCGGGCTGACCGAGCCGGTCTTGACCCCCAGACCGATCTGGACCCCGGTGGGCACCTGAGTGCCGGCGGCCGAGCTGGTGGCCCCCGGGGTGCGCTGGGTCTGATACATCTGGTCCTGGAAATCCGGGCGGCTTTCCTTGAACCCGGTGGTGTTGACGTTGGACAGGTTGTTGGAGATGACATCGATCCGGGTCTGCTGGGCCTGCATCCCGGAAGCGGCTGTCCACATCGCTCGATCCATAGCGGCTTCTCTCCCTCGTTGGCGCCCCGAACGGGCCTACTGACCGGGGCTGGCCAGGCGCTGACCGCTTTCGCTGAAGGTCTCATCGATGGTGCGCATGGCCTTGGTCATGGCCTCGAAGCGGCGCTGCAGGTCCATCATGGTCACCATCTCTTCCATGGTGTTGACATTGGCCCGCTCCAGGTAACCGTTACGCACCCCGCCGCCCTCGGTCGCCGTCATATTCGCCGGTTCGCTGCGGTAGAGGTTGTCCCCCTCCTTCTCCATCAGCCCCGCGTCCTCGGGGCTGAAGGTCGCCAGACGGGCCACCGGCGCCTGTCGGCCGGGGACGAAGATCTCGCCGTCGCGGTTCAGGCTGATCTCCCGGGAGCCCGGGCGGATGGCGTCGCCCTGGTCATCGAGGACCGCCCGGCCCTCGGAATCGGTCAGGACGCCATCGCTGTTCAGCTGGAACTGGCCGTCCCGGGTGTAGGCCGTGCCGCCGCCAGCGGCCCTGACCCGGAAGAAGCCCTCGCCCTCGATGGCGAAATCCAGGGCACGCCCGGTATTCTTCAGGGCCCCCTGGGAGTAATCGGTTTCGGTACCCTGCATCACCGGGAAGGTGAGCGGCTGATCCGGCTGCCGGGCCGGCCGGTTGGCCTGCGCCTGCGACAGGACCCCCTCGAAATTCAGGCGGTCCGCCTTGTAGCCGGTGGTGTTGGCGTTGGCCAGGTTGTTGCTCACGCTATCCAGGCGCTGGCTCAGGGCCAGGGCCCCGGAAAGGGTGGTGTAGATGCTGCCTTCCTGCATGGGCGAGAACCTCCTTGGCCCATCCCCTATTCAAGGGACGTGCCAAAACCACGGCGCCCTAGGGAGATCCCCGTAGGGCCCGTATTGTCGGGAGATCAGGAAGGAAGGCGGGGATGATGGGGATGGAGGCGGAGACCAGCGGGCGGAAAAATTTACCGGCCCTT
>NZ_JAZKRM010000086.1:0-5095 GCF_036628635.1 Thiohalorhabdus sp. | reverse complement strand
ATCGGCTCTGAAGGCTGCTCAGTATTTCTGTTATTGAACTACCCCCCAACCCCCCCTTGGTGAGAGTCGAAAAAGAAAATCCTCGACCGACCACCGGGAGGGAGAGACCGATCCTCAATGCGGATTTCCCAATCCGGAAAGACTCGCTTTCTAAAGCCCGCTCAGAGAGTTTTCCACCGGAAAACGGCCTCAATAATACAGGATATTCCTTTGTACCATATAGGATGGTGGGCTTTTATGCGTAGATTTCGGCGCTCTTCGTGGGCTTTTATGCGTGGATAACTCGCTCGGCCTCTCAGTTCTCCACATCTCCGGAGTCTATATCTCCGGGCACCGAGGGGCGAGAGGGATAGAGCTTCAGACGTCCCCTCGGGGTCTCGTACCGCAGGTCTTTCCAGATCAGCGAAATCTCTTGCAAGTGATTCCTGGCCTCTTTGGCGAAGTCAGCGATGCGGTTGTAGTCCGCCCCCATCTGGTCGTGCACCTGCTGCCAGGAGAGCACAAGCGGCTCCTCGATGCAGGCCACCCGGTAGGTGGTCCAAAGGTACAGGTCTACCGCCAGCGAAGACTGCTTGATCTCCCGGAGGATGCGCTTGTCTGCCGGAACTGGCCGCTTCCGGATCGCCTCGAAAAACGGCTGCGAGAGCCTCACGCTCGACTCCCAAAGCGTCTTCTGGCTCGGGTCCTTCGGGTCCCACCACAGGTCCAGCTCGTCGGCCACCACGGCGGCCCGCCTCTTTTCCCGCCCTGGACGCTCCCAGATCATCCCGATCTTCGCCCCAAATAGGCGCCGCATCTGGTCTCGAAACCGCCCCACCGTCCCGTGGTCCCCGCCCGTCACCTGAAGCCCGAGATCCTCCATAAACCCGCTCAGGCTCCCGCCCAGGTCCAGCCGCCTACGCCCATGCTTCGCCACTTGCGAGCTGATCCAGATCAGGATGAGCCTCGGGTAAGACCCGTACGGGTACCCCAGGCCCCGGTACGTCCCGTCTTCGGTTTTCTCAACGCCGGGTTGGATGTAGAGGCTGAGGTCCCCGTTCGTCCGCCCCCACGCCTCCACGTCTCCCGGATTGCTGTGGGGGAGGGTCGCCTGCACCAGCACGCTGCTCATAAACGAGAGCTCACCTACTGATTTTGGGCCTTGCGACTCGATCTCTTCCCTCAGCTCCGCGAGCGAGGAGGCCCGCTCGGCCAGGCGCTGAAACCGCGCCATGCTTTGCTGAAAATCGGACTTTTCGTTCGGATCTTCCCCGTGCTCATCTGGTTGATTCATGTGCAAATTGGCTCTCTGGAGCCGATTTGTGGATGCTGAGGCGGGCCCACACCCGCTCTCAGCGATATATCGAAGGTTGATATATCGAAGGTTTTGGTCTTCCCTAGCCTTCTCTCTCCCTCTGCCTCTTCTGAGAGACAGAGACGCGCCCCACGACGGGCTCCCCTCTCCCGTCGTGGGGTTTTCTATGTCTTTGGGGCCCGGGCAATCTGAGGCAATCTGTGGCGCCCTCAGACGATGCCCTCTCCCTCCCGATCACTGATCTCCTCGAGGAAGTCCTTCTGGAGAGCGTCCTTGTTCTCCCGGGTGTAGCGCCGCATGAAGTCCCGCACTAGCTGCGCCCCCGTCCGGTCACACGCGTTTGCCACCTTCAGGAAAGCGTCCTTCAGCTCCTCGTCAACTCGGACTTGATACCTGATCTTTTCGCCTGAATTGGCCATCTGTGCGCTCCGTTGATGTCTTTTGTCATGACAATATGTAGACATAATAGCGGGCCCAACCCTCTCTTTCAACCTACCTTCCGTGGGTCCGACCTCCACGGCTTCGGTCCTGGCTCTGCCCTCCATCTTGGCCTTGCCCCTCTTCTTGGCTCTTGTCCTGGCCCTGAGCCTTGCCCTGATCCTCGCTCTGAGACTCTCCCCCTTGGGTCCACTCTTCTGGCGTCCACCCCTCTCTCAGCGCCTCAAGCGCGTCTCGCCCCTGATTTCGCGCCGACGCGACGTAATTCCAGCTTTCCTTCAGGATCTCTTCCTCCTTCCCGTCTAGGTGGCCCGCCAGCTCCAAAATCTCCTCCGGTGGGCCCTCCTTCCCTTGCGCCTCCTCGCGGTAGACCGGATCATCGAGATCCAGGATCAGGCCCTCACGCGCCTCCCGGATGCGCCGGTTCTGAGGCTGGCTGCGCCTCTGAGGGGGGCGCCCGCCCCTCAGCCGCACGAGGCGCCTGATCTTGTCCCGAATCATCTCTTGACGCTCGCTCATCTCCAACTCGAACCGCTCCCCTCCGAACCGGCGACCCACTTCACCCTCCTCTACTTCATCGCTCTCACGAGCCCCACCAGCAGCGGAATCCCCACCGCCAGACTCCCCGCCCCGATCAGCACCTGCGTCGCGGTCCAGCTCGTCCCCTCGATCAGCACCCGACCGGCCGCCTGCCCCACCACTCCCGCGAGCAGGGCCGTCGGAAAGATGATCCACCAGTTCATCGCTGCCAGCGTGATCCCGGCCCTGATGGTCGTCCCCATCTTCTGTGTCGCGCTCTCCAGAAGCGTCGCCGCCTCCCCCGCGTTGGATTTTGCCCTCCAAACCTGCTGCTCTATCTCCTGGATCGTCTCCAGATGCGACCTCATCTCCCCGATCATCTCCTCCCTCTCGGCGCTGATCCCCGCCTTGACCTCCTCGATCGCGCTCTCCAAGACCTGCTCCTTCAGCTTCTCGTTCTCCTGGTTCTGCTTCTCGAGCTCCGCCTCTAGCTCTCGGTTCGCTTCCCGAAGATCCTCCTTCGTTACGCCCATGGGACTGACCTGGCTCATGAGACTGACCTGACTGGCTCCCCCCTACCTCCTGCTCCACCCGCTCCAGCCGCTCTCTCTTCCGCTGAACGGCCTTCTTCTTCCGCTCGGCGCTCCGCTTCTCCCTCTCGACCGACACCTCGGCTTGGTGCTCTCGCGGCTCTCGATCGCGCCGCGCCTCCTTCAAGGTGCCCTGCCCGAGCCGCCGCTTATCACGCTCCCGGTAGACCTCCGGCCCCGGCGGGTCGGCCCGGTCCGGGCGGTTCGCCTCTGCCCACCGCTTCAACTCCGTCGCGTCGGCCCCCTGCTCCCTCAGCTCCGCATATCTGCGCTTAAACCGCCGCGTCTCCTCGATCTTCTCAGCGTTCCGGCTCCGTACGCCCATCCGCCGCTCGTATATCGAGTCGAACGTGGCGTGCAGCTCCTTCATTTCTCGGTTGCTGATGTGGACCTTCTTCCCGTCTAGCTTCCTGGCGCTCATCCAGATGTGGACGTGGGTTTGGTCGGTGTCCTGGTGGACAATCCCCACCGCCTGGGCCTCCGGGAATTCCTCCTCTAGCCACTTTTCAGCGTCCTCCCTGGCCGCCTCCGCCTCGATCTTCTCCTCGTAGCTGATAACCGCCCGGTAGTGGGTCCGGGCCCGGCCGGCGCGGTTCCCGTGGCGGGCCCGCTCCTCCATCTTCACCTGCTCTGCCCAGGACCGCAGCCGGACGCGCGTCTCCTCCCACGTCTCCGCGGCCTCGACGTCCTCCGGCGCGTTGTGATACGCCACCTCCCCCTGCTCAGCGGCCGACGGGCGCGTGATATAGTTCGCGTTCTGCGGCCCAGCTTCTCCCTTGGGAGTGATCTTCACGAATCCACCCATGGCTACACCACCTCCTGCATCTTGTCAGAAACCGCCTCCGATGCCTTCTCGGCCGCCTCCGATGCGCGCTCCACCACCTCACCCCCTGTCGCTCGTCCCTGGTTAAGACGCCGGGCCACTTGGTTCAGATTGCCCCCGATCGACCGCACCTCCCGGTACAGCTTGCGCAGCTCCTCGACCAGCTCCTCCCGCTCCCCCCTGCTATTTACCTCCCCCTCCAGGGCCGACTCGGCGAGAAACCGGCTCACCGAGCGGCCGGCCGCCTCAGCCTTCCGCTCGATCTCTTCTTTCTCACCGGGAGTGACTCTAACTGTGAGCTGCTCGCTTTTTGTCGCCACGGTTAACCCTGTGCAGTTCTGAAAACCTCTACGAGTCCGATAACGAGCCTGAGAAACAGTGTCGCTGGCGTCAATCGCTGACGTCAAGTGTCGGTGCTGGCGTCAAGGAGCCCCCGCCTCAGGCCATAGGCCGGGCGGGGCTCCGCATCTCCGAGCCCGGAGGGCGAGGAGCAGGACAAGCCCCCAAACCGTCAGGTGCCGGGGGCGCAGGCAAAACGATTCGGTCGAGTCGAAAGACGAGAACGACATCGGTTTGCGTATCCTGCCCTCATTTTTTTGACTGGCAGGTAGCTCAACGAGGAGGCGAAACGCATGTTTCGCCGACGAGCCTAGGCAGTCGCTTCTGGCCGTTTTCATCTCTCAGCGCAAATGCATCGGAAGCTCAGAAAAGCGTGACAACGCCCGTTTGGAGATAGACCCTATCCTTGACCGTGAACCGTCTGCCCTGGAATCACGAGCGTCGCCCGCTTAAACCACTCCTCATCGAGGAGCTCTGCATCGGGGTCATCCGCCACGGCCTGCTTAATCTCTTCGTCCGTGAGGGCGTCCACCCGATCCCAATCCGTGCTCGTTTCTCCGGATTCGAGGCGACGGACGGCCTCTTCAAGCGACATTTTGACGATACTGTTCTCGCTCATTTTGACTGGCGCGTCGCGCAGAAATGATTCGGGTTGTGCCGGAGCGCCGCGTGTAGACGACGGTCACGAGTCGGCCCTCCAACCGCCCCACGGCGATCCATCGCTTCTCTCCCTTCCGATCGGATCGTTCCGTTAAGGTGGGTCCCGAGAATACGCCCACGGCGTCCTCGAAGGAAACGCCGTGCTTTTCCCGATTTCGAGCGGCTTTTTCAGGGTCCCACTCAAACTCCATCTGGACCGAGGTTCAATTCTGTGGAGTTCAATTCCGAGGCTTCCGAGAGGTTTCTGTTCAGCACCGATGCCCACCCCGAAAGATGCCCGCCCCGAAAGGCAACGCAGAATGCTAGCAGAACGCAATCAAAGGGCACTTATCTCCCGTTAAAAGCCGCTCTGAGAGGGGCCATGCAAAACCTCAGCAATCGGCTCTGAAGGCTGCTCAGTATTTCTGTTATTGAACTACCCCCCAACCCCCC
>NZ_JAZKRM010000085.1:0-5146 GCF_036628635.1 Thiohalorhabdus sp. | reverse complement strand
CCTCGACCATCGGCCCCGCCATGGCCGTGGCCCTGCTGACCACCTTTTACGGCGCCCTGATCGCCAATGCCGTTTTCATTCCAATGGCTGGCAAGTTGCGCGCCCGCAGCGAAGAAGAGCTGCTCAATTACCAGATCATCATAACCGGAGTGCGCAACATGGTGGCCGGTGAGAACCCCCGCATTATCGAGCAGAAGCTTTTGGCGTTCATGCCCCCCACCCAGCGCGAGAGCCAGTTCGACTGAGCAGGCGGAGCAAACCGCCCCGGAGAAAGCATGGCCAAGAAAAAGGGCGGCGGCAGTAACCAAGGCAGCCGGGTCATGTTCGTTTCCCTGTTCATGATCCTGCTAGCCTTTTTTATCCTCCTGAACGCCATCGCGACCATCCAGGAGGAACGTAAAAAGGAGGCCCTGGAATCCCTGGGCGGCGCCTTCGGCCAGCTCCCCTCGGGCTCCAGCCTGCGCGAATCGAGCTCCGGCAGATCCGGGGGGCCCTCCGCCCCCGTTAAAATGGAACAGGCCAGGAGCCAGCTACTGGACCAGGTCCGGAATATATTTACCGGCAAGATGGGCAAGGGCGTCGAGGTCCGGGCCGCTCCCGGGGGCAACGGAACCCTGATTCGGATCGAGGCCCCCGCCACCTTTTCCGGCGAGCAAACCGAGCTCCCCGACGATCTCGCCAATCGCTTGCGCCGCTTGGCCGACCTTGCCAAGGATGCGGAAACCGGTGTAAGGGTGCGGGGCCACACCAGCCTGGAGCTGGACAAAGACCTCGAAGAGGCCTGGTGGATCAGCGGGCGCCGGGCCCAAAACGTGCTGCGGATTTTCTACGAGGCCGGCGTGCCGGTGGCCGGGATCCGGATGAGCGGGCGCGGCGACCTCGAGCCCGTGGGCTCGGAGAGCACCGCGTCGCAACGGCAGGGCAACGAGCGGGTGGAGATCCTGCTCAAGATAAATCGGGAAAGCGAGCTCCAGCCCCTTTTCCCGGAAGGCTCACCGGCCGAGCCTGTCGTGGGTCCCGGAGGGCGCAGCGATGCCTAAAGCGAAAAAGGGACCGGACAAGACCTTCTGGATGGTTACCTTTTCCGATCTGCTGAGCCTTATGCTCACTTTCTTCGTCTTGCTGTTGTCCATGTCCACCCTGAGCGAGTCCAGCCTCCAGCGGATCGCCAGCGCTGTCGACCAAGGCCTTGGTATCATAGAGCGGGGCGGACCCTTCGGCATGTGGATCCAGCCGCAGGACGTCAAGGTTACACCCAAGATGCAGGCCACCTATCGGAAAGAAATGGAGGTGCTTCACCGCAACCTCAGCTCCCGCCTGGAGCAGATGGGGGCACGCGCCCGGCTGGGTACGGATCCGCAGGGGGAATCCCTCACCCTTTCCCTGCAGGCCGAGGCCCTGTTCCCTTCCGCGGAAACGCGTTTAACAGATCGCGCCCGCTACGTGCTGGGCGAGGTCGGGGAGGTATTGCGCCATGTTCCAGGGCGCCTCCAGGTGGTCGGCCACAGCGACAGTGTGCCCATGGGCGGCAGCGGCCGGGTGTCGGATAATTGGGCCCTGTCGCTGGACCGAGCGGTGAATGTCGCCCACTATTTGGCTCGCGATGTGCATCTGGATCCCAACCGGATCAGCGTCGCGGGTTACGGGCCCAGCCGCCCCGTAGCGGATAACGCCACGGAGGCGGGACGAGCCGCCAACCGCCGAATCACCATAGAGATCTACGCCCGGCAGGGCGGGTGAGCCGGCGACGATCGGCCACCGAAAGCCCAGGGGAGGAACTATTCCCAACCGGCCGACAGCGAGAGGACCATGGCCGAGGAAGAAGAAACCGAAAACGAAGAAGCGGCTAGCGGCGGGGGGCGCGGTAAGAAGCTCCTGGTAGTCGGAGCGGTGGTGGTGCTGGCCCTGGTGGTCGGGGCAGCGGGTACCTGGTGGTTCCTGTGGGCAGGTGGCGAAGAGCCGGCTCAAGCAACGGCTGGCGACGAGGCCAGTGCCCAATCCGACAAGGCCGAGGAGCCCGGGGAGCTCTACAAGATGGACGAGTTCGTGGTGAACCTGGCCCGGAGCAGTCGCACCCGCTACCTGAAGACAACCCTCCAGCTCGAGCTTGACGATCAGTCCCTGGTCAAGAAGGTGGAGAAGCGCCAGCCCCAGATCCGTGACGCCCTCATCATCCTGCTGTCAAACCAAAGCGTCGACGGTCTGGAGCAGATGGAGGGCAAGTATCAGCTCAAACGCCAGGTCGTGGCTAGGCTCAACAACCTGCTTGGCGACGACGCTGTGCGCAACGTCTACTTCACCGAGTTCGTCATCCAGTAGGGGAACACCGATGGCTGGCCAGATCCTCGAGGAAGAGGAGATCCAGACCCTCCTGGAAGGGCTCGAGGAAGGGTCCCTCAAGGGAGGCAGCGGAGGCTCCCTGTACGACGCCGAAGGGGAAGTGGTTCCCTACCACTTCTCCGAGGCCGAGGAAGAGGAAAGCCCCGAGCTCCCGGCCTTCGAGGTGGTGGCCCAGCGCTTCGAGCGCTTCTTCACCGACAGCATGGCGGCCGATTTTCCCGTGCTGCGACCGGCCCTGGCCTATCGGGGGTACGACCTCGACCGCTTCGGAACGGTGGCGGAGGAGGCCTCCAGCCCCGGCATCTACGCCGTCATCCAGACGCCCCAGGGCAAAATCCTTCTGTCCATGGAGGTCAGCGCCGCCCGCCAGCTGGTCGGCGCCGTCGTGGGCGAAGAGCAGCAGAACCTGGAGGAGATGGAGAGCACCGGCCGTGAGCTCACCCGCATCGAGCAGCGGCTGTTCAAGCGCATCCTCAACAATATCCTGGGCGATCTGAACCGGGCCTGGGAGCCGTTGTACATCATGCAGTCCGAGGATGTGCGGCTGGAGTCGTACATTCGCGACGCGTCCATCGTCCGCCGCGACGTGCGGGTCTTTCGGGTTGCCTACACTCTGACCATGGGGGAGCACGAATCCCCCATGATGCTTGTGTATCCCATGCCCACCCTGGATCCCCACATGGAGCTGATGCGCGGCGACTTCCTGGCGGGAGGGGCCGAAGTCGACGAGGAATGGCGCCAGCAGTTCCAGGAGGAGGTGCTTCACGCGAGTACCACCCTTTCGGTGGTCCTGGGCCGGACGCCGCTGACCCTGCGGGACCTTCTCGCCATGGATGTGGGCGATTTCTTCTACCTCGACCGCCAGCCCGGTGAGCCCGTGGAGGTCTGGGTCGGCGGCCGCAAGCGCTGGCTGGCCGAGGGCGGCAAGGTCGAAGGGCAGGTAGCGGCGCGGTTGTTGCATGCCCTCGAGAACGGTGCGGAAGGCGAGGAAGACTGATGAGCGAGGAAGATCCCGAGCAACAGCCCGACCAGCCCGATTCCGGGGTGCCATCGCAGGGCACGGCTTCCGGGGCCCCAGGCGGCGGTGCCTCCGAAGGGGACGAGACCTCCCCCGGCCACAACCTGGAGATGCTTCTGGATCTGCCCCTGGAGCTGTCGGTTGAGCTGGGGCGGACCCGGATGAGCCTTCAGGAGCTTCTCAAGCTGGACAAGGGCTCCGTCATCCGGCTGGGTCGGACCGAGGGCGAGCCCCTGGATATTCAGGTTAACGGCCGCACCGTGGCCCGCGGTGAGGTGGTTGTGATCAACGACCGCCTCGGAGTGCGTATTACCGAGGTGGGCGAGGCCCGCGAGCGGGTGAAAAGCCTGGAATGAGTCAGGCCGCACGCTTCTTCCCCGGCCGCCGGTGGCGCTGGGCCCTGCTCGGCCTGACCGGCCTCCCGGCGACGGCCGTTGCCCAGGCCGGTGAGGGAGTGCCCGATTTGGGCATGGCCCTGGTCAAGATGCTGGCCGCCTTGGGCCTGGTCCTGGGGGTTTTTGCCCTAGGCGTCTATTTCCTTAAGCGCTTCGGCCTGGTCCCCTGGACCCGCCAGGGGGGAGACCTGCGGATCGAGCGGATGGTCTCCCTGGGTTATCGAAGCCGCATGGCCATTGTCCAGGCCAGCGGGCAGCGCTTCCTGGTGGGCATCACCCCAACCCAGATTCAGCGAATCGCGGAGCTTCCCGAAAACGGTAATGACGCCGCCGACGATGACGCCGGGTCGCGCTAGCCGCCTAGTTGTGGCCCTGCTGGGGCTGGCTCCGGCGGTAGCGGCGGCCCAGGCCGCTCTGCCCGGGCTGGACATGGAAGTAACGCCCATGGACAGCCCCGACGATGTGGCCACCGGCCTCAAGATTCTGGCGGTTCTCACCGTTTTGTCTATCGCTCCGGCGATCCTGGTGCTGATGACCTCGTTCACCCGGGTCGTGGTGGTACTCGCCTTCCTTCGCCAGGCCCTGGGGACCCAGCAGACCCCGCCCAACCAGGTCCTCATCGGCCTGGCCCTGTTCCTGACCCTGTTCATCATGGCCCCGGTGTGGCAGCAGATCGACGAGAACGCCCTGGGGCCCTACCTGGACAACCGGATTTCCCTCCAAGAGGGTTACCAGGCGGGCATCAAGCCGGTGCGGGATTTCATGTTCAGCCAGGCCGGCGAGGACGAGGTGCGGTTGTTCATGAATCTCGCCGGTGAGGACAAGCCGGCGAATCTCTCCGAGGTGCCCACTCGCGCCCTGATTCCGGCGTTCGTTATCAGCGAGCTCAAGACGGCTTTCGAGATCGGCTTCCTGATCTACATCCCCTTTTTGATCATCGATATGGTGGTGGCCTCGGTACTGATGTCCATGGGCATGCTCATGCTGCCGCCGGTGATGATATCGCTGCCCATGAAGCTGATCCTGTTCGTCCTGGTGGACGGCTGGTATCTGGTGGTGGGGTCGCTGGTGGAGAGCTTTCAGTGACAGGTGAAAATCAGTGTTCAGTTGGCAGTTTTCAGTGTTCAGTGACGGCACAAAGACGCCCCCAGCTTCATGCCGGGGGCGTTTAGGTTGCGGCTGTTACTGAACACTTTTCAACTGAACACTGAAAACTGCCTTCAGTCTTCGATCACCTTCGCCAACTGCCGGCGGTAAGTGGAATTCGGTTGGATGCGCCGGATCAGGTTCAGCATCTGTTGGGCCTCGTTGGGGTGCCCCGTTTCCTGGTAGAGGCGGCCGGCCCGGTAGAGCTTGGCGCAGGCCAAGTCGTCCTTGCCCTGGGCCCAGTAGG
>NZ_JAZKRM010000084.1:0-5350 GCF_036628635.1 Thiohalorhabdus sp. | reverse complement strand
GGCTCTTTAACAATCTGGGATGAGGAAGCGTTGTGGGCTCTTGGCGATTCCGAGGGTCTTGCGAGGCTAGGGTTGAGCGCTGGTTCAGTCGGTCCATTTTGTGGGCTGGCGATAGGTTTGAACTGGAGAGTTTGATCCTGGCTCAGATTGAACGCTGGCGGCAGGCTTAACACATGCAAGTCGGACGTGGACGCCCCTTCGGGGGTTAGTAGCGTGGCGGACGGGTGAGTAGCGCGTGGGTGACCTGCCCTCTGGTGGGGGACAACCCGGGGAAACCCGGGCTAATACCGCATACGTCTTACCCTTTTGGGGGTAAGGGAAAGCTGGCCTCTGATGCAAGCTAGTGCCGGAGGAGGGGTCCGCGTCGGATTAGCTGGTTGGTGGGGTAACGGCTCACCAAGGCGACGATCCGTAGCTGGTCTGAGAGGATGATCAGCCACACTGGGACTGAGACACGGCCCAGACGCCTACGGGCGGCAGCAGTGGGGAATCTTGGACAATGGGGGCAACCCTGATCCAGCCATGCCGCGTGGGTGAAGAAGGCCTTCGGGTTGTAAAGCCCTTTCAGCAGGGAAGACGCCGGGTCGTTCGAACAGGGCGGCCTTGGTGACGCTACCTGCACAAGAAGCACCGGCCAACTCCGTGCCAGCAGCCGCGGTAATACGGAGGGTGCAAGCGTTAATCGGAATCACTGGGCGTAAAGGGCACGCAGGCGGCTCGTCAAGTGGGATGTGAAAGCCCCGGGCTCAACCTGGGAATGGCATTCCAAACTGGCGCGCTAGAGTCCGGTAGAGGGAGGCGGAATTCCCCGTGTAGCGGTGAAATGCGTAGATATGGGGAGGAACACCGGTGGCGAAGGCGGCCTCCTGGACCGGCACTGACGCTGAGGTGCGAAAGCGTGGGTAGCGAACGGGATTAGATACCCCGGTAGTCCACGCCGTAAACGATCAGAACTAGGTGTGGGGCGGTTCGCCCGCTCCGTGCCGAAGCTAACGCGTTAAGTTCTGCGCCTGGGGAGTACGGCCGCAAGGCTAAAACTCAAAGGAATTGACGGGGGCCCGCACAAGCGGTGGAGCATGTGGTTTAATTCGATGCAACGCGAAGAACCTTACCTGGGCTTGACATCGCCCGGAACCTGCTAGAGATAGCGGGGTGCCTTCGGGAGCCGGGTGACAGGTGCTGCATGGCTGTCGTCAGCTCGTGTCGTGAGATGTTGGGTTAAGTCCCGCAACGAGCGCAACCCCTATCCCTAGTTGCCAGCGGTTTGGCCGGGCACTCTAGGGAGACTGCCGGTGACAAACCGGAGGAAGGCGGGGATGACGTCAAGTCATCATGGCCTTTATGTCCAGGGCTACACACGTGCTACAATGGCCGGTACAAAGGGCAGCGAGGCGGCGACGTGGAGCGAATCCCAAAAAGCCGGCCGTAGTTCGGATTGCAGTCTGCAACTCGACTGCATGAAGCAGGAATCGCTAGTAATCGCGGATCAGAATGCCGCGGTGAATACGTTCCCGGGCCTTGTACACACCGCCCGTCACACCATGGGAGCAGGCTGTACCAGAAGTCGCTAGCCCAACCTTCGGGGGGGCGGCGCCGACGGTATGGCTTGCGACTGGGGTGAAGTCGTAACAAGGTAGCCGTAGGGGAACCTGCGGCTGGATTACCTCCTTTCTAAGGAAAGCTCGTCCCGAGTCAGGGGCGATGGCTCTGGCCTTAGTGCTCCGGAATCCCGGGAGCCCACAACCCTTCCTCATCCCAGGCGAGCGGTACGGGCCGGGCCTATAGCTCAGTTGGTCAGAGCGCACGCCTGATAAGCGTGAGGTCCCTGGTTCAAATCCAGGTAGGCCCACCATTTTTGGGGCTCGGGCGGGGTGCCTGAGGCCGTCGGGGCTGTAGCTCAGTCGGGAGAGCGACGGCTTTGCAAGCCGTAGGTCGCCGGTTCGATCCCGGCCAGCTCCACCAAAACGGTTGGCCCCTGGGGGTGCGACGCCCCTCAGCGGCGAGCCGTTTTTTTGCTTCCCCGGGTGGGGGAGTGGCTCGGTTGCTCTTTAACAATTCGGTGATGTCGCGACACACACGAGCAAGCGTTTTGGCGCTTGCGCGTCTTGGTGCACCGGTGTAGCCCCGTTGTTTGGGGTTATATGGTCAAGCACTCAAGGGCGTACGGTGGATGCCTTGGCGGAGGCAGGCGACGAAGGACGTGGTAGGCTGCGATAAGCCTCGGGGAGCCGCCAAACAGGCTTCGATCCGGGGATGTCCGAATGGGGCAACCCACCTGGGGGAACCCAGGTATCGGCACCTGAAAACATAGGGTGTCTGAGGCCAACCCGGTGAACTGAAATATCTAAGTAACCGGTGGAATAGAAAGCAACAGCGATTCCCTCAGTAGCGACGAGCGAACGGGGACCAGGCCAAACCGGTCGGCTTGCCGGCCGGGGTTGTGGGACGGCCAAATGGACCTGGAGCGGTAGGCGAAGCGGCTGGAACGCCGCGGCAGAGCGGGTGATACCCCCGTAGCCGAAACCGTGAAGGGCCGGGCCGGATCCCGAGTAGCGCGGGGCACGTGGAACCCCGTGTGAATCCGGGTGGACCATCATCCAAGCCTAAATACTCGCCTCCGACCGATAGCGAACCAGTACCGTGAGGGAAAGGTGAAAAGCACCCCGGAGAGGGGAGTGAAATAGAACCTGAAACCGTGCGCCTACAAGCAGTGGGAGCATGCCTTCGGGCGTGTGACCGCGTACCTCTTGCATAATGGGTCAGCGAGTGACCCTCTGTGGCGAGCTTAAGCCGATTGGCGAAGGCGTAGGGAAACCGAGTCTTAACAGGGCGACGAGTCGCAGGGGGTCGACCCGAAACCGGGCGATCTACCCATGGCCAGGGTGAAGGTGGGGTAATACCCACTGGAGGCCCGAACCCACCGGAGTTGCAAATCCGGGGGATGAGCTGTGGGTCGGAGTGAAAGGCTAATCAAGCCCGGAGATAGCTGGTTCTCCCCGAAACCTATTTAGGTAGGCCCTCCTGTCTCACTCCCGGGGGTAGAGCACTGTCACGGCTAGGGGCCCCGGAAGGGGTTACCAAACCGTAGCAAACTCCGAATCCCGGGAAGTGCAATCAGGGGAGACAGACTGCGGGCGCTAAGGTCCGTGGTCGAGAGGGAAACAGCCCAGACCACCGGCTAAGGCCCCCAAGTGATGGCTCAGTGGGAAACGAAGTGGGACGGCAGAGACACCTAGGAGGTTGGCTTAGAAGCAGCCACCCTTTAAAGAAAGCGTAATAGCTCACTAGTCGAGTCGTCCTGCGCGGAAGATTCACCGGGGCTAAGTCATCCGCCGAAGCCGTGGATCCGTTTCGGATGGTAGGGGAGCGTTCCGTAGGCCGTTGAAGGTGGCCCGCAAGGGCTGCTGGAGGTATCGGAAGTGCGAATGCTGACATGAGTAGCTTCAAGGGCGGTGAGAACCCGCCCCGCCGGAAGCCCAAGGGTTCCTGCGTCAAGTCAATCTGCGCAGGGTGAGTCGGCCCCTAAGGCGAGGCCGAAAGGCGTAGCCGATGGGAATCCGGTCAACATTCCGGAACCGCTGTCGACTGCGATGGAGGGACGAAGAAGGGTAGCCCATCCGGGCGCTGGTAGTCCCGGTTCAAGCGTGTACCTTCGCCGGGTAGGCAAATCCGCTCGGCCCAACGGGGAGACGCGAGCACGAGCTCCCAAGGGAGCGAAGTGGGTGACCCCAGACTTCCAGGAAAAGCTCCTAAGCATCAGGTCGGCAGCGACCGTACCCGAAACCAACACCGGTGGGCAGGGAGAGCATCCCAAGGCGTGTGAGCGAACTCGGGTGAAGGAACTCGGCAAAATGGCCCCGTAACTTCGGGAGAAGGGGTGCCCTTAGTACGTGAAGCCCTTCGCGGGTGGAGCGGAAGGGGGCCGCAGTGACCAGGGGGCTACGACTGTTTACTAAAAACACAGGTCTCTGCAAAGGCGCAAGCCGCTGTATAGGGACTGACGCCTGCCCGGTGCCGGAAGGTTAAGGGAGCCCGTTAGCATCCGTGCGAAGCGGGCCACCGAAGCCCCGGTAAACGGCGGCCGTAACTATAACGGTCCTAAGGTAGCGAAATTCCTTGTCGGGTAAGTTCCGACCTGCACGAATGGCGCAACGATGGCCCCGCTGTCTCCACCCGAGGCTCGGTGAAATTGAATTCGGTGTGAAGATGCGCCGTACCCGCGGCAAGACGGAAAGACCCCGTGGACCTTTACTACAGCCTCACACTGAGCACGGAGGCGGTCTGTGTAGGATAGGTGGGAGGCGTGGAACCGGCAGCGCCAGCTGTCGGGGAGCCACCCTTGAAATACCACCCTGATCGTCTCTGTGCTCTAACCAAGGGCCGTGATCCGGTTCTGGGACCGTGTGAGGTGGGTAGTTTGACTGGGGCGGTCTCCTCCTAAAAGGTAACGGAGGAGCGCGATAGGTGCCCTCAGCGCGGTCGGAAATCGCGCAGTGCGCGCAAAGGCAAAAGGGCGCTAGACTGCGAGACCTACATGTCGAGCAGGTGCGAAAGCAGGCCTTAGTGATCCGGCGGTCCCGCATGGAAGGGCCGTCGCTCAACGGATAAAAGGTACCCCGGGGATAACAGGCTAATTCCGCCCAAGAGTTCACATCGACGGCGGAGTTTGGCACCTCGATGTCGGCTCATCGCATCCTGGGGCTGAAGCGGGTCCCAAGGGTATGGCTGTTCGCCATTTAAAGCGGTACGCGAGCTGGGTTTAGAACGTCGTGAGACAGTTCGGTCCCTATCTGCCGCGGGCGTTGGAGACTTGAGGGAAGCTGCTCCTAGTACGAGAGGACCGGAGTGGACGTACCTCTGGTGCACCGGTTGTCCCGCCAGGGGCATGGCCGGGTAGCTAAGTACGGACGGGATAACCGCTGAAAGCATCTAAGCGGGAAGCCCCTCCCAAGATGAGGTCTCCCGTGGGGGAAACCCACCTGAAGGTCCGTCGAAGACGACGACGTTGATAGGCCGGCGGTCGACGCGTGGCAACACGTGCAGCCGACCGGTACTAATCGACCGTGCGGCTTGATCATATAACACCCAAGCAACGGCCGCACCGCCGCGCAAGCGCGCAAAACGCCACAGCCGACGCGACATCCCGAATTGGTTAGCGAGGTTTGTCTGGTGGCCAAAGCCCGCGGGAACCACCCGATCCCATTCCGAACTCGGAAGTGAAAACGCGGCACGCCGATGATAGTGCGGGGCCTCCCCGTGCGAAAGTAGGTCACCGCCAGGCATTTGTCTCAAGCCCCCGGGGAACCCTCGGGGGCTTTTTTAATGGGTTTGCCTTTCTTGGAGGCACCGG
>NZ_JAZKRM010000083.1:0-5368 GCF_036628635.1 Thiohalorhabdus sp. | reverse complement strand
CGTGGCCATGAAATCCTGGCCCGCCCGTTCGGACGCGCCGACAGCGCTGCGCGCGGGGCGTGGCTCGCCGACAAGGGCGGCATCCGCTCGGACTTTCATGCCGGCACCACTTGGGCCCCGAAGGGACGAACGCGGGTCGTCGGGGCCACCGGCCGGCGCTTCGGGATGAACCTCGAATCGGCCGTCGGCCCGTGTGCGGACATGCGTTTCATGGCCGTCGAGCTGATCAAGCGATTCTTTCACGAGGGGCACGAGCGCTACGTGATCGAATAAGGTCGGCCAGCCCTGTACTTATCAGTAACCTTCGGACAGAGAGAGCATGAGGGTAATCATGAAAAATCCCAACAATGACACGGCCGAGTACATCACGGCGTGCAGCGCCGCCGGTCGGTTGACGGCCAGGATCATCCGCCCGGCAAACCCCGTGCCCGCACCGCCCGTGGTGGTTCTGCACGGCATTTCACGCAACGCCGGCATCCTCGCGCAGCTTTTCGCGCCAGAGGCGGAACGTACCGGCCGCACCATCGTCGTGCCGCATTTCCCCGAAAAGTCCTGGCCCGATTTCCAGCGTCCGAGCAAGGCCGCGCGGCCCGATCAGGCCCTTTTGGCGCTGCTCGACGCGGTCGCAGCGAAGCTGCCCGATGGCGCCGGAACAGTAGATCTCTTCGGTCATTCCGGCGGGGCGCAGCTGACGCATCGGTTTGCGATGCTCTACCCGCACCGGGTCGCGGCGCTGCATCTGGTCGCGGCGGGCTGGTACTGCCTGCCCGACGACACGATGACCTATCCGTACGGCCTCGCGTCGGGCACGGACCGGTTCAGCACCGCCTGGGCGCGTCGCAATGCGCACGGTCTGCGTGATTTCCTCGGCTTACCCGTGTGCGTCTATGTCGGAAGCAAGGATGTCATCCGCGATCCGGCCCTGCGCACGAACCGCACGCTCGACGCCAGACAGGGCCCCAACCGTCATGCCCGCGCCCGCACCTACGTCATGGCGCTGAATGCCGCAGCCGAACGGCATGACCTGCCGGCGCGCGCGCAGTTTGTCGAGTTGACCGATTGCGACCACGACGTGGTCCACGCGCTCACCCACAACCACTTGGCCTTCCGCGTGCTCGACGCCCGCAGCCAGGCGCCGCGCAGCCAGGCGGTTTGATCCGCCACAACCCTCAAGCCGGAGATTCGACATGACCCTTGCAGCCACCCTTGATGACGCCAAATGGACCTTCGTCACCCGCCGGGTGGAGCGTTCCCGCGTGGCCCGCACCGATACCGATTTCGCGGCCGCCAGACCGGGCGACCTGATCCTCGCGCATGTCGACAAGGTCGGCCAGCACCGCCGCGTGCAACTGCCTACCGGGCGGCCCTCGTTCATCTTTGCCGGCGATGCGGTGGTGATCGCCTGTGGCGCGCGCTATGCCCCTGATCAATTCGAGGGGCTGGCCGAGATCGACCCCGACGGTGCCGACCTGCTGGCCGGCGGCGGCTGTATCGGGCGCATGGTGGCGCGCAGCAGCCAGGTCGAGGCGGCGACGCGCCTTATGCCGGCGGCGCGGCTGCTGGACACGTTTGGTAATGTCCTCAACCTCGCCGATTTCGCACTGGCGCCCCGGCCGGCCGGCCCCCGGCCGCCGGTGATCGGGGTGGTCGGCACCTCGATGAATTCGGGCAAGACGCTGGCCACCGCGCAGCTTGTCCTCGGGCTGCGGCGCGCGGGCTTCCGCGTCGGAGCCATCAAGATCACGGGCACCGGCGCCTTCGGTGATTACAACGAATATGCCGATAGCGGCGCGCATTTCGTGGCCGACTTCACCGATGCCGGCATGGTGACGACCTATCGCGAACCGCTGGACCGGATCAAAGCCGCGACCGAGACGCTGGCCGACGAGGCCGGCGCGCGCGGCTGCGACATCGTGGTGATGGAGCTGGCCGATGGCCTGTTGCAGCGCGAGACCGCTGCGATCATCGCCGATCAATGGTTTGCGAACCTGATCTCGGGGCTGGTCTTCGCCTGTGGCGATGCGGTGGCGGCCGCGGGCGGCGCGGCGATCCTCGCCCGTCACGGGCTGATCCCCGATGCGGTGACCGGCATGGTCAGCTGCTCGCCCATGTCCAGCGCCGAGGCCGCGGAAGCCACCGGCCGGACGGTTCTGACCAAGGCCGATCTGGCGGACCCGGCCGAGGCCACGGGCTTTGCCCTGCGCGCCGGACTGGGCCGCAAGGAGGCCGCCTGATGGCGATGCCCGCCCCTCTGGAGGACGGGCGCTGGCGGAGCCTGGCGCTCGTCAGCCTCGTGACGCTGGTGCAAGGCGCCGCCGCCGGCGTGGCGGCCTTCGCCACGCGCGGGCTTTTCGAGGCGATGGATGAACCGACACCGTTGCCACTCGGCCTGATCGCGGCGCTCGCGGCCTCCGGCCTCGTAATCGCCGGCGCGCGGGTGGCCGCGCGCCTGATGGGCGAACGACTGGGGCAGGATTACGCGCTGTCGGTCCGTCTGGCCCTGCTGGAGCATGCGGCGGGTATGCCCGCAAGTGCTGTGGCCACCCGGCGCAACGGCTACATGAGCCTGCGCTTCGTGGGCGACATGACCGCCTTTCGCAACTGGCTGGGCAAGGGGCTGCCGCGGCTGATCGCGGGGGCTGTGATGATCCCCGCCGCCTGTGCCGTGCTCTGGTGGCTGGAGCCGCGCTTTGCGCTTGTCGTCGCGCCGGTCTTTCTCGTGGCGCTCGGCGTCATGGCCTTCGCCGGGCCTCGACTCGAGCCGCTGCATCGCCGCCTGCGCGCGCGCCGCGCCCGGATCGCCGCCGAGATGGCCGAGCGGATGCCGATGGCCCCCGAGCTCGACCGCATGGGGCGCCGGCCAACCGAGTTGCGCAGCCTGCACAAGCGTACCGAAAAGATGATCCGCGCCGGGCTGCGGCGGGTGTTCTGGGCCGAGTCGCTCAAGGCGCTGCCCGATGCGTTGGCCGGGCTGGCCGCCTGCGCCATCATCGTGACCGGCGCGTGGACCGGCACCGGAACGGGCACCATCGCCGGGGCGCTCGCCGCCATCGGTCTGGTACTGACCCCGCTGCGCGATCTGGCCAGCGTGTGGAATTTCCGCGCGGCCTATCTCGCGGCAAACCGCAAGTGCGAGGCCGCCCTCACGCGCTCCCAGCGCACGGTCGGGGCCGGCGACAAGCGGCTGCCCGACGGGCCCGTGCGCCTTTGCCTGCGGGATCTGCCGATGCCGCAGGGCGGAGTGCTCTCGCTCGATGTACCGCCGGGAGACGGCCAGACCCTGACCTGCGATCCGCGCGACGCCGATGTGCTCTTTTCCGCGCTCTGCGGGCTGGAACAGGTGCCGCCCCGATCCATCACCCTGTCGGATCTGTGCCTGACCGATCTGTCGCGCGGTAGCCTGCGGCGTGGCGTGCAGCGGCTCGACAGCCAGCCGGCGGTGCTCAAGGGGTCGCTGCGGCGCAACCTTGCGCTCGGTCTGCGGCAATGCCCGTCGGATAAAAAGCTCACCCGTGTCGCGCGCAAGGCGGGGTTGGGGGATCTCCTGGAACGGCTCGGCGGTCTCGACGGGGCACTGGCCGAAGGCGGGCGCGATCTTTCGGCGCGCGAGCGCAGCGCACTGTCGCTGAGCCGGCTGCTCCTGGCCCAACCCCAGCTCGTCCTGCTGGGCGAGGCGCTGTGGCATCTCGATTCAAGAGCGCAGGACGCCCTCACGAAGCATCTCGAAGCCTGCGGCGCCACCGTTCTGCGCCACCCCGTTCTGGCCGAGGCCTCGCGCGGCGGGTCATTGGCCGCGTGACCGCCCCGGCGAGCCGGCCAGGACCGCGGTGGTCCCGGCCGCGGATTTCCGGCAAGTTTCGTGGAAACCCTGTGATAGCGAGAGCCGACCGACATGATCGATCTTACTACCTGGAGCACGCCGAACGGCCGCAAGATTCGCGTCATGGGGGCCGGCGCCACGACCGCGCTGCTCATCGCCGCGGCGATGAGCCCGGTCCATGCGGCCGATTTCGAAGTCCACGGTGATCTCAACCACCGCTTCGAGGTGTTCAACAATCAGGACGAATTCTTCAACGGATTCAATTCCGGGGGTGACGGTGTCATTCGCGATGACGACGAGGCGCGGGACGGGAATTTCGCCGACGTCAAGTATCGCCTGTGGACCGAGATTTCCCCGGATGACGACCGGGCCAAGGGGATCGTCGCCCTCGAGCTGGGTGGCATACGTTTCGGTGACGAGGACGACGGTGGCGCTTTTTCCGGCGACGCCGAGAACGTGGAGACCCGCTGGGCCTATGGCGATTTCGCCCTCCCCTGGGCGCCGGATCACCGTTTGAACGCTGGCCTGCAGCCGCACGCGGTCAACCAGCACGTATGGGGAGAAACCGCCGCGGGCGTGACCGTGAAGGGGCCCTTGTCCGACACCGTGGATTACAGCCTCGCCTGGATGCGCGGCGATGACGCAACGGGCACGGGAAACAACGGCCGCAACGACGGTTTCGACAGCGCCGACGGCTTCTCCCTGAACCTCGACGCGGACCTGTCTTCCGCCCTGCAGGTCGGCGTTTTCGGGCTGTTCCAGCGCAACGACCAGAACACGGGCAGCGGAGTGGTCGATGCCACGGAATACGAGGTCAAGTCCATCAGTGATTCGGAGTACGAGCTGTGGACTGTCGGCACCGACGGCAGGTTCAACATGCCGATGGGCGGCGGCGGCGGCTTCGCCAGGTGGGACCTGATCCTCCAGAGCGGTGACATCGACGACGTGGCGTTCGAATCATTCGACAGCGCGGGGACCGGCGGCACGAACACAGGCCAGCAAAACTTCGACCTGAATGCCTTCTTCGGCCGTCTGGATCTCGGCTACGAGACGGGAGCGAAGACCTACACCTACACATTCTGGTACTCCTCGGGGGATGACGCCGCCAACGACGACGACTTCGATGCGTTCATGGCCACCGACGTCGACACGAACGACAGCATGATCTTCTTCGAGAACATGACCGACGACAACTTCTTCGCGGAGACGCCCTATCTCCTGGACAAGGGCTTCATGCTCAACAAGTTCCAGGTGGATCACAGGCTCACGCCCAACGTGGAACTGACCGGGCTCGCGAGCTATCACCGCCTCGCCGCGGATGTCCAGCTCGGCAACGGGGATCGTGAAGACGAGCTGGGTGTGGAACTCGGCGGGCGTATCAGCTACGAACCGACCAACCAGTACGAGATCGCCTCCGAGGTGGCGTATCTCCTCGCTGACGATGCCATGGACGCGTTCGAGGCTGATCCGATCAAGGATGGCGCCTCCGACGAGGACCTGTGGCACTTCGCCGCGCGCATTCGCTACAAGTTCTGACCGTGCGTAGTG
>NZ_JAZKRM010000082.1:0-5610 GCF_036628635.1 Thiohalorhabdus sp. | reverse complement strand
TCCCTAAATGGCCCGGGGCGGCGCCGTAAGGCGGTGACCCCGACCATATACGGCCCCCTAAAGGGTTTGGGGACGGCCCGTAGCGGTGACCCCGACCAAATTGTTGGATCTCGCAGAGTTCGGGGCGGCCCACCAGCGGCGACCCCGACCAAAATCCCCGGATCGGGCCCGCAACCTGTTGCTTGTCGCGGATTCCTGGCGCCTGTAGCTCAACCGGATAGAGCAACGGCCTTCTAAGCCGTAGGTTGTGGGTTCAAGTCCCGCCAGGCGCACCAACCGGTTCGGCCGCGGGCGCCGCGAGCCCAACCGGCCGCCTGTCGGACCGTATCAATGGTGAGCGTAGCTCAGCTGGTAGAGCCCCGGATTGTGGCTCCGGTGGTCGGGAGTTCGAATCTCCTCGCTCACCCCAATTGCTGGAAATGTCGTACCGATGGGCCGTTAGCTCAGTTGGCAGAGCAGCTGACTCTTAATCAGCGGGTCGCTGGTTCGAATCCAGCACGGCCCACCATCTAAATCAAGGCTCTACGCTCTTCAGCGTAGAGCCTTTTTTGTTGGGGTGAACTGTGGGGTGAACCTTTGCCCGTTTCTCCATTCGCTCAGGTTCGGGCAAGGTTACTCATAATCCCTTAATCCCAGGTTCAAGTCCTGGGGGGGGCACCATAAAAAACAGGAGCTTGCGAGGTTTTTCGGAGCAGGGGACTCCTTCGGACCCGCTTTGAGGTTACCCTCGGCGGAATCCAATCCTTGGAAGAGGGGTTCTTCTCCCCGCAAGCCTGACTCCCCGCTCGCCCTTTCCTGCCCATCCCACAACCGGCAGGAGAGGACCATGACCAGCACCAACTACCTCACCGCCCCTACCATCGCCACCCGCGTACCTGGGCACCGGGCCTTTCCCGGCCTGGAATACGGCCCCACCGCGGGCGACCGGCGCTATGTCCGGCCCGAGGGCATGACCCTTTGGGGTCTGGCCCGGGGATTCCCCGGTGAAAACCTGCCCGACGACGCCACCGTCCTCGATGAGCTGATCCTGGAGCTGGAGCGGTGGGGCCACCCCCCGCAGATTTTCTGCCCGGCGGTGGCCGTGCTGCTGGAGGAGGGCGGGATCCGGGCGGCCTCGAAGGCGGCGGAGTACCGAACGGTTCTGCCGCCCTGGGCTTGGCAGCGCCAGGCCGTCCGCCTGGAGCAGTACGGCGCTGCAAGAATGGGCTCTGCCTACGCCCTCATGGGCGCCTGAACGATCACCCACCCATCAGCGGTCCTGGGGTGACCGGGCACAACGTCTTGCTACAGCACGCCTAGCTTGCTTTGCGATGCAAATTGTCGCCTCCCTGCGGTAGCCTCTTCCCTGGCTCCAACGAAGAGGTGACCCATGGGTTCGGACTCGTTACGCATCGACGCCGTGGAGCTCCCAGGCATGGGGGCCATCGGCCTGACCTTCTGCCCCGGCAAGACCGACCCCTACGGCCTGGCCGGTCCGCACGACCGGGATCTGGGGGCCGATCTCCGGGCGATGGCCCATTGGGAGGCCGACCACCTGGTAACCCTCATCGAGGCCCGGGAATTCGATCACCTGGGTGTCGGTGAGCTTGGCGAGGCGGCCGAGATGGCCGGGATGGACTGGAGCTGGCTGCCCATTCCGGATGGCGGGGTGCCCGATGACGACTTCGAGCGGCGCTGGCTGTACGACGGGCTGAGGCTGCGGCGCATCATTCGCCGGGGTGGGCGGGTCGTGGTCCATTGTCGTGGTGGTCTGGGACGGGCCGGCCTGGTGGCGGGGCGGCTGCTGGTGGAGCTTGGCTGGGACCCCGAGGCCGCGCTCAAGAGCGTGCGCCGGGCCCGGCCGGGGGCGGTCGAGACCGCTGGCCAGGAGCGTTACCTGCGCGCCCTGCGCCCCGGGGAACGGTCGGAAGAGCAGGACAACCGGGTCCTCGGGGCCCTGGTCGGGGGTGCCCTGGGGGACGGCTTTGGTTACGCCGTGGAATTCTGGTCCGAGGACCAGATCCGGGCGGAATTCGGTGGGGAGGGGATGGCCAACCCCCAGCTGACTCGCCAGGGCGAGCTGGTGGTCAGCGACGACACCCAGATGACCCTGTTTACCCTGGCCGGGCTGTTGGAGGCCGGTCCGCCCGGGGAGGTCGGCATCGACGACGCCGTCGCCAAGGTCCGGACCGCCTACCTGGCTTGGCTGGAGACCCAGGAGGGTACGCCAACGCTTCAGACCTACGGGGCCATCGACCAGCTCGCCACGGGCCCGCGCCTGCAGCAGCTCCGGGCGCCGGGCCTGACCTGCCTGGACGCCCTCCGCGATGGGGGAGGGGGAACCCCGGAATACCCCGCCAACGACAGCAAAGGCTGCGGCGGGGTGATGCGGGTGGCGCCCGTGGGTCTGGTGCCCGGCTGGTCGGCCGAACAGGCCTACGAGGTCGGGGCCAAGAGCGCCGCGCTCACCCACGGCCACCCGGCCGGCTACGCCGCCGCCGGGGCCATGGCGGCCATGGTTCGGCACCTCGCCGGCGGCCAGAGCCTCTCCGAGGCCACGGTGAACGCCTTCCCGCTGGTGGTCGGTGAGCTCGGGGCGCCCGAGGTCCACGAAAGCCTGCGCCAGGCCCTGGAACGGGCCCGGGTGCCCTCGGAAGACCCCTTTGACGATGTCCGGGCGCTTGGCGAAGGCTGGGTGGCCGAAGAGGCCCTGGCCATCGGGGTGTACGCCGCCCTGCGGGGGCGGGATTTCCCGGATGTCGTGCGCATCGCCGCCAGTCACGGCGGCGACAGCGACTCCACCGCCGCAATCGCCGGTCAACTCTACGGGGTCTGGCAGGGCGTCCACTCCATGCCCCATGCCTGGGTTCGGCGTCTGGACGTGCTGTCGCCGCTGCTGATGCTCGTCGAGCGGTTTTGAGGTGCCGCAAAAGGGGGGTCGACGTTCAATGAAGAAAGCAGATCATGAAAAGGGGGGCATTGCGAGCCCCGCCACTAAACCCCGACGGCGGCCTGCTAGTCGCTCCTTACCGGTCCTGGTTTAGTGGCGGGGCGCGGCAATCTGCCGAAGGGGCCCGTTTCACCGATCGCTTGGCTGCGCGCACGAGGGCGGGAAAGTCCGGCCAAGCCGGGAATGCCTCTGCGTACCGACTTCCCACGTGCCGCGTCCCGGTTGACTCCCACCGTGTTCATGGCGGTTCAGGGAATCCCCAGGGTTGCCTCCCCCGTCAGCCTGTGTCGTGATGGCGGTCCCGATTCCCAGGACATAGGCATGCGCAAGAGCACCGACGCCATCTATCGCCAGTGGGTCGTCCTTGGCAAGGTCCCCCAGCAACCCCAATCCCGGGCCACCTCCGAGCTGCACGACGCCCTGAAAGCCGAAGGCCTGGAGGTGGACCGCCGCACCCTCCAGCGCGACCTCGAACGGTTGTCCACCCTGTTCCCGCTGGTCAGCGAGTCCGAGGGGCCGGGATTGCGGTGGTCCTGGTTGAAGACCGGGGCCATGCAGGAGATCCCGGCCATGAGTCCATCCACCGCGCTGACCTTCCAGCTGGCCCGGGACCACCTCGAGGGCCTTTTCCCGCCCTCGCTCATGGAGGTGCTGGGCCCGTACTTCGACCGCTCTGAGGCGGTGCTCGGGGAATCCCACCTGGGGCACTGGCGGGCCAAGGTGCGATTGGTGGACAGTGGCCCGGCCCTCGGCACGCCGGAAGTATCGGCGGATGTACGGGACCGGGTCTACCAGGCCTTGTTGGAAGAGCGCCAGCTGGAGGCGGGCTACTACAGCCGCAGCCGGGACAGTTACGATCGGCGGCGGATCCACCCGCTGGGGCTAGTGGGGCGAGACGGCGTTTACTACCTCGTGGCCCGGGTGGATGACAAACCCGAGGCCCGCCAGTTGGCCCTCCACCGCATGGACTCTCCCACCGTCTTGGACGAGGCGGTCCAACCGCCGGCGGGCTTCGATCTGGATCATTACCTGGAGGACCAGGCCGCCTTCTCCTATCCCCGCAATTCGGATGAGCTGGCCTTGGTAATGCGGGTTACCCGGGAAGTCGCCTTCCATTTGCAGGAGCGGCCCTTAACTTCGGACCAGGCTATGGAATTTCGTTCAGACGGTTCGGCGGAGGTTTCCGCAAACGTGCCTGATACCGAGGCCCTGCGGTGGTGGCTTTTGGGATTTGGGCCGAATGTTCAGGTAATCCAGCCGGAAGCGCTCCGAGCGGAGGTGGGCCGCCTGACTAACGAAACCGCCGGGCTATATGGGGGAGGGGTATAACTTTTTAAGAGAGGGTTGTTTTGTCGCGACCTGATTTGTCGCGTTCTCTGCCAATGCTGCTTCTCTATCTCTTCCCCATAGAGGTGAAATTTGACGCTCCGCATCCTCCACACCGCCGACTGGCAGATTGGCAAGGGCTTCGGCCAGATCCCCGGCGACGACGGCGCCGCCCTGCGCAACCAGCGCCTGGAGACCGTGAGTGCCCTGGCGGAGCTGGCCCGGGGGGAGGCGGTGGACGCCGTGCTGGTGGCCGGCGACGTCTTCGATGCCCAGTCCGTCGGGGACCGCACCATCCGCCAGGTCTTCGAGCGCCTGCGCGCCTTTCCAGGCCCCTGGGTGCTGCTGCCCGGCAACCACGATGCCGCCGTCGCCGAAAGCGTCTGGGACCGGGCCGAGCGGCTGGGGGCGGTCCCTGAACACGTCCACCTCGCCACCACCCCGGAGCCCGTCCTCCTGGAAGACGCCGGCCTGGCGGTCCTGCCGGCGCCCTTGCAGCGACGCCACGAGCCCGCCGATGTGACGGCCTGGTTCGACGAGGCCGCGATCCCTGCCGGCTATACCCTCGTGGGTCTGGCCCACGGCAGCGTTACCGGCTTCCTGCCCGCCGAGGCGGACGCCGCCAACCCCATTGCCCTGGACCGCGCTGCCACGGCCGATCTTGCCTACCTCGCCCTGGGCGACTGGCACGGCACCCTCCAGGTGAATGAGCGCACCTGGTACGCCGGCACCCCGGAGACAGACCGCTTCACCAGCAAGGATCCGGGCCATACCCTGTTGGTGACCCTCCCGTACGAGGGCGGTGCCCCTGGGGTGGCGGCCCGGCCCACTACCCGCTACCACTGGCACCGCTTGAGCCAGTCCCTGCACGAAGCAGACGATGTGGCGGCCCTGGCCGATCGTCTGGCCGCCCTCGGCGAGCCCGCCACCGACCAGGTGGTGAATCTCACCCTACACGGCGCCCTGACCCTCGCCGACAAGGCCGCCCTGGACGAGACCCTTGAGGACTGGGGCGGGCGGCTGCGGCATCTGCGGGTGGCCGATACCGAGCTGACCACCCGCGCCACGGAAGCCGACCTCGCTGCCCTGGACGGCGCCGGCTTCGTCGCCACAGCCGCCGAGCGCCTGCGGCAGGGAGCCGAGGCCGGGGAGCCTGCGGATGCCACGGCCCTGGAGATGCTCCTGGCCGCCTACCGCCGTTACGGGGAGGGCTGAGCCGTGCAACTCCAGCGCATTCGCGTCACCAACTTCCGCAAGCTAACCGGGCCCGTGGAAATCGGGGAGCTGCCGACGGGCCTCGCCGTCATCGGCGGGGCCAACGAGGAGGGCAAATCCACCCTCCTGGAAGCCATCCG
>NZ_JAZKRM010000081.1:0-5859 GCF_036628635.1 Thiohalorhabdus sp. | reverse complement strand
GCTCGGCGAGCAGGTGATCCGCAACTACGACCCCTGCATCTCCTGCGCCACCCACTTCCTGGACCTGACCCTCGAGCGCGGCTGATGGCGGGGGTGGTGCTGGGGGTGGGCTCGCCCGAGGGAGGCGACCGGCTGGGCTGGATGGTGGTCGAGCGCCTGACCGCCCAAGGGGAGGGGCGCGCTCGGCTGGAGGCCCTGGATCGCCCGGGGCCGGCGCTTGTTACCGCCGTGGTCGACGCGGATTTCGCCGTTATCGTGGACGCCGTCCGTTCGCCCGCCCATGCCGGGCCCCTCCACCGTTTAACAACCACCGAGCAGCTGACCGAACCGAGCCCGACCTCCACCCACGGCTTTGGCGTGGCAGAGGCCCTCGCCCTGGGTGAGCGCCTGGACCAGCTGCCGCCCTGGGTGGTGATCGGTGTAGCCATCCCTGACGGGTCCCTGCCGGGCGAGGCGGTGCTGGCGGAGGCGGTTGAAGCCGTTCAGCGGGAGGTGGTCGCGTTTTCGGCGGGCTCCGCAGGCGGGGTCAGGGGCTAACCGGAAGGGCCGTTCCGCCTTGGCACAGCCGACGCAGGATCGCGGCCTGCCCCGGGCTCGTCAGGCTCAGCGCGCGCGCCAGCTCCGCTTCGCCCAGGCCGTTGCGCAGGAGACCGTTGCACGCACGGGCAATCCGGATCCCGTCCAGCTCCTCGCCGGCGTGGACCCGGCCCAGGCGCTGCAGCAAAGCTTCCACCCGCCGCCGGTGGAGCCCGTCGGCACCGCCGTCGCCTCGCCGCACCCAGAGAACCGGTGCTCCCCGCGGAGCCACCGGGCGAAAGAAGCGGGCGGCCACGGGGAAGCCGGCGCAAAGCAAGCGGGCCCATAGGTGGTCGCAGACCTGTGCCGTGCTGGCATGGCTGTCCACTTCCCGGTCCAGATCCGCTACAGCCTGTCGGGCCCGGTCCCGGACCCGGGCCTCATTGGCCGGTCCCCGCCCTTCCAGGGCGCGCAGGACCCGCTCGGTGTGGGTTACGGTCCATTCCGGAAACGGCTGGGAGGGGACGGCGTCGCCGGGCGTTGCCGGCCGAGGCTGGGATGCTGGCATGTTCGGTCTCCAATCGCTCGCGGATCGGAGCCAACGTCCAGGGCCGGGAGCGGCCCGGGGCAACGGCGGGGCCGGATCCCGGAGCCCTAGTCGCGAAGGCTCGCACGGGTTCCCCGAGGCAAGGCCTGCCTCGGGGCCTCCGGCAGGTCTTCGGACTGAGGGGTGGTCCCGCCTCGGCGAGACCCAGACCGCGGCTTCCCATCCTGCCCCTGAGCCCCTACCGGGTCGGCCCGTAGCCCACCTCGGTGGGAGGCTCAGGGGCGGGACAGTGCCCGGGGACCCGGAGTCCCCTGCGGCCTGCCTTCCCCAACACCGCTGCGCGTCAGTCCCGGAATCGCACCGGGTTCCCTGTTACCCAGATATTGGGCTTAACCGAAGGCGACGCCCAAGATACGGGGGATGATGGCGAAGGGCAAGGGCCCCGTTAACCGCCGGCTGCCCCTTCCTCGGGTTGCTCCAGGGGCCGGCGGCGAGCCCTTTCGACGCTGCGCTCGCAGGCGAAGGCGGGCGGACCGTCGAGCTGGCGGGCGAGGGCGTAGGCAGCCGCCGGCCGCATGTTGACCACCACCATTTCCATGCCCGCCACCCCGCACAGGGTGGCAAGGCGCTCCAGCCAGCCGTAATACACCGGATCCACCACCGGCAGGCCACCCAGATCGCATATGAGCCGCCGGGCCCCGTGGTCCTGAAGCTGGGCATAGAGCTGGGCCATATCCTCGTCCGAGTCGCTGGGATCCAGGGCTTCCCCGGGCTCCAGGAGGATCTGGGCCTCGCCCAGCGGGGTTACGTGCAGCCGATCCACCGCGGCCCCCTACCTGGTTTCACCGGCGTCGCCGCGGGCCGGCGAAACATGGATCCCCAGGCGCCGGAAGGCCTCCTTGAGTCCCTCGGATAGGGTCGAGCGGGTGATCATGCCACCCAGGTCGATCTCCAGGTTGGTCATGGCGCGGGCGATCTCCGGGCGGATGCCCGTTAGGATGGCGTCGGCCCCCATGAGGCCAATGGCCCGCATCATCTGGATCAGGTGGTGGGAGATCTGGGAATCGATGGCGGTCACACCGGTCACATCCATGACCACCACCTTGGCGCGGTCGGCCTCGATGCGGGCGAGCAGCTTCTCCATGACGGTCATGGTCCGGGAGCTGTCCAGGGTGCCGATTATGGGGAGGGTCAGCACACCGTCCCAGATCTCGGTTATGGGGGTGGAGGTCTCCCGCAGCTCCTCCTGCTGCGCAGTGATGGTGCGCTCCTTCTCCTCCAGGTAGACATTGAACACATCCAGGGTGATGTCGTTGAACACCGAGGCCAGCTGGAGCAGAAGCTCGCGGCTCTGCTGGAAAGTAAGGCGTTGGTCCTCCTGGAGGTTTTCCAAAAAGACCCGCTGCAGGAACTGAACATAGCGCACGAACTCGGACAGGTCGCCGCCGCGCAGCTGGAGCTGCTGGGAGAAATTGGTGAAGAACTCGCGAAGGGCCTTGAATTCCTTGCGACGGCGGTCGATGCGGCTATCCGCCTGCAGGAGCTTCACGAACAGCTCCAGGAATTCCAGGGTGTATTCGGTAATCTCCTCGTTGGACAGCAGGTTGGACTGGCCGAAAAGCTGCTGGCCCTCCTTCTCGATGATCGAGGAGATGTTGGCCATATTGACGTTGAGCTGCTCGATCAGCAGCTCGTTGAGCGAGACCTCCGATTCCCCTGGCATAAGCTTTATCCCTGCCCGTTTAGGTTGTCCGTGGCGGTTGTGAGTGACTGGACCGAGCGGGTAACCCGGCAGCTACCCCGGTCGGTCCAGAACGCGGACGGCAAACAGCGACCGGTCGTCATTGGCACGCCCCAGCAAATGGCCCAGGAAGAAGGCGATGAGCTGCGGGTGTAAGCGGAACAGGCCCGGAAAGGCGGTCGGCTCCCAGCGGCCGCGGATGCCGTCGGAGGCGGTTACCAGCGTTGTCCCCGGGGCCAAGTCCAGGGCCGCTGCCTGCTCCGCCTTGGCTTCCCGGGTCTGACCCAGAACCCCGGGGGGGAACGGGAAGTTGTGGCGGCTCCGGTTGTCCACCTGGTAGGCGGCGATGTCCCCCACACCCAACAGGGTGCCCTCTCGGGCAACCGGGTCCACCTCGGCGAAGGCCGCTACTGCGCCGCGGGTGCCCCGCAGCCGCCGCCCCAACAGTTCCATGACCGTGGCTGGCGGGTCTGCCCCGGCTACCAGGTCGGTGAGGCCGGACACGGCGTCCGCTGCCTGCTCGCCGTGTCCGAGGCCGTCCATGTGGAGCCAGCGTAGCCGACCCGCCTCGGTTTTCGAAAGGCACACGCAGTCGCCGTTGGCCGGTCGGTCCTGATAGGCCCGCAGGTACATGCCCACCTCGGGGTGGACCTGGTCCGGCTGTTGGGTGTGGCCCTCCGGAAGGAAACGGGCCCAGGCAGCCACTCCATGCCACTGGCTGTTGCCGGAATCGGGTACGGTGAACAGCTCCGCGTGGTGGGCCAAACGGTCAATGGAGCCCAGACCCCGCCCCAGCGTCCCCACCGTGGAGTGGCCCGCCCGGAGGGCCGCCTGAAGATTCGGTATGCCCGGACCGTAGTCCAGAGCGAACAGATCCAGTGCCGGCTGGGGCATTCGTACCTCCCACAACTGCACGAAGCCGCCGCCGGCGTGCTTGAGCTGGTTGCTCATGAGCTCGTTGGCGACGATCTCCAGCCGCTCGCGCACCACATCGCGAAAGCCCATGCGACGGGAGACCGCCCGTAGCCGGGAGCGCAGCAGGACTTGGCTGCTGTCGTCCCGAATGGGGTGCTCGATCTTGAGCTGAACGGGATCGAAGGCGGTATCAGCCATTGTCGGCGGTTGAAGCGGGGGGGGTGGTGTGCTCCGCGTTGGTGATGCGGCCGCGGCCGGCGTTCTTGGAGGCATACAGGGCGCTGTCGGCGCGCTTGACCAACGAATCGCCGCTTTCGTCCGGGTGGAGGCTGGCCAGGCCGATACTGATCTGGCCATCCATGGCTTCCAGTACCCGGGTGGCCATGCCCTCGGTGGTAGCGGTATCGGCGAAGGCGATGATGCTGAACTCGTCGCCGCCCACTCGACAGCACAGATCCACGTCCTCGCGCACAGCGTCGGTCATGGCTAGCGCCATGCGTCCCAAGTAGCGGTCACCATACTGGTGGCCGTAGGTATCATTGACCTCTTTGAAATGGTCCAGGTCGAGCAGGATCAAGGCCAGCGGCTCCTCCTGCCGGTGGCTGCGGCGAACCGACTCCTCCAGGCGCTTCTCGAAGGCGCCGCGGTTTAGCAGTCCGGTGAGGTCGTCGGTTTCCGCTTGGCGGAGGGTGTCCTGTAGCTCGGCGTGCTTGTCCGAAAGGTCGCGCTCGAGCTTGTCCAGCTCCTGCGCCGCTCGCTCCTTGGCAGCTTCCAGCTCTTGCGTGATTTCGGCGTTGCGCTGCCGCAGGAGCTCGGGATCCACCGCCTCGGTGGCCTGCTTCAGGCGGGTTGCCAGGGCGCTGATGGTGTCGCTGTCGGGGGTGGCAGGCAGATCCACCAGGGATCGGATGGTGTCCGCCCAGCGCAGCTGAAGTCGGTGGTCGGCAAGCTCGAGGTGGATGGTGGGTGAAGCGACTTCCCGGTCCTGGCGCAGCTGGGCCAGCTCCCCGAGCGGCCCCTGGATCTCGTTAGCCGCCCGGAAGCTGTTGCCTCCCAAGGCCTCCACGGCCTCCAGAATGAACCGCATGAGGCGCTGGCGGTCCGGCTCCACGGCCAGGGTGAGCTGCAACAGGGGGGTTGCCATAGCCTGCCAGGACGGATTGGAAAGTTGGACAATTATAGCCCTTTGCCCGATTGGGGGACAGGGGTGGGGGAATGGCCGGGGTCGGTGCGATTTTTCCGGTTGAGGAAATCGTGGCTGGCAGGGTAGCTTGGTGGGTCCCTTTGCGGAGATCCCGCCTTGCCCGAAGCCGCCATCCACCTGGAAGCCATCCGGTTTGCCTATCCCGGCGCCGAACGGCCCCTTTTTGACGGACTTTCGCTGGAAGTGACACCGGGCGAGCTCGTCGCCGTTCTGGGTCCCAGCGGCGTGGGCAAGTCCACCTTGCTCAACCTGGTAGCGGGCCTGGCGGTGCCCGACGCTGGAGGGGTGGATGTCCTGGGAACGGATGTGACCGCTTTGGACGAATCGGCGGCGGCACGTTGGCGCCGCAGCAACCTGGGCTTCGTCTTCCAGCAGTTCCATCTGCTTCCCTACCTCACCCTGGCCGAGAACGTGGCTTTACCGCTTGCCCTCAGTGGTCGGGAATGGACCGATTCGGAGGTGGTCGCCTTCCTGGAGCGGCTGGGGCTGGCCGACCGGGCGCAGGCCTATCCCCGTCATCTCAGCGGCGGTCAGGCCCAGCGCGCCGCCATCGCTCGCGCCCTGATCCACCGCCCGCCGATCCTCCTGGCCGATGAGCTGACCGGCAACCTGGACGAGGAGACGGCCGCGGGCATGCTGGACCTCCTCACCGAGGTGGTGGCCGAGGCCGGCGCCACCACCCTGGTGGTGACCCATGCCCCCGAGGTGGCGGCGCGCGCCCACACCCGCTATCGGCTGACCCACCACAACCTCCATCCCGAACCTTGATCCCCGGTTGGCTGCGGCGTCGGCGGACACAGGAAGGCGGCGCAAGGGCCCGCCGCGGCTCCGGCCTGCTGTTCCGGGCCCTGGTGTGGGGCCCGCTGGCCGGCAGGCCCGGCCAGGCCGCCGGCATGGCCGGGGCCATCGCCCTGGGGGTGGCCATGGTGGCGGCCA
>NZ_JAZKRM010000080.1:0-5943 GCF_036628635.1 Thiohalorhabdus sp. | reverse complement strand
TCCGCGAGGGCGGCCGCACCGTCGGTGCCGGCGTGGTCGCCGAGATCCTGGAGTAGACCGGCCTCGGTTTAAGGAACAGTCATGCGTGAATTGCTGAGTCTCGCCTGCGAACAGTGCGGGCGGCGCAACTACACCGGCGACAAGAACAAGCGGAACACCCCGGACAAGCTCCAATTCCGCAAGTACTGCCGGTTCTGCCGCACCCACACCGTGCATCGCGAGGATAAGATCAAGTAAATGGCGGGCTTTTCGCCCGCGCACCAATCAGCAGGCCAGTAGCTCGAATTGGCAGAGCGACGGACTCCAAATCCGTAGGTTGGGGGTTCGAGTCCCTCCTGGCCTGCCATTTTTGTGCGTGGTGATAGGCGCTCCCTTCTCCCAACGCACCCCCCCGACCGACCCGGGCCCAAGCGCAATGAGTGATAAGGCAAAAACCGTATCCGCCGTCATCGTATTTGCGGTGGGGGTGATCGCCTATTACCTGCTGCCCGTGTACGGCTACTGGGTGCAGCTTGCGGCCCCGGTTGTTGGGGGGCTGTTGGGGTTAGGGATTTACGCCAGCACCGCGCAGTTCGGCCAGTTCCGGCGCTTCGTCCGCGAGTCGCGGGCTGAGATCAGCCGGGTGGTCTGGCCCAGCCGCCAGGAAACCTTGCAGACCACGGCCGTGGTGATCGCCATGGTCCTGTTCGTAGGCGCCTTTTTGTGGCTGGTCGACTGGATCGTCTTCTCGGCGGTCCGCTTCGTGATGGGCTAGGAGGCCTCGCTAGATGGCCATGCGCTGGTATGTCGTTCACGCCTACTCCGGTTACGAGAAAAAGGCTAAGGCCATGCTGGAGGAGTCCATCCGCCAGCATGGCATGGAGGATAGGTTCGGCCAGATTCTCGTGCCTACGGAGGAGGTGGTGGACGTCTCCTCCAGCAACAAGGGAACCGCCGAACGCAAAATCTATCCCGGTTACCTCCTGGTCGAGATGGAGCTCGACGAGCACACCTGGCATCTGGTCAAGGAGGTGCCGCGCATCACCGGTTTTGTCGGCGGCAAGACCGGCCAGCCCCGCCCCCTTCCGGAGAAAGAGGTGGAGGGCATCCTCCGCCAGATCGAGGAAGGCATGGAAAAGCCCCGGCCCAAGGTGGAGTTCGAGGTGGGCGAGGCGGTCCATGTCATCGACGGCCCCTTCTCAGGGTTTAGCGGGGTGGTCGAGGACGTCAACTACGACAAGAGCACTATTCAGGCCTCGGTAACGATCTTCGGCCGACCCACCCCGGTCGAGCTGGAATTCTCCCAAGTGGAGAAGGCCTGAAGGCGCGTTAGACGCCACCCGGCGTTATTGCGCCGGGACCTAACGGGGGAGCCAATCCAGAAGCGGAAACCCCGCGCGGGAGAGCCCAATGGCGAAGAAGATCGAAGCCTACATCAAGCTGCAGGTAGCAGCCGGCCAAGCCAAGCCGGCCCCGCCGGTGGGGCCGGCCCTCGGCCAGCACGGCCTCAACATCATGGAGTTCTGCAAGGCGTTCAACGCCCAGACCCAGGACATGGAGCAGGGTCTGCCCACCCCCGTGGTGATCACGGTCTACAGCGACAAGTCGTTCACCTTCGTTACCAAGACCCCGCCCGCCTCCATCTTGCTGATGAAGGCGGCCGGTATTAAGGGGGGCAGCGATAACCCCCTTCTGAACAAGGTGGGCAAGGTGAACAAGGACCAAGTCCGGGATATTGCCCAGACCAAGCTGCCGGACCTGAACACCAACGACGTGGAGATCGCGGCTACCATGGTCGAGGGCACTGCGCGCTCAATGGGCATCGAGGTCGAGGGGTAAGGGTCATGGCAAAACGCGGGAAGCGCATTACGGATCTGAATAAGCAGGTAGACAAGGGCCGCAGCTACGGCCTCGAGGACGTCGTGGATCTGGTCAAATCGACCGCCACGGCGGATTTTGACGAATCGGTGGACGCGGCCTTCAACCTCGGCATCGATCCCCGCAAGGCGGATCAGATGGTTCGCGGCACGGTGTCGTTACCCCACGGCACCGGCAAAACGGTGCGGGTGGTGGTGTTCGCTGAGGGCGACAAGGCCGAAGAGGCCCGCCAAGCCGGCGCCGACTACGTGGGTCTGGACGACCTCGCTGAGCAGATCAAAAACGGCTGGACCGATTTCGACCGGGCGGTTGCCGTCCCCGACGCCATGCGTGTGGTCGGCCAGCTAGGGCAGGTCCTGGGGCCACGCGGGCTCATGCCCAACCCCAAGGTAGGCACCGTGACCGATGACATCGCCAATGTGGTGGCCCAGATTAAGGCCGGCCAGGTGGAGTATCGCGCCGACAAGGGCGGGGTGGTGCACATGCCGGTGGGCCGGTCCAGCTTCGGCGAGCAGGCGCTAGCCGAGAATCTGCGGGCGGCCGCCGATGCCCTGGTACGGGCGAAGCCGGCGTCCTCCAAGGGGCGCTATCTGAAGAAGGTTGCGGTATCCACCACCATGGGTCCGGGGATCCCGGTGGATACCTCGTTCGCCCGCTTCTAGCGGGTGGCAAGCCCCGGGCTTCCCGGGGGACCGCGACGGCACCGGCGCGAGGGGCGACCCATCCGCGCCGCGGCCGTCGAAGACCGCAGGCGCCCCGCCCCTGAGCCACCCATCGGCGTGGACTACGGGCGCTCCCCGTAGGAGCTCAGGGGCGGGGCTTAAATCACCAGCCTGCCGAGACGGCGGTGCCGTCCGCGACTCCCGTTCCGGTTGTAGGAGGGGGTACGGGCGGGCCGCGAAACGCCAAGGAGATTCCAGCGGTGTTGAACTTGGAGCAGAAAAAGGCTGTTGTTGCCGACCTGCGCGCCCGCTCGGAATCGGCCCAGGCGGCGGTGCTGACCGATTACCGGGGTCTCACCGTCGACGAGATGACCGCCTTACGCGCCCAACTGCGCGACAATGGCGTGTTCTTCCAGGTGGTGAAGAACAATCTCGTCAAGCGGGCCGTAGAGGGCACCGACCTGGAGCCCCTCACCGAGCACCTCAAAGGCCCCACCGCGTTGGCTTTGGCCGAGGATCCGGTGGCGGCAGCCAAGGTCCTTTCGGAGTTCAGCAAGAGCCACGCGGACCTTGAAATCCGGGTGGGTGTTCTAAACGGCAAGGCCTTGGATGCCACCGAGATCGATTCTCTGGCCCAGCTGCCGAGCCGTCATGAGCTGCTGACCCAGCTCGCCGTGGCGCTGAACGCCCCGGCGACCAAGCTGGCGCGCAGCCTGAACGAGGTCCCAGCCCGATTCGCCCGGTCCCTGGCCGCGGTGCGCGACCAGAAGGGCGAGGCGGCCTGAATAGCCTTAACCCCCAAACTTTTTTAGCGAAAACGCTTACCGGAAGGGAGTTGTCCCCATGAGTCAGGAAGAGATCCTGTCCGCCATCGAGAACATGACCGTCCTCGAGCTGTCGGAACTGGTAAAGGCTATCGAGGAAAAATTCGACGTCTCCGCTGAGGCCCCCGCCGCTGTTGCTGCGGCGCCCGCGGCTGGCGGTGGTGAGGCTGCCGCCGAGGAGAAGGACGAGTTCGACGTCCTCCTCACCGGTGAGGGCGAGAAGAAGGTCCAGACCATTAAGGTCCTCCGCGAGGTGACTGGTCTGGGCCTGAAGGAGGCCAAGGAGATGGTCGAGGAGCTTCCCGCGACCCTGAAGGAGGGGGCGTCCAAGGAAGAGGCCGAGGATATCAAGGCCAAGATGGAAGAGGCCGGCGCTCCGGTGGAGCTCAAATAACCCCCTGACGTTCCGGTTCCAGCAACCGGTTGGAAGCGGCTGGCGGCCCATTGCGGGGCGCCAGCCCTTCTGTGTTTCTGGGCCACTGTCGCTAAAGCCCCGGTCTAAGAGGCCGGTGCCGGCGGCAACGAGCCAATGCCGCTAGACCCCGTCCGGGCTAAGCCGGGGGCGGTCAGAAGCGGCACTGCACCGTTCTCGTGGACGGCCAATCGCCTTCCACTCCCGCAGGAGTAGCCATGTACTCGTTCACTGAGAAAAAGCGGATCCGGAAAGACTTCGGCAAGAATCCCACTATCCGGGAGGTTCCCTACCTTTTAGAGACCCAGGTGGAGTCCTACCAGCGGTTCCTCCAGGCCGACAAGGCCCCCGAGGAGCTGGCCGTCGACGGGCTGGAGGAGGTCTTTCGCTCCGTTTTCCCCATCGAGGATCAAAGCGGCAAGGCGTCGCTGGAATACGTGGGGTACGAGTACAGTGACCCCGCCTTCGATGTCCGGGAATGCCAGCAGTGGGGCATAACCTATTCCCGGCCGTTGAACGCCAAGCTGCGCCTGGTGGTGTACGACAAGGACGAGGCTACCGGCGGCAAGGCGGTTCGCGACATCAAAGAGCAGGAAGTCTACCTCGGCGAGATCCCGTGGCAGACCGAGCGCGGTACCTTCGTCATCAACGGCACCGAGCGGGTGATCGTTTCCCAGCTGACCCGCAGTCCCGGCGTATTCTTCTCCCATGACCGGGGCCAGACCCACAGCTCCGGGAAGCTGCTCTACAACGCCCGGGTGATCCCCTACCGCGGCTCATGGCTGGATTTCGAATTCGATCCCAAGGATCATCTCTACGTCCGCATCGACCGCCGGCGCAAGCTACCGGCTACGGTCCTGCTGCGGGCCTTGGGCTATTCCGATGAAGGAATGCTGGAGGAGTTCTTCGAGCAAGAACGGTTCCGCCTTTTGGGCAACGAGGTCCGGATGACCCTGGTGCCGGAGCGCCTGCAGGGGCTCAAGGCGCCCTTCGAGGTCGCCAATCCCGATGGCGGTGAGCCCCTCCTGGCTGTGGGCCAGAAGGTCACCCGGCGGCGGGTGGAGCAGCTCAAGGAGGCCGGCATCGGGGAGGTGTCCGTCCCCGACGGCTTCCTGCTGGGCAAGGTCCTGGCCCACGACGTGCCCGATCCCGAGACCGGCGAGCTCCTGGCCAGCGCCAACGACGAGCTCACCGACGAGCTTATGGGCAAGCTGCGCGAGGCCGGCATCGAAACCATCGAGACCCTCTACATCAACGAGGTGGACCGTGGGCCGTTCCTTTCGGAGACGCTGCGCCTGGACCACACCACCACTCAGTCCGAAGCGCAGATCGAGATCTACCGCATGATGCGGCCCGGGGAACCGCCCACGGAGGAGACGGCGGCCAACCTGTTCAACAATCTGTTCTTCAATTCCGAGCGCTACGACCTGTCGGCGGTGGGCCGCATGAAGTTCAACCGCCGGGTGGGCCGCGACAGCGACGAGGGCCCCGGGGTGCTGTCCTCCGAGGACATCACTGAGGCCATGCGGGTCCTTGTCGGGCTGAAAAACGGCTTCGGCGACGTCGACGACATCGATCACCTCGGTAATCGCCGGGTGCGGGCCGTCGGCGAGCTCGCCGGCGAGCAGTTCCGGATCGGCTTGGTGCGCATGGAGCGGGCGGTCAAGGAGCGTATGGCCCTGGCCGATGCCGACGACCTCATGCCCAAGAAGCTGGTCAACGCCAAGCCGGTGTCGGCAGCGATCAAGGAGTTCTTCGGCTCCAGCCAGCTGTCGCAGTTCATGGACCAGACCAACCCCATCGCCGAGGTCACCCACAAGCGCCGCATCTCGGCGCTGGGGCCGGGCGGTCTGTCGCGCGAGCGGGCCGGGTTCGAGGTGCGCGACGTGCACCCCACCCACTACGGCCGCATCTGCCCTATTGAGACCCCGGAGGGGCCGAACATCGGTCTAATCAACTCCTTGTCCTCCTATGCCCGGACCAACCGCTACGGTTTCCTGGAGACGCCGTATCGGCGGGTAGAGACCGGTCAGCCCACCAACACCGTGGACTACCTGTCTGCCATTGAGGAGGGCAACTACGTCATCGCCCAGGCCAACGCGCCGGTGGACGAAGACGGGAACTTGGCGGCCGAGCTCATCTCCTGCCGGCATCGCGGTGAATCCACCTTGGCTCGGCCGGACCAGGT
>NZ_JAZKRM010000079.1:0-6133 GCF_036628635.1 Thiohalorhabdus sp. | reverse complement strand
GCGATGGACAGCGCCGCGGCCGCCTCGATGGCCAGGATCCAGGCCTTGGCCCAGGCCGCAGGCCAGGCCAGCGGCATGCCCATGGCGAGGGTAACCAGGGCGGCGGCGACGAAAACGCCCAGCCCGGCAACCGCTCCCGGGCGCTGCCAGGCCGCGGGCCGGTCCAGGGGCCCGGGAAAGTGGGTAAGCTGGTGGAAGATGCTGGCGGCGGCGAGCACGGCCCCCGCCTGGAAGGCCCCGCCCGGCGCGTGACTGCCCCGCCACAGCAGGTACACCGCCAGCACCACCAGAAACGGCGCCACCAGCCGCAGCAGAGAGCGCTGGAGGTCGCCGGCCTCGGTAGCCGGCGGGTGCGGCACGGGGGCAATCGTGTGCACCGCAACCCCGGCGGCGAGCAGAACGGCGATCTCGAGGAGGGTGTCGTAGGCCCGGAATGCCAGGAGCACGGCGGTGACGGGATGGCTCACGCCGCTGGCGGGGAGGTTATCGGCCACCGGGGGCCCCATGGCCGGCGGCCGGGCCAGCAGGGCAGCGGTGCCGACGGCAGCCACCACCGCCGCCACCGCCACCGCCGGCCAAAGCCGCGGGGCCGGGGCGGGGGTGTCGCCGGTCCGGCGCAACCGGTCCAGCGCCGCCATCAGCAGCGCCCCGGTGACCCCGGCGCCGATGGCGGCCTCGGCCAGGGCCAGATCCAGCGCCCCCAGCCGCACCCAGGCCACGGCCACCAGCAGGCCGTAGACCACGAACAGCACCACCGACCGGAAGCGCCCGGCCCCGGCCAGGGTCGCCCAGGCCACCGCCGCCAGGGTGGCGGCCAGCAGTCCGTCGAAGGCGATCAGGGCCGCCACGGACGGCGTCCCTCGCGTTCCGCCTCGCGCGCCAGGAGGTGGCTGGCAACGGTACCCGCCGCCATCACCAGCAGCCAGACCAGGGCGAGCCGCGCCCCCAGCCAGGGATCGCCGAGGTGGAGCCCGGTCCCGACGGCCACCAGCCCCAGGCCGAGGTTGTCCGCCTTGGTCAGGGCATGCAGGCGGGTGTAGAGATCGGGAAAGCGCAGCATGCCCAGACTGCCGCCCAGGAAGAACACCGCGCCGGCGCCGCCCAGCAGCAGGGCGAGGGCGTCAATCATCCGCCATGCCCTCCCCCGTGCGCCAGATGCGGTGGACGAAGGCCACGGCCGCCACCGCCGCCAGCCCGGCGAAGACCAGCGCCACATCCACCAGACCGGGCGCCCGAGCCGCCGCCGCCAGGGCCACCACCATGCCCACGCCGCCGGTGCCCAGCAGCTGGGCCGCCATCATGCGCTCCACCGGCTCCCGGCCAAAGACTATCCGTACCAGGCCGGCGAGCACGGCGACCAGGATCAGCAGGGCGATGACGCCGAAGGCGGTACTCACGGGCCCAGCCGCTCGCCGTAGAGGCCGCCGATGCGCCTCTCCAGCCGACGCAGCGCCGCTCGCACGGGCAGCCCCCGATCAAGCACGTGGACGCGCAGATGGGCCTCGTGGATACGGGCCACCAGCGTACCCGGAAGCAGGCTAATAGTGGCGGCCAGCAGGCGCCGGGCGGCGGGGGTGGTCAGGCGGGTGGGGAAGTCCAGCAGCTCCGGATCGAGGGGGCGATCGGGACGCACCGCGCGGCGGAGGACATCCCAGCCCCCCAAAAGGGATTGCGCCACGAACCAGGGGCCAAAGGTCAGCCAGGCCAGCGGGCGAAGCGGCCAGGGGGAGCGCTCGCCGGCCAGGGTCAAGGCCGCCGCAAAAGCGGCGGCCGCGACCCCGAAGACGAGGCCCTCGGTCGCCCCGTCGGTAAGAACCAGCCACAGGGCGAAGAACAACAGAAAAGCCCGAACCGCAACCCACACCCCTACCAGCCGATGCATAGCCCCCTCCTCCGGGCGCAGGTGGTCCCAGCCCAGAGACTACGATCCCGCCCGCCCGACGTCCAGGAGCGGCCCGCAGGCGCCCCCCGCCCTTACCCGGATCCGTTGCCGTCCGGGGCATTCCCTCCATCGCCGGGCGGATTGCGGCCGTCCCGGCCCCGTCCGCCCGGCCAGCGGTGGCTGACCACCGAATAGCGCCATCCCGCCAGGAACAGGCCGTAGCCGAGCAGGGCGACGGGGACCGCGATGAGGCCGCTGCCCAGGGCCAGATACAGCGTCTGGCGGGTGGCCTCGTCGGCCAATCCGTCGGTCGACAGCAGGGGCGCCAGCATCCGGCCGAAGACCGCCTCCCCCAGGCGGTTGAAGGCGAAGTACAGCGCCGGCGCCGTCAGGGGGTTGCTGACCCAGGAAACCAGAAAGGCGGCTGGGAAGCTGGCCCGGATCCACACGCACAGGAGGATCATCAGGACCGTCTGGACGCCCACGGTCGGAGTCAGGCCGATCAGAAGCCCCACCGCCACGCCCCGGGCCAGGGCGCGCCGATGGATGCTCAGAAAGCCCGAACGGGCCAGAATGCGGGCGACCAGGGGATGGTCGCCGAGCCACTGGCGAACGGTAGCCTCGGTGGGCAGATGACGTCGAAAAATCCGATGCACGGCGCTGGCGAACCTTGGTCGGCTATCAGCGATCGGTGGCAAAATGCAAGAAAGGGCGCCCCAACCACAACCACCTACCGCCACCCAGGGGCCCTTCGTAGGAGCCCAATTCATTGGGCGAGCCTTTCGGTTGCGGCGCCTCGATGCGGCAACCTCTCGCCCGGCGAAGCCGGGCTCCTGCACCCCCCGCTTTAGGGTAGCGGGCCTAATCCCCCCTCAATCAAAGCGGTAGCCGCCTATCCGCCTCATTCAGGCCGGGTGCTTGTGGGAGGGGCTACCAGCCCCGACCCGGATGGGAGGCCCTTCCTGTCGCGGCCAATGGCCGCTCCCACAGGATTCGCGCCTGTGCTCCGGCCTACTTCCTGACCGAACCGGATAGCCAATAAGCGGTATGCCGGCAAATTCGGTTAAGCCTGATCGCCCTGACTAGGGCACCCGCAGCGGCACGAACAGGGTGTGCTCGCCGCGCTGGATCATGACCGGCACCCGGGCCCCGGAATCGACCCGGCCGATCAGGTCCGCGACCCTACCGGGGCCCTCGATGCGAGCGTCGCCCAGCTTGAGGATAACATCCCCGGGGTGGATTCCGGCCCGGCGGGCCGGGCCCGGCTTGACCCCCTTGACCAGGGCACCGCCGGCTTCCGGCAGGGGCTGGCGCTGGCGCAGCTCATCGGGTACGGGCGCCAAGCGCATGCCGAGGACGCTGGTGGGCTCGGATGCCTTCTTCGCTCCCTTGCCCGGTGCCTCGGCCAGAGCGCCCAGGGTGACGGTCTTATCCATGCGCTGCTCGGCCCGCAGTAGGGTCAGCATCACCTCAGAGCCCGGATCCATCCGGCCGACCAGAGGCGGGATATCCCCGGCCTGAGCGATCTCTTGCCCGTTGACCGCCAGGATGACGTCCCCCGTCTCCAGGCCGGCCTCGTCGGCCGGGGTCCCGGGCCGGACGCGAGCGATCAGCCCGCCGCGGGGCTTGTCCAGGCCCAGCGAGCGAGCGAGCTCGCGGTTCATGTCCTGCACGGCCACACCCAGGTAACCGTGGCTGACCTCGCCTTCGCGCCTGATCTCGGCCACCACGTCCCGGGCCACCTTGCTGGGGATGGCGAAGGAAAGACCCATGTAGCCCCCGGACTTGGAGTAGATCTGGGCGTTCACGCCCACCACCTCGCCATCGGGATTGAACAGCGGGCCCCCGGAGCTGCCCGGGTTGAGGGCCACGTCAGTCTGCAGGAAGGGGACGTAGCTTCCGGCCTGGCCGGGAATGCTGCGCCCCCGGGCGCTGACGATGCCAGCGGTGGCGCTGTGCTCAAAGCCGAACGGCGAGCCCAGGGCCAGCACCCATTCCCCCACCTGTGGTCCGGCGCCCTCGCTCCAGGTCAGCGAGGGCAGCCCCTCGGCCGCCACCTTGAGCACCGCCAGGTCGGTGGCCAAATCCTTGCCCAGCACCTCGGCCTCCAGCTGGCGCCGGTCCGCCAGCTGTACCACTACCTTGCTGGCATTCTTCACCACGTGCGCGTTGGTAACGATATGGCCATCGCCCGAAACAATGAAACCGGAGCCCAGGGACTGGGTTTCCCGCTCGGGGCCCTCGAAGAAACGGCGGAAGAAGTCCTCGAAAGGCGTTCCCTCGAAGCGCTCCGGCATCGCGGGTCCGCTCCCCTCGACCTTGCGGGTGGTACTGATGTTGACCACGGCGTCGCGGTTGGCCGCCACGATACCGGTAAAGCCCGGAAGCCCGTCGGAGGCCCGGGTTTTCTGGGGCTTATCGCCGTCCCCGGCAGGGGCGCTGTCTTCCTTGGCGGTTTGGGCGGCGATGTCCGTTTCAGTGGCCGTTTCTTCAGTGGCCGTTTCCCCGGAGCTTTCCCCGGAGCTCGGGGAATCGCCGCAGCCGGCCACGACGAGGCCGGCTGCGAGTATGGCGAGCTTCCAGAAGCGACGGTCCGGATTCGGGATAGGCATACGGCCCTTTCGGTTGGTTGACCATCATGACGGGTGGATGGGCCCCACCCACCAGCGGAATCAACACGCTGGTTGGGGGTTGGAATCGGTATCAGTCAAACCCCCCCTTAGTCAGCGGGCTCGGCAACCGAGTTCAGCCCCGGGCGTTGGGTGCGGACCGGGTTTCGCGACGCCGGCCCAATTAAAGGGCTTGCAAAGACCGAAAGGGCCCCAGGGACAGCGGACAAGTCTTTGCGCCAGGCCAGGACCGGCAAAAATGGATAGGAGACAATGCGCAGGGCGCATGCGTTTTAACGGACCAGGCACATCGAGGTTCTTGGCAACATGATAACCACCTTGCCAGCGCCCCCGGAGCGAGCCGTGGTTTCCCGGTATGGTCCCGTCAGGGCCCGGGCCGCCGCAAGCCGAGAGCAGCACAAAGCTCTTTGGACAACGCCATCCCCCGGTTGCGTTCGACCCAAAAAATGCTTAAGAATCCGAAAACTGGCAAAAGGGGCAGTCCCTCCCGCCCCCGTCCGCCAGCCAACCACATCCCTTGTGGGCCTGCTCCAGGCAAAGAGCCAGGGCGCCGTTAAGGGGGCCGACGACCAGGCCGCCGAATACGGGCTGCAAGACCCGGATTGGGTGGTCGAGGCCGCAGGCCACACGCTGGCCCTTGGCGGCAAGCACCCCATCGAGCGGCAGCGCTTCTTGCACGTGGACGGCACCGGCCACCGGGTCGCCTCCGGGGCCGTTCGAAACATAAAAACCGACTGGACCGCCTACGTTAGCCGTCAGCTGGTGCCCAGGGAGGCCGAGCTGACCCGCCTCGAGCTCCCCGGGATCACCCTCAGCGAGACGGACCAGGGGGGATGGCAGGCCGACGGGCAGGTCGAGATGAAGCCCGCAGAGGCCAAGGCCGCCGTGCGCACCTGGCGCAACCGGCGGGCCATCGGCGTGGATGCCGCCTCCGCCCTCCAGGGCGAGAGGCCGACGATCACCCTGCATTTCGCCAACCGGGAGCCCTTGCGCTATGTGGTTGAGCGGGGGGAGAACCGGGTCCGGCTCATCAACCCGCCGGCGGGCGTGAGCTACCGCCTTCTCGCCGGGCAAAGCCAGGAGCTGCTGGCCCCGCACAAAACGGAGCAATCGGAGGGCGGCAAGTCCGACGAGGCCGGGCCGACAACTAAGGAAGGCTCAGGCGGCGAGCGCTAGTGCGCATACCAGGAGCCGTTCGGGGTCCGCAGGCACTTGGCAATCAGGCGATTGATCCGCTTGGCTTGCCTGCGGTCCTGATTCTGCCAGGAGAGCTAATCCTCCCGGGCGGCAAAGGGCCAGGTCAGCCTACCCGGCATCCTTCAGATCTTTCTGCTCCCCCTTGCCATCCCGGCACTGCTGGCTGGACTCCGCCAAAGGTGCCGACGGTATCCTCGGCGACCTGATCGAGGACCCATTTGAGCGGGTTGCGACCCTGGGAATAGCTGACGATCCGCATTCCCCCCTCCTGTTCCATAGGTTGAACAGTTGGACAGGGAGCAAGGCAGTGGCAAACCCCGGACAGGGGACACGGCAAGACGGCGGGGTGCTGACGGCGCGGTCCCGTCTCGGGGCTCCTCCCGGCAACACCGCCAGAACTCACCCCCGTAGGAGCCCAATTCAT
>NZ_JAZKRM010000078.1:0-6231 GCF_036628635.1 Thiohalorhabdus sp. | reverse complement strand
TACCGATCTCCCAAGGCCTATGAGCAGGCCTGGATGGCAGCGGCATGAGCCAAGCAGTTACGTGTCCACGGAAACGGGGTAACTCCAAACCTATGGCGCTTGAAACGATCGATTCTTCTGCAGCCAATGACCTTGTCCAACAAGCCTTTACTGCACACCAGCAAGGCCTAACGGAGGAGGCGGAGAAGGGTTATTTGGCAGCCCTTGCCGCAGATCCCAACCACCCTGAAGCTCTCCACTTTTTAGGGATTTTCTACCATCAGAGCGGAGACAATTGGCTGGCCCAAGACTATATCAACCAATCCCTTCAGGAGCAGCCTAACCGACCGCAATTTCATTATCATCTTGGCCTGGTGCTAGAAGCCTTGGGGCGGGACCTGGAGGCCCTGAACGCTTACGAGGCCGCTCTCGAACTTGAGCCCCGCTTCGCCGAGGCTCTCAACAATCGCTGTGGGCTGCGCCGGCGGCTCGGCCGCCTTGATGAGGCTGCAGCGGATGCCAAGTCGGCTCTTGAGCTCCAGCCCGATCTCGCAGTGGCGCGTACCCACCTGGCATTTATCCTCCATGCGCGAGGCGACCCTGCTGGCGCCCTGGAAAATCTCGATCAGGCGCTCGGTCAGGATCCCGGGAACGCGGAGATCTGGTCCAGCAAGGTAGAGATCCTATTGCAGATGGACCGGCTGGAAGCGGCCGAAAAGACCATTCGTCAGGGGTTAATCCAGCATCCGGATTCGCTTCGGCTGCATAACCAGTTGGGAAACTGTCTGCGCATCTTGGGGAATACCCAGGAAGCCATCCAGTGTCACGAGAAAGCCCTCCGCATCGACCCTAAAGATTCCACGGCCTATTACAGCCTAGCCCCATTCCTGGCCCATTATCAGGTCGACCTCCAGATCGATGGACTGGAGGAGTGGTACCGCTCGCCCGAACTTTCACCGGCCGATCGCCCCTTCCTGGCCTTCGGTTTGGGGGATTATTACGCTGCCCAGCGGGATTATGAGTCAGCCTTCCAATATTGGCTGGAGGCCAACCAGTTAGTTCGGCGCGGCAAGCGCATCCTTCCAGTGGCAATGCCCAACCGGGATCGTGCCTGGGGGGAGGCCTTTACGGCGGAAGCCTTGGACCAGTGCCGGGATTGGGGCCACGAATCGGATGTGCCCATCTTCGTGGTCGGCATGCCGCGCTCGGGAACGACCCTGGTGGAGCAGATCCTTAGCGCCCATCCGGAGGTTACGGGCGCCGGGGAGGCAGGCGATCTGATGGGCCTTATCCAGAAGGAGATCCAGGTCCAGGAAGGAAGCTTGGATACGGATCGCTGGGACCATTTCCTCGACCCGGAAAAGGCTAAGCGGCTCGGGGCTTTCTATGTGACGCAGATGGCGCGACTCGTCGGCAGCGACTCGCGCGTCGTCAATAAGAGTCCCGGCAACTACACCTATATCGGTCTGATCCAGGCCATACTGCCCAATGCCAAGGTGGTCTGCTGTCAACGCGACCCCCTGGATAGCGGTCTCTCGATTTTCTCCAAGCATTTTGCCGGGGTGAATTTCTCTTATGGCCTGGAGGATATCGGAATTGCCTACCAGGGGTTCCGGGAAGCCATGGACCACTGGCGGCAAGTGGCCGATCCCAACCTGCTCACCGAAATTCGGTACGAGGACCTGGTCGCCGACCCCGAAGCCAATGTGGCGGCCTTGCTGGAGCATTGCGGGTTGCCATGGAACGAAGCGTGCTTGCGCTTCTTCGAGAACCAGGGGCCAGTCCGAACTGCCAGTTCCGTCCAGGTCCGGCAACCGCTTTACACCGGGGCGGTGGAACGCTGGCGACGATACGGCAACCGCCTCTTGCCCCTGGCTCAGACGGTTGGCCAGAAAGAGCGGATGGAAGAGCCCCAGGCCTTTAGCGCCTTTTCCCGTTTGGGCCGGAAACAGCTAGAGGCGCAGCGCTTCAAGGACGCCGTGGAGAGCTTCCGGAGCGCCCTTCTGTACGAGACGGATCGGGGTGAGCTGCATTGGCTGCTGGGCCAAGCCCTGGAGGGGCGAAAGCGCTATCCGGAGGCCTATGCCTGTTACCGGGAGGCCGCCTCCGAGTTCGGTGGCCGCCCAGAACAAGGCCTGACCATGGCCCAGGTTTGCCGGAAGGCCGGCTGGCTGCCCGAGGCTCGGCAACGGCTCGAAAGTTTGGAGGGAACCGCTCCGCAAGATGAAGAAGCCATGGAGTGGGCCGAACTCCTGCTGGCCGAGTGGCGCTTCGAGGCCGCAGAGGATGCCTTGGTTGCCGTTCTCGGGGGACATCCGGGCAAGGAACAAGAGGCCTTGGCCGCTCTTCTCAGGCTCTATCTGATCCGGGAGGAATGGGAGGTGGCAAACCCGGTTCTGGATGCCCTTATGGCCCGGGCTCCGGAATCGGCGCAGGTGGGCCGCTTGGCGGTTTTGGCTTTCACCCTCCAAGGCAGAACCCAAGAGGCCCAAACCACCGCCGCCCAATTGCTTGCCCAATATCCGGCCGATGCGGAGGGTTACCTGGTCCTCGCGCGGGCCTACGCCCAAGATGAGCAATTCGGGGATGCCGAGGCCGCCTGCCGGGAGGCCCTGGGCGTGGACCCGGAGTTTGCCGAGGCAGCCGCATTTCGTGGTTATGCCTTGCAACGTCTGGGCCAGCCGGAAGAGGCCGGTCGGGTGGGTCGTCATGCCCTGGTACTCGGTGCGGAAACCGCCGGCGTCTGGTACCCCCTTGCCCTGACTTTAGTGTATCAGCAGGACTTTGGCCGGGGACTGCAGGCCGCGCAAAGGGCTGCCGAATTGGAGCCCTGGAACCGGGAGTCCCGTACTCTGCAGGTCGCGATCCTGGAGCGGTTGAATCGGTTGGAGGAGGCCGAGGAAGGGTTGGCTCCTCTGCGGGAGTGCCTGCCTAAGGTGGAAGGGGTGCGCTTCTGGGCCGCCCGCCTTGCTCGCCGTGGGGGGCGGCCGGATGTGGCCCAGGACTGGCTGCCGCCGGAGCCGGTGGGCTATCGCCATCCCGGTTATTGGGCAGAGCTCGGTCAAATCCACGACCAATTGGGTGAAACGGACCGGGCTTTTGCCTTTTTCCAGAAGGCCAACCAGCGCCAGGCCGAGCAGCCGGAGTTCCAGCGTTCGCCCAAAGACGGTTATCTGCGGTTCTTGGGGACCATCGACGGGGCTTTCAGCGAAAAGGAGCTCGAATCATGGGGAGCGCCTCTACCCCCCAGCCGAGAAGGGCGGGTACCGGTTTTCCTGGTGGGGTTCCCCCGTTCCGGTACCACTTTGCTTCACCAGATCTTAGACAGTCATCCCGCAGTAACCGTGCTGGAGGAAGAGCCAACCATCGCTCCCCTTTGGCGTTACCTGCGGGAGGACAAGGGGGGGATTATCGAGGGCGTGAAAGGGCTCAACGAGCGGGATGTGGCGCAGATGCGGGCTCTTTATCGCGAAGCCCGTGATGGATTTTTGGGGAAGACCGGGATGGGGCCAGGATCCCTAATCGTGGATAAGATGCCCTTGCGCACGGTGGAGGTAGGCCTGCTCTATCGGCTCTTTCCCGAGGCGCGATTCCTGTTCGCTCGCCGGCACCCGTGCGACTGCATCCTTAGCGCATTTATGCAGCTATTCGCCCCCAACCCGGCCATGGCCAATTTTCACACCCTCGAGGATGCCGCGGCATTGTTTGCTCGGGTTATGGAACTATGGGAACGGTATCGGCGGCTTTTGGCGCCTGGCTATCACGAGGTCCGTTACGAGGATCTGGTGGGGGACTTCGATGGCGTGGTGGCGGAAATCCTGGATTTCCTCGGCCTGGATTGGGACGAGGGGGTCCGGGATTATCGAAGCACCGTAGCCGCGCGGGGTGCGGTTAGCACGGCTAGCTATGCCCAGGTGCATCAGCCCCTGTATCAGGGGGCTGCGGGGCGTTGGCGGGCCTATTCCCAGTATTTCGAGAAGCTTCTGCCTGGCCTGGAGCCGTGGATCCGGGATGGCGGATACGAATCCTGAACGTTGGACTGAAGAAGGGGACGGCCGTGGCCGTCCCCTTCTTTTCGGCTTAGCAGCCGGTTAATGACCGCGGCAATCAAATACCGGCGGTGTTTCCGGCATTGGTAGCCATGGTCGAGGCATCGGCATTCATGTTGCTGCAGTTGTTATCGGGGCACTCGCTTACACCACCGCCGGCCGTGGTTGCACCGAAGGAGGAGCTCCCGCCGTTGTGCGCCGTGCCGGCGGCGATCTGGCTGCCGGTGGCACTGGCCCCATCATCGTCGCTAGCGGCCAAGCTCATCACCACCCCCGAGGAAAGGGTGATGGCGGTAGAACGCCGTAGCGGACCGCTGGTAGCAATAGTTTGGCTACTGGCGATGTTGGCATCGGCAGTAGTGGCCCGGTTGGCAGTCTGGATATTGAACTGCTGGGCATCCGCCTGGGTATTGCTGAAGGTAACCTGACCGCTGACGGCTGCGAAAGCTGAGCCACCCACCGGCGCGCCAACGGCCACCGGCAGGCTCACCAAGGCTGCAAAAAGGGTCTTGTTATTCATGTATCACTCCTGTTCCTAGGCCTGAAGGCGGTTAAATCATGTTGGCGACGAAGCTGGTAACGGCATTACGCGCATCGCTCTGCGAGGCCGAGTTATTGGCGCTCTCGCGATACTGCGCGAACTGCGGGATGGCGATGGCGGCGAGGATGCCGATGATGGCCACCACGATCATCAGCTCGATGAGCGTGAAGCCCTTTTCGCCCTTGCGGGCCGTGAGCTTGGTGAGCATGGGTGCTCCTCCTGTTGGGTTGAACGGCCGTTAGCCGGTGTGGGGCCGCGGGCTCGCAAGCCGGCGGGCACGATGGTGTAAAGCAAGGGGTGTGCCAATAGGTCCGCTCCCCGCGTTGCGCCTCTTTTGGCGGCATCGGGCGCCGTTGGGTGACGAAACGGGTCACCTGTGGGCGACGAGACGCGTCGGATGGCTATTGGCGCAGTCGGTCGCGGCACTGCTCGCTGCAGAACTGGTCGCCGTCGTCGTCGATGATCGCCTCGTCCCGGGGGACGAAGGTGCCGCAGGCCTTGCAGGGCACGATGGGCTGGCTCTCGGGGGCCTTGGGATCGGGCGGGGCCTGGGGCAACAGGCGATCGGCCGCCCGGCGGATGAGCCGGTAGGCGAAGAAGATCAGGATGGCGAGGGCGATCAGGCGGAGGATCATGGTCTCGCTGATTAAGGGCCCGTCCGGGTCCTGTGGGGGTGACTGAGCGGGTAGGCGCGGACCGGGCGCCGGGCTAGTATTCCCGGCTCACCACGAAGTCGGCTACCTCGGCCAGGGCGCGGCGCTCGGCGGTGTCGGGCAGGCCGGTCAGGGCCTGCTTGGCCCTCTCCACCCGCTCGCGGGCGGCTTCGACAGTGTACTCAATGGCCCGGGTGCGCTCAATTGCGGCGCGGACCGGATCCAGCAGGGCCACCCCCTCCTCTTCCAGGGCCCGCCGTATGGCGTCGCGCTCGCCCTTGTTGGCGTTGGCGAGGGCGTGGATGGTGGGCAGAGTGGGCTTGCCCTCTTCCAGATCGTTGCCCAGCTGCTTGCCCCAGGCCTCGGCGGTGGCACTGTAGTCCAGGCAGTCGTCGATGAGCTGGAAGGCCACACCCAGGTTGTGCCCGTAGGTGGCCATGCGCTCCTCGTCGTCGGTGCCGCGGCCGCTGACGATGGCCGCCAGGCGGCCCGCCGCCTCGAACAGCACTGCGGTCTTGGCGGCGACCACCCGCAGGTAGTTGGCCTCGTCCACGTCCGGGTCGTGGACGTTGGCCAGCTGCAGCACCTCCCCCTCGGCCAGATCGCGCGTGGCGCGGGAGAGGATGTCGAGCACCCGCATCTCGCCGTCGGCGACCATGGCCTCGAAGGAGCGGGCGAACAGGAAATCGCCCACCAGCACCGGCGCCTGGGCGCCCCACACGGCGTTGGCGGTGGGCTTGGTGCGCCGCTGCTGGGAGTCGTCGACCACGTCATCGTGCATGAGGGTGGCGGTGTGGATGAACTCGATCACCGCCGCCAGGGTGTGGTGGCGCGACCCGGTGTAGCCGAACATGCGCGTGGCGGCCAGCATGACCATGGGCCGCATGCGCTTGCCGCCGCTGTCGATGACGTAGTTGCCGACCAGGGGAATGAGCGGTATATCCGAGTCCAGCAGCTCGTGGATGGCCCGGTCCACGGCCGCGAGGTCGTCGGCCAGCAGGGTCTGGAG
>NZ_JAZKRM010000077.1:0-6355 GCF_036628635.1 Thiohalorhabdus sp. | reverse complement strand
GCCGACTTCGACGGCGACCAGATGGCGGTGCACGTGCCGCTGTTCACCGAGGCCCAGATGGAGTCTCGGGTGCTCATGATGAGCTCCAACAACATCCTGGGTCCCGCCAACGGTGAGCCCATCATTACCCCCACCCAGGACGTGGTGCTGGGCCTGTACTACATGACCCGGGAAGCGGTGAACGTTACCGGCGAAGGGGCCATGTTCCGCGATGTGGATGAGGTCCGGCGGGCCTATCAGACCGGGGCCGCCGAGCTGCAAGCCAAGGTCCAGGTGCGCATCCGCGGGGATCGGTATACCACGACAGTGGGCCGGGCCCTGCTGGTGGACTTGCTGCCCGAGGAGCTGGAGTTCGACCTGGTCAACAAGGTGTTGGACAAGAAGGCCATTGGGGTCCTGGTCAAGGCCTGCTATCACAAGGCCGGCCTTAAGCCCACGGTCATCTTCTCCGACCAGCTCATGTACACCGGCTTCCATTACGCAACCAAGTCGGGCATCTCCTTCGGTCTGGACGACATGGTGATTCCGGAGGAAAAGGAGCCGTTGCTGCAGTCTGCCCAGGACGAGGTCAAGGAGATCTATCAGCAGTACACCGACGGTCTGGTCACCAACTCCGAGCGCTACAACAAGGTCATTGACGTCTGGGCGCACACCAACGACAAGGTGGCCGAGCGCATGATGGAGACCCTTGGTTCGGACACGGTGACCGATGCCGAAGGCAACCAGGTGGAGCAGGACTCGTTCAACTCCATCTTCATGATGGCCGATTCCGGGGCCCGTGGCTCGGCCCAGCAGATCCGGCAGCTCGCCGGCATGCGCGGGCTGATGGCCAAGCCCGATGGCTCCATCATCGAGGCGCCCATCACGGCCAACTTCCGCGAAGGCCTCAACGTCCTTCAGTACTTTATCTCCACCCACGGCGCCCGTAAGGGCCTGGCCGATACGGCCCTGAAGACGGCCAACTCCGGGTACCTGACTCGGCGATTGGTGGATGTGTCCCAGAGCTGCGTGGTAGAGGAAGAGGACTGCGGCACGGAAGACGGTACCGCCATGACACCCTTAGTGGAGGGTGGCGATGTGGTCGAGCCCCTCTCCGAGCGGGTTCTCGGCCGGGTCACCGCCCAGCCGGTTTACCACCCCGACACCGGCGAGGTGCTTTTCGAGCGCGGCAAGCTACTCTACGAGGAGGATGTGGAGCAGCTCGACGAGCTCGGCGTCGACCAGGTGGTAGCCCGTTCTGTGCTTACCTGCGAATCCCGCAACGGGGTCTGCGCCCTGTGCTACGGCCGGGACCTGGCCCGGGGTGACCGCATCACTACCGGTGAGGCGGTGGGCATCATCGCTGCCCAGAGCATCGGTGAGCCGGGCACCCAGCTGACCATGCGTACCTTCCACATCGGCGGTGCCGCCAGCCGGTCCGCGGAGCAGGCCTCGCAGGAGACCAAGTACGGCGGCTATGTTCGGTTCGAGAATCTGAACACGGTTTCGGACCGCAACGGGCGCCTGGTGGTGGTATCCCGCAACGGCGAGCTGACCCTTCACCAGGAGACGGGCCGCGAGCGCGAGCGTTACAAGATCCCCTACGGTGCCACCTTGACTGTGTCCGAGGGCGACAACGTGGAAGCCGGGGCCACCCTGGCCGAGTGGGATCCCTACACCATGCCCATCCTTACCGAGGTGGGTGGTATGGCCCATTTCCAGGACATCGAATCCGGGGTTACCGCTACCCAGCAGACGGACGAGGTCACCGGCCTCACCTCCCTGCAGGTGACCGATGTCAGCGGCGCCAAGGGCCGCGACATGCGGCCGCGGATCGAGCTTGTGAGCCAGTCCGGCGAGGCCGTCCAGATCCCGGGGACGGATCTGCCGGCGCGCTATTATCTGCCCGCCGGGGCCATCATCAACATCAACGATACCGATTATCTTCACCCCGGCGACGTCCTGGCCCGCATCCCCCGGGAGACGTCCAAGACCAAGGACATCACCGGTGGTCTGCCCCGGGTGGCGGAGCTGTTCGAGGCGCGCAAACCCAAGGAGCACGCCGTCCTGGCCGAGAACGACGGTGTGGTGTCCTTCGGCAAGGACACTAAGGGCAAGCGTCGCCTGCTGATCCGGACTGCCGAGGGCGAGGAGGGCGAGTACCTCATCCCCAAGGGGCGTCGCATTGCCGTCAACGAGGGCGACCACGTTCGCCCGGGCGACCCCATCGTGGACGGTCCCCCAGCCCCTCAGGACATCCTGCACATTCTGGGTATCGAGGCGCTGGCCCGTTACATCGTGGACGAGGTCCAGGAGGTCTACCGCCTTCAGGGGGTGAAGATCAACGACAAGCACATCGAGGTCATTGTCCGCCAGATGCTGCGGCGCCGGGAGATTGTCGAAGCCGGGGACTCCAAGTTCCTGGAGGGCGATCAAGCGGATCGCTCCGTGGTGGCTGCGGAGAACGACAAGCTGCGCGCCGAGGGCAAGGCAGAGGCCGACTCACGGCCCATCCTGCTGGGCCTGACCAAGGCCAGTCTCTCCACCGAGTCTTTCATCTCGGCGGCCTCCTTCCAGGAGACCACGCGAGTCCTGACCGAGGCGGCCATGGAGGGCAAGCTGGACGAACTGCAAGGGCTCAAGGAGAACCTCATCGTGGGTCGGCTGATCCCGGCCGGTACCGGGATGGCCTACCACAAGGTGCGCCGAGTCCAGCGCCAGGGAGCGGCCCCCGAGCCGGAGGCCGCACCCAGCGAGGAGGCTGGCGAGGCGTCTACGGCCGGTGCCTAACGGGCCTGAGCTCCCCATCTCGGGTCACCCCGGGCCGTAGCTGGCCCGTAGGCAGCTCGATGGGCGCTTGGTTGTAGGCTGAGGAAGGCAGGGCCCGGCGTATGGCGCCGGGCCCTGCCTTGACAGCCTTCTTGGGGCGAATTATAATTTTATGCTTTCCCGTGACGGGCCGGCCTATCGGCCTGTCATTTATTTTGAAGGGAGCGAGTCGCATGCCGACCATCAACCAACTAGTGCGCAAGCGGCGCAAGAAGGTTGAGGAGAAAAGCCAGACGCCCGCCTTGGACTCCTGTCCCCAGCGGCGAGGCGTTTGCACCCGCGTCTATACCGCAACGCCCAAAAAGCCCAACTCGGCGTTGCGCAAGGTGGCCCGTGTCCGGCTCACCAACGGCAAAGAGGTGAGTACCTACATTCCCGGGGAGGGCCACAACCTGCAAGAGCACTCCGTGGTTCTGGTACGTGGCGGCCGGGTCAAGGACCTGCCGGGTGTCCGCTACCACGTGGTGCGGGGCGCCCTGGATACGGCCGGGGTGAGCGATCGCCGGCAGGCCCGTTCCAAGTACGGCACTCGGCGGCCGAAGTAAGGGGATAGCTCGATGGCCAGGAGAGGCGAGGTACCGAAGCGCGAGGTTCTGCCGGATCCCAAGTACGGATCCAAGACGGTGGCCAAGTTCATCAACCACCTCATGCGCGACGGCAAGAAAAGCACCGCCGAGCGGACGATCTACGGCGCCTTCGAGCACATGAAGAAGGCCCGCAGCGAGGGTCCAGTGGAGCTGTTCGAGGGCGCGCTAGAGAACATCCGCCCGGTAGTCGAGGTGAAGAGCCGCCGCGTGGGCGGCGCCACCTATCAGGTGCCGGTGGAGGTCCGTCCCCAGCGGCGGACCGCCTTGGCTATGCGGTGGCTGGTGCAATACGCCCGGCGGCGTAGTGAGAAGTCCATGACCGAGCGGCTCGCCGGCGAGCTTCTCGAGGCCGCCGACGGTCGCGGAGGCTCGGTGCGTAAGCGCGAAGAGACACACAAGATGGCCGAAGCCAACAAGGCCTTCGCTCACTACCGCTGGTAGTCGCCAAACTCACCGCTTGTCTAACTTGCGGTTCTGCCGTCCGCCCCGGTACGCAGGGCGGGCCTTTCCGCCCGGCGGGTATGCCGGACGGAAAGCAGGATCCGCTAACTCTCGAGTTGGCGGATTTGTTTTTCCCGGAGAGGTAATCCCTCCGGGGGTCTGCTCGCTGCCGGAGCCGGCAGCGGCAACCTTTTCCGCGTTCCCCGCTTCCAGCGGCCTGTTCGCAGTCGGGTTAGCGGGCACGGAATTTTCACTGCTGAAGGACGAAGAGGCAGCGGTCGTGGCTAGGAATACTCCCATCGAGCGGTATCGGAATATCGGCATTGCCGCCCACATTGATGCCGGCAAGACCACCGCTACCGAGCGCATCCTGTTCTATACCGGTATCTCCCATAAGATCGGCGAGGTCCATGACGGCGCGGCTGTCATGGACTGGATGGAGCAGGAGCAGGAGCGCGGCATCACCATCACCTCGGCTGCGACCACCTGCTTCTGGCAGGGAATGGAGAAGCAGTTCCCCGAGCACCGGATCAATATCATCGATACCCCCGGACACGTGGACTTCACCATCGAGGTGGAACGGTCTCTGCGTGTCCTCGACGGGGCCATCGCGGTGTTCTGCGCGGTCGGCGGTGTGGAGCCCCAGTCCGAGACGGTCTGGCGCCAGGCCAACAAGTACAGCGTCCCGCGCATGGCCTTCATCAACAAGATGGACCGGATGGGCGCCGATTACTTTAACGTCATGCAGGAGATGCGGGACAACCTGGGCGCCCGGCCGGTGGCGGTAACGCTGCCCATCGGCTCCGGGGAGGACTTCGAAGGGGTCATCGACCTGCTGCGGATGAAGGCCATCCATTGGGACATGCAGACCATGGGGGCCAACTTCACCGAAAGCGAGATCCCGGATGACCTCAAGGACCAGGCTCAGACCTATCGGGAGAACCTGCTCGAGGCGGCCGCGGAGGCCGACGAGGGCCTCATGGAGAAGTACCTCGACGCCGGCGAGCTGAGCTACGACGACGTGGTTAGCGGCCTGCGCCAGGGCTGCCTGGGCCTCGACATCGTCCCCGCCTTCTGCGGCACTGCATTCAAGAACAAGGGCGTCCAGGCGGTTCTTGACGGCGTCATCCAATTTCTGCCGAGTCCGGTGGATATCGCCGCCATTCAGGGCGAGAACCCGGACACCGGTGAGCCGGACGAGCGCCATCCCAAGGACGATGAGCCCTTCTCGGCGCTGGCCTTCAAGGTCACCACCGACCCTTACGCCGGTCAGCTGACCTTTATGCGGGTCTACTCCGGCCACCTGTCGGCGGGCTCCAACGTGTCCAATCCGCAGAAGAACAAGAAGGAGCGGGTGGGCCGCCTGTTGCAGATGCACTCCAACGAGCGCCGCGAGATCGACGAGGTCTACGCCGGCGACATCTTCGCGGCGGTAGGGATGAAGAACACTGCCACCGGGGAGACCCTGTCCGATCCCAAGCACCCGATCCTGCTGGAGCGCATGGAGTTCCCGGAGCCAGTGATCTCCGTGGCCATCGAGCCCAAGTCCAAACAGGACCAAGAGAAGCTGGGTACGGCGCTGGCCAAGCTGGCCCAGGAGGACCCCTCTTTCCAGGTGCGCACCGACGAGGAGAGCGGCCAGACCATCATCTCCGGGATGGGTGAGCTGCACCTGGAGGTCATCATTGATCGCCTCAAGCGCGAGTTCAATGTGGAGGCCAATGTCGGCCAGCCCCAGGTGGCCTACCGCGAAACCATCCGCGCCAAGGTGGAGGCGGAAGGCAAGTTTATCCGGCAGTCAGGTGGTCGCGGCCAGTACGGCCACGTGTTCGTCCGCTTGGAACCCAACGAGGAAGGCGCCGGCTACGAGTTCGTCGATGCCATCGTTGGCGGCGTGGTCCCCAAGGACTACATCAACTCGGTGAACCAAGGTATCCGGGAAGCCCTTGAGAACGGCGTGCTCGCCGGCTATCCCATGGTCGACGTCAAGGCTACCCTGTTCGACGGCTCCTACCACGAAGTGGACTCCAGCGAGGCGGCGTTCAAGATTGCAGGATCGCAGGCGGTCCAGGAGGGCGCCCGCAAGGCCAACGCCGTGCTCCTCGAGCCCAGGATGGACGTGGAAGTTGTCTGCCCCGAGGAATTCATGGGCGACGTCATCGGTGATCTCAACAGCCGGCGCGGCAATGTGGGCTCCATGGAGGACAGCACCTCCGGCAAGGTGATCCAGGCCGAGGTGCCCCTGGCCGAGATGTTCGGTTATGCCACCGCCCTGCGCTCGCTGAGCCAGGGCCGAGCCACCTACACCATGCAGCCCAGCAAATACGCCGAGGTGCCGAAGAGCGTCTCCCAGGAGATTATCCAAAAGGCGCACGGCTGAGGAATTCGAACCGCCGCCAGGCCGCGCCGTCCGCTAAGACAGGGCGGAAGCGCGAAGCGGGCACCGCTTGAGGGGAGTGATGTACGATGTCCAAGGAAAAGTTTGAGCGCACCAAGCCGCATATCAACGTGGGCACCAT
>NZ_JAZKRM010000076.1:0-6359 GCF_036628635.1 Thiohalorhabdus sp. | reverse complement strand
GCACCCGGCTCATGCCGAACAGCTCGGTCATCTGCAGGATGGGCAGGATCTCGCCTTCGCGCTGGTAGACCCGCTGGCCGCGCACGGTGGTTACCTTGGCCGGCTCGAAATCCAGGGTCTCCTTGACCGTCTCCAGCGGGATGGCGAAGTGCTCCGGACCGATCTGGACGATTAGGGTCTGCTGAATGGACAGGGTCAGGGGCAGGCGGATGCGTACCGTGGTGCCCTGATCCATTGCCGAGTCGAGCTCGATGGAGCCCTTGAGCTCCTCCACATTGGAGCGCACCACGTCCATGCCAACACCGCGCCCGGAGATGTCGCTGACCTTCTCCGCAGAAGAGAAGCCGGGCGAGAAAATCAGCTGCTGGGCCTCGCGGTCGGACATCTGCTCCGCTTCGTTGGCATCGACGATGCCTCGTTCCACGGCCTTCTTGCGTAGCTTGTCGGCGGACAGCCCGCCGCCGTCGTCGGCCACCTCGATGACTACGAAGTTTTCTTCGTAATAGGCCTTGAGGGCCACCGTGCCGGCCTGATCCTTGCCCTTGGCCTCGCGCTCGTCCGGATCCTCGATACCGTGGTCCACGGAGTTCCGGATGAGATGGACCAGCGGGTCCTGGATGGCCTCGATGACATTGCGGTCCAGCTCGGTTTGCTCGCCGGAGATGTTGAGCTGGACCTCTTTGTGGGTCTTGCGTGAGAGGTCGCGAATGACCCGCTTGAACTTGTTGAAGCTCGCCGCCAGGGAGTGCATGCGCGTCTGCATGACCGCCGACTGAAGGTCGGAGGTGACCAGATCGAGGCGGTGGGCTTCCTCGGACAGGTCCTCGGCCAAGCGCTCGTCGTCTATCTGGGAGGCGACCCGGCGGGCAAGCTCACGGGTCTGGTTACGGGTCAGCACCAGCTCACCAACCAGATTGAACAGGCGATCCAGGCGTTCCAGGGGAACCCGTAGGGTCTGGCCTTCACGGGCCTGGTTGTCACCGCCTTCCTCGCCGTCACGGGCTTCCTCGCCGCAGGTCTTGGCTGGAGCGGCATCCCCGTCCCTGCCCTCGGTTTCGCCCCCGGGTCCCTGAACCGCCTCCGCCGGGGCAGCCTTTTCTGGGCCGCTCTCGCCAGCGTCCTGGCTCTTGGGGGTCGCGGGCTCCTCGCCCCGGTAGTCCGCCCGCAGGTAATGGGTCAGCCGACGGGCGGTTCCCTCCATGGCCAGATCGTCGCCGCCGCCGTTGGCAACCCGGTCAACCACTTGCCGCAGCAGGTCAGAGCCTGCCAGCAGGTCGTCCATCATGACCGCCGTTAGGGGTATCTCGAAGTTCCGCAGGCGGTCCATCACCGACTCCATGGTATGGGTCATGCCCTGCAGGCGCGGCAAGCCGACGAAGCCGGCGGTGCCTTTGATGGTGTGGATGGTGCGGAAGGCACTATGGAGCCGGTCACCGTCGGCGGGGTTATCCTCCAACGCCATGAAATCCTGGTCCAGGGCTTCCAGGCCCTCCCGAGACTCCTCGACAAAGGCGCTTACCAGGTCCGGATCGGCGTCTTCCGGGAGGGCGGCAACTCCCTTGGGCAGGCCCTCCTCGGCGTTGTGTTCTTCGGGGTGGGCAACGTCGGCTTGATCCTGGGCCGGTTCGGACTCAGGCTCAGGTTCAGGCTCGGGCTCGGCTTCCGGTTGGGCCTCTGACTCCGGCTCAGGTGCGGGCTCCGGTTCCCTAGCCGGCGACGGCTTGGCAGCGTCAGCCTCCTCCGCCGCTTCGTCTTCGGCCTCCCCCGTATCTACAGGTACGTGCTTGGCCAAGCGATGGTAGGCGTCCTCGGCCGCCTGCTCGTCCTCTCCTTCAAGCGCCCCCATGGCAGCCTGAAGATCCTGAACCATGACCTTGTGCAAGCGGATATCGAAGGCAGCCAGGCCCTCGAAGATGGCCCCCAGCCGCTGTCCTAGGTCCGCCAGCGGACCCCCCTCCGCCTCCAGCCGTTCGGCAGTGGCAACCGCGGCGGCACGGGCCGGCTCCAGGAGCTGGGGATCACTGGGACTGGCGATCAAATTCTCCAAGGCGCCCGCCAGACCCCCGTCGCCACTGGTATTAGCCGCCGGGGCTCTCTCCGCGGCCCGACCGGAGGCCTGGTCACCCTCGTGGTCCGAGGCATGGTCCATCAAGGCCTCCAGTCCGGCAATCAGGGGGGCGGGATCACCCCCACGGGACAGCACTTCCGCCCCAGCCTGGAGGCGTTTGCCCAGCTCCTCGCTCCAGGGAATATGGCCAGCGGCAAAGGCCCCAAGAACATCGCCCATGCGCAGTGCCAGGTTCTCTCGCGCGCCGCTCAGGGCCTCCGACAACTCGTCCAGTTGGGCACCGAGCTCATCCAGTACGGCTTCGTCACCGTTCTGCGACACAAGCCGCTCGCAGTCGGCCACGACTTGCTCCGGATCAGGCGCGGCTTCTGGCCCTTGGTTTTCCGCGCTCACCCCCGCATCGCCAGCTTCCTCCGGGCTCAGGATAGGCTCCAGCTGCGGGATTACCGCCGCGGCTTCTTCCTCCTCGCCGGCGGCCAGTGCTTCGGCGCCGGCAAGCAGGGCCTGCTGGATGTCATCACCCCAATCCAGATGCCCCTCGGCGAAGGACCCCAGCAAGTCCCCCATGCGCAGGGCCAGGGTCTCGGCCTCCCCCGAAAGGCTTTCGGAGAGATCGTCCAGATTCTGGCCGAGCCGGTCGAGGGTGGCCCCGTGCCTGGGGTCCTCCGCCAGCGCCCGCACGTCTTCAGCCAGGGCATCGGCACCGCTGCCGTCCGTCTCTCTGTCGGCATCCTCCCCGCCTTCCGTCTCCAGCAGGTGGCGCAGGATGCGACCCTCCAGCTCCGCTGCCGGACGCTCCGGCGTGGTGCCCTGGAGGAGGGCGTCCAGAACCGGTACCGCCTGCTCCAGATCCTGGTACATGACCCGGTGAAGCCGGATGTCGAAGTTGGCCATCTGCCGGAAAAGGGCCTCCAGCGCATCGACCAGACCCCCAACGAGCTGGTCGAGCCATTCCTGCTCAGCTAGCTCGCCGAAGCGGCGGGCTAGCTCGGTATGCAGCTCGGGGTCCCCAGGGCGGTTTTGCACCTCCTCGAGCAGCGAGGAAAGACCGCCCCCTGCCACTTCATCGCCCTGGGACTCGGGGTTGAAGAAGCGGGCCATGATGTCTTCGAACCCCTCGGAATGAGGTCCGGCACTGAAGTCTCCGTTGCCTGGCATGGCTCTTCCTAATTCCTGCGCGGGCGCGCTATTCGGCTACACGACGCTGTTCCGGCTGGTGGCTGGTCAGATTAGCCTCCACGCGTTCCACCATCTGCCAATAGCGTTGGGCGGCGTGCCCTTCGGGCGCCGCTTCGAAGGCGGTTCGTCCGTCCTGAAGCCCTTCGGGAATGGCCTCATCGTAAGGCACGGGGGGCAGCACCCGGTCGGCAGGCAGGCTCTTGCGAGTCCGCTTCAGCCAACCCTGGTGCCAGCGATTATTTTCCCGGAGCATGGTCGGCACCACCCCCAGGAAAGCGGGCTGAAACTGCAGATATCGCCTCATGAACTGGGCGTATTCCAGGGTCTGGATCAGGCCCCTAAATGATAACAGTTCCATCTGAACCGGGGCGATGAGGGCATCGGCAGCGTAAAAGGCATTAACGATAATCAGGGACAGCGACGGAGGACAGTCGAAGACCACCACGTCGTAACCTTCCGCGCCCTCCAGAAACTGGCGCAAGGCACTCTCGCGGCGGGGGCGATCCGCCAGAGCGATCTCCAGCTGGGCAAGTGTTCCATCAGCGAGCAGGGCGTCCAGACCGGGCCGTACCTCAGCGAGGCATTGGGCCGGCTCCACTCCCTCCATGACGGCGTGGTAGAGCGTATAGCGCGGGGTCAATCGGAAGTAGCTGGCCAATGCCCCTTGCGGGTCCAGGTCCACGATCAGGGTCCGATTCCCCCGTTCAGCCAAGCCCCAGGCCAGATGGACGGCCGTGGTGGTCTTACCCGCCCCACCTTTGTGGTTCACCACCGCGAATGTTCGCATTTTGAGAGAGCTCCCTGCCTTATGGTGTCGGCTCAACCAGCTCAATCCAGCCGGTAGGCCTGCTCGAGCAGGGATTCCTGCTCGCTGGTCATAGAGGCAAAGGCCAGCCCGTATTGATGGGAAAAGCGTCCGCCAGCTAGGCCGCTGGCGGTACGGGCCCAACGCACCTCGGCCTGGAGCTCGATCCGATCCTGGCCCTTGTGGGACCGATCCAGGGGCAGGCTTGCCTCCTGCCAGGCCCCTTCCGGGAGCTCCTGGTTGCTCTCCAGGCGCAAGCCTCCCTTGCTGATGGTGCTCAAGTGACCATCGTGCCATTCCTCGCCTTCCAGATCGCGATGGCGGATCTCCAGGTCCACGGTCTGGCGAGCGTGGCTGCGCTGGTCGATGAAGGGGTTCTCCGGGAGCATCATGGCCAGATCCACCAGCACCACCACCCCATCCTCGGAGTTGACAATCCCGGTGAGGTAGCTGCCGTGCTGGCGCTGGATCTCCGAATTGGACGGCGGTGACTGCACCTCGTCGCGCTGAATGGCGCGCAGATCGGTAACCTCGTCCACCACGAAGCCCACCAGGCGCCAGTCCATATCGACCACCAGGATCCGGGATTCGGCCGTATCCTCGTAGAGCCCGAGGCCGAGGAGAATCCGGGTATCGAGCACCGGGACGATGACCCCGCGCAGGTTCATGAGACCGCGCAGGCTTTGTGGGGAGTCCGGGATGAAGGTGAGATCACGCTCCAGGAGGGTGTCCACCTCCTTGAGGGCGGTCACATCCACCCCGAACAGCTCCTCGCCGAGCCGGAACAGGAGGAATTTGGCCGCATCGGCGGTATGGGCCTCTTTGGAGATCTGGGCGGTTTCCATGGCACCTACCCGTGGTCGCGAAGCGTTGAGCGGTTTCCCGGATTTTCCCCCGGTAGCCCCGTTTGCCCACACCCTACTGTTCTTGACCTCAAATTTCGAGCCTTTAGCCTCTCCGCGGCGGTTCGCCCGGATCAAAAATTCCAGCCATTCACCATCAAGAAGGCCCGACTGGCTCCGACAAGAAATGGCAGGGCCGTGGCCAACGGCACGCCACTAGCAAGGTTGGACCTTGTTTTCTAAGAGAACCGGCCCAGAATGAGGGCTCGTCCGAGAGGGGGCTAGCTTAGAAACCCATTTCGGAAGCTGGAACCAAATAACCCATTAGCAGGCCATCGGCACCGGGCTTCGGCAGCAACCCCCAGGCTCCTGAGCCCACCCCAACTTGCCCCGCCCGAGAGTGAGAATGCGCTACCTCTATAGCTTAAGCGCCCGGCTACAGATCCTGGTCACCACCATCATCGTCATCCTAACCGGAGCCATGTTATGGCTCCTGGTGTCGGCCCTGAGCTACGAGGATCAAATCTGGGAGCAGAGGGTCGATCGGGTCAATCAGGGCTGGCGAACCCTGCAGGAGGCCACCGCTGGCCGGGTAACCAGGTCTTTGCAAAAGCAATTCGAGGCCGAAGCCCGCGAACTGATGCTGCAAGGTCGTACTCGGAACGGGGTGGCCGAAGCCCTCAAAGAGGGCGATGCCTCAGCCTTTGGGGACGCCCTTTTCTCCCTGCAGACCCTACCGGACATGCCGCAAAACGTCCGTTTCCAAGCCTACGATCTGGCCGGGACCACCGACGACGCTTCGGTGAAAGGCTCCCTAAACGGGGATCGCACCGGATGGATGGACGCCCTTATGGGGGAGATGCTGACCCTTAGAGGCCCTGAGGCTATCGAAGGGCTGACCGCCTTCGCCTTAATCGAAGGCCAGCCCTTCTTTACCGCCGCGGGTCTAGTGCATACCGAGACCCGAGAGGACATCTATTGGCAGGGGGCCTTTGGCGTCGCCATCCCCATGGAAGGCTTTTTAGCGGAAGTTCGCAGCTTTCTTTCCACTGATGAGTTCCCTGCCGCCCTTGCCGTTGTCACCCCGCAGGGTGAGCTTCTTCACCGCCATGGGGAGCTGGAAAGCCAGCTCAGCGAGGCCGTTTTTACCAATGGCTCCGGTGGCATCAACTCATCCCAAACCCAACTTATCGGCGATGGGCGCCTGGCCCGCACCCTGATCCCCCTTACCGGACCCGACGGCGGGGCGAAGGCCTACCTGTCGGCGATCACCTCCATGAGCACCATCCATTCCGTGCTCGCCGACCGCAGCCGTCTTGAGGCCACCAAGTGGGAGAACCAGATCTGGGGGGGCGTCATGGCGATTTTGGTTCTTGCGCTGGGCTCGGGGGCCTTCTTCTGGGTCGCCCGGCGGCACCTGCAACGGCCCATCCAGGGCCTACAGTCGGAGATGGCCCGGATCGCC
>NZ_JAZKRM010000075.1:0-6439 GCF_036628635.1 Thiohalorhabdus sp. | reverse complement strand
ATCTGGCTGTTGAGGGTGATGCGCATGTCCTCGGTGGCGGCCTGCAGGTCCCCGACCTCGGTGGCCTCGGTCTGGGCCACCGGGTGGCTCAGGTCGTTTTCGGCGATCCGGGCCATCTCCGCCCGCAAGGCCTGAATGGGCCGTTGCAGATGCTGGCGGGCGACCCAGAAGAAGGCCCCCGAGCCCAAGGCCAGCACCAAGAGCGCAATGACGCCGCCCCAGATCTCGTTTTCCAGCTTGGCTGCCTCCAGACGGCTGCGGTCGGCCAGCACGGAGTGGATGGTGGCCATGGAGGTGACGGCGGACAGATAGGCCTTGGTCGTGCCGTCGGCATCCTGGAGGGGGATCAAAGTGCGGGCCAGGCGGCCGTCGTCGATAAGCCGGGTTTTCGACGAGCTGATGCCGCCTTGGCCGTTGGTGAAAGCGGAATCGCTCAACTGGCTGTCGAGCTCGCCCTGGCGGCGAAGGATCTCGCCGTCCGGGGAGACCACCGCGAGAGCCGCCGGGAACTCGTCGGTGGACAGGAAATTCCGTACCTCCGCCAGAAAGCCTTCCATGGGAATGGCGACGCCAAAGGCCCCCTGCCAGTGCATGTCCTCCCGGGTTTCCGTATGGACCAGACCGGCGGCGGTGAAAAAGGGCTGGCCCTCGATCAAGGTGAAGCCGGTCACGCCTTCGATGGCCTCGGGGCCTGTCAGGGTCATCATTTCCCCAATGAGACTGTCCATCCACGCGGTGCGGTCCCCGTTGAGGGAGCCCGCGATGGAGGCGTTGTCCGTGGTGCCCTCGAGATCGTAGGCCCCAAAGCGCGTATTGGCCGGCACGTCCGGAAGGGTCTGGAGACCGAAGAGGGCGTCCCCGAAAGCCGACTCGCTGCCTTCCTTGACGGCATCGGCGACTTCGCCGCGGGTGCGGCCACGAAGCATGAGATCCCGGGCCTCGGCCTCGAACTGCTCCTTCAGGGATCGCGTTACCCGGCCGGCGGTGGCTTGCTGCAGGGTCTGCCAGCCCTCGTTGACCCGCTCGACCCGCTGATCCCAGATGCGGTCCTCGTAGCTGAGCGCCGAAACCAGAAGCCAGAGCATGGCCGCGGTCAGGATAACGATAATGGTGGTAACTAGCAGTTGCAGGCGGGCACTCAGGCTATGGAGGTAGCGCATTGTCACTCTCGGAGGCGGCAGGTTGAGGAGGGGCTCCGGTACCCGGGATCTGCGGCGGCCCGGAGCCGATGGCCTAAGTTAGAAGGCGTCCTTTTGGCCCGGCTTCCGACCAAGGAAGCGTCCGTGGGGCTGCCCCCCCTTGCTTTGCGTTTCTATTGTGGGGCCATTTTCCCAGGAAACCAAGGCCCGACCCGTTAGGTTAAAGCTCTTGGTCTCGGGGGCCGCCTTATCTTTTCGCCGTTAGTTCGTCCTACTTGAATAGCCAGGGAGGCCCCGAACGCAATGGGGTCACCCTGACCGGCCCTAAAGACTCGAAATTTGTAGTCGAGAACAGTAGGGTGTGGGGCAAATGGGTCTGCTTGGGGTAGACCCAGGCAAATCGGCCCATGCTCGCGACAATGGATAGGCATCATGGAAACGGCCCAGATCTCCAAAGAGGCCCATACCGCTGATGCGGCCAAGTACCTCCTTTTCCGGCTTGGCGAGGAGCTGTTCGGTGTGGATGTCACCGCCCTCAAGGAGGTGGACACCCTCCTGGAGCGGGATCTCACCTTCATTCCGGATTCACCCCAGAGCCTGCGCGGCCTCATGAACCTGCGCGGGGTCATCGTCCCCGTCCTCGACACCCGCATCCTCCTCGGCCTGGGGCTCTACGAGGATACCGCCGAGTCACGGATCCTGGTGGTCGATATGGATTGGCGTCTGGTTGGCTTCGTGGTGGACGAAGTCACCGATCTGCGGGCCATCCAGCGCGACGAGGTGCAGTCGCCGCCGTCCAACTCGGAGATCCAGCGCCAGCACGGCACCTATCTTACCGGGATCGTCAACTCCGAGGACGGCGTGGTGGTGCTGGTGGATCTGGCCCAGATGCTTCCCGAAAACCCCTTCATCGATCAGCGTAGCCACGCCCGCCAGACCGTGGACCTCGAGGTCCGTATCCGCGATCTCGACGGGGACGAGTGGTACGATGCCCATCTGAGCACCATCAGCAAGGGCGGGGTGCGCCTCGAGAGCAACCGCGACCTGCCCGAGGGCGCCTGGCAGGAGGTGAGCCTGCCTCTGGAGCGCTCCCCCAAGGGCCAGGACCGGGTCGAGCTCCAGGCCGAAGTGCGCTGGGGGCGCACCGCAAGCGGCCTGGCCGGCGGGCGCTATTCCCATCAGTACGGTCTGGCCTTCGCCTCCCTTACCAATGAGCAGGAGGCCCTGCTCGAGCGGGCCTATCGGCTGGATTGAGCCGGTTGGGCCCATCCAATAAGGCAGGGAGCCCTTTCTAAATGCGAACCTTCGCGGTGGTGAACCACAAAGGCGGTGCGGGCAAAACCACCACGGCCGTTCACCTGGCCTGGGGCCTGGCCGAGCGGGGGCACCGCACGCTCATCGTGGATCTGGACCCGCAAGGGGCGCTGGCCAGCTATTTTCGGCTGACTCCGCGCTATACCCTCTACCATGCCGTTCTGGAGGGTGCGGATCCGGTCCAGTGCCTCGCGGAGGTTCGCCCCGGTCTGGATGCCCTCCTCGCTGACGGCACCCTGGCCCAGCTGGAGATCGCGCTGGCGGATCGCCCCCGGCGCGAGAGCGCCCTGCGCCAGTTCCTGGAGGGCGTGGACGGCTATGATGCCGTGGTCTTCGACTGCCCGCCGTCGTTGTCCCTGATCATCGTTAACGCCTTCTTCGCCGCTGACGGCCTTATCGCCCCGGTTCAGATGGAGCTGTTATCATTTCGGGGCTTGATCCAGACTCTGGAATACGCCCAGTTCATGGGCCGCTACCTGCAGTATCAGCCCGCTTTCCTGGGGGTGGTGCCGACCATGGTCCGAGATGACGAGCGTTGGCATCAGCGCTGGCTGAAGCGGACCCGTAACAGCCTGCCGGCGGAGCGGGTGCTGCCCCCGGTGCCCTACGACGGCGCCATCCCCGAGGGGCTCCAGGAGGGACGAACCGCCTTCGAGGCGGCGCCCGAGGGCCCAGCTGCTCAACGCTATTGGCAGATGGTGGAGCGGGTGGAGGCCTATCTGACCAGCCACCAGACGGAACAGCGTCGGGTGGCCGAATAGGGCGCCCGCACGGGAGAGGAAGAGCCATGCCAGGCAATGGAGACTTCAGCGCCGGCCCTCACTCCGAAGGGTTCGAGGACATCATGGCCCGCTTCTTCAACCCCGAAGCCCAGGGGGGCGATAAGGGAAGCGGCCTGTCCGCGCTGCTCGAGGACCTGCAGAACCGGCCGGGAGATCCGGAGCTGCACGACGACCTGGCCCGCCGCTTCGGCGAGCTGGGCGAGCAGGAAGGCCTCGACGAGCCCGTGCGGGGATTGGTTCGAGCGCTGGAGGCGCTTTTCCGGCAGATGGCCAACTTCGATATCCGCCTGCACCGGGTCATGTATCAGGATCTGGAGCAGGCCGTCCCCGTTCTGGAAGCCCTGCTCCAGGGAACGACGCCCGAGCGTCCGGCAGCGGAGCTGGAAGGCCGAATCCGGCGCCATCTGCTGGAGACGGAGACCGCCGAAGGAGGCGGCGGGGAGTCCGGGGACGGCGGCGGCTCCATCGAGGACGGCCTTCGGGCCCTGGCGGAGGATCCCGGCGACGGGGCCACCCTCGATCGGCTCGGGGGGGAGCTGGACGACCTCTCCGAAAGCCTTACCGGGGAGGCCGAGACCCTGGCCCTCCGTATGGGGGATGTCCTGGGCGCCTTCGCCGAGGGGCATCTGGATTGGGACGACGAGGTTCAGCAGCCTTTGCTCGCGGGTGCTCAGGCACTGACAGCCGATGACGGGGAGGGCGCCTCGGAGGTCATCCCCCGGCTGGAACGCTTGGTCGGCTCGGAAGAAGGCGGCGGTTCTCCGGCCGGCGCCGAAAGCCAAGAAGAGGCCGCCCCGGATCCGGAGCAGGTTCTGGCCGACTGCGAGCGGTTTTTGTCGGATGAGGGCGAGGGCGCCGTCCTGGATGAGCTCGGCGCCAATCTGGACGAATTATCGGAGGCGCTGAGCGGCGAGCGAGAGACCCTGGCCCTGCGGATGGGCGATGTCCTGGGTGCTTTTGCCGCCGGCCGCCTTCCCTGGAGCGAAGAGCTGGGCAAGCGGCTCCAGGCCGGTGCCGAGGTGCTGGCTCGCGGGGGCGATCCGGCGCCCCTGATTGCCGGGCTGGAGGCCCTTATGGACCACGCCTCCGGTGAGGATTCGGCCGAATCCGCCGAAGAGGCCGGCGAGGGAGCTGCTGTGGCGCCATCCGGTGGCGAAGGGGATCTGGGCACAGCCCTTGAGAGCCTCATCGCCAGCCCCAGTGATCCCCAGCTCCTGGAGCAGGCCCGCAGCGCCGCCGTTGCTACCGCCGAGCGGCTGGCGGCAGAGGGCGGCCCGATGGCGGACCTGGGACAACGGCTGCAGGCCATCTTCGAGGGCTTGGCCGCCTTCGATATCCGTCTGCACAAGGTCATGGTCCAGGACCTTCAGGCTGCCATGGGGGCGATGGAAGGTGAGGACGAGCAGGCGGCCGAGGATGCTTATCACCGCCTGGCCAAGCATGTCCCCGAAGAGCCCGGTGGGCCCGAGGAGGAAGCGGAGGAGGCGACCAGCGAAGCCGAGCCCGGGCCCGAGCCGGAAGCCGAGACCCCAGCTGAGCCAGAACCCGAGCCGGAAGCCCAGGCCCCAGCCGAGCCAGAACCCGAGCCCGAGCCCACCCAGGATCAAGCCAACGTGGCCCAAACCGAAGAAGAAACCGCCGAGGAGACCCTGCCGGAGGGTGTGGCCGAGCTGCCGGAAGATTCCGATCCGGATCTGGTAAGCGCCTTCATCGAGGAATCCCGGGAAGGCCTTGAGGCTTTGGACCAGGATTTCATGGCCCTTGAGGACAACCCCGAGGACGGGGACCGCCTCCATAGCGCCTTCCGGACCATCCATACCATTAAAGGCACCGCCGGCTTTGTCGGCCTGCCGCGTCTGCAGGGAATGGCCCACACCATGGAATCGGTGATGGACCGCCTGCGGAACTTCGAGATTCCCCTGTCGGCGGGCATGATGGATGATCTTCTGGCCGGTACGGACCTCCTGCGCCAGGTGGTGGACCGGGTCGCCAACGGCGGTGGCGATGATCTGGCCATGGAGGATACCGCTCGCCGGTTGCGCCATTACTTGCGGGCCGATTACCAGGGCGAAGAGCCCGGGACCCCCAAGAGCCAGGACGCCGGCCAGGGTGGCCAGGAAGAGGCTGCCCCGGCCGAGGCCGCCCGGGAATCCGGGAGCGAAACCGGCAGCGGCGGCTCGGCTCCGGCCAAGACCGGCGGCGAGGATGCCGGTGGCGGAGGCGGGGAAGGCCAGTCCCACGAGGGACAGACCCTGCGGGTCCCCCTGGAGCGCCTGGACCGGTTGTTCAACCTCGTCGGCGAGCTGGTGCTGACCCGAAACCAGACCCGAGAGCTCGCTCGGCGGGTAGCCTCCCAAACGGACGACGAGCGTTTGGCCGAGGATCTCTCCGAGGAAGCCCATCGCCTCGACCTGGTTACCTCCGACCTACAGTCGGCGGTCATGCAGACCCGGATGCACTCCCTTGCGGCGAGCTTCAACAAGTTCAAGCGGGTCATTCGCGATTTGTCCCGCAAGACCAACAAGGAGGTCCAGCTCAACATCAGCGGCGAGCAGACCGAGCTGGATCGCAACGTCATCGAGGCCATTCAGGATCCGCTGGTCCATCTCATCCGCAACTCCGTGGATCACGGCATCGAGGAACCGGATGAGCGCGAGGCCAAGGGCAAGGATCCGGCCGGCACGGTGGATCTCAAGGCCTACTACGAAGAGAACTTCGTGGTCATCGAGGTTGCCGACGACGGTGCCGGGCTGTCCGCCGACAAGCTACGCCAGAAGGCGGTGGAGCGGGGCATTGTCGACGCCAACGAGGCGGAGCAGATGGCCGACCGCGAGGCCCAGCAGCTGATCTTCTCGCCAGGCTTCTCCTCCGCGGAGCAGGTCAGCGACATCTCCGGGCGCGGCGTGGGCATGGACGTGGTCCGGTCCAACGTGGAGGAGCTCAAGGGCTCCATCGAGCTGGACTCGGAGATGGGTCAGGGCACTACGGTACGCATCCGCCTGCCGCTGACGCTGTCGATTCAACAGACCTTGATCGTTCAGATCGGGCCGGAGCACTTCGCCATTCCCTTGGAGACCGTCAAGGAAACCCTGGACTTCGAGCCGGGTAAGGTTACCACGGTTCGTGGCCAGCGGGTCTATCAGCGCGAGGGCGAGATCCTGCCCATCCTGCAGATGACCGAGCTGTTCGGCATGAGCCGGGTGC
>NZ_JAZKRM010000074.1:0-6547 GCF_036628635.1 Thiohalorhabdus sp. | reverse complement strand
CGCAGCTCGCGGACATTCCCGGGCCATTCGTAAGCCTCCAGAAACCGTCGAGCCACCGGATCGGCGCCCGCGACCCGGGTACCGTGCTTGCGGTTGAGCTCTTCGAGGAAATGATCGAACAGGAACATGACATCCTCGGCCCCCCGCTGATTGAGGGGGGGCAGGTCCACGGTCAGCACATTGAGCCGGTGATAGAGATCCTCGCGGAAGCGGCCCGAGGCCACCGCTTCGTCCAGGTTCTTATTGGTGGCTGCCAGGACCCTGGCGTTGAAGGGCACGGAGCGTGAGCTGCCCACCGGCTCGTAGGTTCGCTCCTCCAGAACCCGGAGCAGCTTGATCTGGAGATCCGGGCTCATCTCCCCGATTTCATCGAGGAAAAGGGTGCCACTGTCCGCATGAGCGAAACGGCCCTGGCGGGCGCTCACGGCACCGGTGAAGGCACCTTTGGCATGTCCGAACAGCTCGGCCTCGAGCAGATCCGGGGGGATGGCGCCGCAGTTGATGGCGACGAACGGGTGCTCGCTGCGGGCCGATTCGGCGTGAATGGCACGAGCCACAAGCTCCTTGCCGGTTCCGCTCTGACCCCGTATGAGGACGGTGGCATCCGAAGGCCCGACCACCTCCAGCAGGGAATACAGCTCGGCCATGGACTGGGAAATGCCCACAAGGCCGTGGAACCGGCTTCGCTCCGGGTGGAGGCGGTTCTGGTCGGGACCGTCATAGAACCGGGCAAGGAGCGAGGACAGCTGGATATCGAGAGCGGCTTCGTCAAGGAACAGAACCTCAGCGGCACCCCGCCGATAGGCCTCGCGAACCTGGGCGGGCTCGGGCTGGGTGCTAAACACGGCGACCGGGAGATGACCACTCCGGCAGCACGCCAAAAAGTCCCACCCGCCGGCGCCAGCGGCGAGGTCCATCAGCACCACCGCCGGCCCCGGGGCAGGGGCCGCCCCGGCTACCTCGCTTTCCAGCCCCGAGCCGGCCGCAGCACGAGCCAGTGCCTGGCTATGGCGCTCCAGTCCCGGGCCGATGATCACCCGAGGGGCGGGGGATTCGAATGCCAGCCCGGCCTGTTCGCGCCGTGTCTCACCAGGAGGTACGGATTCGTCTTGCCGGGCTTCGGTTCCCTCCGCCATCGCACCTCCAAGTTCCCGTCATTGAGGCCGGGATTCCGTCGGCTTGCCCACAGCTACTGCGTCAAAATCGTGACAGGACTGATGTTGGGTGTCAAAGCGTCCGCCGAGAGCCGGAGCGCTGTCATCCCTTACGGGCGAAAGCCTTCCTGATGTCCTCAACCGGGCGATGCTGGTAGGCTGGCCCCCAGCAACCCGGAGTTAGGCATGGCCGAGCATGAGGACCGCCAAAGGGCTGACACCGGGCTCCAGGTTCACGACCATCTCCCCCTTGAGCTCACCCGGCTCGACGAGAGTCAGGCCGCGGCAGCCCAATCAGGCAACCTGGCGGCCCAGGCCAGCGGGTTGCGCGCCGCCCTTGGGAGCCGCGACGCCACGGTGGAAGAACTCGCGCGCAGCTATCCGCCCGACCAGCGCCCCCAAGGGGCGGTGTTCGAAGCCCTGCGCTTGGTCGATACCAAGCTCGACCACCTCCTCCACCTGCTCGAGGATCAGCTGGCGCTCCAGGAAGGGGAGGGTCCGGATCCGTTGCCGGTAGCGGTCAGTCTGGAAACCATCCGGGCGGGCCTCCCGCCGGATGGCGATCTGCTTCCCGTACGGGGGGAATGGTTCTGGGTGGAATGCCGATTGCCGGGCTCGCCCCGGGTGCATTTTGGCGCCCCCGCCTATATCCGGGAGGCTGGAGCGGATCGGGGCGAGCAGGGGGAGGAACGCTACTGGGTGACACTGGCCTTGACCAATGTCACCGAGAGCGAAGAAAAGGTCCTAAGCGAGTACATCTTCCGGCGGCACCGCCAGGAAGTCCGCCAGAAGCGGCAGCCGGAGGCGGGCGGATCAGGCTAGACCGGCCGGAACTCAGCCGCTCTCCCGCTCCGCTCGGCCCAGGTAGAAATTGACGGCGGTGCGAGCATCCCGCAGGGACTCGCGCTCCCCGGGGCCGGCCTGCTGCTCCAGGCGCGCCAGGGTAGCATCGGCGGATTGCAGCTCGGCGGCCTGGGGCGTCTTGCCGTGGGCGAAATCGGCCGACAGGCTAGTGACCAGGTCCAAGGCCTGCTGCACCCGGCCTTCCTCCTGCACGGCCTGATGACGGAGCATACCCACCAGCTCCGCCGGGCCGCGGGCCGATGTTACACCCTCGGAGGCCCCTTGGGCGGTGCTCCCGGAGCTTGCCTGGGCCTTCTCCAGGGCGGCCCGGAAGGCCGAGCCGTCGGATACGCCCTGCTGCTGGGTCTGACTGCCCCCGGCCAGCTGGCTCAGGTTCTTGGTCGGATCAATTTCCATGACGCTCGCTCGCAACGGATCCGATCGGACAGTGGGCGGCCACCTTGGCCTCCAGCGGACGCGGCAGCACCGCGCAACCTTTTCTTAGCACAAAGTATACCATATCCCGGAGCTCCGGTTCTCGCGGCCCATGGGCTGCCCGCGAGAACCGGGTGAAGCCCGCAGGGGGAAATTTTTTCCGGGTAGGGAGGCCCAGCATGGAAGGACCCCGCTGCACCGTGGACGTGATCATCCACGACCCAAGCGACCGCGTTCTGCTCATCGAGCGCAAGAACCCGCCCTACGGCTGGGCCCTTCCGGGCGGTTTCGTCGACCCCGGCGAGGACCTGACCACCGCGGTCCGGCGGGAGGCGGCGGAGGAGACCGGCCTGGAGCTGGCGGAGCTGTACCAGTTCGCCACCTACTCGGCCCCGGACCGCGACCCCCGGGGGCATACCGTTTCCACCGTCTACGCCGCCCGTCCTTCCGGCACCGCCCAGGCCGCCAGCGACGCCCAGGACCTGGCCTGGTTCCCCCTCACCGACCTGCCGCCCACCGCCTTCGATCACGGCCGGATCCTCGCCCACTACCGCCAGTATTTGGAAACAGGCGAGAGGCCGGTATTGCCGTGAGGGGCGTGAGGCGTGAGGGGTGAGGTGTAACGGCGAAACGATCCATCCGCAGATTGCGCCGATGAACGCAGATGGAAGCTGGGCTGGTCGGCCCTTCTAGGTAGTGGGTAGGCCCTGACTTTATATGGCCAACGGTGTCGCGGCTCGTGCCGTTATCACAGGGCCGTTCGAGGTTATGCTTTTATCTGCGTTCATCGGCGTAATCTGCGGATAACGCCTTTGCCGTGGGTGTTATGCCTCACTCCTCACGCCTCACTCCTCACTGCCCCTGCAGCTCCAGGTAGACATTGTAGGCGTTGCGCCGGTGGGTGGCCTCGTAGGCAGGAAGGCCCTCGTACTCGGACCAGTCCACTTGGTTATACGCCGACTCGAAGGGTTGGAGCTTCTTCACGGCCTCGCCCATGGTCTCGCGCAGCTTGGTGATGTAGCCGCGCATGAAGTCGATCGCCCGGGAGGCGTTCTCCTCGGCGGGCCCATGGCCGGGGATGATCGTGGACGGCGGCGGATCCATGGCCGCGACCCGCTCGACGCCTTCCAGCCAGTTCTTGGTATCCACGTTATCGCCGATGAAGGGGATGCGGCCGTCGAACAGGATGTCGCCGGAGAACACCACATCCGGGCCGTGGACGATCATCATGGTATCGTCGGGCGCGTGCGCCGGACCCACGTGCACCAGCTCGATGCGCTTGTCGCCCATTTCGAAGGTCTTGCGCTCACCGAAGGTCTCGTCCGGCCGCACCACCCGGGTATCCTCGTCCACCCAGGGGAACAGGGCCTGGCGCCGCTGCTTCAGGCGGCGCTGGGCCCCCTGGCCCTCGAAGTACTGCGCGTAGCGGTTTTGGGCCCAGATGGTGGCGTCGGTGTGGCCCTCGAACACCTGGAGACCATAGATGTGGTCGGCGTGGTAGTGACCCACCACCACGCGGGTAACCGGCTTGTCGGTGACCGACCGGATCTTGCTCAGCAGCTTCCAGCCCAGTGACGGAGTGCCCAGGGCGTCATAAACCACCACGCCGTCGTCGGTAACCACGAAGCCGGCGTTGGACATGAAGCCCTCGTTCTCGGCATCGGGGACGCCGTTGCGGCCGATAACGAAATAGACGTCCTCGGCGGCCTTTTGGAGCTCCATGGGGATCTCGGACTTGGCGTAGGGGACCTCTTCCCAGGCGACCCCGTTTTCGGCGCCGAGGCTAATGCCGGGCAATGCCGCAACAACGGCCGCAAAAAGCGGCGCCAGCCAGAGGCGACGGGTGCGCGGGTTCGCGGGCATGAAACCTCCAAGCATTGATTGGCCGAAAGAGTAGGGTCGGTCGCGTTTACGGGGAGCCTATCATGGCAGGGAATGACCACAGCAGGCCGTTGGAATGCCTCGAGCTGTCCCCAGCCGAGCAGCCGCGGGCGGCGATCGTTTGGCTGCATGGGCTTGGGGCCGACGGCCACGACTTCGAGCCCCTGTTCCGGGAAGGCGCCGCGCTACCGGCGCATACCCGGGTGCTTCTCCCCCATGCGCCTCAGCAGCCGGTAACCGTCAACGGCGGCATGCGCATGCGCGCCTGGTACGACATCACCAGTCCGGACCTGACCACGCATGCCGACCTCGAGGGCATAAACCGCTCGGCGGGTCGGGTAATCGGCCTTCTGGAAGGTCTGGAAGCCGACGGCATCGATCCCGAACGCATCGTCCTGGGGGGCTTCTCCCAGGGCGGGGTCCTGGCCCTTTGGGCCGGCCTGGCCTATCCCCGCCCCCTCGCCGGCGTCGCCGCCTTATCCGCCTACCTGCCGGCCGACCCGCCGGTAACCGAGGCTCAGCGGCAAACGCCCCTGTTCCTGGGCCATGGCCAATACGATTCCCTGATCCCCTTCGAACTGGGCGAGGCTGCCCGCGACCGGTTGCCGGGCTTGGGGACCCAGACCCCCGAATGGCACGCCTACCCCATGGATCACGGCGTCTCCGAGACCGAGCTCGCGGATCTGTTCGCCTGGCTGAACGGGGTGCTCGGCTAGGAGGCCGCGATGCCGACCAGGATATCCCGGCCCTGTAGATCGGCCAGGATATCGGTGCCAGCGGCCACCACCTGGTCGGGGTCGGGATGGCCGATCTCCCCGGCGATCCGCCGCAGCAGGACCTCCCCGGGGTCATCGCCTTCCTCCTGAAGCAGCTCCAGAAGGCGGGCGGTAACGGCATTGACCGCCAGGAAGCCGATGGCGTCAAAACGGTCGCGGTAGACCACCAGGAAAGTGGGCTGCTGCGGGGGCGCTTCCGGCTCGAACCCGGGCCCGATCTGGTGGACGGGGAAGGCATACTGCAGCGGCCAAGCCAGCGGCGACACCACGGGCCGGCCGGCCAGCAGGTCGCCGGCGGGATCGACCCCCTGGGCGGGCAGCTCGGCCTCGTCCACCGCCAGCGCCAGCTCCACCCACTCGTAGTGGGCCAGCTCCAGAAGGAAGGCCGGATCATCGGCCCGGGGCTCCCGGACCTCAGCCAGATAGGTCAGGAATTCGCGGCCGATTTCCAGGAAATAGGGGGTCTGGGCCCGGTGCTCGGCAAGGAAGTCGGCTACCAGGGCGTTCCAGCGGTCGCCCTCCAGGATCCGGCGGAGGACGGGGAAGTTGCTGGCCATAAATCCTTGCAGGTTGTTGTAGAGCAGCCGCCGGTAGACCCGGCCTCCCCGTTCGTCGACCCCTTGGGGCCGCTCGCTGCCCGCAGGGTCCCGGAGGAAGGCGGTCAGCGCCTCCTGCGTCGCTCGCAGGTCCGCAGGTGGCTCGGGCTCGCGACTCATGCGCCCTCCGCGGATGGTTCGGGGACCGCCGCCTGGTGCCGCCGGATGGCCGCCACCTCGGCGAGCATCTCGGGAAGGGGCGGGATCTCGGTGTCCCTCTCGAGCACGGTGGGCAGGGGGCCGAACCGCCAGTAGGCGTGATCGAGCAGCTCCCAAACCGGATCGATCACCGGGGCCCCGTGGGTGTCGATGATCAGGTCCGGCTCCTCCCGCCGGTGGCCGGCGATATGGAAGTAGGCCACGCGCTCGCGGGGCAGGGCGTCAAGGAAGGCGTGCGGGTCGTAGCCGTGGTTGACGCTGTTCACGTAGACATTGTTGACGTCGAGCAGCAGCTGGCAGTCGCCGGCCTCCAGCACCCGGGCGATGAACTCGGCCTCGTCCAGGGCGGCACCGGGCGCGGCGTAATAGCTGGCGTTTTCCAGCACCACACGGCGGCCCAGCTCTTCCTGCACCACCTGAACGCGGCCGGCCACGTAGTCGGCGGCCTCCGCCGTGAACGGGATGGGCAGGAGGTCGTAGAGCTGCCCTTCGTCCGCGGTGTAGGACAGGTGGTCGCTGTAGACGGCCACCCCGTGCGCGTCCAGGAAAGCGCGCAGATCACGCAGGTGGCCACGATCCAGCGGCCGGGGCCCGCCGATATTCAGCGACAGGCCGTGGGCCGCCAGCGGATAGGGCTCGGTCACGGCGCGGAAGTCGCGCCCCATGCGGCCGCCGACTCCGATCCAATTCTCCGGGACCACCT
>NZ_JAZKRM010000073.1:0-6966 GCF_036628635.1 Thiohalorhabdus sp. | reverse complement strand
CATAACCCAGCGCCAGCATGACCACCACCAGAAGCGCCGTCACCCAGTGGTTGATCGTGGATATCCCCGAATAGCGGGCACGTTCCGACATATCGCCTCCCTGTATCTTGTGGCCAACCGGAAAAAGGCTGCCTTTACCCGGCAATCCGGCACCCCTTATGAGAGCGAATCACCGCGACAAGCCGTTGTCCACTCACGCATCGTCCCTAGGGTCAGGTCTTGCCTTTTGCTAAACCATTGTTAGGGGTCAAGTCTTGACATGACAGCTTCATAGCTTCGAGCCAATCCCCGGTCCGCTTCCATCGCCTTCCGGACCCGCCGGACATTCTGCCCCACCGCCGAATAGTGGATGCCGCCGAACCGTTCCCCGATAGCGGCAAGGGTCAGCTCGGTTTTTTCCCGGCACAGTAGCATGGCCACTTGGCGAGCCCTGCCCTGCCTCGGCCCCAGCTGCCGGCCACGGGCGGTCAGGGACGCCGGATCGACGCCCCATTCGTCGGCCACGGCCGCCAGGACCTCATCGGCCGTGTGAAGCCTATGCCGTTCCCAAAGCGGGCTCTCCGAGGCATCTCCCCCCTGCTCCAGTGCCCACGAGCGGAAGGCTTCGTCCCCCAGCACAGGCGTTGCCCGCTGGTTCGCGTAGAAACGGGCCACCTCTTCCTCCACCCCGGCTTCCACGAAATGCCGATAGCCCGCGGACCGGTTGCGTTGGCCCAGCATGACGTAGGTGGTTTCGGTGGCAAGCCACTCGGGGGCCTTGGCGCGGTTGATGTAGGCGGGGTAGCTGGACCAGGGCCAGTCGGCCAGGTCCTCGACGAGCGGATCGGCGGCATCGACGGGGTTGCGGTGGATGTAGCGGGACACCGCCAGGAGATAGGCGTCAGCGTCCACCAGAATGGCCTTGTAGCGGCCCCGGAACAGCGGCCCGTCCGTCTCCGCCAGGCGGTTGTAACGCTGGGTGTAGACCCCGTCGATATGGCGCATCACCCGGCTCAGATTGCCCAGGGGCGTACGCACCAGGAGGTGGTAGTGGTTGGGCATCAGGCAGTAGGCGTGGACCTCCAGCCGAAGCCGCCGGCAGGCCTCGGCCACGGTTTCCAGGAATGCCTCGTACCCGGCCTCCCCGGGAAAGATCGCCTGACGACCCCGGCCCCGGTTCATCACGTGGTACCAGGCGCCTTCGTATTCGATGCGCAGCGGGCGGCTCATGGGGAAAGGATGCCCCCGATACCTATTATGTCAAGACTTGACCCCTTTTCTTCCTCAACGGTCAGAAGGCGGATGATCCGCGGGTTAACAGATCGGACGGCGATCTGATTGGGTCACCCATCAGAAGGCTCCCTGCCCTCGCGTACCGCCTCAGTCGACGGCCAGACCGACCTCCATCACGACGCGATCGTCGTTCTCCGACTCCACCGACGCCGCGTCCGCGAGAAGGACCCGGTCGGGCTCGACGGCGGTGCCCCCTTCCCCGCTGCCGGGCGCATGGGCCAGCAGGCGGTCGCGCACGGCTGCGGCCCGCACCCGCCCGAGCACCGCGAGGTCAGCGTCGGTGACCGGCTGCGCGGCAATCACCCGCTCGGCAAGATGGGCGCGATACGCGAGCCCATCCAGGCGCGAGTGACCCTCCGGAACCTCCTCCGCCGGGCGCGTGAAGCGCTCGCGGACCTCATCCAGGCTGGTATCGGGATAGGCGCTGGCGAACAGCGCCTCCATCGCCTCCTGGGTCGATTCCGCGGTCAGATCGGGGGACGCGACCTCGCGTCCCGGCTCGCGGAGCTTCGCGGCGAGCTCCTTGACCGCGCGCTGGCGCTTGAGCGCGGGGCCGTCCACGTCCGCATCGAAGGGACCGGCGAGCTCGATCGCCAGCTTCGGGCGATCCGCCAGGGCCTTGCGCAGCAGCGCGACGCGTTCCTTCTGCGGCGGCGTCAGGTCGCTGCGCCCCGGCGAAAAGGCGATGCGGCCCAGATCCTCGTCGCCGGCGCCGACCAGGCCGGCCAGGAAGCGGAACGGCGAGCTGACCACCTTGCCGATCACCCCCGTGACCGCCTTGCGGATGGCACCGCCCAGCTCGAACTGCGGGTCCCCGACATCGCCCGTGACGGGGATGGCCAGCTCGATCACGCCCTCGCTGTTCTTGAGCAGCGCCACGGCGAATCCCAGCGGCAGATCCATCGCGCCCGGGCTATCGACCTTCTCGCCCAGCTCCAGATCGTACAGGGCGATGCTGTTGCGCCCCTCGAGCCGTTCGCCGGAGATCGCGTAGGAGAGATCGAGATCCATCCGGCCGCCCGCGATCCGGCGGCCGGCGAAGGCGACGGTATACGGCGAGTACGCCGGCACCTCCAGGTTGCGGAACGTCAGCGTGAGGTTCGTGTCCCGCATCGGCTGCCAGGCGTGGATTCTGCCGGCGACGCGCGCGAGGCCATGCTCGCCCACCTGCCCTTCGAGCTGCACCTCGGCCGGCTCCTGCGTGTCCGTGGCCAGCGTGGAGATCTCGCCGCCGAGCTCGTGGATACGCGCGGAGAACGGCAGCGGCAGCGAGCGATCCGCGAACCGCAGCGTGCTGTTCGCGAGAGCGATGCCGGCGACGCTGATGCGCAGCGGCGGGGCGGCCTCGGCGTCGCCCGCCCCCGAGGCGGAGTCTTCGCCGCCGGCGCTGTCCAACAGCAGGCGATCGATATTGGTGCTCTGGTCCTCGCGGATCACGACCCGGCCGGAGGCGCCGTCGATGGCCACGCGCGAGGCCTCGACGCTGCCCTGCCCGGCGCTCAGGTCGAGCTGCTCGATTCGCAGCGCTCGCCAGCCGATCACCGGCTCCTCGGTGTCCAGGGGCACCACGCTCAGATCCGTCACGCCGGCGCTGCCGCGATAGGCCAGCAACTCGTCGGGGCTGACGGACACCCGCCCGTCGACGCTCACGCTGCCACCCGCGATCGCGACCCGCGCGATCTGCTGCACGTAAGGCTCCGCCGGGCCCAGCGCCAGCTCTTCCACGCGCAGATCGCCGTCGCCGGCGAAGGCCGGCAACAGCCGCAGATCGCCATCGAACGAGAACGCCCCGCCCGCATCGAGCTCGCCGGCGAGATGGACCGGGAAGGGTCTGCTCTCGTGCAGGGCCGCGTCCTCCGCCGAGACCTCGAGCGAGCGCACCGCGAAGGTGGCGGTCGCGCCGGGCTTGCCGGGATCGGGGCTCAGGTGATCGACGAAGTGGATCACGCCCTTCCTGACGTCCAGCTCGCCGATCGCCACCGCCGGCATCCCGGCGTCCCCGCCCTCCTCGGCCGCCTTCGGCTGCGCCGCCTCCTCCGGCTGCTCCGCCTTGCCCGCCGCGGTCTCCATCAGCCGGGTGACGCGCGTCTCCCCCGAGGCGAAGCGCTCTTCCCGAATGACCGGGCGTTCAAGGCCGACGCGCGCGGCCTCGACGCTAGGCGGCGCGGTGCTCAGATCGAGGCCCTCGATCTCGAGCGCCCGCCAGCTCGCCAGCGGCTCGTCATCGTCCACGGGCACGATGCTCAGATCCGCCACGCCGGCATCGCCGCGATAGACCAGCGGCCCGTCGGCGCTGATCGAGACCCGGCCGTCGAGGCTCGCGCTGCCGCTTTCGGTCCTCACCCCCACGAGCTCCCGCAGGTAGGGCTCGGCCGGGGCGAAGGTCAGGGCGTCGACCCGCAGCTCGCCGTCGAGCGCGAAGGCCGGCGACAGCTGCATGCCGCCGTCGAACCGGAGCTCGCCTCCGGCCGCCGAGCGCGCCGCGAGCCGGACCGGGAAACGGCTGCTCTCATGCAGCCTGGCGTCCTCCACGGTCGCCCGGACGTCACGCAGCTCGAGCTCGGCGGTCGCCGATTCGTCCAGGTGATCCACGAAGCGCAGCGTCGCCCCGGCCAGCCCCAGCTCGCGGATCACCACACCGGGCATGGCGCCGGCCGCCGGTTCGGCCGGCGCCGCTTTATTGGCGGGCTGCCCCGACGCCTCGCCCGCCAGCCGCGTGAACCGCGTCTCGCCCGACGGCAAGCGCTCTTCCCGGACCACCAGTCCGTCGAGGCTCACCTTCTGGAAGGTCCAGGCCCGCTCCCATAGGCTGGCCACCGTGAAGTTCACCCGCAGCCGGTCGAAGTCCAAGAGCCGGTGACCGTCGCGGTCCGCCAGGGCAAGGTCCGTGATCTCCAGGCTGAGGGTGTAGGGATTAGCGTCGACGTCACCGAGGCTTAGCTCGCGCTCGAAGTCCTCCCGGACGGTATCCACCGCGACCATCCCGGCGATCCAGGGCACGACGAAAAAGCCCGCAAGCGTGTACACCGCGAGGAGCACGAGCAACCAGAAGCGCACCCGGCGGACGCTGATCCAGCGGCGGCGGAGATACGACCAGAGCTGTGAAGGGAACCGATCAGCCATGGTGAAGGGCTCGCGCGTCGATTAAAGGGCGAAGCGGGGCTGGGTTATCGGGTTGACCCCCTTTTAAAGAACGTTTTGAAAACGTACCAGGAAGGCCAAACCGGGGGCAAACGAAGTGGGTGTCCTGTAGGTTGTAGGTTAGGTTGCTATTATTTGTCCGACTGCTTTTTTGCAGAACCGTGGCCTTGATGATCGGTCAATGGCTCCTCTTTAAACCGAACCAATTCGCCGGTCTTCACGTCCACAATTCGCTCGTAATAAAGATTACGTATGGGATCAATTTCTCTTTCAATGAAATGGTCGCAGTTCGTTTTCTTAAAGAGTGAGTGTTTTACCTCCCGCTTTGCCTCCCACCTCCCCCCTCCTGGAGGAATAGACTTAAAAGTTAGCCCTCCAGAAGTAATCTTGAACTCATCTCCAGGCGGATAGGCCACCAGGGTGGTATTTCCACATTTTGGGCAAGGTGTGCCGCTTGGCGATGGGTCTCCTGCTTCCGCCCGCAAGAGCCGGCACGCATAGCAAAAAACTCGTTCGTTTCGGTCCTGTCGCACCATTTAATCGATTCCCTAACCCACCGGCTGCCGTGTCACGGCGTTAGATGTGCCGGAAATGTCGGTCAGTTTGAGGGAGATGTTGCACGTATCTACTGCTCACCGGCTGAATGATCCGGCTGGTTAAAAGATTTAAAATAGGCCGCTTCGCCCCAAGCCAACCGGAGGTCCAAAGGGGCACCCACCTCGTTGGGTTTCGTCCCTAGGGTCAGGTCTTGCCTTTTGCTAAACCATTCTCCTGAGAAATCTCATACGAATGCTCAATCTTCCAACTAGGCGCCAACTGCCGCGACGCCGAGCGATACTTCTCCATCGACAACTCCACCGCCCGCGCCACCTGCTTCTCCGACAACCCCTCCCCGGTCACTATGAAATGGATGTTGATCTTGGGGTCGGTTTCTGCGCCCTCGGCCTACCGCGCCCACCTTATTTCCGCCATTCGTCCATGGGCCGGCTCATCTCCTCATTGGAGATCACGCGGCCCTCCCGGGAGTCGGCCAGGCCCCGCTCCACCATCTTGTGGAAGGCCAGCTCCCGCAGGATCTCCTCGTAGGTGGCGTCCTCGGGCTGCTCCTGGATGACCTCGGTCATGCGGTCCTTGATGCTCGACATTGCTTGTTCCTCGTTCAGGGTTTCTCTTACCAACAACCCCTTGGGGAAGACCCCCGTCCTATTCCTTGGACTCAACAATCTCGTGACTGTGGCCGATGGTGCAGCTTGGCGCCAATTGGGCTGAAGCCGAACAATACTTCTCCGCCGACAGCTCCACCGCCCGCGCCACCTGCTTCTCCGACAGGCCCTCCCCGGTGACCGTAAAGTGGATGTTGATCTTGGTGAAGATCTTGGGGTCGGTGTCCGCCCGCTCGGCCTCCAGGGTGACCTGGCAGTCGGTCACCGGCTGGCGCTGCTTCTGGAGAATGTGGACCACATCGTAGGCGGTGCAGCCGCCCACGCCGAGCAGCATCATCTCCATGGGGCGCACGCCCATGTTGCGCCCGCCGCCGTCCGGGGGGCCGTCCATGACCACCGGGTGGCCGGAGTCGCTCTCGCCTAGGAACTGGGCGCCATCCACCCACTTCACATCGCATTTCATGGTCAAAGGCTCCTTCTGGGCCGACCGCCAGGGACGCCAGGGGCGCCAAGGACGGCCGCGGCCTCTTGATAAGGGGTCCGAGGGGCCCATTAAACCAAAATTGGCTATCCGGTTGGGCCCGGAAATAGGCCGGAATTCGGGGTCCCTTCCTGCGGGAGCGGCCATTGGCCGCGACGGGTAGGGCCTCCGGACCCGGTCGGGGCTGGTAGCCCCTCCCACAAGCACCCTCCCTGGATGGGGCGGATAGCCAATAAACCAAAAATGGGCCCCGGGCAGGGGGAAGGAGCTACTGAGGGCTGTCTTGGCACTTGAAAAGTGGCAAGACTGGGCGCCCCGGAGCGGATTCCCCCTGCCCGGCGCCCTGCCCCGTGGCAATCCCTGGCATCGCCGTGCAGGAAGGCGGTCGCGGCGGGGGCCGCCGCTCCTACAGGGGTGGGGGTGGTTTTAGGGAAAGGCTTCGCGGCCTGGAGGCCGCTCCTACGGGATCGGGGGCGGTGTTTTGGGGAACGGCGTCGCGGTCGGTGACCGCTCCTACAGGGGGCGGGCTTGGGCGGGGTCAGGTGTTCTCGGCGGGCTCGGGGCGGCTGCGGTTGCCTTCCCGGGCCAGGAAGGCCTCCACCTCGGCCAGGGACTCGGTGCGGTGCATGGGCGGCAGGCTATCCAGGAAGGTTTTGCCGTACCCCTTCCGGGTGATTCTCGGGTCGCCGAGGACGAGGACGCCGAAGTCGCCGGCGTCGCGGATGAGCCGTCCTGCGCCCTGCTTGAGGGTGAGCACGGCGGTGGGCAGGTGCTCGGTGGGGAAGGGCTGGTAGCCCTTTTGCTTGAGGTAGTTGTCGCGGGCCTCGATGACCGGGTCGCCGGGGCTTGGGAACGGCAGCTTGTCGATGACCACCACCTTCAGCGCCTCGCCGCGGACGTCCACGCCCT
>NZ_JAZKRM010000072.1:0-7014 GCF_036628635.1 Thiohalorhabdus sp. | reverse complement strand
CATCGGGCGAGGCGTTCGGGGCGGGAGCCACGGTCCGGCGGACGGCTCGCCCGGCGCAGCCGGGCTCCTACGAACACCACCACCCGGGACCCCGCCCCCGTAGGAGCCCGATTCATCGGGCGAGGCGTTCGGAGCGGGAGCCACGGTCCGGCGGACGGCTCGCCCGGCATAGCCGGGCTCCTACAAAAACGGCACCAACGGCAATCCGGCCCCCGTAGGAGCCCGATTCATCGGGCGAGGCGTTCGGGGCGGGAGCCACGGTCCGGCGGACGGCTCGCCCGGCACAGCCGGGCTCCTACCAACACCGCCACCCGAAACCCCGCCCCCGTAGGAGCCCGATTCATCGGGCGATCCGTCGGGGGGAGTGCCTCGGTCCGGCGGACGGCTCGCCCGGCGCAGCCGGGCTCCTACCAACACCACCACCCGGGACCCCGCCCCCGTAGGAGCCCGATTCATCGGGGGAGCCGTCGGTTCCGGCGCCCTGGCCCGTCAACGCCTCGCCCGGCGGAGCCGGGCTCCTACCACGGCGTCAGAGGCGCCCAATCCGCCAGGACATCGGCGATGCGCTCGCCCGCTCGGCCGTCCCAAAGCTCGGGCACCCGCCCGCCCTTGCCGCCGGTGGCGAGGACATCGTCAACGGTTTCCAGGATCCGCCGACGGTCGGTACCGGTCAGGGTATTGGTGCCCTGCTCCAGGGTCACCGGGCGCTCGGTATTCTCGCGCAGCGTTATGCAGGGTATGCCCAGGGCAGTGGTCTCCTCCTGCATGCCGCCGGAATCGGTCAGAACCAGCCGAGACCCCGCCATGAGACCCAGCATCTCCAGATAGCCCACCGGCGGCAGAACCATCACCGGATGGCGCCGTCCCCGCGGCCAGCCGACGGCCTCCAGAGCGCCCCGGGTGCGGGGATGGACCGGGAATACCAGGGGGAGGCGCTCGCTCACCTGCTCCAGGGTCTCCACCAACTCCCTTAGCACCTCGGGATCATCGACATTGGATGGCCGATGCAGGGTGACCAGGGCGAATCCCTCCGTCGGAATCTCCGTAGCCTCGGGAGGAAGGTAGCGTTCCAGGGTCTCGCCGGCCGCCACGGCGGTGTCCCGATGGTGAAGCAGGGAGTCGATCATGACGTTGCCGACGAAGTGGATCCCGTCGGGATCGATGCCTTCCCGCAGGAGGTGGTCCCGGGCGCCGGTCTCCGTGGTGAAGTGCAGGGTCGCCAGCTGATCCGTCAGAACCCGGTTGATCTCCTCCGGCATAGCGCGATCACCGCTGCGCAGACCCGCTTCCACGTGAGTGACGGCGACGCCCTTCTTGGCGGCCACCAGCGAGCAGGCCAGGGTGGAGTTGACGTCGCCCACCACCAGGACGGCCTCCGGCGCCACGGCGTCCACCACCTCTTCGAAGCGCGTCATGATCTCACCCGTCTGGGCGGCGTGACTGGCCGAGCCCACCTCCAGGTCGATGTCCGGCTGCGGCAGGCCCAGCTGGTGGAAGAAGGCCTCCTGCATGTCCGGGCCATAGTGCTGACCGGTATGCACCAGCGACACCGGGAACGGGGGGTCGGCCACCGCCAGGGCCCGCAGGATAGGAGCGACCTTCATGAAATTGGGGCGGGCACCCACCACGCAGACCAGCCCGCCCGCCGGGAGCCGCTCCAAGCGGGCACTGCCGTTGGCACCCATCTAGCCTTCCCCACCGGTTTCCGGATTATCGGCAAAGGCCCGATCGAGCCCGTCCCGTGTCTGACGCAGCGCTTCTTCGAGGAAGCGGACCCGCTCCTCCAGCCGGCTCACCCGGTCGTCACCGCCTCTGCCCTCGTCCCTGCCGCTTTGCGCCTGGCCTGGGGAGCCGGGCAGATCTTCTGCGATTTCCTCGGCAACGCTGTCCACGGTCTGCTCCTGGATCTGATGGACGCCCTCCAGAAAGGCGAACAGCAGCAGGCGGTCGCAGAAGGTGTTTATCCGGCGTGGAACCCCCTGGGTGTAATCCTGGATGCTGTGAAACACCTCCGGCTCGATCGCCGGATCACCCTTCCAGCCCGCCTGGGACAGGCGGTGCTCGATGTAGTCCCGGGTCTCCTGCTCGCTGAAGGGCTCCAGGTGGCAGGAGGCCACCACGCGCTGGCGCACCTGTTCCATGCTGGGGCGCTGCAGGGCGTCCCGGAACTCGGCCTGGCCGAGCAGCAGGCTCTGGATGAGCGGGCGCTGGTTCTCCTGGAAATTGGAGAGCATGCGCAGGGCCTCCAGGCCGCTGAAGGGCAGGTTCTGGACCTCGTCCAGCAGAAGGATGACGCGCTTTTTGGCCCGAAACTGCTGGCGCAGGAACTCCTCGAGGGCGGCAACCAGGGTTGCCTGGGAACGGTCGGCGGGATTCAGGCCGAAGGCATCGGTGATGAGCTCCAGCAGGTCGTCCCCCTCGAACTGGCTCATCACCAGGTGGGCGGTGACCACATTCCGGTAGCGCCGAAGCTCGTTGAACAGGGTCTGGGCCAGGGTGGTCTTGCCGGTCCCCACACCTCCGGTTACCACCACGAACCCCTCCCCCTGCTGAATGCCGTAGCGAAGGTAGTCCAGGGCCCGGGAGTGGCCCTTGCTGTTGAAATAGAAACGGGTATCCGGAGTGAGCTTGAAGGGTTTGCCCTTCAGCCCGTAGAAGCGCTCGTACATCGCTGGGTGGGCCCTCCTTTGGGCGCTGGGTCGAGGCTAGAAGGTCTTGTCCAGCGCCAAGGTCACTTCGTTTAGCGTGTAGTCCCGGCCCGCGCCGCCGTCGGACTGGCGGTTCTCGTGGCGATAGCGCGCGGAAAGCTCGAGGGTGGAGCTGACCCGTCGGGTGGCGCTGGCCCGGGCGCTCCAGCGGGTTTCCTCGCCGCTGGTCCCGGTGAAATCGCGGCGCTGCCAACGCCCGCCGGCGGAGACATTGGTGCGCGTAGCGGCCTGCCATCCCAGGTTGAGGCCGCCACCGTAGGAGTCTTCGGTCCGGTCCCTGATCTGGAAGGTCCGCTGCTCGCTGAAGCCCGACAAGGTCAAGCGGGTCTTGGCGGTATGAGCGGTTACGCTTCCCCTGGCCCGCTTCTGCAGGGAAACCTCGTTGACCACGGTGGCTACGGGCACCGTCACCGTCAGGGGATCGCCCCCGGGATCCAGGATGATGTTGCCGCCGGGTCCGCGCACCAACGCCTGCGAGCGTTGGACCTGGAGATCGGTCTGGGTTACCAGGCTTTCGCTGTAAGAGAGGTCCCAGTCCAGGTGCGGGCCTTCTTGACGCCGGAAGGTCGCGCTCCAGGTCTCGCCGAAGAAGCGCTCGCCGTAGGAGGCCTCCAGCGACGTCTGGCGCGTCGGCTGCCAGCGCAAGCCGGCGTTCCAGAACGAGCCATCGACCGGGTCACCTTGGCGAGCGCGCCGGAACTGGTTGTCCTCGTAGCCCCCGGAGGCGAAGACCTGGAGTTTGGCGCCCACGCGCCAGTTCAGCTCGCCGGTAACGCGCTCCAGAACCTGGTCCCTGGACGTCGCGGCAGTGGTCTGACCCACCGTCTCCTCCTGGCGGTTGTAGGCCAGGCTCCAGCCAACCGGATCGAAGCGGGCGCCGCTGGCCAGGGAGGCCGAGACCGTCTGCTGCGTCCGATCATTGAAGCGATTACCGTAGAGGACCCGCTCCGCCCGATAGCGGGCTCGCGCCCGGGCGAAGCTGCCCAAGGCATACTGCAGGCGCGGCCCGCCACCGAAGGTGGTGACGTCGGCCCGGTTAGCGGGGATCACCCGGTTGTTGCTGCTGCCGCCGGCCTGGGAGTCCAGGATCTGCTGACGGCGCTGGGCATCGGCCTCCAGAAACAGGGTCCGGCGGACCAGCTCCAGCGAGCCATCGGCTCCGAGCTGATGGTTGATGGTGTTGCGATCCGAGTCCCGCGCGAAGACCAGGCTCTGCATCCCGTACTGGAGGTCCAGCTGGGCCCGCCGCCCTTCCCCGGCGATGCCCAATCCGGGATTGATCTCGGTTATGTAGTCCGTTTCACCACCGTCGGATTCGAGCTCGACGTTATCGACAAAGGTCTCGGCCACGCGCAGGCGAGGCGTAATCTCCCAATCGCCCCCCCATACCGGGGATGGCCCCATTGTCGCCAGCCCCGTGGCAACCACGGCTGCGGCCAGCGGGGAGAGGATACGCCTGCGCGGGGGATTCCCGGCCAAGTGGCCAAGGCAGGGGCCCGACGGCGCCATCAGTATTTTCCGTAGTAGTAACCGGAGCCGTAGCCCTGCGGGCTCTTGTTGAGCAGGAAACCGGTTCGCGCAGCGGAGTGCTCGAGAAGGTTGCAGCTCTCCTTGACCTGGCCCTCAGAGGTGCGACCCGCCTCCACCACGACCAGCACCTGGCCCATGTGCGTGGCCAGTGTGGCGGCCTGGGAGTCCCCTAGCAGGGGAGTGGAGTCGAAGATGATCACCCGGTCCGGGTAGCGCGCCGCCAATTCCTCTGTCAATGCCTTCATGTGCCCGCTGGCTATGAGCTCCGTGGACCGCGGGTGAGCCGTCCCTGCTGGCAGGATGCGGAAATGGGGAACATTGGTGTTGACAATGGCTTCGCTCAGGCCTCCCCCATCGGACTCCAGGACATCCGTCAGGCCTGGCCGGTTGGCTAGACACGCCAGGCGGGTCAGCTGGCGCCGGGTCAGGTCACCGTCGATCAACAAGACCGTATAGTCCAGCTCCATGGCGATGCTCATGCCCAGATTGAAGACCGAAAAGGTCTTGCCCTCGCCGTCTTGGGAGCTGGTGACCTGGATCAGGTTGCCCGGGGGAGTGCCCTGGACCGCATAGGTGAAGGCATGGGCAAGCACCGGCCGCTTGGCCATGCGATACTCTTCCTGAAGGCGGCGGTCGGGCTCGTTGGGGTCAAGAAAGCCCTGCTGGGCGAGCAGCGGCATATCGAGCTCGACGTGGCCGCCGCCGTCGTAGTCGGTATCCCGGGGCGGTCGGGAATCCCCGCTCGGCGCGGGCGTTTCCTCGGGGGAAGCGGCCACTTCCCGGGCTGTTTCCGGGGGCTCGGCGCCTTCCTGAACGGGAGCCTCGCGGGACGTTGCCTCACCATCTTGGCCGCGGCGCGCCTTCATGGCGCGTTCGATACTGCTCATGACAATCCCCCTGCGCTGAGAATCCCTTGGATCAGGGAACGCGCCGTTTCGAGAATGGCACCGCGCTGGGGCAGCAGGAGCAAGACCGCCAGGAAGGCGGCGACCAGGAACAGGCCCCCGACTCCATAGGCCATCAGCTCCAGCAACCGCTTGCGCCGGTGACCCGGCGTCCGCATCCGGTGAATGGCCCCCAGAACGGGGATGCCGGTGGCCTCGTAGAGGCTGGATCGGGTGAAGAAGGTCGGCCACAGCAAGGAGAAGAAAACGCCCAGGGCGCCGCCGCCCGCGATGGAGGCCCCGAAGCCGGCAGTCACCAGCAGCGAGCGGTCGGGAGCCACGGGGTCGGACGGAACCCTGGGGGGATCCACCACCTTGAACTTCACCTGCTTGCCGCTGGACTCCACCTCCCCGGATATCTCCGCGCTCTGGCGCCGTGCGAGGAGCTTCTGGTAGGTCTGGCGGGTCGCTTCGTAGTCCCGATTGAGCTGCTTGAGCTTGGTCTCCACCTTGGGGATGGTGTCCACCTTGCTCTGAAGCCCTTTCACCTGCTTGCGGTACTGCCGGACCCTAGATTTGGCCGCCGAGACATCCGCGCGGGCCTGCGCCAGTGAGGCCTTGATCTCCTGGTAGACCGGATTCTGGTCCACACTGGCCGATTGCTGCGCGGATGGCTCGGCCTGTTGCGCCAGCTCCTGGCGCTTTTCTTCCCGCCGTGCCTTGAGGCGGTTGAGGGTATCCCGCAAGGAGACCACCTGAGGATGCTTGTCGGTATAGCTCAACAGCAGCTGGTCCAGACGCTGACGGAGCTTGTCGATGCGCTGGTCTAGCTGGGGCGTCTGGACGCCAGGACCCTGCCCGCCGGAAGCCGCCGGACCCATGATGCCGAATACCGGCTGCTCTCCTTCAAGCTGCTTTTCCAGCTCGCTCATGCGCTGCCGGGCCGTCTCGAGCTTGAACCGGGCGTCTTCGAGCTGGGCCTTTTTGCTCTGGAGCCGGTTGTAGTAGCCCCCTTGCTCCCCAGGCATCTCCCCCGCGTGCTTGCGCTTGAAGGCCATGAGGCGCTCTTCGGCGCGTTCCAGACGGGCTTCGTATTCCTTGATCTTGCGCTCAAGGAACTCCTGGGCGCTTTCGGTATCCTGTCGGCTCTTGCCCAGGCTCTGCTCCACGAACAGGGTCACCACGGCCTGCACTACGCTCTTGGCCTGCTGGGGATCCGTGTCGGTGTAGGAGACCCTGTAGAGGTTCGTGCGCCCGGACCCTTCCAGCTGGATCCGCCGCTCAAGGCTGTCAAGCAGATTTTCCATCTGCTCCGGGTTTTCGGCCTGGAGGTCGAGGTCGGTGGCACGGGCGATCTTTTCCAGATTGGGGCGCGCCAGCAAGGTACGGGTCATGAGCTGCACTTCGCGCTGGGTATCGGAGTCCACCGCCAGCCCGCGCAGCAAGGGCTTTAGCATGGACTCCGTATCCACGTGGATACGCGCTGAAGCCCGGTATTGATCGGGAATCTGATAGACATAGGCCCAGGCTCCCAGGGCCAATAGCCAGGCGAAGCCCATAGCCGCCCAACGGTAGCGCCAGAAGCCGCGCAAATAGCTCAGAACCTGTTGGATTACCTCCTGCATTCGACGGCTACCTCGCGATGGGGCGTCGCCCGCCCCGCTTTCGTTTACTCATCGGGCTTGGCTTACAGCCCTATTGCCAACTGGTGACCTGCACGCTAGCGCCTCACTGCCCCGCCACCCGTCTTTTTAGGAGCCCGGGTAGGCCGGGCGAGCCGCTGGCCGCACCGGGGCCCCATTTCCGAGCGGCTCGCCCAATGAATTGGGCTCCTACAGGTGCCGAATTCGCCATAATCGCCGTTCGTAGGAGCCCGGCTCCGCCGGGCGAGC
>NZ_JAZKRM010000071.1:0-7171 GCF_036628635.1 Thiohalorhabdus sp. | reverse complement strand
TCAACAGCTGGCCGGACAACGGCAACCTGGACAAGGCGCGCCGCCTGCTGTGGCCGATCAAGAAGAAGTACGGCAACCGCCTCAGCTGGGCGGACCTGATCATCCTGGCCGGCAACGTCGCCTACGAGTCCATGGGCTTCAAGACCTTCGGCTTCTCCTTCGGCCGGGAGGACATCTGGCACCCCGAGAAGGAGACCTACTGGGGCAGCGAGAAGGAGTGGCTCGCCACCAGCGACAACCCCGACAGCCGCTACGACGAGCAGCGCAACCCGGAATCCCTGGAGGACCCGCTGGCGGCGGTCATGATGGGCCTGATCTACGTGAACCCCGAGGGCCCCGACGGCCAACCGGATCCGCTGGAGACGGCCAAGGACGTCCGCATGACCTTTGGCCGCATGGCCATGAACGACGAGGAGACCGTCGCCCTCACCATCGGCGGCCACACCGTGGGCAAGTGCCACGGCAACGGGGATGCGGCCAACCTCGGGCCGGAGCCGGAGGCGGCGGCGATCGAGGAGCAGGGCCTGGGCTGGAACAACCGGGTCACCCGCGGCGTGGGCCGCGACACCGTCACCAGCGGGCTCGAGGGCGCCTGGACCACCCACCCGACACAGTGGGACCACGAGTACCTGGAGATGCTGCTCGACCACGAATGGGAGGTGGTGCAGAGCCCGGCCGGCGCCAACCAGTGGCAGCCGGTGGACATCCGCGAAGCGGACATGCCGGTGGATGTGGAGGACCCCGCCATACGGCGCATGCCCATGATGACCGATGCCGATATGGCCATGAAGGTCGACCCCGGCTTCCGCGAGATCGCCGAGGCCTTCCGCCAGGATCCGGAGCGGCTCGACGACGCCTTCGCCCGAGCCTGGTTCAAGCTCATCCACCGGGACATGGGCCCCAAGGAGCGCTACATCGGCCCCGAGGCGCCCACCGAGGACCTGATCTGGCAGGATCCGGTGCCGGCGGGGGCCACCGATTACAACGTCGAAGCGGTCAAGCAGCGGATCGCGGAAAGCGGCCTGAGCGTCGGCGACATGGTCGCCACCGCCTGGGACAGCGCCCGCACCTTCCGCCAGTCCGACAAGCGGGGCGGCGCCAACGGCGCCCGCATCCGCCTGGCCCCGCAGAAGGACTGGGAGGCCAATGAACCGGAGCGGCTCGCCCGCGTTCTCGGGGTGCTGGAGCCCATCGCCGCCGACAGCGGCGCTAGCCTGGCGGACGTCATCGTGCTCGCCGGCAATGTCGGCATCGAACAGGCGGCCAAGGCCGCCGGCCACGACCTGGTGGTGCCGTTCCAGCCGGGCCGGGGCGATGCCAGCCAGGAGATGACCGACACCGACTCCATGCGCTGGCTGGAGCCGCTGTCGGACGCCTACCGCAATTTCCTCAAGAAGGACTACAGCGTTCCGGCCGAGGAGCTGATGCTCGATCGCACCCAGCTCATGGGCCTGACGGCCCCCGAGATGACCGCGCTGATCGGCGGCATGCGGGTGCTCGGCACCAACCACGGCGGCACCCGCCACGGCGTGCTCACCGAGCGCGAGGGGCAGCTCACCAACGACTTCTTCGTCAACCTCACGGACATGGGCTACCGCTGGGTGCCGACGGAGGCCAACCGCTACGAGGTTCGGGACCGCCGGAGCGACGAGGTGAAGTGGACCGCCACCCGCGTCGACCTGGTCTTCGGCTCCGACGCCGTCCTGCGCGCCTACGCGGAGGTCTACGCCCAGGACGACAACCAGGCCAAGTTCGTCAACGACTTCGTCAAAGCCTGGACCAAGGTGATGAACGCCGACCGCTTCGACCTGGAGCCGTAAGCCGCGCTCGGGGCCCCGCCCCGACCCGCCCGCAAGGGCCGTCCCGCGAGGGGCGGCCACTTTCTTTGCCGGCCCCCGGGGGTGGCGAGCTCGCCGGCCATGTGCGGGCACTCCCCACCGCCTTCCCGAGGCCGCGTCCTCCTTGCGCAGGATGCTCCCCTTTCGCCGCCAACCTGCTGCGGCGGCAACGGGGGCCCATGTTACCGGGACCTCCAATCGCCTCGGCGGCTTTCCGCCAACGGCGCGGGCCTGCCGTCGCCCGCTGCATCCGCGTCCGGAAGGGACCTGGGCACGGCCCTCCTGACAGCCCTTATTCGGACCAGCGTGGGCTCCGGAAGGTGTCCACGGGCAATCGAAGTGGGTGTCCTCCGGGTTTCCCTGCCCCCTTTTCCGTTTCTGTCGCCCCTGCTCTGTCCGTTGGGACCGGTAGGGAAGCCATCAAGCGAGTTGTCCCCGGAATCCGTCCTCGGAATTCGGCCGGCTCATGTCTCCCAGTGTGCCGGGGCGCGCGGGTCGGGCTCGTAGGCAAAGTAGGTGCCGGTGCGCACGGTGCGCGCCAGGTGCTCGCCGAGGGCGGGATGGTGCTCGGCGACGCGGTCGAGGGCGTAGCGCAGCGAGCGGGTGGCACTGGTGCGCGCGCGCTCGGCGCCGTCGCCCACCATCCGCGCCCGGCCGCCCAGGCCCACCCCGCGGCGCAGCTCGTCGACCAGGAACTGGCGGTCGGCGCGCGCCAGCTCGGCGCGCCCGAAATCGTTGTTGGCCTCGGCCTCGGCGATGTCCTCATCCACCTCGGCCAGCCGCTGGCGGTAGGCCTCGCGAGCCTTGGCGTCGAGCACCTCCAGCCCGGACTGGGCGCCCGGCTGGTCGGCCTCCGCGGGGATCCCGGTGGGCAACGCCCCGCGCTCCACCGCCACCAGATCGAGCGCGTGGAATTCCCGGCCGGGCTCCGCCAGCAGGCGCGCCAGGTAGCGCATGCCCTTGAGGTCTTTCAGGCGGGCGGTGGTGCCGGCGAAACAGACCGTGCGCATGTCCCCCTCGGCGCGGAAGACGCAGGGCTCCGGTGCCGCCCCCGCCCCGGCCGGGTCCGCCGGCGCATTGCCCCGGGCCCGCTCCGCCCAGGGCCCGGCGCCGAGCTCCTCGAGCGCCCGGCACGCGGCGTCGAGCTCCAGCTCGGCGGTCCCCTCGTCGCCCACCGCGCGGTGCGCCGCGGCCAGCTCCACGCGCAGGTTGGCCGCCTCGAACGGCATGCGCAGCGATATCCATTCCATGACCGCCCGGCCCAGATCCCGGATGGCCTCCTCCGCCCGGCCATCGCGCAGGGCCAGGCGGCCCGAGGCGGCCAGCGCCGAGGTCTGCAGGGTGCGGCTCTGGTAGGTGTCGGCGATCTCCGCCAGCTCGTCCGCGGCGGCGCGGGCGGCAGCCTCGTCCCCGGTCGCGAGCGCGATGACCACCTTGGCGTCCAGCAGCGGCGCCCGCCGCAGGCTGCCCGAGGGCGGGCGCTCCTTGGAGGGGATGTCGAAGGGGTGGGCCAGGGCGTTGTCGATCAGGCAGAAGGCCTCCTCGGCCCGGCCCTGGGCCAGGCGCAGCAGCGCCAGCCCCGGCTGCGGCAGCCAGGCGTTGCGGTGGGCCGCCAGGAAGGCCTCCTCGGCGCCGGCCAAATCGCCCTTGCGCAGGCGCGCGTTGCCCAGCTCGGTGAGCGGCCAGCCGAACTCCCGCCGCATCCACGGACGCAGCTCTTCGCAGGCCTGCAGCGCCTCCTGCTCGGCGGCGTCGCACGGGCCCCGCAGGCGCATGATCTCCGCGCGGTGGACCCGGCAGCGGCCGTTGAGGCCCCCGAAGGCCGCCCCCTGGCGCCAGCGTTCCATGGCCTCGGTCCATTCCTCGGCGCGGTCGTGCTGACCGATCCACTGCATGGCGCAGATCACCTCGCACCACATCTGCCCCGTGGTCAGCGGATCGAGGTTGCCGGCGGCAAGCTCCACGGCCACGTCGTCGAGGGCGCTCAGGCCTTCCTCCAGCTCGCCGTCATGGATGCGCACCCGGGCCAGGGCCACCCGGCCGATGATCGACGGCGGCGCGATGCCGTGGCGCTGCCCCCCGTCCTGGGCCTGCCGCGCCCACCGCGCGGTCCCCGGCATGTCGCCGCACATGAAGCGCTCGTAGGTCCGCACCGCCGCCAGCCACGCCCACACCGGACTGTCCGGCGCGTCCGCCACCAGCCGCTCGGCCCGCGCCAGCCAGGCGCGCACCGTGGCCATCAGGCCGGTGTCCATCATCAGGTACATGCCCACCATGACCGCGGCCAGGGCGGCCTCGTGGACGCGGCCGTCCTCGAGGTGGAGGCGGTAGAGCTCGGAGTACGCGCTCAGCGTCTCCTCCAGGTCGCCAGCCCCGTAGGCGGCCCGCGCCCGGAGGTCCAGGAGCTCGGCGGAGGGCGGCGCCGACACGCCGGCGAGCAGCTCCCGGGCACGGTCGAAATCCCCGGCGTCGAGGGCGCCGTGAATCGGGGCCAGCTCCGCTTCGCCCATCGCTCACCCCCTTGTTCCGGCTGTAACAGGGATTGTCACGCCTATTGGGCAGGTGCCCGGAGCACCCGGGACTTTCCATCCAGCACAGGAGCATCCGCCATGAGCGAAACCCTCTTCGACCGCCTCGGCGGTCAAGCCGGCGTCGGCCAGCTGGTCGATCGCGTCATCGACCTGCACCTCCAGAATCCCGCCATCGGCGTCCGCTACCAGAACCTCGACGAAGACCGCCTGGCCCGCAGCCGGGAGAAGGCGAAGGAATTCTTCGCCTTCGGCGCCGGCGGCCCGGTGGCATACACCGGCCGCTCCATGGTCGAGACGCACTCCGGGATGAACATCAGCTCCGCGGAGTACCTGGCCGTCATCGATGACATTATGCAGGCCATGAACGAAATGGCGTATCCCCGCCCGGTCTGCGACGAGGTCCTGGGAATCGCCTATTCCCTCAAGGAGGAGATCGTTCACAGGTAGGCCGAGGGGATCCGAATCGCCCGGGCAGGCCGGGCGGAGAGCCCTTTCCGGGGCCCCGTCCGGATTCGGGCGTGCCCCCCGCAAAAGTTGGGGGCGAGCGGAACGGGCGTCATTTCGGGCTGCAGCGCGCCTCGGGACGCACTCGGGCGGTGGAAGGAGAGCGGGCGTGGGGCGGGGACAATGCCCGGGCGGCTGTTGTCGGAATCGGGGCGGGCGGTCAGAAGGGAGCCCTGGGAAGCCCCACGAGCGACTTATCGCAAGGAGACAGCCCATGAAGCCCTTCCGCCACGCCAATGCCGCCGTTGCACTCCTGGCCGCGCTCCTGGCGTCCCCGGTCTTGGCCGCCAAGATTCCCGGCACGGTTCATCCGCGCGGGGGCGAGACCCTGCAGGCCTCGGACATCCGCCTGGACGGCCTGGAGGAGCGGAAGGGAATTACCTTCACCATCCGGGACCGGGATTACCAGGTGCAACGATCCCAGATCGCCGCCCTTGCCTTCCGCAGGGTGAACGAGACCCGGGGCGGTTTTATCGGACCGGATTCCCGAATCCGCATCACCTTCACCAGCGGCAAGACGGTCATCGCGAGCAACGCCCTGCTGGCGACCCAAGCACGCATAACCCATCAGGGCGATCTGGTGGGCCAGCCCCGAACCCGGCGCTTCACCATCAATGGCAGCGAAGAGGCCGCGGTGTCCGACCCCGACGACGTCGTCCGCATCCGATTCCAGCGCTGAAGGGCCCCGTCCCCGGAATAATACCGGGGGTCGCCGGCGCGGCGCCTACGACTCCTCCCCCCGGGTCAGCTTCTGGTAGACGCCCAGACTGATCACCAGCAGCACCGCACCGATCAGCAGGAAGGTCGGGTACACCAGCAGGGCAATGTCCTCCTTGGCGGCCTTGAAGACGAAGACCAATGCCTCCATCAGGATGGCGATATTGATAATCACCAGGAACTTGATCAGGGTACTGCGCTGGCTTCCCGATGACTCGTGCGCCTTCTCGGCCAGAACCTCTTCCTCGACCAGGAACTTGGCCACGTCGAAGACCGCCATACCGATTACGACCAAGGCGATGCCGTCGAGCAGGGAGGGGATGAGAAACGCCGCATCCCCCCAAGCCAGCCAGACCTCATAGACCGCGCTGCCCATCAGCAAGACGGCAATCAAGCTGAGAAACAGGCTGATCAGGGCGTACACGCCCCGCACCAGCTGCTCCGACAGAAACCTCGCCCTGTTCACCATGGTGTCCCGCTTTTTTTGTAGTCGCTTTAGGGATCAAGTCTTGACCTGACAGTTTCGTAGCTCCGGGCCAATCCCCGGTCCTTTTCCATCGCCTCCCGCACCCGCCGGACGTTCTGCCCCACCGCGGAATAGTGGATACCGCCGAAGCGCTGGCCGATGGCTGCCAGGGTCAGCTCGGTGCAGTCCCGGCACAACAGCATGGCCACCTGGCGCGCCTGGCGCGTCTGCCGGTCCAGCTGCCGGCCGCCAACGGTCAGGGCTTTCGGTCGAACGCCCCATTCGGCGGCCACGGCCGCCAACACCTCGTCGGCCGAGTGGAGCCGTTGGCGCTCCCAGCGCGGACTCTCCGCCGCCTCCCCGCCCTCCTCGAAGGCCCAGGCCCGGAAGGCCGCCTCCCCCAGCACGGGCGTGGCCCGCTGGTTGGCGTAGAAGCGGGCCACCTCCTCCTCCACGCCGGCCTCCACGAAATGCCGATAGGCCGCGTAGCGGTTGCGCTTGCCCAGCATGGCGTAGGTGGTGTCGGTGGTCAGCCAGCCGGGCGCCTTGGCACGGTTGATGAAGGCGGGGTAGCTGGACCAGGGCCAGTCGGCCAGGTCCTCAACCAGAGGGCGGGCGCCGTCGATGGGGTTGCGGTGGATGTAGCGGGACACCGCCAGGAGATAGGCATCGGCGTCCACCAGGATGGCCTTGTAGCGGCCCCGGAACAGCGGCCCGTCCGTCTCCGCCAGGCGGTTGTGGCGTTGGGTATAGACGCCGTCGATGTGGCGCATGGCCCGGCCCAGGTTGGCCAGCGGCGTGCGCACCAGCAGGTGGTAGTGGTTGGGCATCAGGCAGTAGGCGTGGACCTCCAGCCGGAACCGCCCGCAGGCCTCGGCCATGGTCTCCAGAAAGGCCTCATACCCGGCCTCCCCGGGAAAGATCGCCTGACGGCCCCGCCCCCGGTTTATCACGTGGTACCAGGCGCCTTCGTATTCGATGCGCAACGGGCGGCCCATGGCGGAAGGATGGCCCCTTGAACTGTCATGTCAAGACTTGACCCCTTTTTTGACCCCTTTTTCCACAGGTAGGGCAAAGGGCGGGTCCGAGGCGCCAAGGCGCGGCGGCTAACCCAA
>NZ_JAZKRM010000070.1:0-7741 GCF_036628635.1 Thiohalorhabdus sp. | reverse complement strand
CAGGGCTTTCCATGCTCGCTTTGCCTCTCCTTTTTTTAGCGGCCCTTCTGGTCTGTCTTTTCCTGATGCTCCTCTTCCGGCGACCTGCAGTGCATCTGGGCCTGGTGGACATCCCCGGCGGACGCAAGCTGCACGAGGGGCACGTGGCCCTGGTGGGAGGCATCGGCCTGTTCGGCGGCTTCACCTTCGTGGCCCTGCTGCTGGAGCGGGACCTCGGTGATTTCCGGGGCCTGTTCTGGGGCATGGGGGTGCTGCTGATCGCCGGCATCCTGGACGACCTTCGGGAGCTTCGGCCCCGCCACAAGGCGCTGGCACAGCTGATCGCGGCGGGGGCGCTGGTGCTTTGGGGCGGCCTCACCGTCGGCCACCTCGGGGAGTGGTCCGGCCTGGGCCGTTTGGAGCTCGGCTGGCTGGCGGTGCCGTTCACGCTCCTGTGCGTGGTGGGGCTGATCAACGCGGTCAACATGATGGACGGGGCGGACGGCTTGGCCGGGGGCGTCACTCTGGTGATGTTGCTGTGGCTGGTGGCTACCGCAGCGCTGGCCGGGCAGGCGGGGTGGCTTGCCCTGCCGATGATCCTGGCCGGGGCCGTTCTGGGCTTCCTTGGGGTCAATTTCCCCCACCCCTGGCGGTCGTGTGCCAGCGTGTTCCTCGGGGATTCGGGGAGCATGCTGCTCGGTTTCGGCATCGCGTGGTTCGCCATCGGGATCACCTATACCGACGGGACCGGGGTCTCGCCGGTAGCCATCGCGTGGATCCTGGCGCTGCCCGTCTTCGACACCCTGTCGCTTATGGTCCGGCGCCTGAGCAAGGGCCGCAACCCCATGGCACCGGACCGCGAGCACCTGCATCACGTCTTCCAGCGGGCGGGCTTTTCTCTGCGGGGGACGGTCTACATCCTGGTGGGCATCGCCTTCGCCATGGGCGCCATCGGCGTTGCCGGCTGGCAATTGGGGGTGCCTGACTGGGTGATGATGCTGGGCCTGTTGGCGGCGTTCGCGGGGCACCTGTATTTCGTTCAGCACGCCTGGCGCATGGTGCGGGTTATGCGGCGGATGCGGGGGCGAAGGAGCGGTGTGGGGCGGGCTTGATGGGGCTTTGAGGGGGATGCCCGACCAGCCTGCGAGATTTGTGAGGCCAGGAGGTGAGGGTGGAGACCAGCCACGAGCGCGACCGGCTTTTCCAAGTGCTCGACCGGGTCCGGGCGGGGGAGGTGGTGCTTGTCCTGCGCCGGGGCAAGCCAAGGCCCCCGCTGGTGAAGCCTTCCGCGCAGCGTTTTGCCTTTCGTAGCCGGCAGGGCCTGCGGGCAGAGCTGCCCGCGATGCGGCTGAAGAGTGGCGAAACGGTGCGGGACCTGCGTAACGCCGAGCGGTTTTGATGCTGTACGCGGATACCAGCGCCCTTCTGCCCTACTATCGGGGGGAGGCGGCCAGCGCTGCCGTTGAAACCCTTTTAAGGGCGCAGACCGAGCCTGTGGTCATTAGCGAGCTGACCCGCGTCGAATTTGCCTCGGCTCTGGCCCGTTGGGTTCGCATGGGGGAGCTGACCGAGCTCCAGGCCAACCGGATCGAATCCGCGTTCCACGAGGACTTGGCCGAGGGCCGGTTCGAGGTGGCTGCCGTTACCAGTGGGGTCCTTCAACGGGCCAACCATTGGCTGGTGACCTGCCGCATCCATCTGCGGGCCCTCGATTCCATGCAATTGGCCTGTGCCGAGGCGAGGGAAGCCAGCGTTTTGGCCCTGGACGAAGACCTGCTGGAGGCGGCCGAGCATCTCGGCATTCCCGTCCACCGGCTCCATTCCCCGCCTGACGGATAGCCATACCGATAGCCCGGTTCCCGGGACCGTTGGCCACCCGGGTGCCCGCTCGGTATAGCGCCATGTCGGGGCCATCCTGATTCCGGGGCCAGGTCTCGAAGGCTGTCCGCCCAACCCTTGCCCGGTTTAAAATACCGCTTTGGCCATCCCCATCCAGGATATGCCCATGAGCGACGCCCCAGCCCGAATCGTGCCGGTACTGCTCACGGGCGGGTCGGGAACCCGCCTGTGGCCGCTATCCCGCTCCCAGTACCCCAAGCAGTTCCTGCCCTTGGTGGACGATTGGACCATGCTCCAGGCCACGTCTGAGCGGGTGCGGCCGTTAGCACCCGAAGCCGATCCGTTCGTGGTTTGCAACGAGGCGCATCGGTTCCTGGCCGCTGAGCAGCTACGCGAGGTCGGCGCCCAGAATCCCGCGATCCTGCTGGAACCGGAAGGCAAGAACACCGCGCCGGCCCTTGCCCTGGCTGCCCTGGAAGCCGCCCAATCCGACCCGGCAGCCCAGCTGCTGGTGCTCCCCGCCGACCATGTGATCGAGGATCCGGAAGCCTTCCGGGCCGCGGTCAACGCGGGCCAGCAGGCTGCGGACCAGGGCGGTATCGTGGCCTTCGGTATCGAGCCCAGTTCCCCGGAGACGGGGTACGGCTATATCCGCGCGGAGTCCCGTCCCGGGCAGGCCCCCGAGCCGGTTCCCATCCGCGGGTTCACGGAAAAGCCGGACGCGGCTACAGCGGAAGGCTTCGTGGCCTCCGGCGATTACTTCTGGAACAGCGGTATCTTCCTGACCCGGGCGGACACCTATCTGAACGAATTGGGCCGCCATGCCCCCGGGATCCTCGCGGCCTGCCGCGAGGCGGTCGAGACCGCCACCCGGGATATGGACTTCATCCGCGTCGATGCGGCGGCCTTCGCGGCCTCGCCCGCCGATTCCATCGACTACGCCGTCATGGAGCGCACGGAAAACGCCTTCGTGGTGCCGGTGGCCACGGGGTGGAGCGATGTGGGCTCCTGGTCGGCCCTGCACGAGGTTTCCCACCCGGACGCCGACGGCAACGTGGTTCGCGGCGACGTTATCGCCCGTGACAGCCGCAACTGCTACCTGCGCGCCGAGGATCGCCTGCTCGCCACCGCGGGTCTGGAGAACCAGCTCGTGGTGGAAACCGGCGACGCGGTGCTGGTAGCCAGCCGGGACCGGGCGCAGGAGGTCAAGGAGCTGGTGGCCGAGCTCCAGGCGGCCGATCGTCCCGAGCCCGTTACGCACAAGCGGGTCTACCGCCCCTGGGGCGCCTACGAGGGCATCGCCAACGCGGACCGCTACCAGGTCAAGCATCTCCTCATCAAACCCGGTGCCGAGCTATCCCTCCAGCTCCACCACCACCGCGCCGAGCACTGGATCATCGTCAAGGGCACGGCCTTGGTGGAACGGGATGGCGAGAGCTTCCTCCTCTCGGAAGATCAGTCCACCTACATCCCCATCGGTAATCAGCACCGGATAAGCAACCCGGGTAAGATCCCGCTTGAGCTGATCGAGGTGCAGACCGGAAGTTATCTGGGGGAGGATGATATTGTGCGGTTTGAGGATTCTTACAGGAGGACTGAGTATTAAGTAGTTAAGTATTAAGGTATAAAAGAGGGGGTGGTTATGGGATATAACGCTTGCGAAGGACTGGAAGTTTGGAAGCGGACTTGCCAGCTTGCGGTTAGGGTATATAAAAGTCTTGAGGATTGTAAGGACTTTGGTCTGAAAAACCAGATGACCCGGGCATCGGTGTCAGTGGCTTCCAATATTGCCGAAGGGGCGGAAAGAGGGTCAGCTCCTGATTACAAACGGTTTCTCTCTATGGCCAAGGGTTCAGCAGCGGAACTTCGAACTCAGCTGCACATAGGGAAGGCGGTTGGGTTGGTGGAGGAGGCGGCTGCAAGCAAGATGGTCGCCGAGCTTGAAGAAATTTCAGCAATGCTCCAAGGGCTGGCAAACTCCCTGAATCAAAATACCCTGAAAACTTAACTACTTAATACTTAACTACTGAAAACTTATGACACTTTCCTGCTTCAAACCCTACGACGTTCGCGGCAAGGTCCCCGACCACCTCAATCCCGATATCGCCTACCGCATCGGGCGGGCCTTTGCCGAGGAGCTCGGTGCTCGGGAGGTTGCCGTGGGTCGCGATGTGCGGCCTACCAGTCCAGCGTTGCGGGATGGCGTGGTGGCCGGGCTGAACGCCGGTGGCGCCGCCGCCTACGACATCGGGCTTTGCGGCACGGAGATGGTCTACTTCGCCACCTTCGCCCGGGGCCTGGACGGCGGCATCATGGTGACGGCCAGCCACAACCCTCGGGATTACAACGGCCTGAAGCTGGTGGGGGAGGACGCCCGGCCGCTTAGCGCCGATACCGGGCTGACCGCCATTCGGGAGCGGGCCGAAGCCCTCGAAGCCCCGGCAGCCCCCGAGCCCTGGCCCCATCCGCTGAACATTACCCCCGAGTACCTGGCCCATGTGCTGGGCTACGTGGAGCGAGACGTACTGGCGCCGCTGCGGATCGTCGCGGATTCCGGCAACGGTGGGGCGGGGCCGGTGATCGACGGCCTGGAGCCGCACCTGCCCTTCGAGTTCGTCAAGGTCCGCCACCAGCCCGACGGGAACTTCCCCCAAGGCATTCCCAACCCGCTTTTGCCGGAAAACCGGGCGGTTACCGCCGAGGCGGTCACAGACTACGGGGCGGACCTGGGCATCGCCTGGGACGGCGACTTCGACCGTTGCTTCCTTTTCGACGGGGAAGGCCATTTCGTCGAGGGCTACTACCTGATCGGGCTCCTGGCCCGGACCTTTCTGGCCAAGCGCCCGGGCGCACCCATCGTCCATGACCCCCGCCTGACCTGGAACACCATCGAGACCGTACGTGCCGGAGGCGGCGAGCCGGTCCAGAGCAAGACTGGCCACGCCTTCATGAAAGAGGCCATGCGCCGGGTGGATGCGGTCTACGGCGGCGAGATGTCCGGGCACCACTTCTTCCGGGACTTCGCCTACTGCGACAGCGGCATAATCCCTTGGCTTGTGGTGACCGAGCTCATGAGCCGGACGGGGAAGTCTCTGGGTGAGCTTGTCGCCGAGCAGCAGGCGGCCTATCCCTGCAGCGGCGAGATCAACTTCGAGGTGGCCGACCCTCACGGGGTGATGGAGGCGGTGGTGACCGAATTCGCCACCGATGAAGCCATCATCGACCGCACCGACGGTGTCAGCGTGGAGCTCGCCGAATGGCGGTTCAATCTGCGCCCCTCCAACACCGAGCCCCTCCTGCGGCTGAACGTGGAGACCCGGGGGGATTCCCGGCTCTTGGCGGACCGGGTCGCTGCCCTGAAGAAAGCCATTGAGGCTAACGGGTGACCGGGCGGTACTAAGCACTTTTGCCTAGCAGCGCCGGCCTTTCCCGGACCCAGCCCGTCTTTCCAAGCTTGGGCGTTGTCGGAGCCCAATTCATTGGGCGAGCCGTCGCTTCCCCCAACGGCCCGTCCACGGCTCGCCCGGCGGAGCCGGGCTCCTACCAAGCCGGGGTATTGTCGGAGCCCAATTCATTGGGCGAGCCGTCGGTTAGGTTCGACTGCAGTCCACCGACTGGCTGTTCCCGGCGCCATATCGTTTGCTTCCTGCGGCCAAGGTCGCGGGCCGGTTGTGCCGCATCGGGGCCTTTGGGAGGATTTGGGCCATTGCCCGGGCTCGGCGTGTTGGCCTGGCCTGCGGCGGAACCAGCTCAAGAGGTAGCCGTGAACCAGCCCCGCCACTTCCAGCACCCTTGGATCCAGCTGCTCATCCTGGCGCTCATCACTCTGGTGGTGATCGTGTTCGTGGCCATGAGCGGGATGCTGGAGCTTCCCCTCGACCGCGAGATGAAGGAGGGCGAGGCGGTCGGCCAGACCGATCTTCCCGACTTCCGCGAATATTCCGCGGGCGATTCCCGGAAAACCGTCTTCTTCGAATTTCTGAAGCCCATCGTGCGCGCCGAGAACCGCGAGATCCGCCAGAGCCGCGAGCGGATCAAAAAGCTGGCGGCGAGGCTGCGCGAGGGCGACATCTCGGAGGAGCAGTGGGACTGGCTCCGCGATATGGCCCGGCGCTACCGGGTGGACCTGGCCAACAACACCCGCAAGGGCGTTGCCGAGGCCCTGCTGCGGCGGGTGGACGTGATCCCGGAGCCCCTGGTGCTGGTGCAGGCGGCCAAGGAGTCGGCCTGGGGCACCTCCCGGTTCGCCCGCGAGGGCAACAACCTGTTCGGGCAGTGGTGCTTCACCGAGGGCTGCGGCATGGTCCCGGCACGGCGGGCCCCCGGCAAGAGCCACGAGGTGGAAACCTTCGAGTCGGTGCGGGTCGCTGTGGCCAGCTACCTGCGCAATCTCAACAGCCATCCCGCCTACGCCGAAATGCGCGAGATCCGGGCCCGCCGCCGGGAAGCGGGCAAGCCGCTGACCGCCTTCGCCTTGGCCGGCGGCCTCCAGAACTATTCCGAGCAGGGTGAGAAATACGTCAGCGAGGTGCGGGCCATGATACGACGCAATGGCCTGGAGGAGGGCGCCCGTGAATCCTGATCGAATCCGGGCGGTGGGCGCCGGCGGGGCAGGAGCGGCGTCCTCGCCGCGACCGAACCGGTTCCGGCTGATGCCGGTTTCGCCGGCCCCGCTGCTGTGGGGTCTAACGGCATTGGCTGCGGTGGCGGTGGCTGCCGGGGTTGCCATATTGCCGGCCACCCCGGCTGCGGCGGTGGATCACGCCGTCATCCTGGAATACCACCACGTCGGCACCGATACCCCGCCGAGCACCAGCGTCACTCCCGAGACCTTCGAGGCCCACCTCGGCTACCTGGCCGAGCACGATTACCACGTCTGGCCGCTCCCGCGGCTCCTGAAGCGTCTAGAGGCGGGCCGTTCCCTTCCCGAGCGGACTGTGGCCCTGACCTTCGATGACGCCTACGCGTCGGTCTATACCGAGGCCTACCCGCGGCTGGCCGAGCGCGGCTGGCCCTTTACCGTATTTGTGAGCACCGACTACATCGACAAGGGCTACGCGGGCTTCATGGAGTGGGATCAGCTTCGCGAGCTGGCCGACAACGGGGCTGCCATCGGCAACCACAGCCGCTCCCATCCCCATCTGGCCCGTCCCCGGCGTGGCGATTCCCGATCGGCCTGGCTGGAGCGGGTTCGCGCCGAGATCCGGCAGGCCCAGGACCGGCTGGCCGCGGAGACGGAAGACCCCGTCCGCATCTTCGCCTATCCCTTCGGGGAGTTCTCCGCCCCGGTCAGGGAGATGGTGGCGGATCTGGGCTTTTACGGGGTGGGTCAGCAGTCGGGGGCGGTGGGGCCCACCAGCGACCTGACCGCCGCGCCGCGGTTCCCCCTGTCGGGGACGACGGACATGGTGGCTTTCGCCACCAAGGTCCGCAGCCGGGCCCTGCCCGCCGAGGTCCTGGCCCCCGGGGACGGCGTCCTCGAGCCCGACGCCGACAAGCCCGCTCTGCGCCTGCGGATCCCGGCAGGCCCCTACCGGCTGGAGGCGCTGGCCTGCTACGCCTCGGGCCAGGGTCGCATCGAAGTGGAATGGCGGGACCGGGACGCGGGGAAGGTGATGGTCCGGCCCCAAAAGGCCCTGGCCCCGGGCCGGACCAAATACAACTGCACCGCCCCCAGCAGCGAGACCAACGGGGTCTTCTACTGGTACAGCTTCCTGTGGATGAAGCCGAACCCGGATGGATCATGGTACGCCGATTAGGGAAAGCTGGCTGTCCGTTTGATCCAGGCAGGCTTTCCCAAAGGGATCTCCGCTCCCACCGGGCTCGTGCCTGACCGAAGGGGAGGGCCGGTTTCGTTGGAGCCGGGATTACCCGCAAACCGGACGAATTAAGGGTTAAATGAATCGCTCTTCTGGGCTGGACC
>NZ_JAZKRM010000069.1:0-8177 GCF_036628635.1 Thiohalorhabdus sp. | reverse complement strand
GATGGCCAGCAGCACCAGCATGATGTCGATGAAGGGGATGACGTTGATGTCGTCGAACCGTTTCATGCGTCGTGGACCCGCTTCCACTCGGCCACGAGGACGTCCACCCGGCGCATCAGGCCGTTGTAGAACAGGATGCTGGGGATGGCCACCAGCAGGCCCATGGCGGTGGCCTTCAGGGCCAGCGCGAGGCCGGTCATGATGGCCTGGGTCTCGATGGTGCCGCCCTGACCCATGTCGTAGAAGGTGATCATGATTCCCAGCACCGTGCCCAGCAGGCCCACGTACGGGGCGTTGGCGCCGACGCTGGCGATGATGGTGAGGTTGCGGGTCAGGGCAGTGTGGAAAGTTTCCAGGTGATCGAACCCGGTAACCGCCACCTGGCGGTAGTACAGCCAGCGCTCCACCGCGAAGGCCACCGCCAGGAAGAGCATGAAGCCCAGCAGGCCGATCACCGCGTAGTCCAGGTACAGCTTGAGCCACTCCATGGCCTGGATCCTACTCCGTTGTTCCGTTGCACGCGGGTCAGCGGAAGGGTAAGCCATCCCGCCTTTAGTGAAAACCGTTCCCGTTTTCAATTGGCTTTCGAGCTGGGCCCCTCGCCTCGGAAGCCCGAGCAGAGGTTACTAAGGCAGCCGGTGTGGGCAAAGGTTTCCTCCCTTGTTGCAAATAGGAATCAATATCATTTAAATTCCCATTCCCGATACGGATCGCCGTCAGCCCGCATAAATGAACCCACACACTGGAGGCCTAAATGCACCGACCGGCTGCCATACACGGCACGAGATCTGATTACGCCCGTCCGCTGAGCGCGGGCGGGAGCGCCCTGGCCCTGGGAGCGTACCTGACGCTGCTAGTGACCCCGGGGCCTGCCTCGGCTCAGTCCGGGGGCGCGCCCGAGGTGCTGGACCCCATCACTGTCTCCACCACCCGGACCAGCCAGGGCCGGTCCATTGCCGATATCCCCGGATCGGTTAGCGTGATCAATCGCCAGGATATCGAAAAGCAGGCGCGGACGACCCAGGACATGGGAGAGATCCTGTCCAATCTGGTGCCCGGATTGGGCCAGTCCTCGGAGAGCGCGACCAACTTCGGTCAACAGATTCGGGGCCGGAGCTTCCTGGTGATGATCGATGGCGTGCCACAGAACGCTGTCCTGCGTCAGGCCTTCAAACACCTGCGTAGCCTGTCGCCGGAGGCCGTTGAACGGATCGAGGTAATCCGCGGGGCCGTGGCTACCTATGGCATCGGTTCCACCGGCGGCATCATCAATTTCATTACCAAAAGCGGTCGCGGCCTCGAGGGTACGGAGATGCAGACCACCGTCGGTATCTCCGGTCAAACCGAGAACGGCGACAGTTTGGGCGGCCGAATCTACCAGGGCTTCCGGGGGGATGCCGGGGCCTTCGACTACAGCGTCAATCTCTCGGCCAAGCGGACGGGTAGCCGGTTTGATGGCAATGGTGACCGTATCCCGCCGAACGGCTTCGAGTCGCAGGGCGGCGGTCTGTTCGAGTCCAACGAGTACAACCTGCAGACCAAGCTCGGTTACCAGCTGACCCCCGATCAGCGGCTTCGGCTTGCCGTCAATTACTATGAGCAAGAGCAGGATGCGGATCATACCCGCGATCCCGCTACGGGCGATCCCGCCGATGATACCCCCACCGAGACCATCGACAGCGAGCCAGCGGGGGCCGATCCCAAAACGGAAAACCTGAACATCAGCCTTGACCATACGCTTCAGGATCTATTGGGCGGGACCCTGTCCACCCAACTGTATTTCCAGGATTATGAGACCTTTTTCGGATTCTCCGATTTCTTCACAACCGGTCCCGGGCAGACGTTCCTGGAAACCGAGCATATCGGGGCCCGCATCGCCCACGACCGGCCAGTGGGGTCGTTCGCCAATGCCGTTTACGGGGTAGATATCAGCCAAGAAATCACCGCCCAGAACTTTCTGGACGGGCGCACCAATATGGGCGAATTTGAGCAGCAAAATTACGCTCCCTTCCTGCAGCTGAATGTTGCATTGGGGACTAATTGGACAGTCCGCGGCGGAGTCCGTCATGAGCGCGTCGAAGTGGATGTCCCGACTTTCCGCGATGAGGGCTCCGTGACCAGCAATACCGTGCGGGGGGGTGAGCTCGATTATGAAGAGACCGTGTTCAATCTCGGTTTGGTCCATAACCTGACCGCCAGCCAGGAGGCCTTCGCTAGCTTCAGCCAGGGCTTTTCCGTGGCCGATATCGGTCGGGCCCTGCGAACAGCCAGTTCCGATTTCAGGGACCAAATACCTGCCGGTACCGAAATTGATGGCGAAGCCCTCGATCCCGAGGTCAAGGTGGTGGACAACTTTGAGCTGGGGTGGCGCGGTCGCTTCGACGATTGGCGGGCCACGCTCACGGCCTTTTACACGACATCCGACGAGGGGGCGACCTTCGGTGGGCCTCCGGACTTTCCCCTGCAGCGGCGCAAGGAGCAGACCTATGGCGTCGAGCTGACCGCCGATGTCGATGTCACCCGGGCCCTGACCGTTGGCGGTACCGGAACCTGGCAAGAGGGGCGGGTGGATACCGATGCCGACGGCAGCACCGACGACTTCCTCGACGGCACCCGGATCGCGCCGCCGGAGGCGACCTTGTATGCCGAGTATGCGCCGAGCCGGCGCTGGTCCGCCCGCGTTCAGGCCAAACGGGTGTTCGACCGCGACCGGTTCGAGGGCAGCACCGCCTTTGGCGAGGGAGAAGTCAACGGCTACACCTTGCTGGATGCCAGCGGCCAGGTTCGGGTCGGTCCGGGCAACCTCGAGGTAGGCATCCGCAACCTGCTCGATGAGCAGTACATCACGCCGCTGGGCCAGAGCTTCAACCTTCCCGGTTTCGTGGTGGCCGGCCAGGGCCGCTCGGCCAATATCTCCTACACCGTGACCTACTAATTCCGTGGGGTGGGTAATCGCCGGCCCGGGGCATTGCGCCCCGGGTCGTTTTTTCGGTCCCAAGGAGCAACACCCGTGAATGGCAGACGCTTGAAGGTTTGGTACCGGGTGCACAAGTGGACCAGCCTGATCTGCACCGTGTTCATGCTGCTGCTGTTCGTGACCGGGCTGCCGCTGATCTTCCACGAAGAGATCGACCGCGCGCTGGGCTATCGGGTGACCGCGCCGGCGGTCGAGGAGAGCGGCCCGCGCGCGGATGTGGACGCCATCGTGGCCGACGCCAGGGAGCGGCACCCGGACGAGGCCGTGCAGTTCCTGGTGCGCGAGCCGGAGCACCCGGAACTGTGGTTCGTGCGTCTGGGCGAAAGCGTCGACGCCGCCGAGGCCTCGTCGTTTCTGACCTACGACGCCCGCACCGGCGAGCTGCTCAACGCCTATCCGGTGGGGCAAGGGGTCATGAACGTGATCCTGCGCCTCCACGTGGACATGTTCGCGGGTCTGTGGGGGACCCTGTTCCTGGGGGCCATGGGCCTGCTGCTGGTGGCCTCGCTGGTCTCCGGCGCCGTGCTGTACGCCCCCTACCTGGGCCGGGCGGGGTTCGGCCACGTGCGGCGGCAAACGCGGCGCCTGCGCTGGCTGGATGCCCACAATCTGGTGGGCATGGCCACCCTGGTGTGGGTGCTGGTGGTGGGCTTCACAGGGGTAGTCAACACGCTGTCGGTGCCCATCTTCAGCCAGTGGCAGTCCACCCAGCTGGCCGAGATGACCGCCGGGGCGACGGGGGATGGTACAGCCGCCGATCGGTCCCCGGCCGAGGCGGTGGCAGCCGCCCGCGAGGCCCAGCCGGACAAGGCGCTGAGCTTCATGGCCTTCCCCGGCAACGGATTCACCGGCGCCGGCCACTTCATGGCCTATATGCAGGGCACCACCCCGCTGACCGCGCAGCTGCTGACCCCCGTGATGATCGATGCCGATACGGGCCAGGTCGCCGCCACCCGGGAGCTGCCCTGGTACGTCAGCGCCCTGCTGCTGTCGCAGCCGCTGCATTTCGGCGACTACGGCGGCCTGCCGCTGAAGATCCTGTGGGGCCTGCTGGACTTGCTGGCCATCGGGGTGCTGATCAGCGGCCTCTATCTGTGGCTGCGGCGCCACTGGGGTCGTTCACCGGCGATCGCCAATGGCGCCGATGAGGGGCGTGCGCCTCCAGGGGGGCCGGCATGATTGGTTCCAAGCGCTTCGCCCGGGTCTGGGGAATGCCGCTGGTGCTGGCGTTGGTCTCTGCGTTGGGGCTGGTGGCCGCGCTGCTGGCCGATGGTCTCGGCGACGCCCTCTCCTGGGCGGCACTGGCCTTGCCGACGGCCGTTTCCCTGGTGATCACCATCCGGGCGGTGCTCCCTGGCCGCGCCTGATGGCCGGGCCCGGGTCACGGCCCTGTGGAATGCAAGGAGGTACCCCATGACGCCCCAGCTCCCCGCGTCCTAACGCTCGTGCTGGCCCTGGGCGTGCCGGCTGCCGGGCGGCGGCCACACTGGCTGAGGATTACCGGCTGGAGTTCGCTTTCTCCAGGGCCGACCAGCGCACCACGCAGCCGGGCGTGGAGCACCTGGAGACGCGGGGTACCCCGTTGGTCGGCCTGGTCCGTGTGTTCGGGCGCGGGGGCTCGTTCCGCGACAGCCTCCGGCGCATGCTCGGCCGCGATATCGATGGTGCCGGCGAGGCGGCGGCCGGCGGCGGCATGGTCGGCCACGGCGGCGCCTACGGGCAGACGCCGGCGCGCATCCGCACTAGCGCCCAGGCGCTCGCGGTAATCGGAGTTGGGGACCCATCGCCTCCTCGCCCGTTGCCTGGCGGACCGGGCGCCGTCGCTGTCGGAGGACCCCGGGCGGGAGACCGTCCGCCTTACTGGCCACGGCTGCAGGCAGTACGCCGCCGACCGCGAGTGGCTGGCCCCCCTCGAGCGGTTGGCCGAGCGCATGCGCGCCGCCGGCGGCGACGGCTTCCGCGCCATCCGCGTCGCCACCTGGTGCGAAAAGCGGGAGCAATCGGTTGCCAGCATCAGAGAGATGGTGCGCAAGGTCAGCCGGGACGGTGGTCGGGCCTTGCTGATCCCGGCCCGAACTACCGGCACCGGCCCGGCGGAGGAGCTTCTTCCCGATATGGACTTTGCCCTGGGTGAAGGCTTCGTGTCGCATCCGCTGTTCGAGGATTGGCTGCACGCACAGGTGCAGACCGCTTTTGCGCGCTACCGCGAGGAGGGACGCGGGCGATTGGGCGCCTCCCTGATGGACTCCGAGTGAAGGGCCCAGAGTGTCGAGGGAGGAGCGAAACGGGGTTTCCCATAATTGGTAATGGGAACCATTTGCAAATGGCTTGTTCCTAATGATTGCGGGGAGTACACTCGGCAGTACATTGGACAGACAAACCTCGCCGTTCTGCCGGTTGCTTAGTCTTTCCCGGACCAACCGGCCATACCCATGGCCCCAACATAGATAGGAATCCGCAATGACCCTTCACATCGGCGACACCGCCCCCGACTTCGAGATCGACAGCACCCAGGGGACCATCCGGCTCCACGACTGGATCGGCGATTCGTGGTGCTTCTTCTTCAGCCACCCGGCCGACTTCACTCCAGTGTGCACCACCGAGATGGGCCGCACCGCGCAGCTGGCCAAGGAGTTCGAGGCGCGCAACACCAAGTCGCTGGGGCTTTCCACGGACACCGCGGAGGAGCACGTCAAGTGGATCGAGGACGTCAACGACACCCAGCACACCACCCTCGAGTTCCCCATCGTGGCGGACGCCGACCTCAAGGTGGCCAAGCTCTACGAGATGATCCACCCCGATGAGAGCGCCACCGCCGCGGTTCGCTCGGTCTACATCATCGACCCCGACAAGAAGATCCGGCTGATGATGACCTATCCCATGTCGGTGGGGCGCAACTTCGACGAGATCCTGCGGGTGATCGACGCCCTGCAAACCAGCGATGCCCACGGCGTGGCGACGCCGGCCGATTGGCGCCAGGGCGACAAGGTCATCATCCCGCCGACCGTCAGCAACGAAGACGCGGAGAAGAAGTTCCCGCAGGGCTTCGAGGAGCTGCGCTCCTACCTGCGCTATACCCAGGTCGGCTAAGACCTCAGCCCCGCAAGGGCCATTCGCCCCGCCCCGGTAAGCCCTGGGCGGGGCGGTTTGTGTTTGCTTCTTTGCCCGAGGACGGTGCGATGCCCACCGAACGCCTGTTCGGATGGGGTGGGGGTAGCTTACCACGTATAAAAGAAATGAAAATCATTATCGTTACCGGTAAGGATTGATACCATCCCTCCATGATTTGTGCCGGCCAGTCGTCCTGGACCGGCTACCACGCCCACCGCCCACCGCCCGGTCCTGCCAACGGCCCTGCCGGTCCGGACGGTCGGCCAGATCCCCGAGGCATTCCAGGCGGCAGCCAGGGCAGTGGGAGCAGTCAATGATGTCGGTGAACCGAAGGCTCCTGGAGCGAGCGACCTCGCCCGCGGTGCCAGATTGGCGACCGGCAAGGCCCGATCCTGTTCGCTGCAGTACACCATGAAATAGTGACCGACTAGGAACGCCTGTCGGGGTAATGCGATGGGAGGGACCGTTCGGCGGTCCCTCTTTTTGCGATCAGGGGCAAGTGAATGAACCGAACATGGCTTCTTCTGCACCGCTGGACGGGCCTGGGACTGGGACTGTTTCTGGCCATTCAAGGCCTGCTCGGGGCCTGGCTGGTGGTGGCCGAGCCCCTGGACGAGTGGCTACACCCCGAGCTGCTCCAATCCGATCCCCGGCCCGGGGCGGAGCCCCTCGGACTGGCCGAGGCCCACGCCGCTGTCAACGCGGCCTATCCCGATCGTCCCCTCTGGCTCCTCGTCCAGCCCGAGGGGGCCTCCGGGGTCTACAGGGCCGTGCTGGAGGGCAGGCACGGCCCAAGAGTCTACGTGGACCCCTACTCGGGGGAGGTATCCGAGCAGCGCGCCGCCTTCGCCACCCTGGAGGCGCCGGTTCGGGTGCTCCACACCGGGGAGATCGGCGGTGCCGCCCTGGAGACCGTGGTGGGGGTCCTGGCCGTCGTCCTGCTGGCCCTGGCGATCACCGGGCTAGTGGTTTGGTGGCCCGGGCGGGGAAGGCTGCGCCAGGCCCTCGGCTTCTCCACGGCCTCCCTCGCCGATCTCGCCCGGGACGGCCACCGCTGGGCGGGTCTCGTCGGCTTGCCCTTTTTGGGGCTCATTGCCGCCACCGGGATCTACCTGGTCTTCCACCACGCGGTGCAGGACGCCGTATTCGCCGTCACCGGCGAGGAGGAAGCGGAGCCCGTGCCGCTTGCCGCCGACGCTGGCCCCATGCCGGCGGGCGCGGTCGGGGACATGGTCGACGCGGCACGCGCGGCGGTCCCCGGGGCCGCCATCACCTTCCTGGTCTTTCCCACGGAGCCCGGCGAGTCCGTGCGGGCTCGCCTGCGCTACCCCGACGAGTGGCACCCCAACGGCAACAGCGAGGTCCAGCTCCACCCCCGGGGGGCCCGGGTGCTGGGCACCTATGACCATCGGGCCGCCGGTCCCGGGGAATACGCCATGGACCACCTCTACCCCCTCCACATTGGCACCTACGGGGGCACCGCGGCGCGCACCGCGCACTTCGTGGCTGGGCTGCTGCCGGCGTTGTTTTTCGCCACCGGGCTTTACCTGTGGTGGCGCCGCCGCCGTGCCCGAGCCCGACGGCGGCGGCCAGCCAAGGGTGCGGGCGCCCAGGAGGGCCGGGGTTGACGCCAAGGCCCATAAGGTTTTAAATGAAAATCATTCTCATTTGGTTAACTGAGTCACGCTTCCTGGAGGTCGCACCATGTCGGCAAGGCAGCCCACCATCCGGGGCGGCATCGCCCTGGGCCTGGATACCCTGGATCTGAGCCTGCAGTACTTGATGACGCGCTACGCCCGCAAGCCGGATCCCGAGGTGGCGCGGGCGGTGACCGATCACCTGGAGATGCTCATGGGCCATCCCGAAGTGGCGGACAACCTCACCTACCGCGAGCTCTACAACCGCCTGCTGACCACCTGGCGGCCGCTAAGCGAGGCCGGCGATGGTCCGCGCCGACGGTGGTGGCGACGCATGGGCATACCGGTCGACCGCCGCTAGGCCCCAGAACAGAGGAGCGCAGCCATGGCCAATAATGATCCCGTCGCGGAGCTGTTCCCGAAGCGATCGGGGCCCTCCACGGCGCCGGCTC
>NZ_JAZKRM010000068.1:0-8362 GCF_036628635.1 Thiohalorhabdus sp. | reverse complement strand
GTTACAGCTTCTGCAAGTCCCACAGCGCCGCCTTCATCGTTGCCGCCTGGCAGGGTGCCTACCTCAAGGCCCACTACCCGGCCGCGTTCCTGGCCGCCCTCATCGGCAACGGCGGCGGCTTCTACAGCCTGCAGGCCTACCTCGGCGAGGCCCGCCGCCTGGGCCTGGCGGTGCGCCCGCCGCACATCAACGCCAGCGGCGCGGCGCCGCACGCCGAGGGCACCGACGCGGTGCGCCTGGGCCTGGACGCGGTCAAGGCGCTCGGTCCCGGCGCCATCACGGCGCTCGTCGCGCAGCGGCAGTCCGGCGGCGCCTTCGCCGGCCTCGACGAGCTCGCCCGGCGCGTGCCGGCCCTCGACCGCGGGGCGCTGGAGGCCCTCATCGGCGCCGGCGCCCTGGACGGCCTGGGGGATTCGCGGCGGGCCCTGCGGTGGGCGCTGGAGAGCGACGCCGGCCGGGTTCGGGCCACCGGCACCGGGGACCTGTTCGCCGGCGCCGGCGACAGCGCCGGCCCGCCCCCCGCGATCGAGCCCGAGTCGCCCCGCGAGCGCCTGCAGGGGGAGCTGCGCCACCTGGGCGCGGTGGTCGGCGGCCACCCCTTCGACCTGTTCCCCGAGGCCACCGCGGCCTGGGAGGCTCGGGCGGTGCCCGCCACCGAGCTGGCCGCCCACGCCGGCGAGCGGGTCCGGGTGATCGGCTGGCACGTCACCAGCAAGCCCGCCCGCACCCGCACCGACGGCCTGCCCATGAGCTTTCTGACCCTGGAGGACCGCATAGGGCTGATCGAGTGCGTGCTGTTCCCGGACGCCTACCGGCGCTATGGGGCGCTGCTGCACGAGTTCGGGCCCTTCGTGGCCGAGGGTGTGGTGCGGCAGGAGCAGGGGGTGTGTACGGTGGAGGTGGCTTGGATGGGGCGGTTTGCGGATGCGCCGGCAGGATAGATGGCAAACGGGAAGGGGATTGTTCCGGGAATTTCGGGACGGATACGGAGAAAGAAAGTCCAGAAAAGCTTTTCGTTTTATTATTGAAATCTAAATTCAGGAATTATTTTGACATCGATTTTTTATCCCTGCTAAAAGATCCACGAAATAAAGGGGGCGGTTTCTGATCGATTTGCTCGGAGGCCGCGAAAGGGGGGCCTCCGTGCCGAAAAGTCGGTTAATATCCCGTAGTGTCGGGCCGGTTCTGCTCGGCCTGGCGTTCGTCCTGCCTGCTGTCGGCGTCACCATCGCCAGCTCCGGTGCCTCCGGAGCTTCCGGAAGCAATTCCAATCCCAACGCCCTCTGGGCCGCCCAGAGCCACGGGGTCCTCAAGCTCGGGGCCGCCGACGGTCGGGTATTGGTCGAGCTGCCCGACCGCGGGGTGCGCGCCCTGGTGGCCGACCCGAGACGGGGGACCATCTGGGCCTTGCGCCGCGGCAAGCTGGTTTCCTACCACCCGGACGGCGGGCCCCGCACCGTCACCCGTCTGGATCGGGAAGAGGACCCCGCCGGGGCCGTCCGGCCTGCCGGCGGCAATCGCCTCACCGGCATGCGCCAAGGCCGGGGTGGGCCCGGAGGCCCGGGTCACGACGAGCGGGACGCCGAGGACGAAGGCGAGAAGGGCAAGGAGGGGCACGGAGTCGAAGGGCGGCACGAGGCCGGCGAAGGGCACCGGAAGGCCCGCCTTGCCGTGGACGCGACCGGCGCCGTCTGGCTCGTCCGGGAAGCGACCCTCCTGCGGGTCGGCCGCGACGGCACCGTCCAATGGCGGACGGCGTTGGAGGACGATCCCGAGGCCCTCGCCATCGACACCCAGCGCGACCGCCTCTGGCTGGCGCAGGGCGAGACCCTGGTGGCCATCGCCAGCAATGGCACCCGCGCCGCCCGCATCGATCTGGCGGATCGCGGCGACGTCGAGTTCGAAGCCCTGGCCTACGCGCCGTCCCTGGACGCCCTGTGGGTGGCCGGCGACGACCACCTCCTGCGCCTGGGTCCGGACGGTACCCGCCAGCTCCGCGAGGCGATCGAGGATGCCGGACACCTGGCCGCCGACGGCCAGGGCGGTCTGTGGCTGGCCGGGGAGCGGACCCTGCGCCACGTGGCCGCCGCCGGCCTGGTGCGCTTCGAGCTCCGGCCCCTGGCCCGGCAGGGCAAGCTCGTCGATCTCGCCGCCAACCCCGCGGACGGGGCGGTGTGGGTCGCCTCGCCCCAGGGGCTGGCACGGGTGGCGCATTCCGGCAGCGTCACCCACCGCAAGGCCTTCCGCGGGCCCGGGCACACCGGCCGGGTCTGGGCATTGAGCCTGTTCGCCGACGTCACCTCGCCGACGCTGACCTTCGAGGCCCCCGGGCCCGACTCCGTCCACGCCAGCCTGACCCCCGAGCTGCGCCTGGCCCACCGTGACCTCGGCAGCGGCGTGGCCCCCGACACCCTAGCGGTTAGCGTGGACGGGGATTCGGTGGCGGTGGCCTGCGACCACGGTGAGGGCACCAGCACCTGCACCGCGGAGCCACCCCTGCCGGAAGGCCGGATCACCCTGGCGGCCACCGTGGCCGACCACGCCGGCAACACCTCCGAGGCCGCGGAGGTGACCGTCACCCTGGACGTCACCCCGCCGGTCATCACCGTTAGCGAGCCGGAAGAGGGCGCCTACACCAATCGAAGCGAGCTCACCCTCACCGGAAGGGTCACCGACAACGCCAGCGGCGTGGCCGAATTCACCGTGGCCGACGCCCCGGTCGACCTCGGGCCCGATCACGGCTTTGCCCACACCGTGACCCTGAGCGAGGACGGCACTCATCGCTTCGGCCTGGCCGCCACCGACCGCGCCGGCAACCGCGCCACTCTGACCCGTACCGTGATCCGCGACACCGTCCCGCCGGCCGCTCCGGCCACCGGCAAGATCGAGGTCGAGGTCAGGGGCGGCACCGCCACCGTCACCGGCGCCAAGGGCAGCGTCGAGGCCCACGCCACGGTGGTTGTCACCAACACCCGCACCGGCGAGACCGTGCGTGCCGCCGCCGACGGCGAAGGCCGGTTCACCGCCGAGATCGCTGCCCAGGCCGGCGATCGGCTCCGGGTGGCGGCCGTCGACCGCGCCGGCAACGAGAGCGATTCGGCTGAGATTGCTACCAGCGATATCCCGCCCGATTCCTCCCAAATGGCTCCCCCCATGCCCGAGTCGGGCATGCCGCCGTTTGCCCAACGGGTAGCGTTCCTCCACCGCGGGCCCAACCCCATCCAGGAAGGTGTCGGCGCCGGCACCATCGAGGCCCGGCGGGTAGCCGTACTGCGGGGCGAAGTCGCCAACCGCGCCGGCGAGCCCATGCCCGGGGTTACGGTCAGCGTCCTCAACCATCCCGAATTCGGGCAGACCCGCACCCAGGCCGATGGCGGTTTCGACCTCGCCGCCAATGGCGGTGGGCAACTGACTCTGGTGTATCGGAAGGAAGGCTTCCTGACCGTTCAAAGGACGGTAGATACCGGTTGGAACGATTGGTACCGGGTGGACGAGGTGGTCTTGACCCCGCTTAGCGACAAGGTCACCCGCATCGATCTGACTAGCGACAGGCCCATGCAGGTGGCCGCGGGTCCTGAGGTGACCGATCAAGCCGGCGCCCGCCAGGCCGTGGTCATGGTCCCACAGGGCACGACAGCTTCGATGAAGCGCCCCGACGGCACCACCGAGCAGCTCGCGAAGCTCGATCTCCGGCTGACCGAATACACCGTCGGCCCCGAGGGGCCGCGGGCCATGCCGGCCGAGCTTCCGCCCTCGACGGGGTACACTTACGCGGTGGAGCTGTCCACGGATCAGTTCCGTGAGCGGGGCGTTGCGGAGGGGGGCAAGGAGGTCCGGTTCAATCAGCCGGTGTCCGTCTACGTGGACAACTTCCTGGGTTTCCCCACCGGCGGGGCGGTACCGGTGGGCTATTACAACCGGGACACGGCGAATTGGGTCGCCGAGGAAAACGGCCGGGTCATCGAAGTCCTTGGGAAGTCCGGGGGACTCGCCCGGCTGGATGTCACCGGCGACGGCAGCCCGGCCACCGCCGAGGAGCGGAACGAGCTGGGCATCACCGATCCGGAGCGGGCCCGGCTCGCAAACCGATACGAGCCGGGCGATACCCTGTGGCGGGTCACCACCACCCACCTTTCCACCTGGGATTGGAACTGGGGGTATGGGCCTCCCTCCGGGGCGCGGGGCCCCTCGTTTCAAGTGGATCCAGAGGCAGACCAAGCCGGGGAGACCTCGGAGCAAAACGATTGCCCGGGCTGCTCCATCAGTCCCCAGGACCAGGCCGTCAGCGAATCCATCGAGGTTCCGGGAACGGGGCTGTCCCTCCACTACAACAGCGACCGCGCTGCCGGAGCCGCTGACACCACCACCGAGATTCCTGTCATGGGGAGCTCGGTTCCGGAAGACTTGCGGTACGTCAAGGTTGAGATCGACATCGCGGGCCAGCGTATCCGGCGGCGATTCGCGGACCCCCATCCCGACCAGCGCTTCACCTTCACCTGGGACGGGCGGGACGGTTTCGGTCGGAAGTGGTACGGGGAAGCCAAAGCTTACATCCGGGTGGCCTACCATTACGGGTGTGTCTATCGTCGGCCCCAGAGGGAGAGCGGTGGGGGAGGAGGTGGGGGTGGTACAGCCAGTCTCCGCAGCTTCGGCCAACCTAGCCAAACCACCACAACCCCAACCGGTGTAGCCTTCAAGGCCCTTGGGGCCTCCGGAGAAGGGCGTTGTCGGGGATTCGATTTCACCAAGGAGTGGAAGGCCTCTCTGGAGTCCCCTCATCGCCCCAGACAAGGGGCAGGCAACTGGAGCCTTTCGGCCGATCATACCCTGCGGGATGGCGTGCTGTTCCGGGGTGATGGGTCCCGGCGGAAATTGGACGCCCGGATCATTGAGACGGTGGCGGGGACGGGCCAAGCTGGCTTCGGCGGCGACGGTGGCCCGGCGGATCGAGCGCAGCTCTTCAACCCTAGAGGCGTTGCGTCTGGCCCCGACGGTAGCCTCTATATAGCCGACCACGGCAACGACCGGATACGGCGGGTTTCGCCGGATGGGACCATTACCACGGTGGCGGGGAAACGGCGAAACCGCCCCCTGGGTGACAACGACATTGGCGACGGCGGGCCGGCCACCGAGGCACTGTTTACCAGCCCTAGAGGTGTCGCGGTGGGGGCGGATGGCAGCATGTATATCGCGGATTACCGCCGCGTCCGGAAAGTCGATCCCGACGGCCTCATCACGACCGTTGCCGGTACCGGGGAGAAGGGCTTCAGCGGCGACGGTGGCCCGGCTACTCAGGCTCAGTTTCGACAACTGAAGGATGTGGCGGTGGGGCCCGACGGCGGACTGTACATCGCCGATACCCGCAATGAACGGATCCGGAAGGTAGCTTCCGACGGCACCATTACTACCGTTGCCGGTGGCGGCTCCACCAGACCGTTGGATGCCGACGGCCGGCCGGCTACTGCGGTGGACCTAAGAAAACCCCAGGCCATCGCGGTGGGCCCCGACGGGAGTTTGTTCCTCGCGGAAGCCGGATACCGAATCCGCCGGGTGGCCCCCGATGGAACCATCGAGACGCTTGCCGGGGATGACTACGGCTACGGGGGCGACGGCGGGGACCCCAGGGACGCCTTTCTAAAAAGCCCGGATGGTCTTGCCCTTGGCCAAGGGACCGGCCTCTATATTGCTACCAATACGGGGCATCGAATCCGGTGGATCCAGCCGAAGGGGACCATCACCACCGTGGCCGGTAACGGCCTCCGGCGGATCCATGCCCCCTTCAAGGAGGGGGGTTCCCCAACCGAGGTCCCCCTATCCCATCCGCGGGATGTCGCGGTGGGACCCAGCGGCAACCTCTACATCGCTGCCCCTGGGGACGATCGCATCTTTCGGGTCCGCGCCGGCGGGCGCATGACCACCCTGGACGGCAAGACGGCAGTGCCTTCCCGCGACGGCAACCGCCGCTACGTCTTCGACGACGCCGGCCGCATCCTCCGGAGCGAGGATACCCGAACGGGGCACACCCTGCGGGCCTTCGAGCGTGATCCGGTGGGCCGGCTCACCGCCATCACCGACGGCGACGGCAATACCACCACCATCGAGCGCGATGCCGCGGGCCAGGCCACGGCCATCGTCGCCCCCGATGGCCAGCACACCGCGCTCACCATTGACGGAAATGGCCACCTCACGGGCCTCACCGAGGCCACCGGAGCCACCTGGGCCATGGCCTACACCGGGGACGGTTTGCTGACCGAGATCACTGACCCCGGCGGCGACACGTCTGCCTTTGCCTACAACGGCAACGGCCGCCTGGTCCGCGACCACGGCCCGGACGGCTGGCTGTGGGACATTGCTCGTACCCGGGTTGCCGACGGTTACCGGGTGACCATGACCTCCGGCGAGGGCCACACCTCGGCGTTCACCACCCATCGCCCGCTTGAGGGCAGGCGGGTGTATACCAACCGGGCCCCGGACGGGACCGAGACCCGGCGAACCCACACCGATGGCGGGGACACCACCGTCGAACGGCCGGACGGTACAACCGTCACCCGCTCCGAGGCACCGGATCCCCGCTTCGGCATGGGGGCCCCCGTTACGGAGGATGCGACGATCACCACGCCCTCCGGCCTGGAGCGAACCGTCCAACGGGGGCGCAGCGCCAATGTCCCGGATCGCGCGCCGGCCGTCCGACCTGTACGCCTGAGCCGCTCGGTCACGGTCAACGGCCGGCGGGCCGAGGCGGTGTTCGAGCAGGCCACCGCCACCTGGACGCTCACCACCCCGGCCGGGCGTACGGCCATGCGCACCATCGACGGCCAGGGCCGCACCCTGGCACTGGATCCCGCCGGCCTGGCGCCCATGAATGCCGCCTACGACAACCGCGGCCGGCCGACGGAGGTCACCATCGCCAGCAGCACCGAAACCCGCACCACCCGGCTGGCCTACTACGGCGCCGGGGCGGGCGACCAGGCCGGCTATCTGAAATCGGTCACCGATCCCCTGGGCCGGGTGGTCACCTATACCCGGGACGCCGCCGGCCGAGTCACCGAGCAGACCCTGCCCGACGGGGGAACCGTCGGCTACCGCTACGATGCCGAGGGCAACCTGACGGCCGTGATTCCGCCCGGGCGCTCGGCCCACGTGTTCACCCACAACGGCCGCGACAACCGGGCCAGCTACACCCCGCCGGACCTGGGCGGTACCAAAACCATCACCCGCTACACCTACAACCGCGACCAGCAGCTCACCAGCGTGGAGCGCCCCGGCGGCGGCGTGGTCGATATCACCTACGACAGCGGCGGCCGGCGGTCTGCAGTGATCCTGCCCAAGTTCGGCACGGTCACCTACGGCTACGATAGCCATACCGGCCAGCTCGCCACGATCCTCGCCCCCGGCGGCCAGAACCTGAGCCTGGCCTATGACGGCTTCCTGCCCACCCGCAGCCAGTGGGCCGGCACCGTCAGCGGCACGGTCACCCGGGACTACGACAACAACTTCTGGGTCACCGGCCGTTCGGTGAACGGCAGCCAGGTGGGCTTCGCCTACGACGACGACGGCCTGCTCACCGCCGCCGGGGCGCTGAGCCTGACCCGCGATCCGGACCACGGCCGGGTCACCGGCACCGCCCTGGCCGGCATTACCGGCAGCCGGTCCTACAACCCCTTCGGCGAGCTCAGTGGCCGGACGGTGCAGGTATCCGGCGCCGGGGTCTATGACGCCGGCTACGCCCGCGACAAGCTCGGCCGGATTACCGGGGAGACCGAGACGGTGAATGGCGCTCCGGAGTCCTGGGACTACACCTACGACGACGGCGGCCGCCTGACCCGGGTCACCCGGGATGGCTCCCTGGTGGCGGACTACAGCTACGACGCCAACGGCAACCGGACCGCGGTGACCACGCCCAGCGGTACGATCACCGCCGACTACGACGAACAGGATCGCCTCATCCGCTACGGCAGCACCACCTACGGCTACACCCAGGCGGGCGATCTCCGGTCCCAGACCGGCCCGGCCGGCACCACCACCTACGACTACGATGCCCTGGGCAACCTGCGCCACGTCGAGCTGGCCTCGGGCAAGACCATCGACTACGTCATCGACGGCCGGAATCGCCGCATAGGCAAAAAGGTGGACGGTAGCCTGGTGCAGGGTTTCCTGTACAAGGACTCGCTCAACCCCATTGCCGAGCTGGATGGGTCCGGCAACGTAGAGGCCCGCTTCGTGTACGGGGCCAAGCCCAACGTCCCCGCCTACATGATCAGGAATGGGACGGAATACCGGATTATCTCGGATCACCTGGGCAGCGTACGGCTGGTGATCAACACCGCCACCGGCGCCATCGCCCAGCGTATGGATTACGGCC
>NZ_JAZKRM010000067.1:0-9087 GCF_036628635.1 Thiohalorhabdus sp. | reverse complement strand
CTGATTCTGGGCCATCAGGCAACCTTAACAAGGTCCTACCTGATGGTCCGATCCCCTTAGTTTTAAGGAAGACAACGGTGGATTGCTTTCCCGGGGTCTCGTCTCGCGCCGGGGCTTTTGCCGTTCCTTAAAATGTAACCACTTACTAAGGAGAACAGAAGTTTTGTCAGGGTGCTTCGCCCGGGGCTGGCGGCAACTCGCTCCGGGGGACCCCGCCCTTCGGGCACCCCCAAGTCGCTTATTGCCGCCAACGCCGGGCGCTTGGCGAGAAGTTACTTCTGTTCCTTTTAGTAACACTTAAAACGGCCGTTAAGGTTCCCATATGGAAGACCATTGGCCACCCTTGATCCGGGCTCTGACCGACCCCGGCCGCTATCCCCACTCCGTCGACGAAGTGAGGGTGGTGGAGACCCACATCTCCTATGTTCTGCTCACCGGGGATTTCGCCTACAAAATCAAAAAACCCTTCGATCTGGGTTTCCTGGACTTTTCCACCCTAGCCAAGCGGTACCAGGCCTGCGCCGAGGAGCTGCGCCTCAATCGGCGCACGGCCCCGGATCTGTACCTTAATGTGTGGTCGATTACCGGTACTCCCGAGGCGCCGGTCTTGAACGGTTCCGGCCAGGCCTTCGAATACGTCGTTCGCATGGTTCAGTTCGATCCCGCTTGCCGGGCCGATCGCTGCTTGGAGCGCGACGAGCTGACGCTGGGGCTCCTGGGGGGGCTCGGGGAAGGGATTGCCGAGCTCCACGAAGGGGCCGCCGAGCCGCCGGAGGATACCGGTTACGGCGCTTACGAGCGGGTACGGGCCGATCAGGATGCCAACCTGACCGAGCTCCGGGCGGCCCTGGACTGGTTGCCCGTGAGCCTGGAACGGTTCCAAACGCTGGCGAATTGGATCGATGATTTCCTCTCAAATTATCGGGATCTGTTCATGGCGCGCCGCCGTGCGGGGCGAATACGGGAAGGCCACGGCGACCTTCACTTGGCCAATCTGGTACTGCGTCATGGCCAGCTGGTGCCCTTCGACGCCATCGAGTTCGATCCCGACCTGCGCTTCACCGACGTCATGGCCGATGTGGCCTTTGCCTGGATGGATCTGCTTTCCCGGGGGCGCCGCGATCTAGCCACCCACTTCCTCAACGCCTACCTTCAGCGTACCGGGGATTACGCCGGGGTGCGCCTGCTTCCCTTCTACACGATTTATCGAGCCCTGGTGCGGGCCAAAGTAGCCGCATTGCAGGCAGGCGACGCCCAAGCCGGGGAGGCCGACGATTTGCGGCAACGGGGGGAGCACTACTTCCGATTGGCCGAGGCCCTGGCCCATGAGGACGATGCCAGGCTGATAATCGGCCATGGCGTGACCGGGGTGGGCAAGAGTCTGGTTTCGGAGCCTGTAGTGGCCGAGCTGGGCGGCGTGCGTATCCGCTCCGATGTGGAGCGCAAGCGCTTGGCTGGCAGGGAGACCGAGGTTTCCGGAACCGCGGAGGTGGGGTCGGGGATCTATAACCCCGAGATGTCCGCGCGGACCTACAACCGCTTGCTGGAGCTGGCGCGACCGGTGCTGGCCGCGGGGTTGCCGGTGTTCCTGGACGCCACCTACCTCAAGGCCGCTCGGCGGCGGGCGGCGCGTGGGCTGGCCGCCGAGTTGGCCGTCCCCTTTGGGATCCTGGCCCTGGAGGCCCCCGAGGCCGAGATACGGCGCTGGATCCGCGAACGTGCGGCGGAGGCCGATAACCCCTCGGACGCCGACGAAGAAGTCCTCGACAGCCAGCTGAGGAGCCAGGAGCCCCTAACCGAGGACGAAGAGGCGATCACCGTCCGGGTGGATACCTCCCGCCAGCTGGATTTCGCCCGTATCGGCCGGGAGCTGTTGCATATAGCCCGGGTTCCCAGGGTGTAGCCCCCGCCTTAGAACAGATCCTCCATCATCTGCGAGGACGACCCCGATTCCTCGCCTTTGCTGTCCCCCGCACGGTCCCCCTTGCCGCCGCGCTCCTCATCGCTTTGCCGCTCCGCAGAGGCTGGGCGGGGGGTTACCTCCGCGGGCGCCTTGCCTTCGCGAAAGATCTCGAAAAGGGTCTCCTCGCTCCAGGATGCGGCCCGCTTGCCGGTTTCGGCATCGATGCGGACGGTCACCAGTCCCTCGGGCTGCTCGAATTCCTGCTTCGGAACGCCTTTTAGCGCCTGACCCATGAAATCCACCCAGATGGGGGCGGCGGCTCGCGAGCCGGTCTCCTGGCTGCCCAGCGTTTGGGGCTGATCGAAGCCTACGTAGACCCCCGCCACGAGGTCCTCGGAAAAGCCCAAAAACCAGGCATCGCGCTGATCGTTGGAGGTCCCTGTCTTGCCGGCCAGGTTGCGGCCCAGCTTCTTGGCTCGCCAGCCCGTCCCGCGCTCCACCACCCCCTGCAACAGGGTAACCATCTGGTGGTTCACCTGCGGCGACAGCACCCGTTCGGGGCGGATGGCCTCATGGAAGCGCTGCTCGGGATGGGAGGCCAGGACGTCAGGTTCCGGCAGCTCGGCGGCTCGAGCCCGGTGGCACTGGGTGCAGCGGGACTGGGCGATGCGGCGGTCCACCTGCCGGCCCTGGCGGTCCTCAACGCGCTGGATCAGGATGGGATCCACCCGCAGGCCGCCGTTGGCGAACACCGCGAAGCCCTGGACCACTTTCATGGGTGCCAGAGAGGCCGATCCCAGGGACAGGGACAGGTCCGCGGGCAGGTGCTGGGGGTCGAAGCCGAAGCGGGAGGCGAAGTCCAGGGTGTAGTCGATGCCGAGGCGACGGACCAGCCGGATGGTTACCAGGTTACGGGAGTTCTCCAAGCCTTCGCGCAGGCGGGTGGGGCCGTGGAACTTCTGGGAATAGTTCTCCGGCCGCCAGCGGGTCTCCAGGGCGCTGTCCTCGAACACGATGGGGGCATCGTTGATCAGGGTGGCCGGGGTCAGGCCCTTCTCTAAGGCACCCGCGTAGAGGAAGGGCTTGAAGGCCGATCCCGGCTGGCGTCGCGCCTGGGTGGCCCGGTTGTACTGGGAAAGGCTGGGCTCGAAGCCGCCGATCATGGCTCGGATCCGGCCGCTGTCGGGCTGCATGGCCACAAGCGAGCCCTGAACCTCCGGAACTTGGGACAGGAACCAGGGGCCGTCCGGCCGCTTCTCCAGGCGGATGATGTCGCCGGGGCTCATAACGTCCGCCGCTTCTTCGGGCTTGGGGCCCCGCGTGGTAGGTGTCTTATAGGGACGGGCCCAGCGGATGCCGCGCCAGGGCAGAGTGAGCTTTTGACCGTTGGCTAGTAGCACCCGCGCGGTTTGGGCCGGGCCCTGCCAGTCCGGGCCCGGGTCTTTGGGGCCGAGCCCCAGGACAATGCCGGCGTGTAAGGGCCCCAATCGCTCATAGGCGTCCAATCGCTGCAAAAGGACCTGTCGGAGATCGGGGCCTTCGGGCTGTTCGGCCACCTGCTCCCGGAGCTTACCAAGGTCCACGTGGTCTTCCGGCCCCTTGTAGCCGTGGCGATAGGTGTAATCGAGAAGGCCCTGCTGGACCGCCCGCCGGGCCTGCCTCTGGGCCTCGGGCTGAATACTGGTAAAGACCCGGAAGCCTTCCGTATAGGCCCGCTCCTGGCCGTGGCGCTCGACCATTCGCCGGCGCACCTCTTCGGCTACCATGGGCATGGGCTCGGATACCGGGTCGTGACGCTCAGCATGAATGGGAGTATCGAGGAGCCGGCCAACCATCTCCGGCTTGGCCGACCCGGTCTCGGCCATACGCCGCAGGACATAGTTCCGTCGCCTTTTGGCCCGCTCCGGATTGGTTACCGGATTGTAGCCGGAGGGCGCCTTGGGGAGGCCGGCAATCATGGCCATCTCGGTCAGCTCCAGCTGATGGACCGACTTGCCATAATATCCCTGTGCCGCAGCCTCTACCCCGTAGGCACCGTTACCCAGATAGATTTGGTTGAGGTAGAGGTGCAGGATCTCGTCCTTGCTCAAGCGCTGCTCGATACGGAAGGCCAGCATCATCTCACGCAGCTTGCGCAGGATGGTGCGCTCACGCGTCAGCAGGAAGGTCCGGGCCACCTGCTGGGTTATGGTAGAGGCGCCCTGTACTGCCGCGCCTGCCTTGATGTCGGCAATCAGGGCGCGAAAGATGCCCGGGATATCGATGCCGGGGTGGTCGAAAAAGCTCGAGTCCTCCGCGGCGAGGAAGGCATCCTTCAAGGTCGGTGGAATGGCGTCGGGCGGCAGGGAGTAACGGGTTTCCCGACCGAACTCACCAATGAGCTCGCCGTTCCGGGCATAAATGCGCAGGGGGGTCTTGGGCTCATAGTTGGTCAAGGCAGTGATGGGGGGCAGCTGGGAATTGAGCCAAAGGTAGCCGCCTAGAGCCGTGATACCTCCGATGAGCCCCATAAAGCCTGCGAGGATCAAGAAACGCTTAAAAATTTTGGCCATAATGCGATCGTTGGGTTGTCCTGTATGCGGAAAAGCCTTCGGTTCAAGCGGAGGCCAAAGGGGTCTGAGGGAAGGAGGGCTGTTTGCTCGACGGATTTTCCCTGATATAAAGGGCCAGACCTGACAATACCAAAACCTGTTCGACGGCGAAGCGGCTTCCTATGGCCAAGCTTTACAACAAACCCCTTATCGGGCTCGATCTGTCCACCACTGCCGCCAAGGTTGTGGATATCGAGCGCCGGGGGCGCCGATACCGACTGAAAAACTACGCCCTGGAACCGCTGCCGCCTGAGGCTATCAATGATCACGCGGTGGTGGATACCGAGGCCGTTGCCGATGCCATCACCCGGGCTCGCAAGCGTGCCAAGGTGCGAGCCAAATACGTCGCGACGAGCGTTGCCGGAGCCGCGGTCATAACCAAGAAGATCGCCATACCGGCGGGCCTCGACGAGTACGAGCAGCAGACTCAAGTGGAGATGGAGGCGGACCATCATCTGCCCGCCGGAATCGAATCCATGTACCTGGACTTCCAGGTCCTCGGGCCCGATCCGAATGACGAGGCCAACCAAGTGGAGGTCCTGCTTGTGGCTTGCAAGCGGGAGGTGGTGGATGGCCACATCGAGGCTATCGAGTCCGCCGGGCTCAAGGCTTCGGTGATCGACGTTGACCCCTTCGCCGTGGAAACGGCTTATGAACTGTCCGCCCCCTCGGAGTACTTTCAAAAGACGGTGGCCCTACTGAATATCGGGGCCCAGGTCACTAATATTAATGTCCTCTATCAGGGCCAGTCCATCTTTACTCGTGATCACTATTTCGGCGGTCAGCAACTGAGTGAATCCCTAGCCGAGGTCTATGGCTGGGAGTTCGCGGAAGCCGAGCAGCGCTGGATGCAGGGTGATCTCCCGCAGGATTACACCCAGCGGGCCCTGAACCCATTCCTTCAGAACCTGGCCATGGAAATGGGCCGGAGCCTCGATTTCTACGCCTCCAACCATCCCGAGCACCCCGTGGATTGGGTGGTGATCTCCGGTGGTTGCGCCCTTTTGCCGGGGGTCATGGGAGCCCTGACGGACCAGCTGGGGGTGGAAGTGGTTACCGCTAACCCCTTTGCGGGCATGAAAAAGGGGCCCATGCTGAGCCAGCGCAAGCTGGAGACGATAGCCCCGCGGCTAATGGTAGCAACCGGGCTGGCCCTTCGGAGCTTTGAACCGTGATCCGGATCAACCTCCTTCCCTACCGTGAGTTCCGGCGCCGGGCCCAGATCAGGCGGGATGGCATTGGTATTGCCGTATTTCTGGTGATCGTGGGTGGCCTGTTGACGGCGGCCTACTTTCACCTGCAGCGGGTGGAGCAGCGCCACCAGGCCCGTGTGACCTACATGGAAGACGCCCTGGACCGGATTGAGGACAAGCTCGCCGAGGTTAACCAGATCAAGGAAAAGCGTCAGGGATTGATCCGGAAGCTGGAAGTGATCCAGCAGCTGCAGGATGGCCGGGAGCTTTCCACTAATATCCTGCAAACCCTTGGCCAGGCCGTTCCCGAGGAGGTATCCCTGTCGGGCATGGAACAGACCGATAATGGTCTCAACCTCGAGGGGGATGCGCGCGACAACAACGCCGTTTCCAGCTTCATGCGCCGATTGGAAGCGTCGACCCTATTCCGTAATCCGGATCTCCGGGTGATCCGGGGCAAGGACGACGGCGAGGCCGTTAAGTCCTTCACGCTGGCGGTATCCTTGGCCCGGGGAGATGAATCCGGCCAGGCCGAGGGAGGTGGCTGAATGGATGTCAACGACATCAATCTCGACGCCGTCCTGCGAGCCCCGGACTGGGCCAAGGCGGTGGCCCTGTTGGCGATAACGGCCCTGTTGGCAGGTGGATTCTGGTACTTCGTCTATCAGCCGCACACCCAGCGGGTGGCGCAAATGGACAACCGTGTCCAAAGCCTCAAGGCCCAGTATCAGCGCAAGAAGAGTCAGGTGGCTAATCTGCCCGCCCTGCGGGAACACTTCCAAAAGCTACAGGAGCGTATGGAAGGGGCCCTGGAGCAGCTGCCTGACCGTACCGAGGTGCCCGAGCTCATCGATGACGTCGACCGGGTCGGCCGGGCGGAGGGTCTGCAGTTTCAGCTTTTCGAGCCCAAAACGGAAAAACAGAAGGAATTCTACGCCGTTAAGCCGGTGGCTCTGGAGGTTCAAGGGTCGTTTAACGCCATGGGCCGCTTCCTTGCTGCCACCGCCTCGTTGCCCCGGATCGTCAATGTGGGCGATCTCAGCCTCCAGGGCTCCGGCGGGGATCTCACCTTGAAAGCCACGGCCCGAACGTTCCGCTATCTGAGCGATGCCGAGCAGCAAGGGGGGGGTAAGTGAGGCGCTGGCTTATCTTGGCCGCAGCCATGGCCGCGCTCAGTGGCTGCGGCGGCGAGCAAGACCCGGTTTCGGATCTCCGCCAAATGGTGGAGAAGCCCCCGCCGCCCCCGAGCGAGAAAAAGCTCCCGGAATTGCCGGAGGGGGTGGAGCCTACCAATGTAAGCTTCCGGCCGCTGGAGCGCTCGCCATTTGCGACCATTCCAGCCCTGCAGGAGGCGCAACAGCCGGAGCCCGAGTATACCGGGCCGAGCCCGGACCAGGACAGAGAACCCGGGCCCCTGGAGCAGTTCGCCCTCAGTCAGCTGGAAATAGTTGGCACGGTGGATCTGCCTGGCAAAGAATGGCGGGCCTATGTGAGCACCCCCGACGGCGGGGTACACAGGGTGGCGCCCGGGGAATACATGGGCCAAAAGCATGGCCGCATCGAGAAGATTGGTCCCAACGGGGTTGTCCTGCGCGAGCTGGTGCCTCGCGGCGAGGGCCGGTGGGAAGAGCGTAAGCGCACCGTGGAAGTCAAGTCGACAGGGGGATGAAATGGTGCCGTGGCGGATGCGTGGTATAACCGCCGTTTTTCTGCTCGCCGCGATGCAGGCCTTGACCGCCACGGCAGCCGCCGCTGCTGTCCAGGTGGAGCAAGTGGAGCTCTACCAAGAGGGCGACACCACCGGGGTCCTCCTGGCCGCCGACGGTGAGCTCAAATACAGCCTGCTCTCCCAGCAGGACCCGCCCCGGGTGCTGGTGCAATTGCCCGAGGCAAAAATGGGGCCGGAGGTCCTTCCAGCCGCTAGCTCCAAGGGCCTGGTTCGCAATCTCGAGGTCCACCGGGGCGACGGCAAGCCGCCGCGGCTGGAGCTGATCCTGGCGGGGCCGGCACAAGCTTCGGCTACCCGGGAGGGAACGGCGCTGCAAGTAGCCCTGGCCCCCAAAACTTCGAACGGATCGGGGCGGGCCCTTCCCACCGCTTCCGGGTCCGGACCTGAGGCCACCGCAGGAGATAGGCTTCGGGATTACGCCGTGTCCCGGAGCGACAGCGAGACCTCGCTGACATTAAAAACCGGCGGTCCCGTTCAAAAGTTCCAATCCTTCCAGCTGGATGAGCCCAACCGCCTGGTGGTTGACCTCTACGGCGTGGAATTGGCTCTGCCCCGGACCGAGTATCCCCTGGACCATCCTTTCATTAACCGCATCGTTTTCGGTCAGCACGGCGACCGAACCCGCATGGTTCTGCGACTTCGGGAGCAGGTAACCCATTCCGTGGAGCCCTCCAACCAAGGCCTGCAAGTGGCCCTGACCCGTCCCAGTTCGCGCGATGCCCTGCGCCGGGTTACCGACGTGGATTTCACCACCGGCCCCCAACCGGAGGTAGGCCGGGTAACCCTGGAGCTGGATCGCACGGGGGCGGAGCCCCAGGTCCATCGGGAGGAGAACCGTGTGGTCCTGGACCTGCCCAAGACGCGTCTGCCCCAAGAGCTGGAAAAGCGCTTGGTGGTGACCGATTTCGGTACCGCGGTGGAAACCGTCGACCTCTATCAGAAGGACCAGGCCGTCCGGGTGGTAGCCACGGGCACCGACGGTCTCTTGCAGGCCCAGACCTATCAGGTGGAGGATCGGCTGGTCCTGGATGTCAGTGGGGCGGAGGAAGCCGAACCCGCCAAACGTGGCCCGAAGGCAGCCGGCGAGCCTTACGAGGGTGAAAAGCTGAGCCTGAACTTCCAGGACATACAGGTCCGTCAGGCCCTGCAGATCCTGGCCGAGTTTGCCGATCTAAACATTATCGCCAGCGAGAGCGTCAGCGGTACGCTGACCCTGCGCTTGCAGGATGTGCCCTGGGACCAGGCCCTGGACCTGATCCTGGATAGCCAGGGCCTGGGCATGGAGCGCCAGGGGAATGTCATCCGGGTGGCGCCGCAGGCGGAGCTGCGCAAGCAACGGGAGGAGCAGCTCAAGGCGGAGCTCCAGAAGCAGCAGCTGGTCCCGCTGCAGACGGAAATGATCCCGATTAACTACGCCAAGGCCTCGGAGTTGAAGTCCCTGCTTGAAGCCCAGGCCGGCGAGGGGGGGCAAAGCCAGGGCTCCACCGGGGTGCTCTCCCAGCGCGGCAGCGTCACCGTCGATGCGCGCACCAATACGCTGATCGTGCGCGACACACCTGAGCAAATCCGCAAAATCAAGGACCTGGTGGAAAAGTTGGACCGGCCCACCAAGCAGGTGATGATCGAGGCGCGCATCGTCAAGATCGATACCAACTCCGAGCGCAATCTGGG
>NZ_JAZKRM010000066.1:0-9788 GCF_036628635.1 Thiohalorhabdus sp. | reverse complement strand
ATCCACGAGCACGACAACATCCTCGGCGAGCTCGATCAGATCCGCGAGCTCGCCGCCATGGAGGAGCTCGCCGACGCCTCCATGATCGCCGCCCTCATGGGCATCCTGTCCGGGACCCTGGCCAAGCACGAGGGCCGCGAGGAGGCCAACCTGTTCCCGCGCTGGGACGCCGCCCTCAAGCGCCACCCCGAGCCGGAGCTGCTGGCCCGGGCCCAGGCCATCCTCGACGGCGCCGAGGACGACCACATCCCCTACTGACCTGCTTTCCTGTCGCAAAGAGCCGTACATTGGTGCGCGTCTGAAGGGGCGCGGCCAACATATAAATCATGGTGAGGAAGATCCGCTCATCCCAGGAATTCCGGGCGGCTCCCAGCCAGGGAGCCTTGGGTCATGCTATTACGGCCCACCGCCGGTACCGGAAAGCTTCAAGCCCACTTGGGCGACCCGCTCCCCCTCCATGTCCCGGACCACGAGCTGGCTCCTGCCGATGTCCACCCGGTCGCCGACGACCGGTGGCCGACCAAGGCGCTGCTCGATGATCCGAGCGAGGGGGAGCCCATCCTCCCCTTCCGCGAGCGGCAAGGCGTAAGCCTGCCTGAGATCCGCCCCCGTGGCATCCGCCCTTATGGCGAACTCCCCGAAAAACCGAATCGGGGTCAGCTCGGCCTCGGCCTCCTCGGCCGCGAACAAGCGCGCCAGACGCTCCACCCAGGTGGTGTCACACAGGACCCAGATCAGGTCCCGCTCCTGGATGGCGTCCGCCCGCTCCGGCAGAAGGGGATGCTGGTCCCGGACCACCAGAACGGGGCGCAAGGACAGCCCGTCCTGGGCAGTCAGGCGCTGCCCAACCGATTGGCCCACGATGGGCGCCCCGGGCTCCACGGAGAAGGCCACCAGCTCCATGGCCCGGGTCCCGGAATGCCACACCTCCCGCCGGACCGTGGGGGCCACCTGGTGGGGAACCATTACGCGGAACCAGCGGGCAGCCAAGGGCAGCGAGGTCCCCTGGATCAGCAGCGAGGCCACCACCACCGCGAACACCGAGTCAAACAGAAGCTGGGCGCCGGAGGCCCCGGCCATCACGGGGAAGACCGCCAGCACGATCGGCACCGCACCCCGCAGGCCGGTCCACCCGACAAAGCCCATCTCCCGCCAAGCGAACCGGAAAGGCGCCAGACTTGTCACCACCGCCAGGGGCCGTGCCACCACCATCAGGAACAGGGCCAGAGCCAGGGCGGCAGGGGCATGGTCGACCAGGGCCGAGGGGGTCACCAGCAGCCCCAGGATCAGGAACATGCCGGCCTGGGCCAGCCAAGCCAGCCCGTCCATCGGCTTGAGGATGCTTTCAATAACGGCACTTCGCCTATTCCCCACCACCAGCCCGGTCAGGTAGATGGCGAGGAATCCGCTGCCTCCGACGTAGTTCACCCCGGCGAAGATCACCAGTCCCCCGGAGCCCACCAGCAGGGCGAAAAGACCCTCGGCGAGCTGGATTCGCTCCACCAGCCAGGCCAGCAGCCAGCCCCCAAGCAGGCCGGCGCCGATCCCCAGGGCGAACTGCCGGCCCAAAAGCCACAGCATATCGGCCACCGAGCCCGCCCCGGGTGCGAGGATCTGCTCCACCAGCCCGATGACCAGAAACACCGCCATGGGGTCGTTGATCCCGGATTCGATCTCCAGCACCGAACGGACCCGGCTGTTGAGCTGGATACCCCCGCTGCGTAGGAGGGAGAAGACCGCGGCGGCGTCCGTGGACGCCACCATGGAGCCAATCAGGGCCCCGTAGAGCCAGGAGGTATCCAGCAGCCACGCGGCCAGCCCCCCGACCAGGGCCGCGGTGCACACCACCCCCCACGTGGCCAGTACCGCCGCCGGCCAAAGGGCCACACGGAACGTCGAAAGGCTCGTGCGCAGGCCGCCATCCAGAAGGATGACCGCTAGCGCCAGATTGCCGACCAGGAAGGCAGTCCGGAAATCGTCGAACTGGATGCCTCCCGGGCCGTCCTCTCCGGCCAGCATCCCCACCCCCAGGAACACCAGAAGCAGGGGGAACCCAAGCCGACCCGACAGGGTGCTGACCAGTACGCTCACCAGGATCAGGAGCCCGCCTACCAACAGGAAGGAATTGATTTCCGCCATAGCCCCTCAAAGCGATGCGCGGGAAGGATCAGCATCTACTCAAGCATGAGCGATTACTGGCCTGGGGAGGGATCAGGGGAAGCCCGCTTGCGGTCCGTCGGAGCCCCGAAGCCTAGGCGAGCTGCCATCGTCCGCTAAGCGGGCGTAACCGGCCGGGGCTCAGGCGCTTCCGGTCCGGCGGCTCTCCAAGCCCGTCAGCACCGCCCGGCCGGATGGGCGAAACCCCTCGCTACGAGGACGCTGTCGATCCGGACCATGGCCTATCCTCCGCTGATTCCAGTTCCTCGGCTACCAGGGCGGCGGCGTGCTCGGCGGCGCTGGAGTAGGGCCGCAGCAGGCGCGGCACCCCGGCCGCGGTGAGGCGCTCGGCATCGCGGTCGCTGAAGGCCGCCATCAGCACCTCGGCCCGGCTGCCCACCCGCTGCAACCCCTGCCACAGGGCGAGGTTGGGCTCGACCTTGGGCACCGTACTGACGAGGTAGGTGCCCGGCTCGCCGGGCAAGAGCTCGACCACCGCCGGATCGGAGGCGTCGCCCGGGTAGACGGTCACGCCCATCTCCTCGGCGCGGCGCCCGGCCTCCGGGTCGAAGTCCACCCCCACCGCATTGATCCCCGCCGCCAGCAGGCGGGTGGCGATGCGCCGGCCCAGCCGGCCCATGCCCACCACCGCCACCCTGGCCTCGCGCAGTGGCCGGGCGCGCTCCTCCACCGCCCGCTCGCGGTGGGGATGGCGGCGCTCGAACAGCCCCAGGTAGGGCCCCACCAGCGCGTACAGCTGACCGGAATAGAGGATCATGTAGGTGGACAGGGTGATGGTCACCAGCCCCACCAGGGTCACCAGCCCCAGGGCCTGCTCGCCCACGTGGCCCATGGATATCCCCATGGCGATAAAGATGATGGAGAACTCGCTGATCTGGGCCACCGTGAGACCGGCCAGGAAACCGGTGCGCTTGCGGTAGCCCATGGTGCCCATGATGGCCATGACCACCAGCGGGTTGCCCACCAGCACGAAGGCCGACAGCACCGCCGCGGGCCACAGCTCGCCGCCCAGGGTAGTGAGGTCGAGCTTGCTGCCCAGATCGATGAAGAAGAACAGCAGCAGGAAATCGCGCAGGCTCACCAGCCGCTCGCCGATGAGCTCCCGGTTGCCCGAGGAGGCCAGCGAAAAGCCGGCCAGGAAGGCGCCCACCTCCTTGCCGAAGCCGGCCACCTCGCCCAGGCTCGCCAGGCCGGTGCCCCAGGCCACGGCGAAGATCAGCAGCAGGTCGTGGGACTGCTCCAGCACCGCCACCAGGCGCGGCAAGACGTAGCGCATGAGCAGCAGCACCGCGCCCATCACCGCCAGCAGGGTGCCGGCCGCCACGGCCGCGGTCATCAGCCCGCCTTCCTGGCCGCGCGAAGCCCCCAGCAGGGCCATGGCCACCACCACGGCGATGTCCTGCACGATCAGAAAGCCCATGGCGATGCGGCCGTGCAGGGCGTCGATCTCGCGCTTGTCGGACAGCAGCTTGACGATGATGATGGTGCTGGAGAAGGTCAGCGCCACCGCCACGTACAGCGCCGTGACGGCGTCCAGGCCCAGGGCTAGGCTGATCAGGAAGCCGAAGGCGATGGTGAAGGCGAGCTGGCCCAGGCCGGTGGCCAGCGCCACCGGACCCAGCCGCCGGACCAGGTGGAGGTCCAGCTTCAGCCCCACCAGGAACAGCAGGATGGTGATGCCGATCTGCGCCAGCAGGTCGATCTGGTCGTGGGCGCTGACCAGACCCAGACCGGCGGGCCCCACCGCCAAGCCCACCACGATGAAGGCGACGATCAGCGGCTGGCGCAGCCGGATCCCCAGCAGCCCCACCCCGGCGGAGATGAGCAGCAGCAGCGCGATCTCATGGTAGGTGGAGGTCAAAAGGCTGTCCCCGGTTAGGACTGAAGGGGCTTCCATGCTAGACCATCAGGGGCTCACGGGGTGGGGCTCAGCCGCGGCTCCTGGGCAACCGCAGCCGGGCGATGCGCCGGCGCAGGCGCCGCAGCTCGCCGTCATCGGCGAGCCCGTAATAGCGCAGGCGGAGGTAGCTCTCGGTGATGGCCGCCAGCGCCTGGGCCCGTTCCGGGAAGGCCGCCGCCGCGCGCTCACCGAAGTCGCGCGGCCCCTCCCCCGGCCGCCTCGGCACCCCGGCCCAACGCGCCTTGCGCTCGAAACGGGCGAAGGCCGCGGAAGCCGCATCCCGCCGGGGCCGGCGACGGACGAGGATAACCCCGGCGGTGAGTCCCCCGACCACCACCAGGGCCACCCCGAGACCCATCACCATGCGGGGCCATTCGCCCAGGCCGAACCGGCTAAGGAAACGCTGCTGCAGCTCCGGGCCGTAGGCCAGGACCCAGCGGTTCCAGGCGGCGTCCATCTCCTCCAGCTGGCGGCGGGCGGTCTTGTGCCAGCTCTGCTCGGGCCGGGCCATGGCGGGGACGGGCTCGCCGGCCGCCACCGAGCCGGCCAGCCCTTCCTCGGCCCGCTCGGGGGAGACGGCAGACGTCGGATCAATCCTGACCCAGCCCTGATCCGCCAGCCACACCTCGGTCCAGGCGTGGGCATCGGACTGGCGCACCGTGATGGTGTCGCCATCGTCGCCGAGGCTGCCGCCCAGGTAGCCGGTCACCACCCGGGTCGGGACGCCCGCAGCGCGCATCAGGAAGGCGTAGGAGCCGGCGTAGTGGCCGCAGAACCCGGCGCGGGTGTCGAACAGGAAGGCGTCCACCCAGTTGTCGGCCACGGCCGGCGGGGTCAGGGTGTAGCGGAAGCCGTCCCCCCGGAAATGGGCCAGGCCCCGCTCCACCACATCGGCGGGGGCCTCGGCCTGCTGCCGCCACCCCTCGGCCAGCTCGCGGGCACGGGGGTGACCCTGGTCGGGCAGGGCCAGGTAGTGCTGGCGGCGCTTCGGGGGCAGCTCGGTCTGGACCCGGAACTCGAGGTAGGAGCGGACCGCATAACGGCGCACCTGGTGCACCGGGTCTTCGGCCAGGGGCGTCAAATCGCGGCCCAGGCGCCCGTCCTCCGGGGCGGCCGCCGGCAGGTCGAGGGTGAACAGCCAGCGCTGGGCATGGGGCTCCAACATCACCGTGTAGCTTACGCTGCGGCCCCGACTCCGGGGCTCGGGCACGGGACCGCGGCGGTCGCGGCCAGCCTGCCAAGTTTCGCCGTCGTAACGGGTGAACACCGGTCCCCGCCAGTAGCGGCGATCCGGTGCTGGCGGCGGATCATCCAGCTCCACCCGGAAGGCCACGGCATCCGAGCGGGACAGCTGGCTGATGCCGCCAGGCGACAGGTCGTCACCGAGGCCGGTTACGGCGGTGCTGCGCTCGGGCAGCCCCCAAAGCGGCCCGGAGACCCGGGGAAAGAGGACGAACAGGATCACCATCAGGGGCAGGCCCTGGGCCACCAGGGCCGCCCCCAGTCGGCCGTGGGCCAGGGGCCGGTCGCCGCCGGTGGCCCGGGTCACCGCGATAAGCACCGTGGTCAGGCCCCAGACCCCGAAAAGCAGATAGGCCACCATGGGCATGGTCTGGTCGTACAGAAACTGGGTGATGACCAGGAAATAGCCCAGATAGATCAGCACCAGGGTATCCCGCCGCCGGCGCATCTCCAGAAGCTTCAGGCCCCCCATGGCGGTGACCAGGGCCACGCCGGCGTCCAGGCCCACCACGGTACCGTAGGCGGTGGCCACGCCGGCCCCCAGGAGCAGGGTCAAAACCACCCGGCCCCAGCGGGTCGGTGCCGGCCAGCCCCGCCAGGCGATGCCGAGACGCCACAGGCCCAAAGCGACCACCACCGCGGTCAGCCACAGAGGCAGGCGCATGGCGTGAGGGGCGGCCACCACGGCCAGCACCAGCAGCAGAGCGGAAAGGGTGCGCGGCGGCAGGCTGTCGCGGATGGCGCTCATTGGTTCATAAGGGCCAGGGCTTGCAGGCAGCGGTGGCGGTGCTCGGGGCCCTGACCGGGGTGAATCTCGGCCTCGAGAAGACGGAGGCCGTAGGAGTGGCCGGCGCGCTCGGCGTCCAGTACCCACCGGGTAAGGCGGGCGATCCGGGCTTCATTCTCCATGCCGGCCAGGGCCTGCCAGTCTAGCCAGACCTTCGATGGGGCCTGGCCGGCGAACTGCTTGGTATGCAGCTCCTGGCCCCGGGCCAGCAGTCGCCAAGCCAGGTGGCGGGGCGGATCGCCGGCCTGGTAACGGCGCAGGCCGCGGAAGTCCTCATCGCCTTCGCCGAACTGGCCGCCGCGCTCGGTGGCGGCGAACGCCTCGGGCCCGGGCACCGCGCCGCCTTCCGGCCGGGGATAGACCAGGCCGGTCCAGTCCGGGTCCAGCCAGGACCAGGCCTGAAACAGACCGGTGGGAAAGCGGGTGAGCAAGGCGAAGCGTCCCGGCCCTAGCCAACCGCGGCTTGGCGCTGGTACCTCCAGGGTCAGCCAACCGGAGCCGTCGGGGGGAATGTCGGTCACCTTATCCGCCCTCTCACACCCCAGGCCAATTGCCCACCGCGCCCGCCCCGCGGGATCGCCCACCCGCACCCGGAAGCGGGCCACACCACCCGCGAACACCGGTTCAGTGCCCGTGCTGGTCACTGTCAGACCGGCCAAGTTGCGAAAGATATGGTGCATGGCGGCGAAGGCCACCCCGGCCAGCAGGAAGGTGAGCAAGTAGCCCAGGCTGCTGCTGTAGTTCACCGAGCCCAGCCACATCGCCACCAGCATGCCCGCGAAGGCGGCCCCGGCGCGAGTGGGCAGGATGTAGATGCGCGGGTAGTCCAGCCGGATCACCCGCCCCTGCCGGCCCATGCGGCGGGCGATCCAGCGATGGAAGGCGGCGCGCAGGGAACGGGGCAGGCGCATCAGGGGATGGCCACCTCCTCCAGGATCAGATCGGCGTGCTCATCAGGGGTGCGCCCCTCTTCGTCGGGCAGGGGGTGGAGCCGATGGCCGGCCACCGCCCCAAATACCGCCTGGACGTCCTCGGGAAGAACGGCGTCGCGACCGTCCACCAGGGCCCAGGCCTGGGCAGCGCGTAGCAGCGCCAGCCCGGCTCGGGGCGACAGCCCGGTCCGAAAGCGGCCGGTTTGGCGGGTATGGGCCACCAGGGACTGGACGTAATCGATCAGGGCCTCGGCGGCATGGACATGCGGCACATGGGCCTGTAGATCGACCAGCTGCCCCGGCTCCATGGCGGGCTCCAGCTCCTTCATCAGCTCGCCACGATCCTCCCCCTGGAGCAGCTCGCGCTCGGCGCGGGCGTCGGGGAAGCCCAGCGAGAGGCGCATGTGGAAGCGGTCCAGCTGGGATTCGGGGAGGGCAAAGGTGCCCACCTGATTAAGCGGGTTCTGGGTGGCAATGACGAAGAAGGGCTCTGGCAGCGCCCGAGTATCCCCTTCCGCCGAGACCTGGCGCTCCCCCATGGCCTCCAGCAGCGCGCTCTGGGTCTTGGGGGTGGCGCGGTTGACCTCGTCGGCTAGAACCAGCTGAGCGAACAGGGGCCCGGGATGGAACACGAAGGAGCCCGTGGCCCGCTCGAAGATGGAGGCCCCGATGATGTCCGCCGGCAGCATGTCGGAGGTAAACTGGAGACGCTGGAATTCCAGGCCCAGCAGGCGGGCCACGGCGTGGGCCAGAGTGGTCTTGCCCACACCCGGCAGATCCTCGATCAGGAGGTGGCCGCGGGCCAGCAAGCAGGCAACAGCAAGGCGGACCGGCCCCTCCTTGCCCAAAATCACCTGATTGACCCGATCCAAAAGGCCGTCGACGGGGCCGGTCATATCACCTCCAATGGACCCCTTTGGTGGATCCGAATTTATAACATACGCTCGCACGTCTCATGCGACGGAGTCTTTTGCCGTCAGGCCGTTTATTGGGGATATGGGGGAGGCAATGACGAAATCCAGGGATGGCGGCAGCGGCGCCGACTTCGAGGCCATGGTGCGGCCTCACGTCGACCAGCTTTACCGCGTTGCCTATCGCTTCACCGGAAGGCGGGAGGATGCCGAGGACTTGGTCCAGGAGGTCCTGGCCAAGCTTTATCCCCGCCGGCAACAGCTAGAGACGGTGGACCAGCTGGGGCCCTGGCTCACCCGCGTGCTCTACCGGCAGTTCATCGATAACCGGCGCAAGAAAGCCCGCTTGCGGTTGTTGGAAAACGAGGCCGGCGCTGCCGACCCCTTCGACAACATGCCCTCGGAAGCCCGGGAAACCGAAACCGAAGTCCTGGCCCGGCGGGATCGCAGCCGGCTTGAACGAGCTCTTGATGGCCTCAATCCCGACCAGCGGGCTGTGATCGTTCTCCACGACATGGAAGGTTACACCCTGGTGGAGCTCAGCGAGACATTGGAGGCCCCCACCGGCACGCTCAAATCCCGGCTCCACCGGGCACGTGCCCGGCTAAGGAAGATCCTTGGCCGGGAAGGAACCCTTTAACCGGCTCTGCCGTCTTGAGGGTGAGAGGAGACCACGGCATGGATTGCAAGACGAACCGAAAATTCCGCGACGACTATCTGGATGCCCGTCTGGAGCCGTCCCTTAGGCAAGCTGTTAATGCGCATCTGGCGGAATGCGACCAGTGCGCCCAAGCCTTCCGGGAAGACCGCGACCTTCTGGGGGCCCTGCAGGACTTGCCGGTTCCTCCGGCTTCCGAATATCTGGTTGAACGAGCCATGGGTCAAGGAGCCCGGCGGGAGCGCCAACGGCAACGCCGGTGGCAGGCCGGCGGTCTGGCAGTGGCAGCCGGGCTCTTAATAGCGGTGGTCCTCGGGCTGGTAACCCAGAAGCCCCTCAACGGCACCCAAGAGCCCCCGATGGTCGCGGTGAAACCGGGTCAAAGCCAGCCAGTCAACCTGGTCTTCAACAGCCGCCGTCGCATGGAAGGGGTTACCTTGAGCGTCGAGGTGCCGGAAGGCGTCGAGATCGCCAACCATCCCGGCAAACGCCGCCTGAACTGGCAAGCCACGCTGGAGCCCGGTCAGAACCTGCTCCGGGTTCCGGTCATCGTGCGCGGCGAAGGCGGGGTGCTCCGGGCCAATATCCGTCACGGCGGACAACAAAAGCGGCTGAATGTGCGCCTGCAGCCGCAACAGCCGGATCGTTCCCGCTTGGGCACCGGCCAAAGCGCTTGACCCTGACACCACCAATGCCACCCGATCGCACGTAGGAGCACCGATGAACCGCAAACTGACCATCACCGGTTTCATCGCCTTGTTCGGGGCCGGCCTTGCCTTATCGGGAACCGCCGGGGCCGTGGAAGACGATGTGACCATGGGGGTCATCGACAACCCCGAGGCCGAGGAGCTTTCCGAGTCCAACTCCTTGGAAATTCCCGAGGAAACCGATAAAGCGCGCGAGCAGGCCGAACAAGAGCGCGAACGGGAAGACGAGCAGGAAAGTGAGGACCAAGACGACATGGGCATGGACGACGAGGCCCAGGAGCTTGCCGAAGAAGCCGACGACGAGGGGTCGGAACGCGAAGAAGCCCATGAGCTGGCCGAGGAGGCCCGCGAGCACGCCCGTGAGACGGAGCAGGAGCGCGGCGAGATTGAGGAAGAGGCCGACGAGGCCCACCAAGAGCGCGAAGAAGCCCATGAGCTGGCCGAGGAGGCCCGCGAGCACGCCCGTGAGACGG
>NZ_JAZKRM010000065.1:0-9826 GCF_036628635.1 Thiohalorhabdus sp. | reverse complement strand
GGCGTGGCTGCAACCCGAAAGGAGCGGAAATCGTGAACCATTACGAGATCCTGTTCATCGTCCATCCCGATCAGAGCGAGCAGGTCCCGCCGCTGGTGGAGAAGTACAAGGAGGTGCTGACCAAAAGCGGCGGCACCATCCACCGCGAGGAAGACTGGGGCCGCCGCAAGCTCGCCTTCCCCATCAACAAGATGCACAAGGGCCACTACGTCCTGATCAACGCCGAGTGCGACCCGGCTGAGGTGGACGAGCTGGTCGATGCCTTCCGCTTCAACGACGCCATCCTGCGGAACATGGTCGTGCGCCAGGAAGAAGCCCCCACCGACGCGAGCCCCATCGCCAAGGAGCTCAAGCAGAAGGAGAAGGGCGAGCGCCGGGAAGGCGGCGGCCGGGAGAAGCCCGAGGAAAAGGCCGCGGAGGAGGTCCCCGAGGAGATGAATGCCGAAGGCGCCGGGCCGGAGGAGACCGCCTCGGAAGAGACTTGAGCCGCGCGCGAGGCAGGCGTCCGTGTCCGATCCCCTTAATCGGGTGACCCTGGAAGGGGAGGTTCATGCCGGCTTGGACGAGCGCTGGACCCCCGCCGGCCTGCCCATCGCCCGCTTCCCCTTGGAGCACTGGTCGCGCGTCAGCGTGGCCGGGCTTGAGCGCACCGTCGCTTGCCGCATCACCGTGGTCGCCCTGGGCGAAGACCTCGCGGCCCGGGCCAAGGCCTTGCCCGCGGGTGGGCATTGCCGGGTGGAAGGCGTCCTGGCCCAGCGTGTGCGGCGCCGGCAGGGCGAGGAGACCGTTTTCGGCCGACTGGAGCTCCACGCCGAAAGCCTTGCCCCGGTGGCTCCGCCGCAAGCGACTAGCGAATAACCGACGAGCAGGAGAACTGCCATGAAGCCCACGTTCCGTCGCCGCAAGGTCTGCCGCTTCTGTGCGGAAGGCGTCGATCACATCGATTACAAGGACGTCCGTACCCTGGAGAGCAACATCACGGATACGGGCAAGATCGTCCCCAGCCGGATTACCGGTACCTGCAGCCGCCACCAACGGATGCTTTCCAAGGCCATCAAGCGGGGCCGGATGGCCGCGCTTCTGCCGTTCACCGTCCGTTAACCACGGCGTGCAGGCCCTCGTCCGGGTCATCCTCCAGGGTCGGCTGCCGGCGGCGCTGATCGCCGCGGCGGTATTCCTGGTAAGCGTTTTCCTTCCGATTCTGGGCGGGGTCCTGCTGCTGGTGGCCGCCGTGCCAGCAGCGGTGATCGGCTGGCACATGGGCGCCCGGGCTGTGCTCGAGGTGGGGCTGATCGCGGCCCTGGTTATCGGATTGGCCACCCAACAGGTGATGGCCCCCTTGCTCTGGCTGGTCGCCCTCTGGGCACCGGTGGCGCTGGGCGCCCTCATCCTGCGCGGGGGACCCTATTTCCCCTGGCTCGCCTTGGGCTCCGGCGGTCTGGCCCTGATCGGCCTCGCCGGATGGGTCGTCTCGGTCGGTGCCGATCCCGGCTCCCTGGTCCAAAGCTGGGTTACCGAGATCCTCCGCGGCTGGATCCAGAGCCAGGATCTCCCGCAGGAGGAGGCCCAGCAAGCCATCCGGGACCTCGAGGCTCGGGTCGTGCCCAGCCTGGCGCAGTTCCTGCCAGGCATCATCGCCTCGGGCGTGATCCTCGCCTGGTGGGTCAACCTGATGACGGGCCTTCGGCTGGCGGCCACGGCCGGTCCGATGCCGGACCTGGCCCCCGTTCTGCGGGCGTTTCGCCTGCCCGATACCGCGGTGTGGGTGACCATCGCCCTGGGACTGGTGGCTTGGCTGGGGGCGGCCAGCCCGGGCGGCTACTGGGCGGCCAACGGCCTGGTGGTGGCCTCGCTGCTGTTTTTGGCCCAGGGGCTGGCGGTGGTTCACGCCGCCCGCCTGGCCTTTGGCATCGGCAGGGGCTGGCTGGTGGTTTTCTACATACTGTTGGCCCTGTTCGTTCAGCTCATGCTGGCTGTGGCCCTTCTGGGCCTGGCCGATGTCTGGGCCGACTTCCGCAATAGGCTGAAAAGCGGCGAAGGGTGAGCCGGGGGCGGAAGGCGCCACAGCGCCACCCTTTGCGTCTAACGGGATACTCAAGGAGTCTGTTATGGAGGTGATCCTTCTGGAGAAGGTGGAGAAACTGGGCAACCTGGGGGACTTGGTCAACGTCCGCCGCGGATTCGCCCGCAACTACCTGCTGCCCAAGGAGAAGGCGCTGCAGGCCACCGAATCCAACAAGAAGCGGTTCGAGGCCCAGCGCAAGGCCTACGAGGCCCGTCAGGCCGAGCTCCTGCATTACTACCGGGACCTCGGCGCCCGCATGGAGGGCACCACCGTCCAGCTGGATCGGCGGGTGGCCGAGGCCGGCCGGTTGTTCGGCTCGGTTGCCAACGCCGATATCGCCGATGCCCTGGAGGAGCAGGGCTTCGAGGTGGAGCGGGGCAGCATCCTCCTGCCCCACGGACCCATCAAGGAGGTCGGCGACCACGAGGTCCAGGTCCGCCTTCACCCCGATGTTATTGTTACCATCACGGTGTCGGTGGCGGGAATTTAGGCATTCCTCCTCGACGCGGAGGCCATGGACCTAGTCTTCCTCCGGCTCGTCGGTCCTTTGCCGCCCCGGTTGGCTCGGCCGGGGCGGCTTGTCAACGGCGGCTCGGTTTGGAGTCGGTGTGGCGCAGGATGGGAGCCCGTCTGCGCGGTATGGTGGACCAAGGGTGCCTGCTGAAGCGCCCCCGATGCTTTTTGGCATGGGCGTAACGGGGAATCGGTGGCCGCTGGGCGCGCCCCCGATGCCTTTTGGGATCGGCGTAACGGGGAATCGGTGCAAGGAACCACGGAGCTGAAGGTCCCGCCCCATTCAGTCGAGGCCGAGCAATCGGTCCTCGGCGGGCTTTTGCTGGACGAAAACGCCTGGGACCGGGTGGCCGACTTGGTTCAGAAGGGGGATTTCTACCGGCACGACCACCAGGTTATCTTCGACGCCGTGGGTCAGCTGGTGGACCAGAATCGGCCGCCGGACATCGTTACCGTCAGCGAGATCCTCGAGCGCCAGGGTATGCTCGAGGAGGCGGGGGGAACGGCCTACCTGGCTACCCTGGCCAACAATACGCCTACCACCGCCAATATTACCCATTACGCCCAGGCGGTGCGGGAGCGTGCCGTCCTGCGCGGGCTGATCGAAGCGGCCGGGGAGATTTCCGAAAGCGCCTTCCACCCCGGTGAGAATTCGGTCGGCCAAGTGCTGGACCAGGCCGAGCAGCGCATCTTCCAGATCGCCGACCAGTCCAGCCAGCGCCGCGGCGGCTTCGCCCCACTGCGGGAGCTGCTGCGCGAGAGCGTCGAGCGCCTCGACGAGCTGTTCCAGCGCGACGATCCCATTACCGGCCTTCCCACCGGCTTCGAAGACCTCGACGACAAGACCTCCGGGCTGCAGGCTTCGGACCTTATCGTTATCGCCGGTCGTCCCAGCATGGGGAAGACCTCCTTCGTCCTGAACATGGCCGAGAACATCTGTGTCTCCCAGCGCTCCCCGGTGGCCATTTTCAGCCTGGAGATGCCCCGGGAGCAGCTCACCATGCGCCTGCTGGCCTCCCGGGCGCGCATCGATGCCCACAAGATGCGCAATGGCAACCTCCACGACGACGACTGGCCCAAGCTGACCAAGGCGGTGGGCGAGCTTTCTGAAGCGCCCCTGTTCATCGACGACACCCCGGGTCTCGGCCCCATCGAAATGCGCGCCCGCTGTCGGCGGCTCAAGCGGGAGCACGGCCTGGGCCTGGTGGTGGTCGACTACCTGCAGCTCATGCAGGGCTCGGCTACCGCCGAGAATCGGGTCAACGAGATCTCCGAGATTTCCCGCTCGCTCAAGGCCCTCGCGCGCGAGCTGGACGTCCCAGTGATCGCCCTCTCCCAGCTCAACCGCAGCCTGGAGCAGCGCAGCGACAAGCGGCCCATGATGTCCGATCTGAGGGAATCGGGTGCCATCGAGCAGGACGCGGACGTCATCATGTTCATCTACCGGGACGAGGTCTATCACCCGGACAACCCCGAAAGCACCGGCGTGGCCGAGCTGATAATCGGCAAGCAGCGCAACGGGCCAACGGGTGTGGTCCGCCTGACCTTCCTGGGCGAATATACCCGGTTCGAGAACTATGCCGGTCCGGAAATGGCAGGGGAGTTCTAGCATGGCCGCGGAGCCTTAAACCGTGGCCCGGCCTTCTCGCGTCCGCCTGTTTGCCGATGCCCTGGAGCAGAACCTAGGGGTCGTCCGACGTCACGCCCCCAACTCCCGGGTTATGGCGGTAGTCAAGGCGGATGCTTACGGCCACGGTCTGGAGTGGGTGGCCGGGGTCCTGGAATCCGCCGGGGCCGACGCCTTCGGCGTGGCATGCATCGAGGAAGGTGTGCGACTGCGCGAGGCCGGGATTCGGGCCCCGGTCTTCATCTTGGAGGGCTTCTTCCGGGACGACGAGCTCAGCGCCGCCGAGTCCTTGGAGCTGGGCCTGGTCCTCCACCGCAGTGACCAGGTGGAGCGGGTGCTGGCCTGGAAGGGGACCGGGCCGCCCCTCCGCTGCTTCCTCAAGGTGGATACCGGCATGCATCGGCTGGGTCTTGAACCGGAGACAGCCGCGGCATGGGGGGCGCGTTTAGCCGCGGCCCCAGGATTGCGCTGGGAGGGGCTGTTCTCCCACATGGCCCGCGCCGACACCCCCGAAGACCCCTACAACCGGGGCCAGGTGGAGGTCCTGGAGGCCACCGCCGCCCAGCTGCCCGAGCGGCCGGCGCTGTCTCTGGCCAATTCCGGAGCCCTCCTGGAAATGCCCGAGTCCCGAATGGACTGGGTCCGTCCGGGACTCATGCTGTATGGGGCCTCGCCTTTCCCCGAGCGCGATGGCGCGGATCTGGGCCTGAAGCAGGTGCTGCGCCTGGAATCGGAGATCATCACCGTCCGGCGGTTGGAGCCTGGGGACTGGATCGGCTACGGGACCGGTTTCCAGGCCGACCGAATCATGCGTGTCGGCGTTGTGCCCCTAGGCTACGGCGACGGCTATCCCCGTCACCTGGAAACCGGCACTCCGGTCCGGGTGGCCGGCCGGCCCTCCCGGACTCTGGGCCGAGTTTGCATGGACATGGTTTTCGTGGACCTGGAGCCGATGCCGGAGGCCCGAGAGGGCAGCCCGGTGGAGCTTCTGGGCCCCGAGGTTCCGGCGGAGGTCCTGGCCCGGGCGGCCGGAACCATCCCCTACGAGATCCTATGCGGACTGCGAATGCGCCTTCAGCGCCTAGCCCGATGATCGGCAGGGCCTTCGGTCAAATCGGTGCCTTCACCATGGCCTTCTTCGGCCGCTGGGGGGCGGCGGTTTTTCTCCTGCTGCGTACCCTCCGCAGTACCCTCGGTCGACCCTTTTATCTGGGCAACCTGTTCTACCAGGTGGAGTTCATCGGCATCCGCTCGCTGCCGGTGGTCCTCCTTACTTCTATCTTCACCGGCATGGTGCTGGCCCTCCAGATCTTTTCCGGCTTCGAGCGTTTCGGGGCGGAGAGCATGACGGGGACGGTGGTGGGCTATTCCATCGTCCGCGAGTTGGGCCCGGTTCTGGTAGGTCTGATGGTAGCGGGCCGAGCCGGAGCCGCCATGGCCGCCGAACTGGGCACCATGCGCGTCACCCAGCAGATCGACGCCCTCTACGCCCTGTCCGCCGATCCGGTCCGCTACCTTATCGTGCCTCGCTTCTGGGCCGGCGTTATCGCATTGCCCCTGCTTGTGGTCATCGGGGATTTCATCGGCATCTGGGGCGGTTACGTGGTCAGCGTGGGCATGCTCGGCGCGAATCCCGTGGTCTACTGGGACAATACCTTCGATTTCATGGAGCTGTGGGATGTCTTCTCCGGCCTGATCAAGGCAACGGCGTTCGGCGCCATTATCGCCTTCGTGGCCAGCTTCCAGGGTTATACCACGTCCGGCGGCGCGCGCGGGGTGGGGCGGGCCACCACCAGCGCCGTGGTGAGCGCCGCTACCCTTATCCTGGCCGCCAACTACTTAATCACCTACCTGGTGGTCTGAGATGGCAGACGAACGGCTCCTGGAAGTGCACGGTCTCAGAAAGGCCTTTGGCGACAATGTGGTCTGGGAGGAAGGCAACCTGGACCTGGCTCCCGGCGAGACCCACGCCGTCATCGGGGGTAGCGGTACGGGCAAGTCGGTCCTGCTCAAGTGCGTCCTTGGCCTACTGGACCCGGACAGTGGCTCTATTCGCTACCGCGACCAAGAGCTGGTGGGGATGGCCCAGGGGGAACGTGCTCGGATGACCCGGGACATGGGGATGCTATTCCAGGACGCCGCGCTGTTCGACAGCATGACCGTCGGCGCCAATGTGGGCTTCGAACTGGAGCAGATGAATCTCATGCCACCCAAGGAAATCCGGGAACGGGTAACGGAGGTGCTGGGCTGGGTAGGATTGCCCGGTATCGAAGACCGGGACCCGGCCCAGCTCTCCGGCGGCATGCGCAAACGGGTTGGACTGGCCCGGGCACTGGCCAGCGGTCCCAATCTCATGCTCTACGATGAGCCCACCACCGGACTCGACCCCATCACCAGCGATGTCATCAACGAGCTCATCATATATCTTCAGGAGAAGACCCACACCTCGGGACTGGTCATCACGCACGATATGGACAGTGCCTACAAGATTGCCGGCCGGATCAGTATGCTTTACCAGGGTCGGCTCGTTTTTACGGGTACCCCCGAAGAGATCCGGACCACTGATCATCCAGTGGTCTCCCAGTTCGTCCACGGCCGGGCCCACGGCCCCATCACGGAAGGCGCCTGAGGCAGGGACATGCTCGCAACCGAACAGAAGGTAGGCCTGTTCGTCGTCGCCACCCTGGTGCTGTTCGGCATAGGCACCTTCCTGGTAGGCGACGTGCGCTTTTTCGGGGACGGCGATCGGATCCCCTACAAGGCGCGCATAGCGGACGTGAAGGGCCTTAGGGAAAAGGCCTCCGTGCGGATGGCGGGGGTCGCGGTGGGCGAGGTGGGCGACATTCGTCTGGCCGGAGGCGAGGCCGTTGTAGGGCTGCGCATCAAGGACGACGTCCGCCTGCCCGAATCAACGGTGGCCTCAGTCGGGGGCACCGGGCTGGTGGGCGAGAAATACATTACCCTGAGCTACGACCCCGGGGCCGAGGGCCGCCTGGAGCCCGGCTCCACCATCCCTGAGGGGGAAAAGGCCCAGGACATGGACGACGTGATGCGCAAATTCGGCCAAGTCGGCGAGGACGTCCGGGAGGTTACCGCCACCCTGAGGGAGGTTCTGGGCGGCAAGGAAGGCCAGGCCAAGCTGGAGCGCATCTTCGACAATGTTGACCGGCTCTCCAGCGACCTGAAGGGAATGGCCGCGCAGAATCGGGAAGGGCTGCGCAAGGTGGTGGCCAACCTGGAAACGATCACTTCCAGCCTCAAGCAGGACCTGCCCCCCATGGTTGCCAATTTCCGGGAGACCGCGAAGGGAGCCAACGAGGCCATCGCGGCCAACCGCGACCAGCTCGACCAACTGGTGGCCAAATTAAGCCGGACCGCCGACAACCTCGCCGAGATCACCGGCAACATCCGCGAAGGCAAGGGCACCATCGGCCGGCTCTACAAGGAGGAGCAGGTCTACGACAATCTGGCCGGCATCTCCGACAACCTCAACCGGATCACGGGCCGAATTCAAAACGGCGAGGGTGCCCTGGGCAAGCTGGTTAGCGACGACGAGGTGGGTCGGGACTTGGAGAAGGCCGTATCGGGGGTGGGCGAGGCCGCCGGGCGTCTCCAGCGCATGCAGACCGCGGTCTCTATGAATACCCGCTATCTTACCCAGCAGGAGGCGGCCAAATCGGGGCTCAGCATCCGGCTACAGACCCGGCCGACCCGCTACTACCTTCTGGGGGCGACCTCCGACGGCCTGGCGACCAAGGCCGCGGACGCCCAGCCGGGCGATGACTTCTTCGACGAGAAGGACGAATTCGGCAACGAGCTCAAGTTCACCTTCATGTTCGGCCGTTCCTGGCCCAACTACGGGGTGTCCGGGCGCATCGGCCTGAAGCAGTCCACCGGGGGGCTAGGCATGACCTATCACCCATTTCGGTCGCTGGAGCTGTCCGCCGATCTGTGGGACTTCGGCGGCGGCAACGGCGGCGCCGATTTCGACGGCCCCCAGTCGCGGTTCCTCGCCCGTTACAGCTTCATGGACGATCACCTTTACGTCCAGGGTGGGGTCCACAACACCTTCTCGGACGAGTACCGCTCGCCCTTTGTCGGGGCCGGGCTACGCTTCTTTGATGAGGACCTGAAGTTCCTCATGGGCTCGGTTCCCACCGGCGGTTTGTAGGGCGGGGTCATGGCCAAAAAGCCCAAGACCGTCTTCGCCTGCACCGAGTGCGGCGGCCAGCAGGCCAAGTGGTTCGGCCGCTGTCCCGACTGCGGCGCCTGGGACAGCCTGGTGGAGGAGGCCCCGGCCAGCGAGGAGGGCGCCAAGCCCCTGGGCGGTGGCCTCCACGGCGGCCGTCCCACCCCCCTTCCGGAGATCCGCCCGGGTGGCGAGGCGCGCATTGCCACCGGCATTGACGAGCTCGATCGGGCCCTGGGCGGCGGCCTGGTCCCCGGGGCCGCCGTCCTTATCGGCGGCGAGCCCGGCGTCGGCAAGTCCACCCTCCAGCTGCAGACGGCCGCCGGCCTGGCCTCCGATCGTCGGATCCTCTACATCACCGGGGAGGAATCCTCGGCCCAGGTAGCCGAGCGCGCCGGCCGCCTGGGCCTTCATGATCGGCCCCTGCAGATCCTGGCGGAGACCGACCTGGACACCGTGCTGGCCCGCATGCAGGACCAGGACAGCCAGCTGGCGGTGGTGGACTCGGTGCAGACAGTGGCCGACGGCTCGCTGGCGTCGGCGCCGGGGTCGGTGGCCCAGGTGCGGGAGTGCGCCGCCCGGTTGGTGCGCTACGCCAAGCAGACCGGAACGGTGCTGTGCCTGGTGGGTCACGTCACCAAGGAAGGCGCCTTGGCCGGGCCGCGCGTCCTGGAGCACATGGTGGACACCGTGCTCTATTTCGAGGGCGAGCAGGGCGGCCAGTACCGGCTGGTGCGCGCCATCAAGAACCGCTTCGGCTCGGTGAACGAGCTAGGGGTGTTCCAGATGACCGGGGCCGGTCTGGAGCCGGTGGCCAACCCCTCGGCACTGTTCCTCTCCGAGCACGAGGCGCCGGTCCCCGGGGCCGCCGTGGTGGCCAGTCAGGAGGGTACTCGGCCCCTGCTGGTAGAGCTCCAGGCCCTGGTGGCCGAGAGCCCCCTCGCTCAGCCCCGTCGGGTGGCCATCGGCGTGGAGCGCGACCGGCTCTCCCTGCTGATGGCGGTCCTTTACCGCCACGCCGGGGTGGCGCTGTTCGACCAGGACGTGTTCATCAATGTGGTGGGGGGCGTGGACCTGTCCGAGCCGGCCGCCGACCTGGCCGTGGCCGCCGCCCTGGTGTCCAGCCTGCGCTCCCGGGCCCTGCCGGAGCGAACCATCATCCTCGGCGAGGTGGGCCTCGCCGGCGAGGTGCGGGCCGTGGGCCGCATCGAGGACCGTCTCAAGGAGGCCGCCAAGCTCGGATTCCAGCGTGCCGTGATCCCTGCCGGCGGTGCAGACGGTCTGGATGGCATCGGATTGACTCTCCACCCGGTGCGGCGAATCGAGCATGCTCTGGAAGTGCTGCTAGACGGCTGACGGTAGTGTTCAGTGTTCAGTGTTCAGCGTTCAGCGTTCAGCGTTCAGCGTTCAGCGTTCAGCGTTCAGCGTTCAG
>NZ_JAZKRM010000064.1:0-9928 GCF_036628635.1 Thiohalorhabdus sp. | reverse complement strand
TCCGCCGCCGAGGGCTGGGCCTGTTCGCCCTGGTTCTGGCCCTGGCCTTCCCCCGGGGTTTCCCCCGTTTGGGTCGGTTGTTTCCCCCCATCGCCTTCCCCCGAGGTCTCGGCCTGCGGCTGGGCGTTGCCGGTGCCGAAACGGCCATCCACCCGGTTTTTGGCTTCCACCAGGAACTGGGCCATGGAGTAGTTGGCGTATTGCTCGTCGGCGTATAGCTCGCGGAGGGTGGCGTCGAGGGCGCCGTAGAGGGCAGGATCCTGGGCGTATTGCGGGTTGGCGCCGAAGAAGGCCTCCTGAACCTGCTCCCAGGCCTGCTGGGTGCTCTGGGCCGAGAACTCTTGACCCATTTCGGCCTTGGCGGCTTCCCGTTCGAGAGGGCGGACCTTCTCCCGGTAATCCGCCATGTCCAGCTCGCCCTCCTCGAACTGCTTATCGAGCTGCTGGATCTCGCCGTTGATGGTCTCCAGGTCCCGGGCGTTCGGGTGGTACTGGGGCGCAAATGGCTCCTTGGCCCACTCGGGCGTTTCCTGCTGCTGGGTCTGCTGGGGTTCCGAGGAGTCCTCCTGGCCGGAACCCTCGCCCTCGCCACCTTCGGCCACCTCGGTCGCCGTTTCGGAGCCCCCCTCCGACTCCTCGGCGGCTTCCCCTTCATCGACCTCGGTGGCCGTTTCGCCGGCCTCGGGCTCGGGGTTGCCGTCACCGCTGCCCGGATCCGGCTCGGGGACTTCCTCGCCTTCCTCCCCGATGGTCGCCTCGTACTCCGCATCGGTGAGGAGGGTGACTTCGCCGTCTTGCGCTTCGCTTTCGACACCCATGGTCTCCTCCTTGGGCGTAAAAGACCCCGCCATCCGGGCGGGGCCATGGGAATAAAAAAGCCCCGCTCTAGGCGGGGCTCAGGTCGGTTCGATTATTGCGGTGGTTCGCGGCGCGGGACCGCCTCCTCCGGTTCCGGTTGGCCCAGGGGTGCTCCTTGATCGCCGGCCGGCTGTCCCGGTTGTCCCGGCTGTCCCGGTTGCTGGGCCTGTTGCAGGGCGGCCTGGCCGCGCTGGACGGCCGCCTGGTCCTGCTGGTCCTTGGGCTCGGGGTTCGGCTCCGGCGGGGCCCGGCCCATGAGGGTCGCGTACAGGTCGTTGCGCGATTCCTCGTAGCCAGCGGAGCCCAGGAGCTGGTCCACGATGCGGGCCAGGTCCGGGTTGTCTCGCAGCTCCTTGGCCAACTCCGTGGCCTCCTTCTGAGCGCCCAGGCGTTCGTTGGTGGCCTTTGCCAACCGCTCCTGCACCTCGCTGAGGGTATCCTGGCGCTCGATCTCCTGATCCCGCTCTTGCTCGGCCTGCTTGGCCTGCTGCTGCTGCTTGAGTTCGGGATCCTGATCCTCGTCCGGGCCGAGCTGGCCGTTGAGCTTGCGGATCCGGCTCACCAGCTCGTCCTTGTTCGGCACGTCGGACAGGTCGATCACCAGGTCCAGCATCTGCAAGGTGATGTCCGCCGGCAGCTTGGAGGACAGCTCCATAAGCTGCTCGAACATGGCCTGGCGGGTGGTCTGGTTGAAGTCCTGCTGATCCACCACGAAATCGGCCTGAGTGCCCGTGATGTCGTTGTCGAAGGTGACCGCGCCGTTTTCGTCGTACCTGGGCTGGTTGATCTCGATGAACTCCGACTGCCCCTTCTGGCCCACGATGCGGAGTTTGCGGGGCATGTCGTAATACTGTTCCACCAGGGAGAGCTGCTTTTCCCCCTGGATCTGCATGGCCAGGCGCAGGTTGTCGAACAGCTCGAAGGTGACCGCCTGCCCTTGCTCCTGCCGGGCCTGGATGGCCTTGCCGGAGGTGGCGTTGGTCTCCCGGCCCATGTTCTCGTCGGTGACCCCGGTGGTGTTCTGGATGAAAACCTGGTCCTGCTGCATGAGCTGGAGGTGTTCCGAGGCCAGGGCCTTGTCCGACACGAACTCGAAGCGGCGCTCACCGTTGACGCGGATCACCCCGTCCGAGCGGCCGATCTGCTCCACGGCCTCGTTCCAGTCGTCCACGGCGCTCTTGTCGGCCACCACCTGGTTCGAGGACAGGATGTGCAGGGCCTTGGAGGCCCGCTTGTTCAGGTCCTCCTGCGGGTCCCGGGAGTTGCGGATCATGCCGTAGGGGGCGTTGTCGCGGTCCCGGCGCCAGCCCCAGATGGGGGTGAACGGGAAGCTGTTGTGCTTGTAGGGGGTCTCCTGGTCCGCCAGGAGCGCATCGCCCGTGAAGATGGCCACCCGCATCTTGAGCCGCAGGGTCTCGCGGAGGCTGACCTCACCCTCGGACTCGGCCCGCATGTGCTCGGTGTTCTGCGGGTCGAACTCCTGGCCCTCCAGGGCCTCGTTGTAGCCCCGCATGATCTTGACCTTGGCCGGCTCCTTGTACCAGCACTCCACCAGGCGGACCCGGTCCCGCTCGTTGCCCGGATTGATGGTCTCGCCGTCCAGGACGGCCGCCGATCCCACGGTCCCGGTCAGCTCCTGCTCATGGTGCTCGGCCATGACCCGAATGAAGTCGTCGTCGGGCTCCTGGCCTTCGGCGCTGCGGAACAGCTCCGACACGCCCCGGGCGGACCGCTTGATGGCCTCCTCACGGTCCGGGAACATCCGCAGGGCAATGTCCTTGTCCACCCACTTGACCCGGAACAGGTAGCGGGCGTCGCTCAGGTCCTTCTCCCGGCTCAGGGGGTCGTAGTAGATATTCCGCCAGCTCTCGTAGCCGGAGAAGATCGGGTCCTTGGTGATGTCGTCCCGGACCCCATCCTCCAGCCAGCCCACGCCCACCCGGGCGGCGTCCTTGAAGGCGCGGCTGCGGGCGTACTCGCCGTTATTAACGTCGTTGACGTACTTGAGGAGCTTGCCCTTGATCTGGGCGATCTCGCGGTCCTCGTCCTTGCGGGGAAAGACCTTGAAGTCGGCCCGGGTCTTGCGCTCGGTGCCGATCACCCAGTCCACGGCCGGCTTGATGTTGTTGAACACGAAGGCCGGCTGGCCCCGGGCCTGGAGCGTGTCGATGTCCTCTTGGGTCCACTGGAGGCCGTCGTAGAAGTCGGCGTCGATCTCCTGCTGCTGCCGGTTCTCGTACTGACCTTCCCGGGCCTGCTGATACCACTCCTGGAGCTGACTTAGCTTACTCTGGGCCTGTGGCCCCTCCAGGGGATGATCGTCGCCTTCCTGGGCGGCGTCGTACTCGGTCGCCTGGTAACGCTCATCCGGGTCATGCGGGGGCGTTACCCGGGTATTTTCGGGCCCGGTGGCCATGGTCAGCCTCCGACCGTCAGGGATTCACGGATGGCCTCGGATTCCGCCGCGTCCTGGGGCTGCGGGCCCGGGGGCGGCATCCGCACCAGGTCGCCCAGGTAGTCCAGGATGGCGTCGGCCAGGTTCACCACCGTTGGCTTGTCGGTGCCCAGCCCCAGAACTTCGGCCGCCTTACGGGCCTGGTCCATGAGGTAGTAGTCGTCGGTGTAGTTGTGCGCCGAGGAAAGCCCGATGATGAACGAGCGGCCCTCGCCCATGACCTGGCGGCCCAGGATCATGGCGGGCTCGTCGTTGACGTGCTCATAAAAAACCACCACGCCATTGGCGCGGTGGTGGGTCTGTTCCATGCGGTACGGCATTAGATTTGCCTCCATCCTCGCTTGGTGTTGGGGAGGGGCTGCTGATTGCCGCCGCCGTCCCATCCCCGGGCAAATTGCTCGAAGGCGTCATTGCCGTGGCTGGCCCAGTCGTGCCGGGGCTTGTCCTTGTAGACGCCCAGGCGGTCATCCCACTCCTTGCGGTAGTGGTCCAGGCACATGATCCCGGTGGCGCAGTTCTCGGCGTCGAACCAGCACCGGGGGAGCACGTCGCGCACGGCCTGGTGCGCCTCCTGCTTGTCCTGCACCTTCTCCACCACCCGGACCCGGAAGTTGAAGTCCTCCAGGATCTCCCGGCGGTTCTTACCGTCCTCCCGCTCCATGTTGGCGTTCTCGGCGTCGTGCGGGAGGTAGCAGGTGCCGTATATGAAGCCGAAGTCGTCCGCGAACTCCTTGAGCTTGCGGGCGTAGAACTGGATCGACTCGCCGTGAGTCCAGTAATACCGGATGAACCGGAACCCCTGGCCATGGGGCTGCATAAACCAGATGCAGGTGTCGTCGTTGTGGCCCAGGTCCCAGAAGGTGTAGACCGGCACCCGGGGATCGAACGGCACGTCGGTTATCCGGCCATGCTTCCGCAGGGCGGCCATTTGGCGGTGGTAATACGCCCCCTCCACCGGCTGGGCGAAGGCCTCCTCCGGCGTGGACGGATGCTCGCTCATAATGTCGTCGCCCAGGTTCTCGTACTTCTTGGAGTACCAGGCCTTCTGCCCCTCGGTGAGGGTGATTCCAAGGTCGGTCTCCAGCTTGTCCAGGTACTCCCGGGTGTCGGCCGGGATGACCACTTCCTCGGGGTTCGGCAGGTAGTAGTCCGGGTGCTCGAACCAGGCGAAGAAGTGGAACGTCCAGTCCAGCTCGGTCTGCGGCCGGCCCTCCTGCTGCTGTTGCTGGGCGGTCTTGCACAGGTCGTAGAAGTCGCCCGAGTAGCCCTTGGCCGTGGACTCCACGAAGATCCTCATGCCCTTGTGGACGGTCTCGAATGAGCCCGTCCGCAGTTCTCGGGCCTTATCCGGGTAATAGTGGGCAATTTTTCCGAACTCGCTAACATGCAGAAACTGAACGGTGCCCGACCGGGCGTTGGTCGTGACCCGGATCGAGGAGTTGTTGTTGAAAAGCAGCTCCTCCTGCCGGGACCGCTTCGCCTGCCGGCGCTCCCGCAATGCGGCGGGGAGCCGGTTGTAGGCGAACATGATCTTGGTTCGGAAAATCTCCTTCGCGTTGTCCTCGGAGTCGGCCACCAGGACCACATTCACGTTTGAGTTAAAAAGGGCGGTATCCAGGGCCCAAATGGCGATGAAAGTTGAGAACCCGTGTTGCCGGGCTTTCAAGATGATGTTTCGGTGCCCGGCATTGCGGTATAGCTGGCTCTGGGCCGGGTTCATGCGAAATTTCCGCTCCCGGCTGTACGGATCAATTACCCAGTACAGGTGGTTCAGGCGCCGCTCCTGGTCCTGGAGAACCCACCGGATGCGCTCCGCTTGGGTCTCCCTTTCAGCCACCTCGGGCATGGTCTATCCCTTGATAGCCCGGACCGCCTGCGCCAGGCCGCCCTCCTTGTCGCCGGCCATGGCACGGCCCATCTTGCCCTCCTGATACCCGGCCACACCCAGGACCACCATGTAGACGTACCAGATGGGGCCCAGGGCGGAGATCACGGCCGGGACGTGCTCCATGATCTCGGGGCGGTCCAGGTAGATCGCCATGCCGGCCATGGCCATGATCCCCAGGACCACCACGGGCACCACCACGGCCAGGGACCAGCCCACGGCACGGCGCCACAGGACACCCTGGCGGTAGCCCTCGCGCATGGTCTCGTTCGTGGAGGCCTGACGGCTGGTGATTTCCGCCTCATGGTCGGCCTTGGCCTTGGCCTTGATCCGCTCCAGCTCCTTCTTGTGGTCCAGCTCCGCCTGCTTGAGCTTGGCCGCCGCCTCGGGATCGTTCTCGATGGCGTTGGCGATCTCGTCCGGGTCTTTCTCCGTCCCCAGGGCGTCGGCCACGGCGTCGGCCGCGATACCTGCGCCGGGAACCGGAATGGCCTCGCCCAGGACCTTGGCCCCGGTGGCGGCCACCTTGCTGCCTAGTTCGCTCCAATCCATGGGTCGCTCCTCACAGGAACATGGTCTTGATCGCGGCCCCGAGCATGGCCGCCGTGAACAAAGCCGCCACCTTGGCCCCCCAGGAGGCGATGGGCGTCCAGGTCTGCTGGATCTTCTCGACGTTCCCCATGCGGGTTTCGAGGTTCTGGATGGCGTTTCCCTCTGCCCGGTACTGGGCGATGTAGTGCTCGTTGGTGCGGATGCGCTTTTCGTGATCTTCCTGGCGCTCCGTCACATTGCTTAGGCGTTCGCTGACCCGCACTAGGTCACTAATCGCCTTCTTTATGTCGTGAACGTCTGACTCCAGGTTCTTGAGCCGGGCGTCGTGCTCATGCTCGGCGGCGGCTGACTTCCTAGATTCTTGTTGGGCCTCTTCCTGGCTCATGGCTAGGCCTTGTGCCTTTCGTCGTCCATGTAGTCCCAGGTGGCGATCCCGTAGTCGTTCTTGGGCTTGTCGGGATCGTCGTCGGCATGGACGAACGATTTGGCCAGACCGATGCGCCGGAAGCCGCCCAGGACCAGGGCCACTAGGATCAAGACCACGCGGGCCCAGGGCATTCCCTTGATCGAAATGTCTACCGCCCGGCCGTTGGTGTGGGCCGACCCCTCAACCCCGCCGATCTCAGTGTTGTAGCTGGGTGTGCGGTAGGCCGAGGTGATGATGAACGGGACTCCGGCTAACTTGCGGGCCCGGCCCAGCTTCTTGAGGGTCTTTTTGGCCATGTGGCGGCGGCCCGATCCAGGGGCTCCCGGGGAGTCGAAGGCCTCCCATTCAAAGTTCTTGGGCGGTTTCCTGCTCACTTGGAGCCCTCCCCTTGGTCGGTTCCTTCATCCGGGGCGGCCGAGCTGCCGTCCACTTCGTCCAGCATGTCCTGGAGGGGATCCGACACCAGCCGCTGTTCGGCGCGATGGCGGTACTTGTCGGGCTTGTGGGCCTCCAGGAGCCGAACCAGGAGCTGGTCGCTGTACTGCCGCTCGAAGCCGACGCACTCGCCGCGCTGGTAAATGGGCCGGTCTACCCCCTCGACGGCACGGCGGCGGGCCTCTGCCTCCAGCATGTCCGAGCCCTCGTCCAGGGCCAGGTCCCAGGCCTCCCGAAACTCCTCCTCGCCTTCCCGGTCGCGGATCCGGTACATAACCTGCGGCTGGATGCCCACGGTGCGGCAGGCCTCGGTCACGTTGCCTGTCTCGCACAGCCGCTCGATGAACCGGGCCTTCTCCTCCTCGGTCACCTTTCGGTTGTGGCGTCCGCGACGGCCGGGGAGGTATTTGTTATCGCTCGGGCTCTTCATCATCCGTTTCCTTTATCTCTGGCGGTTCGCCCTCTACCTGTTCGGTCACGGTCCAGTCGTCGGCCACCAGGTCGTTTGCGCTGGGTAGCCAACCCGGCTGGATCACGTCGCCTGGCATGACGAGATCGAAATGGCCGCCCAGTACCACGGTGTCGCCGCTCAACGCGTCCTGGTAGTGGTGTTCGTCCGGGAGGTCTGCCCGCATCGGCGGCGTATAGATCACCGCCATGCCGGACCATCCCTGGCGGCTGACCATCTTGCCCAGCAGGGCCGCTTGGAGCGCTTCGCCAAAGTTCATATAAGAAGCTCCTTAAAAAGCCCCCGGCCGGCGGCCAGGGGCTGGGTGTAGGTGGGGAGGTAGGCGAGGAGCACGGGACGGGCGGCCCACCTAGCCTCCCCTGCCCGTTGCTGGGCGCGGAGGTTCTAAGGCTTCCCGGAAGGCTTGCCGTTAGCCTTCCCCGGAGCCTTGCTTGGTCTTTGTGTGCCCCCGATAGCTCTTGCCGTCCCGGTAGCAGTAGTCCACATATTCGCCTTGTTTGAGCCCGTGCTCCTCGCTGGGGCCCGAGACCCTTCGGACTCGGCCGCCTTGCTCACGGCATTTCTCAAAGCCAGCAGGCACTGTTCTCCCCCGTCACCTTGGCCGCTGCGGGTACGGCGCCCTGGCGGTGGCGAACATGGCACCACGGGCAGCCAATCACAGGTTCACCGAGCTGCCCGGCCGGCGGCCAGATCCAAACCGGGCCGCAATGCGGGCATTCGAGCACGTCGGTCCAGGTAGCCGGCACATAGCCACGGTAGCGGCCCCGGCCCTCTAGCTTGGATTTAGCCAGGGCCCGGACCAGGTCGGGATCGTCGCGCACGTCGTCCCACACTTCCTGGAGCAAGGCCTGGAGCCGGTCGGGTGTCATGCCCATCTCGGTGGCCACGGCCGCGAGCTGGATGGATAGCTCTGACGAGGCCGGAGGCAACGGCTCCCCGCTGCGCTCCCCGTCCAAGGTTTCCTTGAGGACCGTCAGCCCGGCCTCGGAAGCGTCACCCGACACCAGCCGCCCCCTGGCCGGGGACCCAACCCGTGCCGCCGCATTCGGAGCAGTTCAGGTTGGGGTCGTCCAGATCACGGCCGGTGCCACGGCAAACCGAGCAGGGCTCACCAGGGTCAGCTTGCGCCACGGTGGCGTTGAGCAGCAGTCCGGCCGCCGCTTTGGGTAGCTCGCTCAGCAGGTTTCGACGGGTCACAGAATCGCCTCCTTAGCAGCTAATCAGGGCCCAGACGATGCCCCCGGCCACTATCAGCAGGGTGGCCAGGAGGGTGCCGGCCGCTGCCAGCACGACGTAATACAAGGCCCGCTCCTCGTTATGCACCACAGCCTCCTATGGTACGCGCCTGGATTAGTCACTGTATGCGAAAAGCTAAAGTTCAAAACCGCCGCAACTCAAAAAGTTACAGCGCCACTTAGTCCCTGCTCCCATCACCAGCCCACACCTTTGGGCCAGCCTACGCGGAACCTTATCCGGGTCCATCAACCCCTTGCAACCCCCATTTTCGTAACTGCCGGCAGACAAAAGGATAAAAAAGGGTTGACCAAGGCGTACAGGGTGTACGAGTATTCCCCCTACACACACACGCACACGGAGGACCCAACCATGCCTACCGAGCTACCCAACCCCCGCGATTTTGCTCGCCAAGAGATCGACGCCGGCCGGGCCCGGAGCTGCACCGGAGTCGCCAACCAAGCCTCCCAACTCGCGCTCACTACCGGGAAACGCGGTGAGCGGGTCCAGGACTGGATCCAGCAGGCCGTAGACGAAGCCATGCGCTACCTGGCCGACAAAGACGGCCGCATCCGGCTCATGTAACCAACCCGGCGGGGCTCCGGCCCCGCCCCCACACACAGGAGGACCCCATGGCAGCCACACCGCCGTTCAAGATTTTCAGCCCCTCCGGGGACTACATCGCCAGCACGAAATACGCCGCTGACGCAGTCCTGCTCGCAGGCCTGTATGGGGATGGGGCCCGCGTCCGCTGGCCGAGCACGGGCGGCAAGATCATTTGGCAGGAGGGGTGGGAAGCCACCAGCGGCGCCGAGTCGGCCGACACGGCCGCCCACCGCGTAGGAGGACCGATGCTGACGCCACAGGCAAAAGTACACCAGGCAGCACTCATCAAGCGGGCAGCAGACTTGCTCACGCAAGAGTCCCTGGAATCCGAGGCCCCGGCGCCGTTCCGCTTGCTACGGGATATGTACGCCGAGGCCGCCGACCTGGCCGAAACGGGGGATGCGGCCCTGGCCGAGTCCTGCCGCTTTAACGAGGCGAGCAGCGAAGCGGCATTGGCCGCCCGGCGCGAGTATTGACCACGGGCAGCACACAGGGCCCGGGTTCGGGCCCTGGCCGGTGCCCATGGCACCGCACACACACAACCGTAGGAGCACACCATGAGCGACGAGGCTACCTTCCCAGGCATCGGAATGATCTCCGAAGGCACCCTGCGCCCACAGGACCTGATCCCAACCTTCCTCGACGTGCTTCGCAAGCATGACCCTCGCCAGCGGCGGGCCGAGCAAGCCGACACCAGCGAGGGGTTCGTTGCGGCCACACCGATTCCTTACGAGGCATGGGAGGACGAGGATCACGGCTGGTGGGAATCCGAGGAGGCTTCGGAGTTCTTGTCCGAGGTAATGGACAACCTGGACGAGCTTTGCCCGCCCTTTGTCCACTTCGGCACGACGGGCGGCGACGGCGCCCTGTACGGCTTATGGCCGGAGGTAGAAATGGCCGCCGAGGATCCATACGTTGCCAAGCTCCAGGACTGCGGCCGCCTCGGGGGCGGGACCTGTCTGAACGGCGAGGCCCTGGACGACGAGAAGGACTGGGAGGAGGTAGCCG
>NZ_JAZKRM010000063.1:0-9993 GCF_036628635.1 Thiohalorhabdus sp. | reverse complement strand
CCTGGAAGCGGAAGCTGGGGGCGGGGCTGAGGGCCTCGCCGCCGATCAGCACCTGACGGAGGGTGGCAAGGCGGCGGCGCATGGCCTCGTCGGTCTCCAGGAAATCCACCAGGAGGTTGAACACGGAAGGCACGAAGTCGGTAACGGTAACCGCGTGGCGTTCGATCAGCTCGGTTATGTAAGGGTAGTCGAAGCCCACCATCGGCGCCGGCAGGACGCTGGGGCGGCCATTGATCAGGGGCCAGAAATACTGCCAGACCGAGGCATCGAAGATGTGCGCGCTGGTCTGCAGGATGACGTCCGACGGGCCGCAGCCGTAGCGCCGGTTCATGTAGGTCAGGCGGTTGACGATCCCCCGATGCCGGTTGATGGCCCCCTTGGGCTTACCGGTGGAGCCGGAGGTGTAGATCACGAAGATGGGGTCGTCCGAGGTGACACCGGCATCTTCGGGAGGCTCGGTGGGGTCCAGCTGGTCCAGGCTAAGGGGCAGGGCCTCGGCCTGTTGGGGCAGGGGCGGGGCGGTTTCGGCGCCCGGTCCCAGCAGGACCAGCGGCTGCTCGGCGACGTCGGTCGTGATCTGCTCGATGCGCTCCGCGGGCCAGTGGACGTCCATGGGCACAAAGGCCGCGCCCGCCTTCATGATGCCCAGCATGGCCACCGGCAGGGCCAGGCTGCGATCCATCAGCAGGGGCACGAGGTCGCCCGGACCGATTCCCCGACTACGCAGGTCCCGGGCAATGGCGTTGGCCCAGCCCTCCACCTCCCGGTAGCTGGCCTTTCGTCCCTCGAAGATATAGGCGCAGGCCTCCGGGGTATGGGCCGCCTGCTCGGCAACCAGCTCGTGGAGGCACCGGTCCGACGGATAGTCGGCATCGGTGCGGTTGAATTCCTGGACCACCCGGCGGTGCTGCGCCGGGGTCAGCAGCGGCAGCTGGCCGAGCTTTTGGTCGGGTGCCTCTATGGCGGATTGGGCCAGATGCAGGAAGTTGGTGAGGAGCTGTTCCGCCGCTTCGGCTTCCAGCAGGTCGGCGTTGTAGGCGAGGTGGAAGGTGCACGCGTGCTCGCCCTGGTCCGCCACCAGATGGAGGTCGAGGGGGGTCGAGCGCGGCAGGACGGCGAAGGGCGCCGGCCCGGGAGCGGCGGGCTGCTGCCTGAGCTCGAGCAGGACCTGTATGAGGGGCGGATGGGCGGCGCTGCGGTGGATACCCAGCTCCCGGACCAGCTGGGTAAAGGGGATGTCGCCATGGGCGAAAACCTCGGCGGCCTTCTCGCCCGTGCGGCGGGCGTGGCTCCGGAAGGTGGCATCCATCGCCATCTCGGCAAGGACCGGGAGCCAGTTTTCCCAGCGGCCGTCGCCGGCGTCTCCTTGGGGCCGTTCGACGGACCAACCGAGGACCAGCTCGTCCTGCCGGGTGTAGCGGGCGATCAGGACCGAAAAGGCCGCCAGGAGGAAGGCCTCGGGGTTGCCGTCGGCGTCCCCCTGCAGGTCCTCGGTAAGGGCCCGGTTCAGGGCCGACGGGCCTTGCGCGCTCACCACGCCGTCCCGATAGGTGCGTCCGGTGGTCCTGGACTGGCTGGCAGGCAGAGCGACCACCGGCGGCTCCCCTGCGAGCTCGGCTTCCCAGAATGCCCGTTGCTGGGTGTGGGACGAGGCCTGAGCGGCTGCGGGCTCCCTTCCGGAAACGCCTTGTCTGCCGCCCTCTCCCTCGAGGTCCGGTAGCTGGTTGTAGGCCCGATGGATACCGACAAGCAGCTCCGCGGGCTCCCGGCTGGTCAGGGCAAGCCGATGGCCTACCAGTACCAGGAGACATCGATCCGGCTCCCCCCGGATCAGGGAGCAACGCACCAGCGGCGGGTCGGCCAGGTCGAAGGGCTCATCCGCCGCTTCCTGCAACCGCTCACGAGTCTCCTGAGGGTCCTTGGCCTCCTTCACTCCAAGCTCGAAGGGGGCGGCGGTTTCAACCGCCTGGGGCTGGCCGCTGCGGGTATGGAGCCCCCATCGCAGCCTCTCCCGCGAGGCGAGCACTTCCTGGACGGCCTGACCAAGCAAACCGTCGTCGACTCTTGGGGTAACCTCCATGGCCGCCGCGACGTTCTGGGACGAGGTCCCGGGGTGGCTGCGCTCGAACAGCCAAACGCCCTCCTGGGTCGCGCTAAGGGAACGGCTCCGCTGTGTTGGGCTGTTGGCGGTCATGGAGGTGTCGGCAAGACTCGTCGAGGCGTGGGAGTTGTGAGAGAGTTTATGTCATTGTAGGGAGTTCATGCCAGGATCCTTGCAAGCCCGAAGGCGGTATTATGGGTCGAGGGTGACGGGGCGTGACCTTGGCGGTGGGTTCGGCTGGACTGCTGCTTAACCGGGAGGACCGTTTTGAATTTTCCGCCCACTGTTTACCTGGTAGGGGCCCAGAAGGCCGGGACCACCTTCCTGGCGTCGCTTCTGGACCAGGATCCGCAGATCCGTGTTAGCCAGCCCAAGGAGCCCCATTTCTTCACGCAGAACTGGGAGCGGGGGCTGGAATGGTATCGCTCCTGCTTTCCCGAGCCGGATTCGGCGGAGATCCTTGTCGACGCCTCACCCAGTTATTCGGCGGCTCCCGTCCATAGAGAAGAGGTCCTTGTCCGCGGCGAGGAACCGGGACGGATGGCGGCGGTTCCTCGGCGGATTGCCGAGGTGGCCCCGGGGGCGCGGTTTATCTACCTGCTGCGGGATCCGGTGGAGCGGGTGTTTTCCGCCTATTGGCATGACGTCCGGATCGGGGAGGAGGCTCGCCCCTTTCGCGAGGCCCTGCGCCAGGAGCCAAAATATCTGAATATGAGCGACTACCTGGGTCAGATCCGACACTATCTGCGCTTCTTTCCCGTGGAGCGGTTCCTGTTCCTGCGCTTCGAGGACCTGCGCGCCGATCCCCAAGTTCGGGTCCGTCAGGTGACGGAGTTTTTAGGAACGGAAACAACGGCCGAGGTGGTGACAGATACAGGGCGTCACTCGGGCTACCGGCCGGGCGCGGTGATGGGAGGGCTCTTGGCGGCCCGCAAGCGGGTGCCCGGTATGGATAGCCTGCAGGAAGCGGTTTGGTCCATGCTGCCCGTGGCGGCCCGTGAGCGGCTTCGGCGGCACCTGGTCCGGTCCCTGCCGGAGCTGGACCCGGACGATAGGGAGATGCTCGCAGAGCATTTCCGTCCCATGGTCGAGCCCCTCCAGGAAATGACCGGGCTGGATCTGTCGGTCTGGGGGATTGCAAGGACAAACCATCCCTCGGGTAGGGGGAAAGTCACTGCCCGATCGGAGGAGGAGCAATGATACGGCACAGGTCAGTCGCAGGCCCGAGGATGGCTTGCGCCCTTGTCGGTCTTTTGGTCGGGGGCATGGGGGCAGCCGCCCCGCTCCAGGCAGAGGTGCGTGTTGCCGGCCCGGGCGACTACCGGAGCAAACTCCAGAAGCTGGAGCCGGGTGACACCCTGGCCCTGGAGTCGGGCGATTATCGACGGGGACTCGATATTCACGGGCTTGAAGGGAAGCCCGGCAAGCGCATCCACATTGCGGGGCCGGCGGACGGCCGCAAGGCGGTCTTCCACGGCAAACCGGGGCGCAATGTGGTGAGCATCGTGGATTCCGCCTATGTCACCATCCGCCACCTGCACATCGATGGCGGCGGCAAGGCGGTGGACGGGGTCAAGGCGGAGGGCCATGCCCGCTTCGCCCACCACATCACCCTGCGCCATCTGGTGATCGAGAATCAGGCTCCGAATCAGCAGATCGTGGGCATCTCCACCAAATGCCCGACCTGGGGCTGGGTGATCCGGGACAACGTCATCCGCCGCGCCGGGACCGGGCTGTATCTGGGCGACTCCGACGGCAGAGCTCCCTTCGTGGAGGGCCTGATCGAGCACAACCTGGTGGTGGATTCCATCGGCTACAACATGGAGATCAAGCACCAGGACGGGCGGCCCGAGCTGGACGGTATGCCTGAGGAACCCGTCAACACGACTATTCGGCACAATGTGTTCGTCAAAGGGGAAAACTCCGCCGACGGTGACAGCGCCCGGCCCAATGTGCTGGTGGGCCATTTCCCGCCCGAGGGCCAGGGCTCCAAGGACCGTTACGCCATCTACGGCAACGTCTTCTATCGCAATCCCACCGAGGGCCTGCTCCAGGGCGAAGGCAGCGTGGCCCTGTACGATAATCTGTTCGTCAACCCGGCGGGCGACGGCCTGGCGATCATGCCCCATAACGGGCAGCCGCGCCGCATCTGGATCTTCCACAACACGGTGCTCGCCAAGGACACGGGGCTTTTCTTCAAGGCTACGGACGCGACGAGCGAGCAGTTGGTGGGCACCAATGCCGTGTTCGCCGAAACGCCTTTCAGCGGCAATTTCGAGCGCAACCGCGAAAACGTGACGGGCAGCTACGGGGAGGCCGGCAGCGCCTTCGCGGCACCCTTCGCCGGACTCGGGCAATTGAACCTCTGGCCCCAGGGGGACCGGCTTAGCCTGCAGGCGCCTCTGCCGGGGATGATCCTTTGGCAGCTGCCGGATGCCCGCCGGGACTTCGAGGGCCGACGGCGTTCCGGGCAGTTCGCCGGGGCCTATGCCGGCTCCGGGGAGGGCCCCGAGTGGCTCCCGGCGCGGGCGATCAAGCCCGAACCGACCCGCCTGGCGCCCTCCCAGTCTGAACGCGGGGAGGGCGGGGCTCGATGAGGAAGACCGGGAAGCTGACGCTTTTCATTGCGGGGTGGCTGCTGACCTTGCCGCTGACGGCGGTTGCCGGTCTGCCGGAGGTGATCGAGCGCACCGAACGGGCCATTGTCGCCGTCGGCACCTACAACCCCTTGGGCCAGCCGGCGGCTCAGTTCAAGGGCACGGGCTTCGCGGTGGGCGACGGCCATCGGGTGCTCACCAATTACCATGTGCTGCCCGAAGGCCTTCCCGCCAATGAACAGACTTATCTGGCCGTGTTCGCCGGTCGGGGCGATCGGGTGCGGCCGATGCGGGCGGAGAAGGTTGCCGTGGACCCCAAGCATGACCTGGCCCTGCTGCGTTTCGAGGGGGAGGCCCTGCCGGCCCTCGAGCTGGGGAGCTCCGGGGCGGTCCGTCCCGGCCATCGCGTGGCCTTCACCGGGTTTCCCATCGGCATGGTGCTGGGGATGTATCCGGTAACCCACGAGGGTCTGATCTCCGCCGTCACCCCCATCGCTACCCCGCAGGGGCAGGCCCGGTCCCTGGACAGCGCGACCATCAGCCGCCTGGAGGAACCCTACGAGGTGTTCCAGCTCGATGCCACCGCCTATCCCGGCAACAGCGGCAGCCCCGTCTACCGGGAGGAAACCGGCAAGGTGGTGGGGATCCTGAACATGGTCTTCGTCAAGGAGAGCAAGGAGTCGGTACTCCAGAAACCCAGCGGCATCGCCTATGCCATTCCCGTCGAGCATGCTAGGGCGCTTTTGGGGGAGGGGAAGTAAACCCCATCCCGGGGGTTGTAGGAGCCCGGCTTCGCCGGGCGAGCGGTGGATGATCATCGGGGGGGACCGAAGGCTCGCCCGATAAATCGGGCTCCTACACAACCGTGGCTCTTGTAGGAGCTTGGCTTTGCCGCGCGAGGTGTTGCTGGGTTGGCACGGACGCCAAAAACGCCTCGTCTGAGGAATCGGACTCCTCCGAGGACCGGAAACGCCGCCGTGCCGTATGTAGGAGCCCGGCTTGCCCGGGCGAGCGGTGTATGGGCCCCGGAGCCGACCCAACGGCTCGCCCGCTAAATCGGGGTCCTACGGGTGCCGGAGCCAACGCGGTAGCGCCGTTTTGTAGGAGCCCGGCTGTGCCGGGCGAGCCGTTCGCCGGACCGGGGTCCGTCCCTCGAACGGCTCGCCCGATGAATCGGACTCCTACGGGGGAAGGGGGATGGGCATGGTGGCTGGCTGTGCCTGGGCCGCTGCCTTTTGCGATTGCGAGGGGATTTATGCATCCCGATTATTCGCGGGGAACCGGAGCGGTTCGGACACCCGCTGGCTTTACCCTCATCGAGCTGGTGGTGGTGATCACCATCCTGGGGATCCTGGCGGCTGCGGCCCTGCCCAGATTCGTGGATTTCCAGGACGAGGCCCACAGGGCATCGGTCCAGGGGACAACCGGGGCGCTGGCGGCGGCCGTGTCGCTCGTGCACTCCAAGGCCCTGATGAAGGGGCTGCCCGAAACTCGGACGAAAAACCTGGATATCGATGGTGACGGGGCGGATGATGTCGCCGTCAACACCTCGGGGTGGCCGGTGGGGGGGGGGCGAATACCCAATTGGGGGGGTTCCGCTCCGGCTGTAACCAGGTATAGCAGATTATCTTGAGAGATACCCCCAGCTGTTGCGGGCCGGATCTCGATTACATGATCCAGGGCAACGGAACGATCTGCACCTACGACTACCAGCGCTCCACCGACGTGGACGGCGTCGATCCCGAAATTATGTACAACGTGGATACCGGCCAGGTTCGGAATAACTTCTGAGCCGCTCCATGGGGCCGCAGGGTTGCTGATTACCCGGCGCGCATCGGTTTGGTGGCTGATGCAGGGAGGGAAGCCGGGCAAGCCTCGCCCGCCGGCCAGGTTTCGAAAGCCTTTACACGCCGGGCCGGGGGCTGGAGCACCTGCCTGGAAAGTGGCGTGCGTTCCGAAGGTCCCCCGGAACCGTACATGTAGGAGCCCAATTCATTGGGCGAGCCTCTCGGTCAGAGGGGCCTGCGGTGGGGGGAGATGGGGCCCGTGGGGCTGCCAAGGGCAACCGCCGGTGTCGAAATTCTTTACGGCTAGGGAGGGGGGCGTAAAGCCACGATGCCCCCGCTGCGTGGGTTGTGTAAGTTGGCCTGGAATTTGTTCCCTTACAGCTCAAAAGGCCTTTGTCCTTAACCTCCGGAGAACGGGCTTATGCGTCCATCCCTCCTCTCCAGCGCATTGATGGGGGTGGCCCTCGCGCTGCCGGCGGTCCCTGTCAGCGCCTTAACCATCGACAATTTCACGGTTGATCAGGTCCTGAGTAACTCCGGCACAGGCACGGCAAAAAGCGCCTCCACCGGATCGGCTTCAAATATCGTCGGCGGTGAGCGGGAGATCGTGAATACCATTACTTCCAACCCCAGCAATAACTTCCTGGATATCATCGCCAACGGCGGTGATAACGACGAATACTACCAAAAGCAGGGGAAAGAAGTTGTCGGATCCTCCGAGGTCATCCGGGACGGTTCGGATAACACCGTCGGGAGCAACGATAACGGGCTCGGTGGTGTGGACTTTACCGGTGGCGGGGACTTTTCCGGGCTCGATGTGGTCGTCCCCTTCGATGACCCTTCAGTGGACATCGAGTTTACCTTCACCCTGTCGGGAGGGGGCAGCACCGCCAGCACCCTCAGCCTGCCCGGCAATCTCAACAGCCCGCAGAGCTTCTTTCTGGCCTAAAGTGGCTTTTCCGGGTCGAATCCGACAAGCATTATCGACAGCGCGGATGGCCTTGTCATGAAGGTCGAAGGCGTTGGTAGGCTCGATCTCACCCTGGATCGGGTGGCAGCCGGCAACCAGACTCACCCTAGCGTTCCCGTCCCCGGCACCCTCGCCCTCATTGGTGCCGGCCTGATCGGCCTCGGGGCCATCGGGGCGCGCCGGCGCTATTTGCTGGCCTTTCCTTTGCCTGGCTCAGGGCCCGCGGGTAGCGACCCGCGGGCCCTGTTGTGTGCCTTCCGCTAGGCCCTCGCTGCCGTAGCGCGCCAGCGCCATCGCCAGTAGAAGCAGGGGATCGGTGATCTCCGCGGTATGCGTCGCTGGCAGCCAGCGCTGGACCCATTCCAGGACGCCCAGAAAGCCCGCTCCTATGAGGGGGGCTCCGGCGCGGAGCCCGATGCCCGCCAGCAGCTCCACGAGCAGGCCGTAGAAGAAGAGTTTCTCCAGGCCGACCCAGAGGTTGAGGCGCAGGTTGCCTTCCAGGAATCCCACCATGGGCAGCCATTGGAAGGACCCGGGCACCAGCGCGGGGTCCCACGGGGTGAGCGCGGTTGCCCCCAGCCAGATCATCAGGAGGACGAGGAGGAGCCCGGCCCGCACCCGGGCGGCGAGGGGCAGGCCGGCAAGGAGCAGGCCCAGGCCGCCGCCCAGCAGATCGGAGGGATCGGGTGCCCGGTTCACGATCAGGATCTGCGCGGTGTAGACCCCGACCAGGGCCGTGATGGGGCCCAGCAGGGGCAGGGGGAGCCGGGTTCGGCTGGCCCACAGGTGGGCAAAGGCTCCCCAGCCGACCATGGCGCCCAGGAGGTCCAGGGGCGCGATTTCCGGGTGAAGGAGCAGGGGCTTGAGGGCGTCCTTGAAGGCGTGCCAGTCCAGCGAGGGCACGAAGGGGAAGGTCCCCGTCGCCAGCCACAGGATGAGCAGGAGCTCCGGGTAGGAAGCACCGGGCCGGGGCCAGATGCTTGGCTGCTGCGAACCGGCGGGGGCTTTCGCCACTGCCATGGCCGCAACGGTGCCGGCAAGGGTCCCCACCAGGTTCCAGAGCCCGTCCCAGAGGCTGGGTATCCGGCCCTCGATGACCACCTGCAGGATCTGGACACCCAGTCCCACGCCCAGCCCGGCAGCCGCCGCGGTAACCAGTCCCCGTTTCCGGGTTGGGGCATACACCCCGAGCAAAAACCCCAGTGGCAGGAACAAGAGGACGTTGGCCAGGATATCGCCGAAGTGGATCGCGGGTGGTGCGAGGCTGAGCAGGTTCCTCCAGTCGTCGGGGGAGGGTGGGAATACGATCCGGAAGGGATAGAGGGAGCCGTAGATAATGACGCCGGCGACGAGCCAGGGGCTTAACCGGCGGGCCGTGCCGCGGGTGACGGGGCTAGCGGTCATGGCGGAGCCCCTATAGCGCGGCGGCGGCCAGGGCTCCGAGGGCATCCGCCACCACGTCCGTCGCCGAGGGGAAACGGCCCGGGACGTAGGCCTGATGCCATTCGTCCGCCAGTCCGTAGGCGATGGTCAGGGCGAGACCGATGCCGATGGTCCACCCCTTCGGGAGATAGGGGGTGAGGCCCCGGAACCAAAGGACGGCCAGAAGCCCGTAGGCCAGCAGGTGCAGGAGGTTTTGCAATGAGGGCGGTACCCAGGCCAGGGAACGCGCCAGGCCTTGCGGCTCTTCGCCGGGGATCTCGCCAGGGATGGCGGAGAGGGTGAAGAGCCCGGCCATGTAAAGGAACGGCCATAGCAGCCGTGCCCAGGGGTTTTTGGGCCGCGCCGCTGGAGTCGGTTGCCGTTCTCAGGGGGGTAGGTGGGGGCAAGAAAAGGGGCTCCGTTGCGTGCTGAACGAACGGCTCGCCCGGCGCAGCCGGGCTCCTACGGGGGCGCGTTCTTTGCCGCGGTGCGCGGGTTATCGTAGGAGCCCGATTCATCGGGCGAGCCGTTGTTTCGGGGCTTTCCTAACAATCCATACTAGCCTATAAGGGAAAGGTTAAGAGGGCGACTGGGCTGCCTGGGCCAATCCCGATCAGGGCGGCCGGCCCAATCCGAAGACCGCCCCTACAAACCCCCTTACCCGGGCGAGGCGGACAGTCCGTTCCCTGTACCTTCCATGGCCTTCGGCCAGGCGGGCAAGTGTCTGAACAAAATAGGGGGGAGCCCGGAAATGGGCAAGGGCGGCGCCGTTGCCGGTCCTGTCCGCCGGCCTGCAAGACCCTCTGTCAAAGCCTCCTTTTAAAGGCGATTCCATGCGGACGGTTAGCCTGTTTAAGCATCACGTCAAGGCCATCACCCTGGTCCTGGGCGGCCTGGATTTCTTGACCTTCGTTGCGGCGATCCTCGCGGCGGCCCACATCCGGGTGGGGAGCTTGGAGCAGGCCCTGTCGGAGCATGCCCCGGCGGGTTTGCCCGGCGTTGCCCTGGCCGCGCTAGTCATGGTCGGCACCATGGTGGCCACCGGGCTCTATCAACGCCGCTCCGGGCAACTGCTGCCCTGGCTCCTGCCGCGGCTGGCGATCGCCTTCGTCATCG
>NZ_JAZKRM010000062.1:0-10372 GCF_036628635.1 Thiohalorhabdus sp. | reverse complement strand
GACCTCCGGCCTCGCAATTCCGAAGAGAGGGGCTCCCGCCTGGGGTTAGTCCGATCTCCGCCCAACCCATGACCCTTGGACGACGCGTCACCGCTGCGACAACCGGAACCGGATCGGCACCTTCACCGTGCCGGCAACGGGATGACCGTCCTCCTTCGCCGGGCGGAAGGTCCAGTCGGTCACCGTCTCCCGGGCGGCCCGGTCGAGGACGGCGTGGCCGGAGCTTTCGGCAATCGTCACCTCCGTGGGCCGGCCGCCGGGATCCACCGCGACTTTCAGGATAACCTGGCCCTCCAGGTGGCGCCGACGGGCCCGGCTGGGGTAGGCCGGGGCGGGGTTGTCGCGATAGCCGGCGGGCACCCCTGGCGGCCGGTAATCGCTTCCATCGCCGGCGTCCTCGGCGGCGTCCTCGGCCTCGGGCTCGGCCGCGGCGGGCCGGGGCGGATCCTCTGGGCTGGCCTGCTCGCTGGCGGCCGCCTCCGGCCCGCTTTCCTCGCCCGGCGGCTCGCTGGGCTGCCGGGGCTCCTGGCTTCGGGAATCGGGGACGGGCTCCCGATCCGCCTCGGCGAGGCGCTTCTTGATGGGCCCGCCGTTGCCGATGACCTCGGGCTCGGGAGGCCTTTCCGGTGCGGTTGGCCCTGGGGGCTGGTCGGAGGCCTCAGGTGTCGGCTCGGGGGAGCGTTCGTCGGGGGGGTCCTCGGCGGGGGGCGGGGACCCGCCGCCTTGCCGGGGGCTATCCCCGCTTTTGCCGGCCTCGGCGGTCTCCTCGGCGACGGCCTTCCCCGGCACCTCCACCATCTCGAACCCGCGGGGCGGGGGCTCGGCTTGCCGGGTGGCGCCGGAATAACCGGCCAGCCCGGCAGCCACCGCCACGTGCAGCGCCACCGCCCAGACGAAGGCGGCCAGAACCGGCAGGAGGCGCCGGCCGCTGCGGTGGGGCAGGGGGTCTGGAATGAGGGTCCGGACCATGATCGCTTTGAGCTGGTGGGATTCCGGCACCGAGCCTACCAGAGCAAGCGCTCAATGGGGGCGGTTCAGGGCTCGCTCCGGCAGATCGCCACGGCCCTGTCGGGCCTCGCGATGACGGCAAGGCGGGGCCCCGGGCCGGCGACTCGCCGCGGGCCCCTGCCGAGCCCACCCGCTGTCATTGCGAGCGCAGCGAAGCAATCTGCCGGCCAGGGGTGCACCCGCCCCTCAGTCGCCGGCCAGGAAGGTCCGTTCGAGCTCGTGCGCGCGCAGGGGGTGGGCGTAGAGGAAGCCCTGGCCCTCCTGAATGCCCAGACCGCGCAGATAGGCCGCCTCTTCCGGGCGCTCGATGCCCTCGGCGGTGATCCGGCAGCGGAAGCCCTCGGCGAAGCCCAGCAGCCCCCGGAGAATGGTCCGGTTGCCGGGATCGTGGTCCACCCCCTGGATGAAAGCGCGGTCGATCTTCATCCGGGAAACCGGCAGCTGCTGAAGGTTGGCCGGTGATGAGTAGCCCTTGCCGAAGTCGTCGAGGGCGATGACCACGCCCAGCTCGGCCAGGGCTTCGAGCTCCTCCAGCGCTATCTCCTCATCCCAGAGGACGGCTTCCTCGGTAATCTCCAGCTCCAGCCAGCCGGGCGCGACCCCGGTTTCCTCCAGGATGGCCGCGACTTGGGTGCTAAAGCCCCTGCGGGTCAGCTGTATCGGAGAAAGGTTCACCGCCAGCCGCTCCAGCGAGTAGCCCTTGGCCCACCAGTCGCGGAAGGCCTGGCAAGCCTGCTTGAGCACCCCGGCGCCAAGCTGATGGATCAGGCCGGTGCGCTCCGCCACGCTGATGAAACGGCCTGGCGGGATCCACTCGCCGCTATCCGGGAAGCGGCAGCGAACCAGAGCCTCGACGCCGATGATCGCGCCGGTGGGTAGGCGGACGAGGGGCTGGAAGAAGGGCTCGCAGGCCTCCTCCGCAAGGGCTTGATGCAGACCGTGCTCCACCTGGAAACGGTCGGTAGCGGCCTGGGTGTGCCTGGGGGAGAAAAAGCGGTAGCTGTGGCCGCCGGCCCCTTTGGCCTCGAACAGGGCGGTGTCTGCCTGCTGCAGCAGGGTCGACGTATCCTCGGCATCGGCGGGAAAAAGGCTTATGCCGATGCTGATATGGGTATGGAAGGCCGTGCCCTGGATGTCGAAGCGGGGCTCCAGGGCCTGGAGCAGGGTTTCGGCCACGCGGATGACACCTTCCTCGCCCGCCACCGGGTCGAGAAGGATCACGAACTCGTCGCCGCCGAGCCGGGCCACCAGGTCCGAAGAGCGCACCGCTTCCCTGAGCCGGTGGCCCACCTGGACCAGCAGCTCATCGCCGGTGGGATGGCCCAGGCTGTCATTGAGGTCCTTGAAGCGGTCCAGATCCAGCATGAGCAGGGCCAGGGAATGCCCGCTTCGCTCGGCCCTGGAGAGGCTATGGGCCAGCTGCTCCTCGAAGTGGGTGCGGTTGGGGAGCCCGGTAAGGGGATCGTAGTAGGCCAGCTGCCGCAGGCGATCCTCCAGGACGAGGCGCTCGCTGATGTCCCGGCCGGTGGCGATGAAATGGGTGACCTTCCCATCTGAATCGCGCACGGGGCTGATGGTCTCGTCGATGTGGACCTCCTGGCCGTCCCGGGTGCGGTTGGTGAACACGTCCCGGTAAGGCTGGCCTTGCAGGAGCTGGCCCCACATGCGGGCGTAGAAATCCTGATCGTGGTGGTCCGATTTCATCAGTGCCCCCACCTTGTGGCCCTTTGCCGCCTCGGCGGCAAAGCCGGTCACCGCCTCGAAGGCCGGATTGACGTACTCCACCACCCCCTGGTTGTCGGTGATCCAGACCATATCGGCGGCCTGGTCCAGGGCGGCAAAGAGGATGTGGAGCCGGTGCTCGGCCTCGCGATAGGGGCGCAGGTCGCGGGCGATGGTGGAAAAGTAGGCCACCTCGCCGTTGCCGTCGTAGTGGGCCCGGATGATCTGGGAGACGGGCACGTGGTTGCCGTCCCCATTCAAAAAGGTGTTCTCCCCTTCCCAGAACCCGGTTTCGCGGGCTTCCGGGAAGGCTTCATTAAGGACCCGTTGGCCGTCCTCTTTCGGGTGAGCAGCCTGGACATGGGGGCGGGGGTCGCGCTCCGAAAGCGGGCTTGCGAGCAGATCCCGGGCGCTTTTGTTGCGGTAGACGACGTTGCCTTCGGGGTCGGCGATGCCAACCAAGTCCGGAGTAGACTCGAGGATCTCCGCCAGCCGCTGCCGTTCGGCCTCGAGCTCTCTGGCGGAGCTGCGGTCGTTGAGCAGGGCTACCAGATAGGTACTGCCCTCCCATTCCAGGCGGGTGATGGTGGCCTCGGCGGGGAAGGGGGTGCCGTCGGCGTGCAGTCCCCGGATCTCACCGCGCTCGCCCATGGACCGGGTGCGGTCCTCGCTGGCCAGGAACCGTTGGATATGCTCGCGGTGGGCCTTCCGAGACTCGGGTGGAAGGAGCAGGTCCAGCGGCTGGTCCAGGAGCTCGCCCTGCGCGTAGCCGAAGATGCGCTCGGCGGGGGGGTTGGCGTAGCAAATGCGCTGATCGGTGTCGATCACCACCAGCGCGTTGGGGGTTTCCTGGATCAGCCTCCGGCTGATTGCCTGCTCAAGGGAGGCCATCGCATCGCTCCTGGCATGGGCCTGCAGACCGGGGGTATGCCGCAGTGGAATCCTAACCTGGGTTGCATCTGCGGAAAACCGCCACGCGCTTCAGAGCCATTTTGTTCCAACGGCTTGGCACCAGGGGCGACCTTGGAAAAACGGCCCCACGACGTGTGTAGGAGCCCAATTCATTGGGCGAGGCGTCGGTTCGGGAGCCTCGATCCAGCACCATCTCGCCCGGCGAAGCCGGGCTCCTACAACCCCCCCGGTCCAGGAAAGGGGAAGGTCCCGATTTAGCCTGGGTCTCCCCGCTATACGTGGGGCTTCGGCTAGAGCCCATTTGCCCTGCTGGGCACTTGGACGCCGTAGCGTGGAAGCTAGGGATAGCGACCCTCATCCGGTGGGGATAACCCATTGGCCTGCCTGACTTGGCTTCTTTGGTGCTGGATTGGCGTTCGCCAAAACCCTGGGGTTGACCTGTTCCGGGACTGGAACCAGCAGGGAAGGCACGCAGCGCTCGGCCGGCGGCCACTCCCGGCTTGCGTCCGGATCCCGGCTGGTGGGGGCTTCCTCGAAAAGATCCAGGGTGTGGCTGGTCATGGAAGGAAGGTAACAAGCGGGGTAGGCAGGGGAATCGGGTACCGGCGCCTTCGGATCGCGGCGAATAGCAGGTCACCGGCGGCGAGGATGGTCTCCCTATCCGCTGCTAGGGATGGGACCCGTTCACCCAGATGCGCCCGGGGGAGATACCGGCTAATTCGGCTACGGAGAGCACAACTGCTTTTTGCTCGACCTGAAAGGCGGGATTGAGGCTCTCCGCCCGCTTGCCGAAGCGCTCTCGAGAACCAAGGGCGCAACAACCACGGTTGCCAGAACTTCTAGGAAGTCGCTTTGAAGGGTCAGCAGGTAAGGGGTTCAGCCCGCCGAATCGGAGGTGGCGTTGCGGTGGAGGGAAAATCGGGGCATTAGGTAGGCGTTGAAAAACGTCGAGAGAAGGGCCGTCTGCAAGGCGCACACCGCGCAGCGACTGAGGCATATCAACTAGATGTAAGGCCCCGGATGATTGCGTACCGCCCCGGAGCCTGGCGTATCTTGAGGGCCGACTGCTGATTGAAGCCCTGCTTGAGGAGGTCGAAGGGTGAAGCTCCCCCTCCACGGTAACGCCACAACGACCCCGCGCATCCGGGAATACATCCAGGAGTCCTCCAAGGGCGAGCGGGCTCTGGCCAAGGAGCTCGGGGTCACCCGGGACACCGTTCGACGGTGGCGCAAGAAGGGCGCCACCACCGACGGCTCCCACGTCCCCGAGCGGCTCCAGACCACCCTGGACCCGGCCACCGAAACGGTGCTGGTGGAGCTGCGCCGCCTGCTGTGGCTGCCCCTGGACGACCTGCTGCGCCTGGGCCGGGAGTTCCTCAAACCGGATCTGTCCCCCTCAGCCCTGGAGCGCTGCCTGAAGCGCAACGGCGTCTCCAATCTCCAGGCGCTGAAGGCCGAGCAGTTGGGCGAGGAGCCCCGACCGAACCGCAAGACGTTCAAGGACTACGAGGTCGGCTTCGTCCACGCGGCCATCAAGTACCTCCCCCAGCTGCCCGAGGAGACCCAGCGCCGCTATCGGTATGTCGCCATCGACCGGGCCAGCCGCTGGGTGTATTTCGAGATCCGGGCCGATCGGCGCAAGGGCTCCGCCCGGGCCTTCATCGCCAATCCGCTGGAGGCGGCGCCCTTCCGCGTGACCCATCTGCTCACCGATAACGACGGCGCCTTCACGGACCGTCTGAACCAGCCCACGGGCAAGCACCCGGTGGATCAGGTCTGCGCCGCGCACGCCGTCGAGCACCGGCTCATCCCGCCGCGCCCCCCCCAGACGATGTATGGTCCGCCCGTCGGTTGCAAACGCCGCTTGGATGGGGAGTCGGTTGCGCCAATGTATGCGGCTTCTTGATGGCGGCATTGACCTCCGAACCTCGATGAAAAGCGCGCCCGGTGATCCTTATTAATGGGGCGGTGTGGGCCACCTAACGTCTTAACCAGGTTTTTCACCGGGCGGGTTACGGTTTCCGCCATCTTTCGGGCGTTCGCCCTGACTCGGGGGGATTCCGTTTTCGGTTGTATCTATAAGCTATCTACCGGCGTTCCGGTTCAGGCCGCCGCAGCCTGAGGCCGATAGGGCTGCTCATAAACGAGGACCGCCCACGCAATCCGAGCCATCTTGTTGGCAAGACCCACGATGGCCAGGCCCCGGTGGACTTCCTCAAGGCCAAGGCCAAAAGGCGACCGGAACTATTCAAGCGGCCGGTACGGAAGCTATCGAGACCTGACACCCCATTTCCCCCGCTGGAACGAATGCCGGTGGCCGGCCGTAGGGAGGCGCTTGAAGAACCGAGCGGAGGAGCTGGACATGACGGTAGCCGATGAATGGCTTGAGCGAGGGAGGCAGGAGGGCCGGCAGGAAGGCCGACGGGAAGGAAAGGCCGCCGCCCTCCTACGCCTGGTCAAGGCCAAGTTCGGTCCAGAGATTGAGGCGGCGCACCGGGAGCGAATCGAAGGGGCGGGGACCGAGACCCTGCTTAACTGGTCGGAGCGGATCCTTACGGCGGAAACCGTGGAGGAGGTATTTCGTTAAGGCGGTTGGTCTACGTTACGTTTCAACCCCTCCAAGCCGATTCTGGAAGCCACCCGGCCGGATTAAGCGAAGGCGCTCCCCATGACGAACGCTGAGGGGGGGAGGGGGCGGGGGAGGCATGGGGGGAGGAAGTCAATTTCGTTCGCCGCTCTTTTCCAGGAGCGCTTGCCGCAACCGTTCGGATAAGCGGTATCCGTTGTGAGTTAGCGAATCCAACAAAGGCCCCACCTCGCTAACCAAGCCTTTGTGTTTGGCCGCTACGAGCACGGCCCCGGTTCCGATAACCTCAACACCAACCCGTCTGGCCTCAAGCCGCCCCCGACGCTCGTCCAGCAGCACCGGCAAGCGACTGTTCAGCGCCAGCACCAAGGCCTGTGCCTCGCCGGCATCGAGCAACCGGCCCATGGCACTCAGCCTTCGGGACCCTTCCAAAGCGACTTGGCGCTACGAGCTGTCGTGGTCCAAAATCTCCCCGATTGCCCGCGCATCCGCCCGTTCGACGGGCCTTGTGCCCTCCTCAGCCACCGCCGTGGGAACCAGAACCTCGGTGAACAAAGCGGTGGGCAAGTCCAGGTGCTCAAGCTTTGCCAACGCGATCAAAGGGCCGGCATCGGCAATGACCGCTCGGCTCATTCAAAGCCCGCAAGCTCGTCCGCCACCTCCTCGGCGGGATAATCCGCGACCGGAACCTCCAGTGCGCTCAACTCTTCAAGACACGCCGCCAAGTCCATCCCCGCAAGGAGCGCTCCACGCGCTGCGGTTACCATGCCGCTCCGGTAGAGATCCACGGCCAAGGAAAACCCGACCCCCTCCCTGAGCAGCTCCTCCGTGAACGGCACAGCCACGAACAGGGGGCGACCGCGCTTCGTCACAAGCGCGAGCTGGCCGGCTTCGGCATCTTGCGTTAGCTCACCGGTTCGTTCCCGAAGATCGCGAACCGTAAATGTTTCAATGGCCATCAACGTTCCTCCCGGCCCGATGTGCCCACACATGATAGCACAAGGCTATATCCGCCATAGCACGTCCGCTGCGACACTTGCCGGAAGGGCACCCATTTGCGCCCCGCCCATATCCCCGAGCTGCTCGGTGGCCACCGCTTGTGAGGCCTCGTTAATGCCTGTACAGTACGTACAGTTCATGGAGGCCAAAATGCAGAAGATAGGTTCTGAAGCCGCTCGGCGCCAATTGCCGGAATTGCTCGACCGAGCCCATAGCGGTGAGCCCGCGATCATCATGAAACGGGGAAAGCCCTACGCCGCCCTCGTTTCCCTTGACCAGTGTCAGCTCGCGTCGCCAAAGGCCGGACTGCTCGCGTTGCGGGGCTCCGGCTCGGGCCTTTGGGGGCAGGCGCCCGCCGAAACGGTGGGCTCCCTGCGGGGAGAGTGGGACTGATGGGCACCGGGGCGCTTGCCGAGGGCGCATGGGTAACCGTTGACACTGCGCCACTTATTTACCTGATGGAGGACCACCCCACGCTTTTGGAGGCCTACCTTCCGGTTTTCGAGAAAATCGAAGCCGGGATTCTCCATGGGGTCGTCTCAACCGTCACCCTGGCCGAATTTTTGACCGGTCCCCTACGCAACAGCGACGAAATCCTAGCGGATCGGTACTACCAAAGCCTGCTAGCCAATAATAATTGGCACATTCAAGCGCTTGACGCCGATTTGTCCTTCACGGCAGCCCGTATCCGTAGCCGCTACGACCTTAAACTGCCGGATGCCATCCAGGTGGCTACTGCCATATACAGTAACTCTTCCGCGCTCATCACCCATGACCGGGACTTCGGCAACGTTACCGAAATCCCAGTTATTGACCACGCTTCCTAGTGCCCCGGCTCCCGGTTCTTGGGCACCCAAAGGAAGTGTTGGGGGATAAGTCCTCGGGCCGGCGGCATTTCCCGCCTGGGTTCCCGCCCCCGCATTCCTGGCCGTTTAGATGTCAGGCCCAGCATTCGAGGCCTGGCGTCCCCTGGGTATCGGGCCACAACCCGGCTTGGGTTTCGGATCTGAGGGTGGGTTGATTTCTACCCCGTCGCTTGTAGGCCCCCAACCCCTATGATCTAATTGGCCAGCGTATTCAACCAGTGAACATGAATTGGCCACTGAAGACACCCACTACCACCTCCTGCGCCTGTTGGAAGCCAACCCCGAAGCCTCCCAGCGCGAGCTGGCCGAGGCCATGGGGGTTTCCCTGGGCAAGCTGAACTACCTCCTGCGCGGGCTGCTGGACAAAGGGTTGGTCAAGGCCCGCAACTTCCGCCGCTCCGACAACAAGCGCGGCTACCTCTACCAGCTCACGCCCATCGGCGTAACCGAGAAGGTGCGCATTACCCGCCGCTATCTCGCCCGGCGCCGGGCTGAGTACGAGCGCATCCAGGCCGAGATCGAGGTCCTGGAGGCGGAGCTGGGAGAGGAAGGCGCTTCGGGAATGGGGGAGTAGCTGTAAGGTCCTGGGGATTTCCGGCGCTTTACCCTCGGTGGGCCATTTTCGGTGTAAGCTGCAAAAGTGGATTCAAGAAGCTTGGCAGCATGAGAGTGAGGCCCATGTTCAAGAACCTGACGGCCGTAATTGAAAAGGAAGACGAGCTTTATCTCGCCTTCTGCCCGGAAGTGGATGTGACTAGCCAAGGCGACAGCATTGAAGAGGCCAAGGCTAACCTGCAGGAAGCTCTGGAGCTTTTCTTTGAAACGGCCTCTCCGGAGGAGGTCGATGCCCGTTTTCACGAGGACGTTTTCGTTACGAGCGTTGGGGTAGCGGTTGGGGAAGCTTAAGCCCCTTTCCGGGAAAGCCGTTATCCCATTGCTGGAAAAGCACGGATTCTCCCGGTAGGACATTGAAAAGGCTATCCGATTCGGTCAGGAAGTATCCCGAATCCGAGGGTCGACTCCTGTGGGAGCGGCCACTGGCCGCGACAGGGCGGGCCCCGATCCGGGGGGTCGGGGCTGATAGCCCCTCCCACAAGCACCGTCCCTGAATGAGGCGGATAGGCAGTATCTGTTACAGGGGCCCCGCTGAGGCAGATTGCCGCTGGCCCTTCCGGACTCTCGCAATGGCAAGGGCATCGTGAGGGCTGGAAACCATGGCCTTCCTGCCGAGAGTCAAGGGGCATGGTAGATTTCCCACAATGGCACCTTTAACCGTCGCCTTGCTTGGCATAGCGACCGGGTGCAGGTCGCCGAGCGTTAGCTGCGCGCCACGGTCAATTCCCGGGAGTGCTACTCTGAGAGGGAGCGACTGGTCATCGCTTGAGCGTAACGGGGATCCATGCCGTAAGGACTACGGAGATAGCCATGAAACCGTTCGATCGCCTAACTCAGGATCCAACAGTGATGGGGGGCAAGGCCTGCATCCGGGGAACGCGTGTAACGGTGGGAATGATCGTTGGCCAGGTTGGGGCAGGCCGTTCCATAGACGACCTTCTTGGTGATTATCCCTACCTGACCCGCGAGGATATCGAGCAAGCGCTGCGTTACGCCGCGTGGCGCGCCGAGGAGCGCGAGGTTGAGCTGAGTGGCGCATGAAGCTCCTGCTCGACATGAACCTGTCGCCGCGCTGGACTGCCGTACTTTCCGATGCAGGTTTCGAAACAGTGCATTGGTCGACGATTGGTCCCAATGACGCGCCGGATACACAGATCATGGCCTTCGCCCAAGCCAACGGCCATGTGGTGGTTACGCATGACTTGGATTTCAGCGCCATTCTCGCTGCCACTTAGGGCGATAAACCGAGCGTCGTGCAGATCCGCAGCGACGACATCAGTCCAGACACAATCGGCAATTCCGTGATTAGCGGGCTAAAACAAATGGCCGATGAGCTGGAATCGGGAGCGTTGGTCACGATCGAACCGCAGCGGACCCGGTTACGCGTTTTGCCATTGCAGCGAGACAACTGACGGCTCCGAGACTTCATCCGTCAGATTTCGATTGAAAACCCATTACCTTCTGCTCAGGGCCCTTTGGGAGCCCGGCCCTAGGCCGGCCAGTGCTAGCTTGCCGCATCGGGCCGGATCGAACCCTCTCCCGCGTGGTTGTAAGGCGATGGCTGGTGTGCTTAACTGAAACTGCTTCGTTCAACAAGTGAACAACCCTTGGCCACTGAAGACACCCACTACCACCTCCTGCGCCTCCTGGAGGCCAACCCCGA
>NZ_JAZKRM010000061.1:0-10375 GCF_036628635.1 Thiohalorhabdus sp. | reverse complement strand
CCTCGATGCGCGCCTGGTTCTGCGCGGTGGGCGGCACGATGCGCGAATCGGTGATAATGCCGCGCTCGTCGGTGGCGTAACGGTGCCACAGGACGCCCCGGGGGGCTTCGGTAGCCCCATAGCCGACACCGGCTTGGGGCGTCACCTCGGCATAGGGGCGGTGGGGCTCGCGGTAGTCGCCCAGGATCCGGACCGCTTCCACCAGCGCGGCGTGGATCTCCAGGGCCCGGGCCAGCATGCCATGGAAGGGGTTGCCGCTGGGCAGGGCCAGGCCGGTCTCCGCCAGCAGGCTCGCGCTCTCCGCCGGGAGGCGGGCGGGGTTAACGTTGAGCCGGGCCAGCGGCCCCACCAGATAGGGTTCGCCGTCCAGGGTGGCGTGGAAGGCGGTGGAGTGAGGGATTTGGGTTTCGGCAAAGCGCGATTCCCAGTCGGCCTTGTCCAGGTCAAGCCCATTGGTGGCGGCAATGCGGCCGTAATTCATGGGGTAGGCGTCGCCGCGCAGGGCCACCGAGGGAAAGTCCTGCTCGTCCTGGGGCAGGTCGATGGCGGCACACCAGCGCACCAGGGCCTCGGCCTCCGGCAGCGCCGCCTCCAGGCGGCCGTGGAGATCGGCCACGTCGCGGGCCGCCGGCGCGCGGTGGAAACCGCCCACCCGGGCCCCCACAGGGTGGACGGCGCGCCCCCCGAACAGGGCCATGATCTCGTTGCCCAGGGCCTGCAGGCGCATGCCCCGGCGCACCTCCTCCGGATAGCCGCTCGCCATCGCCAGGGCGCTGTCGTAACCGAAGAAATCCGGTGCCGCCAGCAGGTGGATGTGCAGGGCGTGGGACTGCAGCCACTCGCCGCAGTAGAAAACCCGACGCATGGCGGCCACCCATTCCCCCGGCACCACGCCGAAGGCCTGCTCCAGGGCCTGGACCGCGCTCATCTGGTAGGCCACCGGACAGATGCCGCAGATGCGGGCCACCGCGTCCGGCACCTCGTGCCAGGCGCGGCCGACCAGGAAGCGCTCGAACAGCCTGGGCGGCTCGTAGATGCGCAGGCGCAGGTCGGTGATGCGGCCGCCCTCGGCGGCCAGCTCCAGGGCGCCCTCGCCCTCCACCCGGGCCAGGACGGGCACATTGATGGCGATCTGCCGGCCCTCGCTCACGCCCCGCCTCCTTCCTGGTCCGACCAGCGCTGCCCGGCCTTGCCCATGGCCCCCCGGTTGCTGTGGATGAACCGGAACCGGCGCGCCACGTCCTCCCGCAACAAGCCCAGGCCCTCGAAGCGCCGGCCCAAAGCATCGGGGTTGGCGTTCTCGGCGGGCCCGTAGCAGCCGTAGCAGTCGCGGCCGAAGGCGGGGCACAGGGCGCCACAGCCGGTGCGGGTCACCGGCCCCAGGCAGGGCTGGCCAAGGCTGACCAGGACGCAGACGTTGCCGTCACGCTTGCATTCCATGCACACCTTGTCCGCCTCGGGCACCGGCGGCACCCCCCACATCAGCGCGCGCACGGCGGCGAGCACCTGGCGGCCGTTGACGGGGCATCCCCACAGCTCGTAGTCGACGTGCACATTTTCGGCGATGCCGGTGGAGTGGGCCAGGGAGTCGACGAATTCCGGGGAGGGGTAGACGTTGGCCAGCCATTGCTCGCCATCGTGGAGGTTGCGCAGGGCCTGGATGCCCCCGGAGGTGGCGCAGGCGCCGATGGTGACCAGGATCCCGGCATTGGCCCGCACCCGCTGGATGCGCTCGGCCTCCTCCGCCGAGGACACGCTGCCCTCTACGAAGGCGATGTCCACCTCGGCATCGGGGTTCACCGGCCCGGCCTCGGCGAAGTGGACGAATTCCACCAGCTCGTGGAGCCGGAGCAGGTCCTCGCCCAGATCCAGGAAGGCCAGCTGGCAGCCGTCGCAGGAGCTGAACTTGTGGACGGCGATGCGGGGTTTGGGGCCGTCGGCCGGCGCCATGGGCTTCCCTCCTTGGGAAAGGTCTAAAAGCCACCATAAGCCCAAGCCGGGGCCCTGGGAATCCCATCCGCCGCATTGCCCCCTTTCGCTATATCTGATCGAATATAACGAAGCGAGCAGCGCGGAGCCGTCAGTGTCATCCCCAACCCGCATGGCCGGTCGCCTGTGGCTGGAGAAGGGCGACCGCGGCTTCCTGGGCCGCGGCCGCGCCGAGCTCCTGGAGCGCATTGACGAGCTGGGCTCCATGGCCAAGGCCGCCCGGGCCCTTGGCATGGGCTACAAGCGCGCCTGGGACATGGTGGAGGCCATAAACAACCTGGCCGACGCGCCGCTGGTGGAGCGCGCTACAGGGGGCCGGGGCGGCGGCGGCACCCGCCTGACCGAGCACGGGCGCGCCATGATCGCCGAGTTCCGTGCCGCCGAAACGGCCTATGAACGCTTACTGGGCATGCTCAGCAGCGAGGCCGACAACCCGGAGCGCCTGCACGCGCTTTTGGGCCGGCTCGCCTTGAAGACCAGCGCCCGCAACCAGTGGTGGGGCCGGGTGAGTGCCGTCGATAGGGGTCCGGTAAACAGCGAGGTCACCCTGACCCTGGGCGGCGGCGAGCCCCTGGTGGCAGTGATCACCAACACCAGCTGCCGCGATCTGGGCATCGTCGAGGGCGCGGAGGTAGCCGCCCTGGTGAAGGCCCCGCATGTCGTCCTGGCCTCCCCCCACGACCCGCCTACCAGTACCGCCAACCAGCTCTGCGGCCGGGTGGATCGAATCGAGACGGGCGAGACAGACGCGGAAGTGGGCCTGCGCCTGGCCGGCGGCAATACCGTTACCGCCGTGATCGATCGCGAAGAGCTGGGGGAGCTCGGTCTGGTTGAAGGCACGCCCGCCTGCGCCCTGATCGAAGCCTCCCAAGTCATCCTTGCCGTGAACCGCTGAGCGGGGATTAGCCCGATCCGAGAGGCGTATCATGTCCAGACGGATCAGCCGGGCCGTTCTGGCCCTGGCCCTGCCCGCCGCCCTGCCCGTCCAAGCCGGCGAGGTGCGAGTGGCTGTGGCCTCCAATTTCAGCTCGGCCATTCAGGCGATTGAGCCGGAATTCGAGCGCGCCACGGGCCACCGGCTGCGCATCAGCACCGGCTCAACGGGCAAGCTCTACGCCCAGATCCGCAACGGCGCCCCCTTCGACGTTTTCCTCGCCGCCGACACCCGGCGTCCCCGCAAGCTGGACGAGGCTGGCGAGGTGGCCGAGAACGGTCGCTTCACCTACGCCCGGGGGCGCATCGCCCTTTGGGGGCCCCATCCCAAGGACGTGGCCGGCCCGGAGACCCTCGCTGGCGATTTCCGCCATCTGGCCATCGCCAACCCCCGTACCGCGCCCTACGGCCTAGCCGCCCGGCAGACCCTGAAGGCCCTGGGCCGGTGGTCCGAGCTCCAGGGCCGCATGGTGCGCGGCGAGAACATCGGCCAGGCCTACCAGTTCGTGGCCAGCGACAACGCCGACCTGGGCTTCGTGGCCCTGTCCCAGATCAGCGGCCCCAACCGGCCCGGATCGGGCTCACGCTGGCTGGTGCCCCAGCGGCATTACGAACCCATCCGTCAGCAGGCGGTGCTGCTGCGGGACGCCACCGACAGTCAGGCGGCCCGGGCCTTCGTCGACTTCTTGCGCGGCTCCGGACCCGCCGAAATCCTGCGCGATTTCGGCTACGGCGTTCCCGCGCGGGAGTAGGGGCCTTGCTGACGACCGCGGACTGGCAGGCCCTGCGCATCACCCTGGCCCTGGCGGGAGTGACCACGGCGATCCTGCTCCTGCTGGGCACGCCCCTGGCCTGGTGGCTGGCCCGCACCGGCGCCCGCTGGAAGGTGGCCGTGGAGGCGGTGGTGGCCCTGCCCTTGGTGCTGCCGCCCACGGTCCTGGGCTTCTACTTCCTGGTGGCTCTGGGGCCCCACGGGCCCGTCGGCGGCACCCTGGTGGCCCTGGGCGGGGAGCCGCTGGCCTTCACCTTCAGCGGCCTGGTGGTGGGCTCGGTGGCCTACAGCCTGCCCTTCGTCGTCCAGCCCCTGCAGGACGCCTTCGCCGGTATCGGCCGGGGGCCCGTGGAGGCCGCCGCCACTCTACGGGCGGGTCCACTGGATCGCTTCTTTACCGTAATCGTTCCCCTGGCCCGGCGGGGCTTCCTAACCGCCACCACGCTGGGCTTCGCCCACACCGTGGGCGAATTCGGCGTCGTCCTCATGATCGGCGGCAACATCCCGGGCGAGACCCAGGTGGTCTCTATCGCCATCTACGACCACGTGGAGGCCCTGGAGTACGGCCAGGCCCACCTACTGTCCGGGCTGCTGCTGGCCGCCTCCTTCCTGTTGCTGGTGACGGTGTACGCCCTGAACCGCCGATTCCAGATGGTGGGACTGTAGTTTGGACGATCCCTTCCTCGATGCCCGGTTCCGGATAACGCGTCCCGGATTCACCCTGGACGCCGCCTTCGATGCCCCCGGTGCCGGCATCACCGCCCTGTTCGGCCCCTCCGGATCGGGCAAGACCACCCTGCTGCGCTGTATTGCTGGCCTGGAACGGGAGGCCGAAGGGACCCTGGAAGTAGCCGGTGAGCTTTGGCAGGACAGCCGAACGAGCCGTTTCCTGGCCTCGCACCGGCGCCCCATCGGTTATGTCTTCCAGGAAGCCAACCTGTTTCCCCACCGCAGCGTGGCCGGCAACCTCCGCTACGGTGCCCAAAGGGTACAGGCCTCCGGCGCCGGCCCCGGCCGCGACGAGGTGGTGGCCCTGCTGGGGCTGGGCCCTTTCATGGATAGGCGCCCCCATCAGCTCTCCGGCGGCCAGCGCCAGCGGGTGGCCCTGGGGCGGGCCCTGCTCACCGCCCCGCGGCTGCTCCTGCTGGACGAGCCCCTGGCCGCCCTGGACCGGGCCAGCCGGGCGGGGATCCTGCCCTACCTGGAGCGACTTCGGGACGAGCTGGCCATTCCGGCACTGTATGTCAGCCACAATATGGCGGAAGTCACCCGCTTGGCCGACCGCCTGGTGCTGCTGGAGGAGGGGGCAGTGGTGGGGAGCGGTCCCCTGGCGGAGATGGCCACCCGCCTGGATTTGCCCCTGGCCCGGGACGCCGAGGCCGAGGCGGTGGTGGAGGCGGTGGTGGTGGATCACGACCCTGCCTACGGCCTTACCTACCTGGCCTTCCCCGGCGGGCGGCTGGCGGTGGCCGACCGCGATCTGGCGGCCTGTTCCCGGATCCGTGTAGGGGTGCACGCCCGGGACGTCAGTCTCGCCCTGGACCCGCCCGGGCGCACCAGCATCCTGAACGTGATACCGGCCACGGTTACCGGGCTGGAGCCGGGCGACGCCGGCGGCGTGGTGGTGCGCTTGGATGCCAGCGGAACCCCGCTTCTAGCCCGCATCACCGCAAAGTCCCGGGACCTTCTGGGGCTTGAGCCCGGAACCGCGGTCTACGCCCAGATCAAGAGCGTGGCGCTGGCGGAGGGCTAACAAGCAGGCGCCGGAACTCCTCGGCAGGCACCGGCGAGCTGTAGAGGAACCCCTGGCCCAGGCGGCACCCCTCGGCCCGCAGGAATTCCGCCTGCTCCTCGGTTTCCACCCCCTCGGCCACCACCTGCAGGCCCAGGCTGCGGCCCATGGCGATGATGGTGCGCACGATGGCGGCATCGTTGGGGTCCGCCGGGACATCGCTGACGAAGGATTTGTCGATCTTGAGGGTATCCACCGGCAGCTCTTTGAGGGAGCCGAGCGACGAGAATCCGGTGCCGAAGTCGTCGATTGCGATCTCCACCTCCCTGGCTCGCAAGCCGCCCAGGACCTCGATAGCGCGCTTGGTCTCGCGCAGGAAGGTGGCCTCGGTCACCTCCACCTCCAGGCCCGCCGGATCCAAGCCGGTCTCGCCCACGATACGGCTAAGCAGCCCGCCCAGGTCCTGGCGCTGCACCTGCACCGCGGATACCTTCACCGCCATGCGCTCCAACGCGAAACCCGCATCGCGCCATTCGCGACTGCGCCGGCAGGCAGTATCCAGCACCAGCTCGCCGATGGGCAGGTTCATCCCGGTGTCCTCGGCTACCGGGATGAACCGCGCCGGTGAAATTAGCCCCTGCTCGGGATGGTGCCAGCGCAGCAGGGCCTCGGCACCCACGATGCGGCCGCTGGCGAGCTCCACCTGCGGCTGGAAGTGGACCTCCAGCTCGTCATCCGCCAATGCCCGGCGCAGGCCCCACTCCAGCTCCAGCCGTTCGGAGACGTTGGCGGTGAGCTCGGCGGTGTAGAACTGGTACTGGTTGCGCCCGCCCTCCTTGGCCCGGAACACCGCGGCATCGGCATTCTTAATCAGGGTCTCGGCGTCCCGGCGTCCTCGGGAAACAGGCTGATGCCCATGCTGGTCGCCAGCGACAGGTCGCGACCATCCACCGGGAACGGTTCGCGGAAGGCATCCAGGAGCTTCTGGGCGGTGACAGTGGCACCCTCGGCGCCGTCCACCCCCTCCATCCAGGAGCACCAGGAACTCGTCGCCGCCGATGCGGGCCAGGGTGTCACCGGCGCGCATGCGCCCTCGTAGCCGCTCGGCCACGGCCCTGAGCAGCTGGTCGCCGGTGGGATGGCCGAGGCTGTCGTTGACGTTCTTGAAGTCGTCGAGGTCCACGAACAGCACCGCCAGCTTCTCGCCCTCGCGTTCGCCCTGCTCCAGGGCGTGTATCAGACGGTCATTGAACAGCCGGCGGTTGGGCAGCTCGGTCAGGGGGTCGTGGTTGGCCAAAAAGTCCAGCTCTTCCTGGGAGCGCTTGACCTCGGTGATGTCGGCGAACACCGCCACGTAGTTGGTCAGTACCCCCTCGGGATCGCGCACGGCGCTGAGGGTGAGCAGCTCGGGGTAGACCTCGCCATTCTTGCGCCGGTTCCACACCTCGCCCTGCCAAAAATCATTGGCCTGCAGGGTCCGCCACAGGTCGCGGTAGAACTCGGGCCCTGTATGCCGGAGGACAACCTGCGGGGCGTGGCGCCGAGCACCGCCTCCTCGGCATAACCGGTGATGGTGGTGAAGGCGCGGTTAACGGCCACGATGCGATCGTGGGGATCGGTGATGATGACGCCCTCACCGCTGGACTCGAACACCGCTGCCGACTGCCGCAGGCGCTTGAGGTTCTGCTCCCGCTCGGCCTGCAGCCGGCGGCTGTGGATGCCGAAGGCGAGATCGCCCATGAGCTCCGTCAGTAGACCGGTTTCATAGGGGTCGAAGGCCTCCGGCTCGGCGCCGAAGATCACCATGGCCCCCTCGAAGCCTTCGTCGCTGAAGGGCAGCGCGGCCAGAGCGGCCAGTCCGTGATCGGCGGCCTCCCGGGCCCAGGCGGGTGTGCCTCGGTGTGGTGGCCGAGATCCTGCAGGATCACCGGGCGCCCCATGGCGATGGCTTGCAGGGAAGGGTAACGCTCGGCCATGTCGTCTTGGCACTCGCTGCCCAGTTGGGCCATGGCGTTCGGGCGCTCCCCGGCCATTGCCACCCCCCCCCGCAAGTCGTGCCGGTCGCGCTCGCAGAAGCCGATCCACGCCAACGGGTAGCCGCCCTCCTCCACCGCGATGCGGCAGACCTCGTCCAGCAGCTCCTGCTCGTCTTCGGCGTACAGCAGGGCGCGATTGGAGCGCGACAGCGCCCGCAGCACGCGGTTGTTCCGGCGCAGGGAGGCCTCGACCTCCTTGAAGGCGGTCAGATCGGTCAGGACCCCCCCGGCGAAGCGCACCGACCCAGCCTGATCCCACAATGTGGTGGCCTGGACCAGAACCGGCACCCGGCTGCCGCTCTTGGCCAGGAGGGTGACCTCATAGGATCGGGTCTCGCTCTCGGCGATGCGGCCCAGCTCCACCTCCAGGATCCGCCGCGGGTCGGGAGCCACAAAATCGATGGGGGTGCGCCCGGCGATCTCCTCCGGGGTGTAGCCAAGGATCCGGCCCAGGGCTTGGTTGGCCTCCAGGATGGTGAGGTCGGGGGCGACCAGCCAGAAGCCCTCGCGGGCGCCGTTGATGATGCCGCGGTACTTGTGCTCGCTGGCGGCAAGCTCGGCCGTGCGCTCCGCCACCCGCTCCTCCAGGCGATTGCGGGCCTCGTTCAGGGCCGCCCGGGAGGCCTTGAGGCGGCGGTTCAGGCCGGCCAGCAACAGGCTGACCCCGGCAAGCACCAGCACTCCCAAAAGCCCCAGCGCCACCCAGTGACCGTACTTGCGGAGGATATCCCGCAAGCCGAAGGGCCCGGGGCGCTCGTAGGGCCCGAGGCGCAACTTCGCCATCAGGGCGTGCACCGGCTGGTAGTTGCCGGGCACTGTCCAGCCGCGGCTGCGGCCCTGGACGGCGGCCGGGCCCTCCGGCGGCATCTCCAGCAGGGCAACCGCGAGCGCCCGGGTAAGCTCATCATCGGCGTGGGGCAGGCTGGCAAGAGGCCATTCGGGATACAGGCGGGTGCTCAGGCGGAAGGGGAAGTCGGGTACCTGGCGCGGGTGGATCACCCGCAGACGGTCGGGATCGATGAGACCCGCCCGGGCCATGCGCTCGATGATGTCGGTGCGAACCGTGCCGGCATCCACACGGCCGGCGAGGACAGCCTGCACCATGGCATCCTGGGTGCCGCCGAAGCTCAGCGCACCCAGATCCCGTGGCTCGATGCCCTGACCCGCCAGAAGCCGGCGGGCCATCAGTCAGCCCCCCAGGGAATGCCGGTCCACCGCCATCAGCGAGCAACCGCGCAGATCGCCCGGGGTCCGGATGTCGGTACGGGCGGCGCGGGTGAACAGGATCCCGCCGAAGCGGGTTAGGGCGTGGTCGCCGGCGCGATTGCGCAAAGTCGCGAGCCGCGAGGCGTTGAGGCGGGCCTCCATCTCTACGTAGATGGCCGGGTTGGCCAGGATGTAGGCCACCTCCCGGTCCTTGGCGGCGCGAAAGATGCCGTCGAAGTCCAGGGGCACCACCTCGAAGCGCCGGCCCGGGATCGCCTCCGTCAGGTAGGCGGGGGTGGGCGCCCAGCGAGCCTCGGCCACCTCGCCGCCGCGTTTGGCCAGCACGCCGATGCGCACCGGCTCGGCCAGCGCCGACATCACAGCGCTGGCCGCTACCAGGACCGCGAGAGCAGCGCCCATCAAGGCCGCCACGCGGACCCATCCGGATGGAATGGCTGGGAGACTCACTGGAACGGGGTACCCCCACCTGAGATGATTGAAGGCGCACCCCCGGCCACCGTTGGCGCCACACCCTGCGTGCCGGCCGCCCTGGCAAGCCTACCAGAACCCTATGGTGGAAACCCCCTATTCAAGGATTCGGGCATCCGGTGGGGAGGAAGCAGATACCGGTCTCCGTCGAGGCGATTCTGCGCCAGGGGGGCCTTCCCCGCGACGGAGCCGCTTACGGATGCGATCTCCTACCATCTCTAGCATCCCCTGGGGACAAGGCCAAACACTGCCTAAAGGTAGTTTTTGACGCCCCCGGCCAGCCATGTCCCTGCCGCCGCCAGGAGGAGGGTCGCCACCAGTACCGGCCCGAACGGCTGGTCCCAGACCATGGCGGCGGCGAAGGCCGCCAGGTACGCACCCAGGGCCAGCCCGGCGGAAAGGGCCAGCGCCGCCCGCCAGCCCGGCGCCACCCGGAAAGCCGCCCAGGGCGGCAGGAAGACCAGGGCGAAGGCCCCCATGAGACCGAGGGTGGCCGTGCCCAGGGCCATGCCAGCCGCCACCAGCAGGTCGAAGCTCAGGTGCCAGCGCCACGCCGGCAGGCGGTTGGCCCGCTCGTACTCGGGGAAGAAGCGCGCCCGGATGAGCCGGCGCATGAGCCAGGGCAGAGCGGGCACGGTAACCGCCGCGAAGGCCAGCAGGCCGGTCAGCTCCACCCAGTCGGCGAAGTAGAGCTGGCCGTCCACCATGGCGTGGGCCAGGGACTCGCCCAGGGGCGTGTTAGCGGCCAAGAGGAGGGTGGCGCTCCAGCCCAGCAGGATCATCAGGGCGTAGACCGTGTTGCCGCGTACCGCGCTCAGGGTCTTGAAAGCAGCGGCGACCCCGGCCGCCAGCAGGCCCCCGGCAATGGCGGGCACCCCCAGGCCCATCCCCGCCAGTGCCCCCGCCGCCGAGATATGGGCCAACCCCAGGGCCGCCAGCCACTCCTCCCGCAGCCGGAGCAAGGTCCCCAGCAGGGGCAGGACCGCCGCCGCCAGAAGCCCGGTAACGAGGGGCAACCGGAACAGCGGATCGGTAAAGGCGTCCAGGGGGTTCATGGGCCCACCTCCAGTCGGCGGGTGGCAACCCGCTCCAGGAAGGGAGCCTCGTGGCTCACCACCAGTACCGCCTCCCGGCCCCGCCGGGCGGCCAGGAGCTCGGCCAGGACCTCCACGCCTTGGGGATCGAGGTTGTTGGAGGGCTCGTCCAGGAGGACCAGAT
>NZ_JAZKRM010000060.1:0-10526 GCF_036628635.1 Thiohalorhabdus sp. | reverse complement strand
CCTGGGCCAAGGCCTGGATCCTGGCCATCGAGGCGGCCGCGGCGCTGTCCATCGCTGTCCTGCTGAGCCAGCTGTTCGCCGGCGGCCGCCCCGTGACCGGAGGGCAGCGGTGACCGCGGTCATCTATCTGGGACTGGGGCTGTTCCTGGCGGTCCTGGGAAGCATCGCCACCTTCCTGCACCGCGATGTCCTGCGCCGCATCGTGGCGCTGAACGTCGCCGGCACGGGGGTTTTCCTGGCGCTGGCGGCGGGTGCTGGGCGCGGCGGCGCCGATCCGGTGGCCCACGCCCTGGTCCTGACCGGGATCGTGGTGGCCGTCGCTATTACCGGCGTGGCCCTGGTGCTGCTGGCGCGGCTGGCGGAGAAGGACGGGGAGGGCGATCCCTGATGGCTCAGGCGGCGCTGCTCATGGTGTTGGTGCCTCTGGCCGCGGCGGTGATCGCCTGGCTGGCCCCTCGGGCGGCCGCAGCTGTGGGCCTGGCGGCAGCCACGGGAGTCACCTTGGCGGTGGCAGTAGCCACCGCCGGAGTGGCCACCGAGGGGCCGTTGAATCTCGTGATCGGAGGCTGGCCGACGGGGCTGGGCATCCGGATCCGGGTGGACGGCGTGAGCGTGGTGTTCCTGCTGGCGAGCGCCCTGGTGGGCCTAGCGGCCACGGTCCACGCCCGCGACTACTTCGCCCGGGTCACCGGCTTCTGGGCCCTGTGGCTGCTGCTGTGGGCGGCGCTCAACGGCGTGTTCATCACCGGCGATGCCTTCAACGCCTACGTCGCCCTGGAGCTGGTGGGGCTCGCCGCCGCCGCCCTGGTCACCCTGGACGGCAGCCGGCCGGCCCTGGCGGCGGGGCTGCGCTACCTGCTGGTGTCCCTGGCCGGGGCTACCGCCTACCTGGGCGGCGTGGCGCTGCTGTACGCCACCACCGGGACCCTGGATCTGGCGGCGCTGTCGGCGGCGGCCCCGGCCGGTTCGGTCACCGGCGTTGCCGGCGCCCTGATCCTGACCGGTCTGATGCTCAAGGCGGCCCTGTTTCCCCTCCACACCTGGCTGCCGCCGGCCCACTCGCGCGCTCCGGGCCCGGTGAGCGCGGTGCTGTCGGCCCTGGTGGTCAAGGCGGCGCTGTTTCTGGCCTGGCGCTGGCTGGTGGTGCTGCCGTTGCCGGCGGGGGCCGAGGTGCTGGCGGTCCTGGGCGGTGCGGCCGTGCTGTGGGGGTCGGTGCAGGCCCTGCGGGTGGGCCGGCTCAAGGGCATCATCGCCTACTCCACCGTGGCCCAGATGGGCTTTCTGGCCATGGGCCTGGGCCTTGCCGGCGAATCGCCGCAGGCGGCCACCGGGGTGGCCTATCTGGCGCTGACCCACGCCCTGGCCAAGGGCGCTTCCTTCCTGGGAGCGGCCAACGTCATCCGCGCCGCCGGCCACGACCGCTGGCCGCTGGCCGCGGTCGGGCTACGCGGGCGGCCCCTGACCCTGATGGCATTTGCCCTGGCAGCGGTGAGCCTAGCGGGGCTGCCGCCCTCGGGCGGGTTCGTGGCCAAGTGGTACCTGCTGCAGGAGGCCCTGTCGGCGGGGCGCTTCGGTCTTGGCCTGACTTTCCTTGCCAGTGGCTTGCTGTCGGCGGCCTACCTCTACCGCATCCTCCAGCCCGGACTGGACCCCCGTCCCCCGGCCGTCCCCGCTCGGCCCCCGAGCCGGGCCATGGAGTGGGCGGCGCTGGGCCTGGGGCTGGTGGTGACGGCCCTGGGTGTGGCGGCGGCCTGGGCCCCGCCTTTGGTGGGTACCGGGCCGGTAGTGGGGCCCGGATCGTGACCGGGCTGCTGCCCATCCTGGCCGTGGCCCTGCCCGGTTTCGCAGGCCTGATCATCTTCTTCATCCCCGAGGGGCGCCACGGGTTGCGCACGGCCGTGAACCTGGGCGCCGCTGGAGGCAAGCTGGGGCTGGTGATCGTCCTGCTGGGGGCCGTGGCCCTCGGTGCCGTCGCCGAGGTGGCCCTTCCCTGGCTGCCGGGACGGCCCCTGGCCCTGCGCACCGACGCCCTGGCCCTGCTGTTCCTGTCGCTGTCGTCGTTTTTGTGGCTGCTGACCACCCTCTACGCCGTGGCCTACCTGGAGGGCTCGCCCCACCGCAGCCGCTTCTTCGGCTTCTTCAGCCTGTCGGTGGCGGCCACCGCCGGTATCGCCCTGGCCGGCAACCTGGTCACCTTCTTCTTCTTCTACGAGCTGCTGACCCTGGCCACCTACCCGCTGGTTGCCCACCGGGAGACCGCCGAGGCCCGGCGCGCCGCCGCCGCCTACCTGCGCTACACCCTGGCCGGCGGCGCCCTGCTGCTGCTGGGGATCGTGTGGCTGGAGGCGGCGGCGGGCCCGGTGACCTTCGCCCCCGGCGGGACCATCGCCGACAATCCCGAGGTAGCCCCGGCAGTGGCGGTGGCGACGTTCGGCCTGATGCTGGCCGGAGTGGGGGTCAAGGCGGCCATGGTGCCGCTGCATGGCTGGCTGCCCCGGGCCATGGTGGCCCCCGCCCCGGTCAGCGCCCTGCTGCACGCGGTGGCCGTGGTCAAGGCCGGCGCCTTCGGCATCGTGCGGCTGGTCTACGACGTCTACGGCGTCGGCCATGCGGAGGTTTTAGGCCTGCTCGACATCCTGGTGGTGGCGGCCACTGTCACCATCCTGTGGGGCTCCCTCCGCGCCCTGGCCCAGGACGATCTCAAGCGGCGCCTGGCCTATTCCACGGTGAGCCAGGTGGCCTACATCGGCCTGGGAGTGGCGGTGGCCGGGCCCATCGCCACCGTGGGCGGCATCGTCCACATCATCCACCAGGGCCTGATGAAGATCACCCTGTTCTTCGCCGCCGGCAATCTGGCCGAGACCCTGGGCATCCACCGCATCAGCCGCATGGACGGCGTGGGCCGGCGCATGCCGCTGACCATGGCGGCCTTCACCGTGAGCGCCCTGGGCATGATCGGGGTGCCGCCCACGGCCGGGTTCGTCACCAAGTGGTACCTGGGGCTGGGCGCCCTGGAGTCGGGCAGCGTCTGGGTGCTGGCGGTGCTCGCCGCCAGCAGCGGGCTCAACGCCGCCTACTTCCTGCCCATCCTCCAGCGGGCCTGGTTCCGCCCGGCCGTGGCGGGGGAGTGGGCCGACCACGGCTCACCCGGGCGGTTGGAAACCCATTGGCTGCTCCTGCTGCCGCCGGCGGCAACGGCCGTAACGGCCCTGGTGGTGGGGGTGGCCGCCGGTAGCCCCTTGAGCCCGTTGGCCTGGGCGGAGCTGGTGGCGCAGCGGGCCTACGCACCATGAGCCCGGCGGCCGTCCTCCTGCCCCTGGTGCCGGCGCTGCCGCTGCTGTGGGCGGCGCTGGCGCTGCTGCCGCGGGCCCGGGCGCTGGTGGCCGGCACCGCCGCCATCCCGGCGCTGCCCGCGCTGTTGGCGGCGGCACTGCTACCCGAGGGCGCCGGGGCCACCACCGACTGGCTGCTGCTGGGTACCGAGTGGCGCCTGGAAGGCCCGGGACGGCCCCTGCTGGCGGTTTCCGGCCTGCTGTGGGCGGCCGCCGGTCTCTTCGGCCGGGGCTATCTGGCGGGCAAGGCGCGCCGGTGGCGCTTCGACGGCTTCTTCCAGCTGACCATGGCCGGCAGCCTGGGGCTGATCGTGGCGGTGGACGCCGTGGGCTTCTACACCCTGTTCGCGGTGATGAGCCTGGCCAGCTACGGCCTGGTGGTCCACCACGGCGACGCCGAGGCCCGCCGCGCCGGGCGGGTCTACATCATCCTGGCGGTAGCCGGCGAGGTGGGGCTGCTGGTGGGACTGGTCGGCCTGGCCGGCGGATTCCCCGGCACCTGGCCGGCGCTGGCCCTGGGCCTGGCGATCAAGGCGGGTGTGCTGCCGTTGCACGTTTGGCTGGCCCTGGCCCATCCGGTGGCGCCGGTGCCGGCGAGCGCGGTGCTCAGCGGCGCCATGGTCAAGGCCGGGCTGCTGGGCTGGCTGCGCTTCCCACCGCCGGAGACGCCGGAATTCTGGGGGCTGATGATGGCCGGGCTGGGGGCGGTGGGGGCCCTCTACGCCGGGCTGGTGGGCCTGACCCAGACTCGGCCCAAGGTGGTGCTGGCCTACTCCACGGTGAGCCAGATGGGGGTGATGACGGCGGCCCTGGGCCTGGCCTGGGCCCGCCCCGAGGCGGCGGCGCTGGCCGCCGCGGTGGTGGCCTACGCGGTCCACCACGCCCTGACCAAGGGCACCCTGTTCCTGGGCGTGGGCTGGCTGGAGGCCGGCGGCGGCGCCGCAGCCCGGCTGACGGTATGGCTGGGGGCCCTGGTCATGGCCGGACTGCCGGCCACCGGCGGGGCCGCCGCCAAGGCCCTGCTCAAGGAGCCGCTGGGGGCCCTGCCGGCGGCCTACGGGCCGGCCGGCTGGTGGCTGACCGCCAGCGCGGTGGTCACCGCCGTCCTCATGGCCCGGGTGCTGGTGGTGCTGCCCGGCGGGGGCAACGGCACGGCGCGGTCCATGGGCCTGGCCACCCTGGGGCTGGCCATTGCCATGCTGGCGGTACCGTGGGCCTGGCCGCCCCTGGCCGCGGGCGCCGCCTACTCGGTGACCAAGGGCCTGGCGGGCACCCTGGCGCCTCTGGGGGTGGCCGGAGTGGCGGCGGCAGCGCTGATCCGCTGGCGCGGCGCCCGGCCCTGGGGCCCGGCGGTGCCGGTGGGCGACCTGCTGGCCCTGCTGCCCCTCCCCGGCTGGCCATGGGCGCTGCCCACTCTCCCCCGAAGGCGGCTTAGGGGTCGGATCCGGCAGCAGTTGGGCGAGGCATCGGGGCGCCTGCGCCGGGGCGAGGCGGCCCTGGCCGGCTGGGGCGCCACCGGTTTAGTACTGCTGGGCTTGGCGGCGGTGCTGGGGATGGTGCTGGGGCGGTAAGGGCTTGAAGAGGATGGTCCATCCCCTGCCGGGCTAGCGAAACCGGTCCCTGCGGGTACGGGCGGTACCGCCAGCTGCTCAGCGCGCCGCCGCGTAGCCGTTTAGCTCGGCGATCCCAGCCGCTTCGACTCGCGATAGCCAGCTCATGGGCTTTCTGGCCCTGCTTCTGAAGGCGCACAGCAAAAAGCGGGCGTGGCTGGGGCCTCTTAGCCATCGGGATTGCTAAGGAGAACAGAAGTCTTGTCAGGTCCCGTCCCGGGGCGGAGGCAATAAGCGACTGGGGGATCCCGAAGGGCAGGGTTGTGCGCCTCCGGCACCCCCGCGTGGCCTTTTAGTTCGGCGTGTCCGAGCCGCGGTGTGCGCTGCGCGCCCCCGCGCAGTCCTTTAGATCGGCGAAACTGAGCCGCGGTCCCCGGAGCGGTTTGCCTCCCCCCGGACGGGCTGGAAGACTTTACTTCTGTTCCTTTTCGTATCAGGAAACAGATGGCTAGGAGGATCCGCCAGCCCCCCACGCCAGCTCCACCCCTGCATAGGGCGTGGCGCCGTCGGCGCCGTCCAGGCGCGCGCCCGCCTTCAGGGTGAGGCGCCGCCCGGGGCCCAGAGGCACTTGTCCCAGAATGGCTCCCAGCTGCACCGCCTGGTATTCCGGATCGCCCAGGGCCACGACCTCGGCCCCAGGCCACAGGCTCGGCCCGTGCCCGCGGAAGGCCCGCAACCGCCCCCAGTAGGCATCAATGCCCACCACGTAGCTGACTATGCCACGCAGGCGCCAAGGGCCCGGGGTCGTCCGCCCCGCCGCCTGCAGCTTGGCTCCCCAGCGCGCCCCCTGCACCGCGCTCTCCGCCCGGGATGGATCCAGGGTGGTATGGCGGTAAACCGCTCCCGCCGAAACCCCCAGTTTGCCCCCGGCCAGCGGCCACTGATAGCCCCAGGCCGCCTCGGCGCCGGGGGCGCGGGCCTCCACCTCGTCTGCCGCGCCCTCGTAGGTATAGCGCAACCAGTCCAACCAGTAGCGCTGGAACCAGCCGTCCCCCAGGGGGCTGCCGCTGCCCACGGGGGCCACCACCCCGGCGTAGGCGTAGGTGGTGTCCGGGCCGATCTCGGTGCCGGCCAGCCAAACCGGGCTGGCGGCGCCGACGGGGGTGCTAGCGGCCAGCAGCCAGGCCAGGATCCAGCGAGGGCGCATGGGAAAGGTCCTGATTCTCGGAGGCAAGGGGTGTCACCTCGTACTGGAAGAAGGGGCCGGTTGGAGAGTCCAGGCGCGTGGTCTCCCCCCCGGATGCACCACCACCCCCGCTTGCGTCCCCGGGGGCATTAGGCGGGGCCGACTCGCCGGGGGCAGGGGCTGAGGCAGGGCCAGGCGGGTGAATTGCTCCTGGGTGTCGACCGCCGCCACCCCGGGGATCTCCTCCGGCTCGTCGGGCTCGCAGCGGACGATTACGGGCAGCCACTGTCCCGCCTCTGGTGGCGGCTCGGAGGCCCCGCCCCGGAGCCACCCCCGCAGGGACTGCAGCGGGGTAGGCGCCGCCTCGCGCAGCCGGAAGAAGCGCCACTGAAGGTCGGAGCCGTACAGGAACAGGGTCAGCTGATCGCGGTCGGCCTCGGCCAGAGCAGTCAGGGACAGGCCCACCTCCCAGCCCGCGTTCCCGCCACCACCGGGATGCTGGTCCCGGACCTCGCCGCGGAAGGGTACCTCACCCCCCGGCAGCAGGATCTCGCCGTCCACGACACTCCCCACCTGCAGCCAGGGCGCCGGCTGGGCAAAGCGCAGGCGCAGCCCCGCCGGGGAGAGGTCGCCCACCAGGACTACCTGGGGGACCGCGCTGTCGTCGGCGGGCTGGACCCGGGCCGGGACCGCCACCGGGAACCGGTAGTCCCCGCGCCGGCGGGGCAGGCGGAGGGTAAAGACCACCACCGCAGCGGCAAGCCAGATGTTGAGCCCCGCCCAGAACAGGTTGGCCAGGTAGGCCCCCGGGGCCAGCCACGACCCGCCGGCCATCAGCACTGAGCCGGCCATCACGGCCCCGGCATTGAGCGCCAGGACGGCGGACTGGGGCGCCAGGTACCAGCGCGGGTCCTGGGCCCCGGCGGAGCCCTTGGGGGTCACCCGGAAGTGGCCGCCTCGCTGGAACCAGCCCAGCGTCGCCCGCAGGAAGGCGGCGAAGCGGGCCATGTTGTACTGCTCGATGTAGACGCTGCGGCCGTAGCCGCGGGCTAGCTCTTCGAACGCCCAGAAGTTCAGCAGGTAGTACGGCAGGAAATGGGCAACGAACGGCCAGCCGAAGGACGCGATGGGCATGACCCCGGTGGTCAGAACCACCACCGGTGCCAGGTAGAAGACCGTCTTCTGCCAGCCGTCGAAGTAGGTGGCCATGGAGGCCAGATAGTTCAGCCGCTGCGCCAGGGTGAGCCCCCGCGCGGTCAGCACCCCCTCCCGCCGCCACACCTGCATAGCCCCCACCCCCCATCGCACCCGCTGGCTCAGGAAGGGTCGCAGCGAGGGCGGGGCGAGGCCGAAGGCCAGGGACTCGGGATGATACAGCGAGCGAAAGCCTCGCTTGTGCAGCCGCAGGGAGGTGTGCAGGTCCTCGGTGACGGTCCCGGTGGCGAAACCGCCGATAGCGTCCAGGGCGGAGCGCCGAACTACGGCGCAGCTTCCGGCGAAGAAGGCGGCGTTGTTACGGTCCTTGCCCGGCAGGATGACCCGGAAGAACAGGGACTGCTCGGTCCAGATGAAACCGCGCCCGGGCTGGCGGCGGTGCTGGTAGGAGTCCAGGTTGTAGAAGTCCTGCGGGGTCTGCACGAAAGCCAGCCCGGGGTCCCGGAAATAGCCCAGGATGCGCACCAGGAAATCCCGGCGAGGCACGTGGTCGGCATCGAACACCGCCACCAGATCACCGACGCTGTGGGCCAATCCGTGGTTCAAATTGCCGGCCTTTCCGGCGGTTCGTTCTTCCCGGCCCAGGTAGCGGCACCCCAGCTCCTCCGCCAGGGCCCGCATCTCCGCCCGGTTGCCGTCGTCCAGCAGCCAGGTGGTGTGGGGATAGTCCATGTGCCGGGCAGCCAGTAGGGTACGACGCACCAGCTCGGGCGGCTCGTTGTAGGTGGGGATGAAGGCATCGACCCTGAGCCCGGGGTCGGGCGGGTCGGGCAGCACGGGGCGGCTGAGGCGCCAAACCATGAAGGTGTGCAGCAGGGCCCCCAAGAAGCCGTACACCTCGGTGCCGTACACGGCCCAGGAGAAAACCGGGGCATCGGGATTGAAGGTGGTGAGGCGCCAGAGCAGGTACCACGTCCCTACCACCAGGAAGGCCAGGACCACCACCTGCTGCCAGGGGCCAAGGGGTTCTTCGGTGCGCCCGTGAGGCATCCTTCTTCCAATCCGGAATAAACGTTGAACCCCCTTTCTTTCCCAGTATAACCCTCCCCTGCGCCGTCAACGGCCGCCCATCCCAAGGTCAGCCAGGTACCGGGTGTTGGATGGATTGGCGGCCGTTTCCGTGGGATGCGGTTCATGACGGCCCGAATGGCCGATTCCACGGAAGCCCGATAAGCCTTGAATGCGGTCGGTAGGCGTACCGGTCAGCCTGTCACCTAGCGCCGTGGGATGAAGGACTGGGGTGATCCGGACCGGCTTTACGGCTCGCCTTCGCCAAGGCCCGGAACCCGGTATCTTCTCCTTTACCGTTTTGGCTCCTCTTCGTAAAGCACCGGAAAATCCGAAGCTATCCGGGTAGCCGGTCCCAGCCTGTAAATCCCCCGTTGCATCCGCCCCTCCTGCTCGATCCTTGCCCTATACCGGAAAATATTTAAAAAACAGAAATTTGTATTTTGGTCAAGGAGAATGCCTTAGACCCACTGAGTGGGAAGACCTTGTTTACAGGAGCCCCCGTTGGACCGGAAAGCGTCCCTCCCTCCGTGGAGGCCCTGGCAGTGGGGCCGGCCAGGGGCAGGCGGGCCTCACGGGCTGGTCCTGTTGGGGGTACTGGCGGCATTGGGGCTGGCACTGGCTCGGTAAGGGCCCGGTTGAGTCCACCGGACACCGACTTCCGCCTCATCTTCCCGGGGCCGGGTATCGGCTCTTTGCCCGCTTTTTGGAACCTGAATACCCAAACGGTTCAGCCAGCCCGCCCGGTTTCGGCTGTAGGAGCCCGGCTTGGCCGGGCGAGGTTTGGGGTCAACCGAGCCGGCGGCTAACGGCTCGCCCAATGAATTGGGCTCCTACCGGTGCCAATCGGGTCCGGGCAGAGGCGGCTGAACCTGCTGGGTAATCGGGTCAGGTTTTGGAATGGGGCTATCCGCTTGGTTCAGGAGCTGCGGGCGGGAGCCTACCCTAACGGAACGTGCTCCGGGCCGGGGAGGCGGTCATCGCGAGCGCAGCGGCGCCCCTAAAAGCAGATTGCCACGCCCGACCACTCATCCCTGAGTGGTCGGGCTCGCAATGACAAACCCCCATGGACGCCGCTTAGGGAGGTTCGTCCTGAGGCAACCGGATAGGCGGTTTCTGTTTAGGAAGGTAATCCCGTTGGTGGCTATGGGGCTCTGGAAAGAGGCGAAGCCCTGGGACTCGGCAAGGCCATGCTGCCATCTGGGCTGGGCCCATGGTGGGCGGAGCTTGACGGGGATAGGTCGCTGGCCTATGTTTAAGCATATGCCATGCGAGTGACGGAGGACCGAGAATGGAATCGGAACGGCTCGTCCGCCTGTTTAGGAATGGTCGGAACCAGGCCATTCGGATCCCCAAGGGATTTGAGCTGGAAGGGGATGAGGCCATTCTCCGCAAGGAAGGGGACCATTTGGTTATCGAGCCGGTGCCCCAAAAGGGGTTGCTGGAGGTTCTGGAAAACCTCGAAACCCTGGAGGTCGATTTCCCGGACGTGGATCGGGATCTGGGGGAGCCGGGCGAGGTGGACCTTAGCTGATGGCCCTTGAGTACTTGCTGGATACCAATATCCTTTCGGAGCTGGTGCGACACCCCCACGGGCCGATCACCCGGAAAATTGCCGAAGTAGGGGAAAATGCCGTGGCTACCAGTATCGTCGCGAGCAGCGAGCTCCGATTCGGTGCCTACAAGAGCGATTCGCCCAAGCTTCGGGCCCAAGTGGAAGCGGTGCTGGGTGCCATCGAGGTATTAGCGCTGGATAGCCCTGCCGATGAGGCTTATGCGGAGATCCGGTGGGGCCTCCAGGAACAGGCCCGGCCCATTGGCCCCAACGATATGCTCATTGCCAGCCATGCCCGGGCTCTGGACCTTACCCTGGTAACGGCCAATAGGGCCGAGTTTCAGCGGGTCCCCGGTTTAAGAGTGGCGAACTGGCTGATCTGAAAATTGGCTATCCGGTTCCCTCAGGAAGTAGGCCGGAATTCGGGATCGTCTCCTGTGGGAGCGGCCATTGGCCGCGACAGGAAGGGCCTCCGATCCCAGTCGGGGTGGTAGCCCCTCCCACAGGCACCCTCCCTCCTGAGCGGTTCCGGGATTGGCCACTCCGAGATCTTTGCTCCCCTCGGTAACGAGCAATTTCCGGCGCGGTGGATCCCCTTAGACACGGGATCGGCTATTTCCGCCCCACCACCACCGCCTCGTTGCCCTCGGCGTAGAGGTGGATCTCCGGGGTCATGCCCA
>NZ_JAZKRM010000059.1:0-10635 GCF_036628635.1 Thiohalorhabdus sp. | reverse complement strand
GAATTCTACCGGATTCGGAAGGCTGCTAAACCCCGGAACGGTGTGTTGGTAGTCCATGGGGCTCACCAAGCCGAGATTTTGCTCGGTCTTCTCGAAGGCAAGTACGGGAAGCTGGATGAGGGGACGCGGGAGCGGATCCAGGCAGCGGATGGGGAAACCCTGCAACGCTGGTCCCTGCGCCTTTTGACCGCCGCTTCCCTTGAGGAAGGGTTTGACGAAGGGCAGCGAAGCCCTATCGAGGAAGCGACTGGCACGGAGAGTGGCGAGACCTGACAGTTAGGATCTCGATCTTCACCGAGGCCCGTGAAATTCGTCAAAAAACCTATCCGCCCCATTCAAAGATGGTGCTTGTGGGAAGGGCTACCCACCCCGGCCGTATCGGAGGCCCTTTCTCTCGCGGCCAATGGCAGCTCCCACAAAGCCTTCAGCTGGCTTTCCTACCCCGGTGGTGGCTCTCCCACCGGAGAACCACCCATGCCGACAAGCCCATGCCAATGGCGATTATTCCCATAACAATAAAAGGGGTCATTGTGCCCTCTCCTCGCGATCATGCAGCCAATAACCAGCCAGATTCAGAAGCAGGCCCAGCACCGCGGCTCCGATCGCCGAACCGCCAGGGACCCGATCCTCCAGAAACCCACCAATAAGCCCAGCAACCAAGGCGGCAACTCCAACCCGCCGGAAATCGGCGGCCAAAGCCTCACCTGGTCTCCTCAAGCCCCCCTTCCTTCACCACCCAATCAGCATACCCGTTTGGAGTGTTTGCCTCCCCGACGTCCGCCAGATCTATTGATAATCCGCTTATCAGAAACTGCCTACCCGGCTAACTCAGGTATGGGACTTGTGGGAGGGGCTACCAGCCCCGACTCGGATCGGGAGGCCCTTCCCGTCGCGGCCAATGGCCGCTCTCACAGGACTCGAGCCCGTACTCCGGCATCCTTCCTGACCGAACCGAAAGGGAACGACCCCACCCGCCGTCTTCACCCCGCTGCCAGGACCTCCCGAATCAGCCGGCTGACGATCTGGCAGCCTTCCTCGTCCAGGCCCACCAAATGAAACTTGTCCGCCGCAGCCAAGACGTCCCGGTGGGGACGAAGCTCATCGGCAATCGCCTTTCGGGTCTCGGGGACCGCCATCCAATCTTCCTGGCCGTAGTAATCCGCGATCCGCAGCTTCAGGTGCGCCAGCCGGGTAAGGCGGCGATGGAGTATGACGTGCAAGACATTCTGGCGAGAACTGCGCTCGAACTGGAGGGTCACCCCATTGCGACGGGGCCATAGGTGCTTGGCCACCCCCGCCACCCCGAGCACAACCAGGGAAGCGATCAGCCCGATGCCGGTTTCCTCCAGCCCCGGCCCCAGCCACCCAACGACCCGGTATACCGGGTAGAACAGGGCAATCGCGGCCCCCACCAGGACAGGAGTCAGGGACGGGGAATGGCAGACGGTCTTCATGGGGCTATGGCCCCGCCAGCCGCAGCGCTGTCCACTCGCAGGCGGCACCCGCTCTAGCCATGGCAGCCTTCCCGCCGTAAAATACCCAGGGCAAAAAGGGATAACCCAGGGCCATATCCGCCTCGGGGGGCCGTCGTCGGTGTGGAATCGGATTCGTAAGCGCTATTTCGTCGTCCTCCACGATCTGGTCATGGTGGCGGTGGCGTGGACCGGGGTGTTCCTCATCCGCTTCGACCTCCACCCCACCCAGGTTCCACTGGAGCCCCTGACGACCACCCTCCCCCTCGTCGTCGCCATCCAGGGGCTACTCCTCTGGGCGACGGGTGCCTACCGGGCCGTCTGGCGCTTCGCCAGCGTCCCGGATGCCTGGCGGATCATCAAGGCGGTGGCCCTGGGGACCCTGGCCATCATCGCCGCCGTGTTCCTGTACAACCGGATGGAAGGCATCCCCCGCACGGTGCCGGTCCTCTATCCGGTCTTCCTCGTCCTGCTGCTCAACGGCCCGCGCCTCGCCTACCGGCTGTTCCGGGACCGCCGGATCGGGGCGGACACGGAGGCCCCGACCCAGCGGGTTCTGGCGCTCGGGGCCGGCGCGGCGGGGGAAATGCTCGCCCGCGACATCCAGAACCACCCCGACCACAAGCTGGTGGGCTTCCTCGACGACAGCCCCCAGGTCCAGGGCGCCAAGATCCGGGGCCTGCCGGTCATCGGCTGGATCGATCGGCTGCCGGAGGTCGCCCGCCGGGAGGCCGTGGACCTGATCATCATCGCCCTCCCCTCGGCCTCCACGGCCGAGATGCGGCGGGTGGTCGAGCTCTGCGAGCAAACCGGGCTGCCCTTCCGCACCCTGCCCCGGCTGCAGGACCTGGTCTCGGGCAAGGCCCAGCTTACCGATCTCCAGGAGGTGGCCATCGAGGATCTGTTGGGGCGGGATCCGGTGGACCTCGACTGCGAGTCCATCGGATCCCAGCTGCGCGGCAAGACCGTCCTGGTCAGCGGCGGCGGCGGCTCCATCGGCTCGGAGCTTTGCCGCCAGATCGCCCACTTCGGGCCCGGCCGCCTGGTGGTCGTGGAGAACTGCGAGTACCACCTGTTCCGGCTGGAGCGGGAGATTCTGGAAGCGGCGCCCGAGGTCTCGTTCACCTGCTCGCTCACCGACGTCAGGGACCGCGAGGCGGTGGCGGGCCTGTTCGCCCAGCACGCCCCGGACGCGGTGTTCCACGCGGCCGCCTACAAGCACGTGCCGCTGCTGGAGACCCACGCCCGCGAGGCGATTCGCAACAACCTCACCGGGACCCGGATCATGGCGGAGGCCGCCGACCGGTACGCGGCCGACAAGTTCGTCCTGGTCTCCACGGACAAGGCGGTCAACCCCACCAATGTCATGGGCGCCACCAAGCGGGCCGCCGAGGTCTTCTGCCAGAACCTCGACGCCCATTCGGCCACCCGCTTCATCACCGTACGCTTCGGCAACGTCCTCGATTCCGCCGGCAGCGTCATCCCCACCTTCCGCGAGCAGATCGCCCGCGGCGGGCCGGTGACGGTCACCCACCCGGAGATCACCCGTTACTTCATGACCATCCCCGAGGCCTGCCAGCTCATCCTGCAGGCCGAGGCCATGGGGCAAGGGGGCGAGATCTTCGTCCTGGAGATGGGCGAGCCCATCAAGATCGCCTACCTGGCCGAGCAGATGGTCCGCCTGTCGGGCAAGGAGCCGGGCCGGGAGATCGAGATCCAGTACACCGGCCTGCGGCCGGGAGAGAAGCTCTACGAGGAGCTGTTCCACCAGGGGGAGGAGCTGCAGGGAACCAGCCACCAGAAGATCCTGCTTTCCCGCTGCCGGGGTAGCGAGGACTGGTCGACCCTCAAGGATGAAGTCGAGCAGCTGGAGGCGCAGGCCCAGGCCAGCGGGCGCGACCTACTCCCCCAGCTGCGGCAGCTGGTGCCCGAGTTCCAGCCAGAGCCCGCAACCGAAGGGTCGGGCTCGGCCGAAACGGGCGAGAAGGTAGTCCACCTGCGGCCCGCGGAGGGCTAGGCCGGGCACCAGTTCCACCACCTCTCCCAGCCCTTATACGCCCGCGTCGGCCTCCCCCATTACCGCCCGGACCCCCTCGCAGAACCCCGCCACCTCCTCCTCGGTCAACGTCGGATGCACCGGCAGCATAAGGCTGGTCTCGCCCAGCTCCCGGGCCACGGGCAGGCGCTCGGCGGGCTGGAAGCCCGTTCCCTCGAAGGCCCGCTCGCGGTAGACCTCGGGGCAGATCCCCTGCATGGCCGGCACGCCCCGCTCCTGCAGCGCGGCGACCAAGGCATCCCGGTCCCAGCCGGGGCGCAACCCCTTCGGCCGGACAAAGGCGTACCACTTGTAGTAGGCATGGCCCACGTGCTCGGGCGGCTCGGTGAGGCGCAGGGCGGGGAAGGCCCGTCCGGCGTCGTTCAGGCGGGCGGCGTGGGCCCGGCGCCGGCTCAGCCAACCTTCCAGCTTGGTGAGCTGGATGCGGCCGATGGCGGCCTGCATCTCCGTGAGCCGGCAGTTGGTGCCGAAGGACTCGTGCAGCCAGCGGAAGCCGGGCGGGTGCTCGCGGTTGTAGACCGCGTCCCAGTCCTTGCCGTGGTCCTTGAAAGACCAGGCCCGGCGCCAGGCGGCCTCGTCTTGGAGCAGCAGCATGCCGCCCTCCCCGCCCGTGGACATGATCTTGTCCGTGCAGAAGGAAAAGGCCGCGGCGTCGCCCCAGGCCCCCACCGGATAGCCCTGGTAGGTGGCCCCGTGGGCCTGGGAGCAGTCCTCGATGAGGCTCAGGCCGTGCTCGTCGGCCAGCGCGCGGAAGCCGGCCATATCGCACGGCCAGCCGGCCAGGTGCACCGGCATGACCGCCTTGGTCCGCTCCGTGAGGACGGCGCGGACCGTGTCCGGGGTGATGTTCTGGCTGTCGGCATCCACATCGGCGAAAACCGGCGTTGCCCCGCGCAGGACGATGCTGCTCGCCGAAGCCAGGAAGGTGCGGGGCGTCACCACCACCTCGTCGCCGGCACTGATGCCCAGGGCATGCAGGGCCAGCTCCAGGGCCAGGGTGCCATTGGCCACCGCCACCCCATAGGGTGCGCCGCAGTAGGCGGCAAACTCCTCCTCGAAGGCGCGGCCTTCGCCGCCGTTCCAATAGTTCACTCGTCCGGAGGCCAGAACCGCCCGGACGGCCTCGATCTCGTCGGGGTCGTAATGGGGCCAGGAATTCATTCAAGCTTTCTCAGTTTCTAGAAGACAGAGGGGGGCAATAGGTTGAGAAGGCCACCAGCAGGACTGTGGGAGCGGTCATCCCGCCCCACCCCCACCCTTTTTATCCCGCTCATGCGCCTTGTGGCTGGCGTACGCGATTCCGAGGCCAGCAAAGGCTAGGACCCCGGTGAGGCCAAGCATCAGGTAGGCCGTTAAATTCATCTATTCCTTATCGAGTCGAAAAACTGGTCACGCGTACAGCAACCGCCCCTTCGGCTCCGGTACAGGCCAGCCAAGCTCATGCGCGGTCTCGATCCATTCCTCGATAACCTGCCGGGCGTTGGCCACCGCCTCTTCGTAGGATTCCCCATCGGCCATGCACCCGGGAAGCTCCGGGACCTCGACGAGGAAGGCCTGGTCCTCCTCACTCCAATAGATGATCAGCTCGTACCTAATCGACATCGATTTCCCCCAGCCTGTACTTAACCAATAAAGTCCGCACCTGTTTGACCTGATACGGTTTGGCCTTATTCCCTCGGGGCTGTAAGTTAATTATCTCTTCCCCGTCACCACGCGTGAAAATGTGGTGGTCCCCTTTTATGCGTTCTTCGAAGCCCAACCGGAGCAATAAATTCCGCAGGCCGGCGAAGTCCACATTGGCATCCGCCCCTCCCGCCAGGATCTTCTGCCTTAGTTTGGCGTATTTCCCCACCTATTTCACCCCACCACCGTCCGCCAGATATACCCCAGATCTTTTCGGAAGGACCAATGCTCCACGTACTCCCGGTTCAGGCGCACCTTGTCCGGGAAAATCACCTCGCGGTTGTAGCGCTCCGGGTCGGCCACCTGTTCCAGGAGCTCTTCCTCGTTGCGGTAGGCCAGCGTGGCCGGCCCGGTTATACCTGGGCGGACGCTGAGGATGACGCGGTCCTCACCCTCCAGGGCGTCGGCGTAGCCGGGCACGTCCGGCCGCGGCCCGACGAAGCTCATGTGCCCCACCAGCACGTTGAACAGCTGGGGCAGCTCGTCGATCTTGGCGCGCCGGAAGAAACGCCCAAGGCGGGTGATGCGGGGATCATGGCCGGTGGTGACGGTGGTATCCAGACGGGTATCGGGCCGCATGGTGCGCAGCTTAACCACCCGGAAGATGCGCCCGTTCCGCGCCACCCGCTCCTGGGTGAAGAAGCCGTTGGCGCGAGTGTCCAGCGTGGCCAGAAGCCACGCCGGCAGGATGATCCAGGAGGTGAGCACCAGCCCCACCGCCGCCCCGAAGAAATCAAAGCTGCGCTTGAGCGCGGCCTGGGGCTTGCTGAGCCCTTGCGGGGTGTCCTTCCCTTCAACGGAAATAGCCAAGAAACCCCTTTCCTGTTATTGACCGTCCGCTTTGCCCAAAAAGCATAATTGTAGGAGCGGCTACCAGCCGCGACCCGGGATCTCACAGAGGTCCCGGAATGGGCTACTCCCCACCCTCACCCATACCCAAACCGCCCCAACGCATCCCCCACCAGGCGCTCCAGCCGCCCCACCGCATCGCCGTCCAGGGCCTCCCGCCCCTTGCCGACGCTGGTGGCCTGCACCCCGGCCACGGCCTCCTTCCGTTCGGCGGCTCCGGCCTCGAGCCCCAGGAAATCGCGCACCCGGCCCAGTTCCCGCTCAGGGGAGATCCCGAAGTCCTCGTAGGTCACCTCCAGCCACTTGTCCTCCGGCATCTGCGCGAAGGCCGCGGCGGCGGATTCAACCCAGCGCCGCGACTGGAGCGCGCAGACCTCGTCCAGCGGAGGAAGCCCTTAAGCGGGCTCCATCGCCCGCTCAGGGGCCAGCTCGTCCGACGGCTAGCGCAGGTTGCCGTGGCGTCATGTGCTGGGCCCTTCCCCCGCCCCTAACCACCCCGGAAAGCATCGGTGGAAACCCCGAAACGGTCGGCTAAGGCCCGGACCTGACGCCAGTTGAGATCCCGCTTCCCCGCGAGGATTTCCGAGACCACAGACTGCCCCCCGACCTCCGGAAGGTCGGACTGGGTCAGGCCGTGCTCAGCCATCAGGTAGCGCAGGACTTCCCGGTTGCCGGATACCGGCATGGGGCGTTTCTGTTCGTCATAGGCCTCAATGAGGTCGCCGATGCGGGATGCCAGCTCGGCCCGCGGGTCATCTTCCAGGTCGCTCGCCCGATCAAGCAGATGGTCCATCATGGCCACGCGCCGGTCGTAATCCGCCTCGTCGGTGATCTCCGACAGCAACGGGGCGATGTGCCGCCAGTGCGCCTCGGCCTCCTCGACTTGCTCCTCAATGCGATCCTTAACAGTCATCTTTCCATGCCTCCCGGTCGTATTCGGGATGGTCCAGCACATACCGAATGAAGACCTTCTGCGTTCGGTACTGCACCTTGGCAATGAGCCGGATTTTATTGCCGCCGAGGTCGAAAACGTGGCAGTTGCCCACCTTATGCACCGAGGGGAAAAGCTGCTGCATGTCGGCGAAGTGCTGGGGCGAAGCGCTCTTGATCAGGCGGTACCAGGCATCCAGCGCGGTAGAAGATTCGGGCCACCGTTCCTTGGCCTCCCAAATGCGCTTCTGCGTAATGACGTGCACGTCACCCTCTTCGTCTTGCCTACCCTCAGGATCCAGGATGGCAACTTTTTCCTGGTATCGCAATTAGCGATATTCTGGTGAGCCCCTTTTACCTCGGCGGACACCGGAGCAATCCTGGGAGACAGTCCTAGCTGGGCCAGCGGGTGCGCCTGAGGCAATAGTGCGAGCTTGTTTCCAGAGATCACATCAACCGCCCATCAGGGCGCGGGCATCCTTGAGGGTCACCATCAGGGTCATGTCATCGGCAGGGGACACCTGGAAGCCATGCCGTTCGTAGAACCGCCTGGCGTCTTCGGATAGGGCGTGCACCAAAACGGCCTTGATCCCGACCTGTTCGGATGCACCCACAACCCGAAGCACCGCGTCCCGAAGCATCCCCCGACCGATGCCCTTGCCGTGGTACCGGTTGTCCACTGAAAGGCGCCCCAGCACGAGCATGGGCACGGGCTCGGGCATATTCCGGCGTACCTTCCCGGGCGCCTCGGCACGTTGGATGGCGCCGGTGGCAAGGGTGTAATAGCCGACGACTGCCTGGCCGTCACAGACCACAAACGTCCGCGAGCCGTCGTTGTGCTCGTTCTTCAAGGCAACGCGCTGGAGCCAGTCGGTAAGCGTTCGCACCCCGCAATCGAAGCCCGAAGTGTCGTGCTCCTCCGTTAACCGTGCCGGGGCCCTTAATCCCACGGCGCCGGCGTCGTCAGCAGCTTCCGCAGAGCCGGGTTATCCTTGACCGGCGCATCCAGGGCCTCCTCGAAGGCGGCAAAGCGCTCCTCGTCCAGCAGGAACAGCCGCTGATCGAGCAGGGTATTTTCCGCCTCCCGGCACGCCGCCTCGAGCACGAATTCAGTGCGACTCTTGCCGGTGAGCTGCCGTGCTCGATCAATGAGCGCCCGCTGGGCCGGCAGGGCCCGCAGGTTGATAGGCGTTTCGCGCTTGGCTGGAGTCGTCATGGGGTGCCTTCTCTGTATACACAACCACATACACCACTGTATAGCAGTCTGCTAGACACTCCGGCGGCTAGCGTAGGTTGCCGTGGCGCCAAGTGCCGGGCAGTCCATTCCGCATGGGTCGGCACGATGGTGACAACGCCACGTTGAAGCCATCAGGTCCCACCTTGCCAGGGATCACCGGGCAGCCGGCTGATCAAGGTTTCCGATACGGTCCGCGCCATGGCGTCCAGGCCCCATGCGCGGCCGTGGGCGAGCAGCGGGCCAATGTCAGCGGCGAATCTTCCGAGGTGAAACGGTAATCGAACGTAACGCGGCCCTCGCTTTGCTTGTAGCGCGGCCGGCCGAGCCACGGGTCCAGGACTTCGTGCAAAGCGTCCATGATAGGGCTGGCCGGCTCTGCTTCTATCTGCACCAGATCGATATCCTCCGAATAGCGTGCCGGCGGCCAGATGAAGAGCTTGTAAAGCGCCGTGCCGCCCCGAAATGCCAGCGTACGGGCCAGTAACGGGTGCGAGAAGATGTCTACGAGCGCCTTGCTGATTACCAGATCCTGCTCGACTTGGTAATCTTCAACCCACGGCGCTTCGCTGCGCCATTCGGTGATGTAGTCGCGCGGGATCACAGCTCCGGTTCCACGTCGGTATTGATCACAAGCTTCCAGCGCTTATTCCGCTGCGCATCCCGCGCCTCGGTTCCGGGGCTCAGCAACGCGTATTCCCGGGCGTGCGCCTCGACGAAGCGCCGCAGTGGGTGCGTCTTCTCACCCACTTCCCCTAGCTCCAGCAGATAGCCGAGGCGCTGCGCCCACGGCAGGGGGCCCGTTTCGGCTGCCTTGGCCAGCAGCGCGGCATCCATGTCCTCGGCGAGCTCGACAATCACCGTGGCAACCTGATCAAGCCCGCCGGCATGGCCAAGATAGCCGGCAAGGTCGATCGCCGTCGCCTCGGGCGTCGAGACCTTCACCGCACCACGCGGCGTATTAAACGAGCGGGTCGGCACCTCCTTCAGGCGCTTGCGCGCGATAAAGGCGACCCGGACTGCGCCGCATCCGATCGGTCGGCGGTTTTTCTCAAGAAAGACCTGGAATTCCTGCGGGCGGTGATGCGCAGCGCCGTAATATTGCGCCGCACTGAGCAGGCCCACATAGTACGGCTTGCCCTCCCGCTCCATCAGGGCCGGGATGAGCTGTTCGGCCGGCAGACAGCCGAGCGTGCGGTATTCGGGCGGGATGACAACGTAGAAACCCCGGGCCGGGGAAGCGACGCGGTTTCGAGCGGCAAGGCGTTTGAGTGCGTTGCGGGCCGCCGGAGCCGACAGACCCAGCGCCTCCTGAAGCTGCGCGACCGTGAAATGATAGCGACCGCGAGCTGCCAGGGCATCGACATAGTCGGCGGGTCGTTGATGGTGGGAATCCGATTTCACTTTTTCAAAGTAACGTTATCCGTTACTTTGTGCAAGCACCTTCGGAAAGCCCCAACGCATCCCCAACCAGGCGCTCCAGCCGCCGCACCGCATCGCCGTCCAGAGCCTCTCGCCCCTTGCCGATGCTGCCGGCCTGCACCCCGGCCACCGCCTCCTGCCGTTCGGCGGCCCCTGCCTCAATCCCCAGGAAATCGAGCACCCGCCCCAGCTCCCGCTCCGGGGCGGTCACGAAGTCCTCGTAGGCCACCTCCAGCCACTTCTCCGCCGGCATCGCCGCGAAGGCCGCGGCGGCGGATGCCACGCAGCGCCGCCACTGGAGCGCGCAGACCTCGTCCAGGGGGTGCTCGGCCAGCAGCTCCTCCATGCCGGCCAGCTGCGGCCCCCAGAAGGCCAGCCGCTCCTCCCGGGAGAACAGACGGTAGAACCGGTTCCAGAGGTAGCGCCCGCCGTAGTACGGCAGATCGGTGAGGGGCACGAAGCGCGCCTTGCGCGCCAGGTAGGGGATGTCCAGGGGCGCCTTCCAGCGCTTCATGGCCGAGCCCACGGCATCCAGGCCATCGCGGCGGATGAAGACGTAGCGCGCCTCCGGTACCACCGCATCCACGAAGGGCACGCGCAGGGAGTTGGCGCAGGTCTTCTCCACCACGAACTCCGCCCCGTACCGCCGCGCCACCCAGTCGAACTGCCGGCGGATATAGCGCCGCACCCGGGGCCGGGCCATGTCGGGGGTGAATTCATCTGAGGGGTAGCGCAGGTTGCCGTGGCGCCAGATGTAGTTGATCTCATCGCAGGGCCAGGTGGCCACGCCCGGGAATTGGGTGAGCACATCCCGCAGCATGTTGGTGCCTGAGCGCGGGGCGCCAATTATCACGACAGGGGTAAAGGCCGCCAACTTCCACCAATCCTTTCCGCCCGAAAACCCATCCTCGGGCAATGGCCCTTGTAGGAGCGGCCAGTGGCCGCGACCCAATCATTTCCGGATCTGGAGAACCGCTGATCAGATATCC
>NZ_JAZKRM010000058.1:0-11227 GCF_036628635.1 Thiohalorhabdus sp. | reverse complement strand
CAGCTGTGGAAACTATCCAGACCGGCATCCGGCATGGAACGGGACCGGTAGAGGACCTCGATGGGGAGGAAGGTCGCCATGGGTTTCTGAGCAACGTTCGGCTGATCAACGGGGCCACGGATCACGAGACTCGTCAAAAACTGATGCTTGCCTTCAATACTCCTTTCTATCCGGAGATCATGGTAACGAGCAGCGTCATGGCCGAGGGTGTGGATCTCCACCTGAACTGCCGGCACATCATTCACCACGACCTGGCCTGGAATCCGAGTAATATCGAACAGCGCACTGGCCGGGTGGATCGGATCGGCGCTAAGGCCGAGCGGGCTGGTCAGCCCATCAAAGTCTACATGCCCTATGTTGCCGAAACTCAGGACGAGAAGATGTACCGGGTAGTAACCGACCGGGAGCGGTGGTTCAACGTGGTCATGGGAGGGGGAGTCGTTACTGATGCTCGCTCAGCTGAGCAAATAGCCGAGCGGATCCCTCTACCGGAGGCGGCGGAAGAGGAACTAAAATTGGACTTGTCCGTTTCCAAATACTAGCGGGCGCAGGGCTTGGTTTTGTCTTCTGCCCGAAACGACTTGAGAGCCTCCAGCGCAGTCCAAGCCCTCTAGGTTTTTGCGAGAGGGCCAGTTCCCGTCTCCTCATACGCAGGAGTAAGCTAAGGGGAGTGGTGGAATAGGTTGGGGTCTGGTAAGGAGGGAGGGGATGCCAACGGTCCTGCGGCGGGGGCCCTATCGCTTTTTCTTTTACAGTAACGAAGAGGGCGAGCCACCGCATATTCATGTCCAACGGGAACGCGGCTTGGCCAAGTTCTGGCTGGAGCCAGTGTCCATTGCCAGCTCCAACCGTTTCAACGCGCAAGAGCAGCGCGCCCTGCTGCGTCTCGTTTTGGAAAACCAGGGACTCTTACGGGAGGCTTGGAATGACTTCTTCGGCGGTTGAGCTTCATCCCCGGGCGGAAAGCGTCCAATTCACAGAAGAGGAAATGATCGTTGCCCTGGCTGACGGGCGGAAAATCTCCGTGCCGCTCGCTTGGTTTCCTCGCCTCTCTGAGGCGTCCCCGCAAGAGCTGGAAAATTACGAGCTGATGGGTGAAGGCGAAGGCATTCACTGGCCGGATGTGGATGAGGACTTGAGCGTTTCCGGGCTCTTGGCGGGGTAAGATCCGGTTTCCTTGCCAAGGTCTGGGCGGTTAAGCAATCCTCTCTACGGCGCGGCGAGCTTGGCTGCTAGACCCGATGCCATCGCCAAGGGGGCCGTGATCGCTCGCTGGAGGGTTCCCTCTGGGCTGCGCAGGGTCAACCCCCGCCGGGCCCGTGAGATTCCCGTATACACAAGCTCTCGGCTATTTACGCTAGCTGCCCCTTCCGGCACCAGCATTGCCACCTCGTCCACCTCCGAGCCCTGACTCTTGTGCACAGTAAGCACGTAGGCCGGTTCATAGGCCGGCAGCCTATTGGGGGTCAGGGCCCGATAGCCGCCGTCCGGGGTCTCGAAGTGGACCTTGAGTTCGCCATTGTTCGGCAGGGCGATCCCCACATCCCCGTTGAATAGCTTCAGCCGGTAGTCGTTCTGGGTAACCAGCACGGGTTTGCCGGGGTACCAGTGGCCGGCTGCTGGAATCGTACCGCGAATCCGGAGGGCCTGTTCGATCTGGCGATTCAAAGCCTCGGAGCCGAAGGGGCCCTGGCGCATGGCGTCCAGGACCCCGAAGCCTCGATAGGCCTCGAAGGCCCTGGCCGGGTCCCCGGTTCCGCCGGCTTCAATAAGGGGTTCAAAGTTGCTAGCCAATTCCTGGACCAGCGCCTCCCAGCCTTCGCGCTCCTCGGGCAGGGCCTGCGCGGTCACATCCGGATAGGCGGTATCCGTAAGGACAGCTTTAGCCGCCCCAGTATCGCCCGCCTTCACGGCTCGCACCAGGTGGCCGAGGCCCCCTTCATCCCCGAACCGATGGGTGCGTTGTAGCGCCACCAGGTTGTCGACGAGGGGAGACGGGCTGTCCGCAACCGGTAGCTCGCTGGCCACGATTTCGCCCAATTGATCCCCGAAGGCCTTGCTGAACCCGTTGTCGCCGGCGGCGATCTCGCCGAGCACGCTGCCGGCCTCCACTGGGGCCAGCTGATCCCGGTCGCCGACGATGACCAGACGGGCCTTTGGCGGGATGGCATCCAGGAGCTTGGCGAACAGGGCCACGTCCACCATGGAGGCCTCGTCTACCACCACCACGTCGAAGGGCAGGGGGTTGTCCCGGTTGTGGCGGAACTGGGTGGAGCTCATGCGGGCGCCGAGCAGGCGGTGGAGGGTGCGGGCCTCCTCGGGAATGCGGTTCCGCAAGGCCTCGTCGAGGGGCAACTCGGCCTTGGCGTGGCGGACGGCCTCCTGCATGCGGGCGGCTGCCTTGCCGGTGGGGGCGGCCAGGGCGATCCGCAACTGGTCGGTAGCCGGCTGCTCCAGAAGGGCCGCCAGAAGGCGCGTGACGGTAGTGGTCTTGCCCGTGCCAGGGCCGCCAGTGATCAGTGTCAGCCGGCGGAGCACGGCCACTGCGGCGGCCACCTTCTGCCAGTCCGTTTCCGCTTCGCCCGCCTCGGGGAAAAGCCGGGCCAGGGCGGCCTGCAGGGTGGCCGTATCCACCCCGTCCACGGTCTGGGTGCCGCGCTGAACCAGGTCCTCGGCAATCGCCGCCTCATAGCCCCAGTAGCGCTGGAGGTAGAGCCGGTCGTCCTCCAGGATCAGCGGGCAGAAGTCCCCTGGGTCGCCAACAACCTTTGAGGCCCTTAGCGCGTCCCGCCAGGCATCCAGCTCTGGGGCGACGGCCACCGGTTCGTCCTCCTCGATTACTGGACGCCCCGCTTGGGCCACCAGATCCACGCAGGTGTCGCCCTGCTGCGGCGCCCGGCTCGCCAGGCACGCGCCGAGCACCACCGGCCAGCCGGCTTCGGCATCGCCGCTTCGCGCCGCCCCGTAATCTTTTTGATCCGGCGAAACTGAGCCGGGGTCGCCGCTTCGCGCCGCCCCGTTATCTTTCTGGTTTGGCGAAACTGGGGCGGGGTCGTGCTCGGCCAGGAATCGGGCCAGCTCGAGGTCCACATCGGACAGGGCCTCCCGATTGCGCAGCGTCTCCAGCACCTGCCACATGGTCAGCCCTCCCCTCGGAACAGGCCGTCCAGGGCCTGGATGAGCCCCTCGTCCGGGCGGTCGAAATAGACCCCGGCGCCCTCACCGCGCTCGGGGTCCATCCCGCGCAGGAACAGGTAATACGCCCCGCCGAAGTGATCGGCGTAGCGGTACCCCGGCAGGCTCGCCTGCAGATGGCGGTGTAGGGCCACGCTGTAGAGCAGGTACTGCAACGCATAGCCGTGCTCGGCCACGGCTTTGGCCAGGGCGGCGTCGGTGTAAGCCGCGGCGTTCGGCCCGAGCCAATTGGATTTGTAGTCGGCGAGGTAGTAGCGCCCGTCGGCCTCGAAGACGAGGTCGATGAACCCGCGCAGGTAGCCTGCCTGGGGGCGGAATGCCAGGGCCGGTCCGGCCTCCGGGCTGGCCGCGCCGGGATGGTATCCGTAATCGGCGAGCACCCGGCTCAGGGTCGAATCGGTCAGGCGGGCTAGGGGGTAGTAGAACTCCATCTCGTCGAGCCGGGCGCCGGCACCGATCCCTTGCAGGGAATGGCCCGCCAGCCCGCCGCCCAGGCGCGTTGCTACCGTGTTGGCGACCAAGTCGGTGACGATCTCGCCCCACTGCTCCGGATCGAAGCCGTGCTCGCGCAGGGTGCGGGCCATTGGCTCGTGCCACTCCTCGGGGCCGGTGGTGAAGTCGATGTGCTCCAGCACGCCGTGCAGGCAGGTGCCCGCAGCGCGTCCCTTGGGGAAGCGGGCGGGGCCTTCGAGGGGCGCCTCTGTCACCAGCGAGGGGGTAATCCAAACGTTCTCGCCGCGGTCGGCCTCCGGGCGGTCCGCCGGTTGGCCCTCGATCAGGCCGCTGAAGCTGGTCACGAACCGATCGGTGGCAACTGAGCCGGTGAAGCGCTGCTCGGCCAGTTTGGGCGGGGTTGGGGCTTGGCGCCGGGGGCCTTCCCCGCCTTCGGTGGTGGTGAAGTGGGCGGTTAGTCCGAAGACCTCCGGCCGGGCGTCGACGAAGGCCTCCAGGTGGCCATACAAGGTTTCGGGGTCCGCGGTGGGCACCGTCTTGGTGGCTGCGTTCCAATCGTACCCGGGTTCGGCAGTGGCGTGGATTAGGTAGCCGAAGGCCGATTTGTCCAGCTCGTTGATGGGCCCGGTTAGGAGGTAGAGGCGGTGCACCGCCCGGGTGATCGCCACGTAGAGCAAGCGCAGGTTCTCGGCGAGGGTCTCCTCCTGCTTGCGGTGCTTGGCCGCCTCGCGTTCCTCGGTGCCCAGGTCCACCGTAAGGCGGTTGTCGTTGTCGGGATCGTGGAAATCCACCGCCTGGTTTTTGTCCGGGCTTTTGACGGCGAGGTCCCACAGGAAGGGGCAAAACACGATGGGGTATTCCAGGCCCTTACTCTTGTGGATGGTCACCAGCTGGACCAGGTCGGCCTCGCTCTCCAGGCGGAGCTCTTCCTCCTCGCCTTCGGTACCGGGGGATTGCCGGCGCTGCCCCAGCCAGGCGAGCACGCCTTCCATCCCTAAGTCCGCCTCCTGCGCCTGCCGGTGGAGCAGCTCGGCGATGTGCAACAGGTTGGTGAGCCGGCGTTCCCCCTCGGATTGGGCGAGCAGGCGGGTCTGGATACCCTCAGTGGCCAGCCAGTGCCGGAATAGGCCCATGAAGCCGTGCGCCCGCCAGTGGTCGTGCAGGACCTGGAAGCCATCCGCGATTCGGTCCCAGTGGTCCTCGTCCTGGGTGAGGGCGTATAGCTCGGCGGCGGTATGGCCGTAGAGGGTGGTGGCCAGGGCGGCGCGCAGGAGATCGTCCCGATGCGGCTCCTGGATGGCCGCGAGCACTCGCTCGAGCTCCTCGGCGTCGGGGGTGGCGAACACGCTCTCCCGGGCCTGCTCGACGCTGGCGATCCCCCGCTGGCTGAGCGCGTTACGCACCGCCTGGGCTTGTTTGTGGGTGCGCACCAACACGGCGATGTCCTTGCCCGTCAGCGGCCGCTCGCCGTGATCGGGGTGGGTCAGGCGGGCCTCGCCTTGGTCGCTGGCATCGAGCAGCCGGGCAATCTCGGCGGCCGTTTCCTGCACCGCCACCTCGGTTGCGGCGCCCTTGTTCTTCTTTTTGTCATCGTTGGGGGTCAGCGGCAGGAAGTGCCACTGGAAGGGGGCCGGGTCGAAGTCGGGAAGCTCCAGGCTTTCCTTGGGGTGGGCGGAAGCCACCTCCTTGTATGGGATGGCGTCGAACCAGAAGGGGCGGTTGCGCTGGAATAGGTCGTTGAAGGCGGTGACCAGCTTCGCGGTGGAGCGCCAGTTCTTGGGGAGGTAGTGGGTGTGGCCGTCTTCCCGGGTCTCGGTGTCCCCTCGCGCCCGCAGGTAGGCGAAGATGTCCGCCCCCCGGAAGCCGTAGATGGCCTGCTTAGGGTCGCCCACCAAAAAGATCGGCCCGACAGCCTCGCCGTAGATGCGGTGGAAGATGCGGTACTGGACGGGGTCGGTGTCCTGGAACTCGTCAATCAGGGCCACCGGCAGCCGCTCGCGCAGGGTGGTCGCCAGGGTTTCCCCGGCCGGCCCGTCCAGGGCCCGGTCGAGGTTGAGCATGAGGTCGTCGAAGGCCTGCACCCGGCGGGTCTCCTTGCGCCGGGGTAGCTCAGCCCAGGCGTAACTCAGGGCCTCGTGGACGAGGGTCCAGGCGCGGGCCTCGAAGGCCTCGGCTACCGGTTCCCAGGTGGCCGCTACCTCGTCCATGGCGTCGAAGAAGGGATGGTCCGGGACCTCGTTTCCCTTCTTGGTCCCGCTTTCGAGGCCCGAGGCCGAGAGCTTTTGGAATTTCTCAAACCACCCCGAGGGTGGGGTCTCCCCGGCCAGGTGGGCGTCCATCTTATCCACCCAGCCCGCGATCTTGGCCGCGTCGTATTGGCCGCTTTTGTAGCCGTCGAGGCCGTCGAGCAGGCGCTGGTGGATGGTGGGTTTATCGGTTTGCCACAGCTCCCGGGCTCGGGTGTAGGCATCGGCGTAGGCCTGGAAGTCCACCCCGTCGTCGGTCTCCGGGCTGCGGATGACGACGTCGGGTTTGCCCAGGTAAGAACGGATGGTCCCGGCTAGTTTCTCCGGCCCCATGCCTTTGTCCAGGAGGTAGTCCAGGAAGGGGCGGTCCAGGGTGGGGGCCTTCTGCCGCCAGAAGTCATCAATTACCTCTTGGATGAGCTCGGAGGGGTCGGTGACCAGCTCCATCTCGAAGGGGCGCCGGCCCTCGAAGGCGTGGTCCGACAGGGCCCGCTGGCAGTAGCCGTGGATGGTGTAGATGGCGGCCTGGTCAAAGGACTGCACCGCCCGCCGCAGGAGCAGCTCGGTGCGCTGGGCGTCGCCGCTTCGCGCCGCCCCGTTATCTTTCTGACTCGGCGAAACTGAGCCGGGGTCGCTCTGGTTCTTGATCAGCTCAGCCAAAAAAAGGGGTCAAATCTTGACATGACAGTTTTGTCGAAAGAAGCGGTTTTCCTTCGAGGACTGATTCCCCCTCACCAATTTCGCTTCCCCCCTCCCGCTCCCAAATTCAGCAATAGGACTTCCCCTGTCCGGCCGCTAAAAAGCTCCAGTCCCGACATGACAGCTTGCCGGGAAAGGCTTATTGTTGCTTCGGCGCTGACCCACCTTCACGGACTTCGCTGTCGATCCGTAACTCCTGGTAAACCGTGATTTATGATCCCGGATCTGCCCCTGACATTTGGTGAGTGGCTCCTGGCCAGCCTGGTGCTGGTGGGCGGAGCGGTGGTGCAGGGTTCGGTGGGCTTCGGTGTGGCCCTGCTGGGGGCGCCGCTGCTGTTCCTGCTCAACCCGGCGCTGGTGCCTGCCCCCATGCTCATCGCCGGGCTAACTTTGCCGGCCCTCATCCTGGTGCGGGACCGGGCAGGCTTGGAGAAGGCGCCCCTGGCCTGGGCTCTGCCGGGCTTTGTGGTGGGCTCGGCTCTGGCCGGCGGGGTGGTGACTTCGCTGCCGGAAGGCGGGCTGGCGTTGGCGTTCGGCGGCCTTGTCCTCCTGGCGGTGGCCCTGAGCGCCCTTGGCTGGGCAGCTGCCGAGCCGCAGGGCGGCCACTTGGCGGCGGCCGGCACGCTGGCGGGGTTCATGGCCACGGCCACCTCCATCGGTGGTCCGCCCCTGGCCCTGGTCTTCCAGAACGCCGGCGGGCTGCGGCTGCGGGCGACCCTGTCCGCCATCTTCGTGCCCGGAGGCCTGATGGCTCTGCTTTCCCTGGCGACGGTGGGCCGGTTCGACGGCGAGGCGCTGGTCCTGGGCCTGGCGTTGCTGCCGGCCGTGTTGGCAGGGTTCTGGCTGTCGGGCTATACCGCCCGGACCCTGGACCGGGCCTGGCTGCGCCCGGTGGTATTGGCCGTGTCCGCCCTGGCGGGGGCCGGGGCGGTGGTCCGCGGTCTGGTCTAGGGGGCCGAAGCCAGGCGGGAAGAGGCGGATAAGGGGGGGGCAGGGTGCGCGGCTTCCTGCGGGGCAGTGCCGGTCGGAACCCGGGGGTCATCCCGCTTCGCCCTTGCTGACCAAACCGGTTCCACAATCGGTCCGCTTGGCCGCACCTCCTGCGATTGTCCCCTCTTAGCCCGTTTGCGAGGCACCGGTCGTCTGGGCAAGCTTCGAGAAGCAATCATCCGACATAGAAAAGGGGTCAAGTCTTGACAAGACAGTTTGAGGCCCAAGTAGCCTTCAAGGTCGGACGTTAACTGTCATGTCAAGACTTGACCTCTAATCAGGTTGAATGAAAAACCGTAGCCGTTAACTCTCCCGTCTTTCGCCCTCCTCGGCTGGATAGGACACCGGACTAAGGCAGGCCCCTTCGCCTGCCATTAATGAGGCTGCCGGTGGTCCGAACCGCCGCAGCAATGGCTGGCGGCCTTCCCGGTGACTAGGGATCGCACCGCGGATTCGCGACCTTGAGCCATGGCTCCGTGCACGGCTGGGGCCGACACTTGCTTTTTCATGGAGTGGCCGCAATTCGGGCATGTCGGCTGGGGCGTACCCGCTTGCCAACGGTGCTCGGAAAGGTGGTGGCAAAAGGGGCACTCGAAGTCGAATAGGGGCATGGGCTACTCCTACGGTCAGACCTTCCTGAGCCTTTAGGGGTAGGGGTCGGCTTCCCGGCCCCTGCTGGCGGCTACTTGGCCCCCATCTCCTTGGGCGTGTTCACTTTCTCACCCAGCCGCTGATGCGGCGGGCGCAAATTGCCCGTGTCCACCTCCCAGATCCAACCGCTCACGGTGACATGGTCGGGAATCAGGGGATGATTACGGACGTAATCGACCTGGGCGGCGCAGATGTCGTCCACGGACCGCTCATCGAACATCCGGATCCACTTTCCGAAAGAGCCGCTTTCCAGCTTCAGCTCGGGTACCTCCGGATCAAGCTGGACGTTGTCCGTGTCGATGCCCTTATCCTGGAAGGCCTTCATCAGGGTATCGGTGTGGGCCGACATCATGCCGCACTCGGTGTGGTTGATGATCACCACCTCCTCGGTCCCGAAGAAGTTGCAGGTGAGCATGGCGGACCGGATGGCGTCATCGGTGATAACGCCGCCGGCATTCCGAAAGACATGGGCGTCGCCGTTGTCGCCCCGGATCCCGAGCGCTTCGTCCACCGGCAGGCGCTCGTCCATGCAGGCGCACACCCAAAGCCGGCGGTTGTTGGGGATCCCGGACTGGCGGCGAAGGACCCAGTTGCTGCGTTCCTGGAAATCCTGCTCTAGCTGGCGTTTCAGGGTCATTGCTTTCTCCTCGGGGATGGCCTAAAGGTGGAATGGATCGCAATCCATTCACCTACCCAATTGCATGAGATGTGCCATTCGCCGAAACAGTTAGAAATCCGTTTTTTCAATGTTTTTTATGGGTACCTGCGGGCGGGTGCGAAAGCCTCGTTCGCACCGAGTGGAGGCGGCGAGGCACGAAGAGCCCAAAGGGTTATGGCTGGGTTCAGCGCCTGCGAAGGGAGCATGCGCCCTTAACCTCCAGCCGCGAATCTTGTTTTCGCCCCTGAGGAGAGGCCGATGACCGATTTTTCGTTATCCGAACTATCCCCTATGGGCTTCCTGCAGGCCCTTTTGACCCAGGGGTGGGGCGAGGACGGGGACCGGAGTGCTGAGGCGGTCCGCCACCAGATCGCCACAATCGCCGAAAGCGCTGCTACCTGCTTCGAATCGGCTTACCGGGCCGATCAGACCCTTCCCGAGCCCCTCGATCTCGCCGGCTACGCCGACATGATCACCGGCATAAAGAATCAGATCGGTGGCAACTTCGCCCGCGCTTCCAGCCCTCCCAGTGCCGTGCGGGTGCTCAATCACCGCTGCCCCTTCGGCCAAACCGTCACCGAAGCCCCCGCTCTATGCCAGATGACCGCCAGCGTTTTCGGGAGCATCGCCGCCCGCAATTTCGGCTGGGCCCGGGTTGTCCTTGAAAAGCGCCTTGCGGTAGGGGATGACTGCTGCTCGGTCGCGGTCTATACCGACCCGGAGCAGGCGCCCGCCGGAGCGGGACAGGTTTATAAAAACGAAGCCAACGTCGTCGGGGAGAATGGCTCCCAAAGGGTCCAGGAACGGCTCAAGCGGTTCTGGTGCCGGCAGTCCGAAACAGAGGGGCCCGGTATTCCGGCTATCGTGGCCGAATCGCCGGCCATGCGGGGCATCCTGGAAACGATTGAGATCGCCGCCCCGACCGATGCCAACGTGCTCATTCAGGGGGAGACGGGGACCGGCAAGGAGGTGGTCGCCCGGTCGATCCATGCCCTGGGCTCTCGAGCCAGCCAGCGTTTCGTGGCCGTCAATTGCGGTGCCATCCCGGAGGGGCTTTTCGAGAGCCTGGTCTTCGGCCATGAGCGCGGGGCGTTTACTGGGGCGCACGAGGTCCATCATGGCTATATCGAACAAGCCAATGGGGGCACCCTTTTCCTTGACGAGGTGGACACCCTGCCGCCTTTGCTCCAAGCAAAGCTGCTGCGGGTCCTTCAGGAGGGGTATTACGAGCGTGTAGGGGGAAGCCGTCCCCTGCAGGGGGACGTTCGAGTCGTGGCGGCTACGAATGCCGATCTCGTCCGCCTAGTCGAGGGCGGCCAGTTCAGGACGGACCTTTACTACCGCCTGAACGTCATTCCCATTGCCCTTCCTCCCCTCAGGGAGCGGCTTGAGGATATCGACGCCCTGGTCGACCACTTCCTCGAACAACTGCACGAGCAATATCAGCAGGGGCGCAAGCAGTTAGGCCCGGAAGCTTGGTCCCGGGTCCTCGCCCATTCCTGGCCGGGCAACGTGCGGGAGCTGGAGAATGCGCTGGAGCGGGGGTACTTGTTCAGCAAAGGACCGGTCATCCAATCCCTAGACCTCGGGGACAACAGGGCCCCAACCACGTCTCCGCCGCCAACCAACAACCTGCGGATGGCTCGCAAGCAGGTGGCCGACCGGCTGGAAGCCCGCATCCTTAAAGAAACCCTGGCCCAGGCTGCAGGCAATGTTCGGTGGACCGCCGAACAGCTCGGGCTCAGTCCGAGGGCGGTTCAGATGAAGATCCGCCACCACGGAATCGATCCGGCCTTATTTCAGGAGCCTGCGGCCAGCAGACGGAATATGGAATAAAAAAGAGGCACTCCACGATTTCGTGTAAGTGAGCTAATGAGCATTGTTTTGGCTAGGTAGAGGCCAGGGGCCGAGAGGTTGTGCCTGAGGTATTGCGGCTCCTCGACGCCCCGAGTGGTATTGGTGAGTCAGCTAAAAGCCCCGTAGAACTGCCCGCAGGTGTGGTCGGCCAACCCTCGCAACTTCTCTCGAGCCCCTGGGCAATAGTTGTCCAAGGGGCGGGCGGGCAGCAGAAAGCTCCCCGTACGTCGATTCCCAAACAGGGAAACCTCTTCCGGGTCCCGAAAGTCGAGCCATACCCTGCCGAGAGCAAAGGCGAGGAAAGCGTCTAGCTGGTCGTCGGATCCCGGATCCGCCTCGGGAATAAGACCATATAAGTGCGAGTAGAGCCTAAAAAGGAAAAAGCCTAAAAAGGGGTCAAGTCTTGACAAGACAGTTTGAGGCCCAAGTAGCCTTCAAGGTTGGACGTTAACTGTCATGTCAAGACTTGACCCCTAAT
>NZ_JAZKRM010000057.1:0-11439 GCF_036628635.1 Thiohalorhabdus sp. | reverse complement strand
CAGCTGGGCCTGAGCTGGAGCGCTGTGGACGGCATCCTGCAGCGGGCCGTGAGCCGGGGGCTGGGCCGCCGCGAGCCCATTGCCACCGGCGCTCAGTTACGCCGATCTAATCGATTAGGCGGCGGCGCTTTAGCGGCGACCGGCGCCCTGGCTGTGGACGAAAAGGCCTACAAGAAGCGCCCCAACTACCTGACGGTGGTCAGCGACGGCACCCACGTGCTGCATGTCGCCGAAGAGCGCCGGGAGGCCAGCCTGGGGGACTTCCTGCAGTCCCTGACCCCGGCCCAGAGCACCGCCGCCCAGTTTCGCCATTCTAAAAGACCAGGCGGGGGCGCGAAGCGGACACCGTATCCAGTGGGTCAGCATGGACATGTGGCCGCCCTTCATTCAGGCCACCACCAAGCATCTGCCCCACGGGGCCCGTAAGATCGCCTTCGACCGCCGCTCAGTCACGCCATTCAAAAACAGACTTGGCGGGGGCGCCGAAGGCGCACACCGCTTCCACGTGGCCAAGTGCCGTTCAACGAGGCGGTGGATCTGGTACGCCGCAAGGAGCACAAGGCCCTCACCAAGGAGGGCGATGACCGCCTCAAGGGCACCAAGTACCACTGGCTGCGCGGCGTTGGTCCCCGCAAGGCGACCGAGCAGGAGCGCTTCGACCAGCTCCGCCAACAGGAGCTGCGCACCGCCCGCGCCTGGGCCATCAAGGAGACCGCCAGCGATCTGTGGGACTACCGGGAACGGGGCAGCGCCCGGAACGCCTAAAACCGGCTACTGAGCTGGATGGCCCGCAGCCGACTCCAGCTCGTGGTCAAGCTGGGCCAGACGGTCCGGAACCACCTCTGGGGAATCCTCAACGCCGTCATGGCCGGGGCCAGCAACAGCCTCGCCGAGAACCTCAACAACCGGATTCAGAAGATCAAGGCGCGGGCCAACGGCTTCCGCAACCGTCAGCGCATGATCAACGCCATCTACTTCCATCTCGGCGGCCTCAACCTCTACCCGACCAAAGCGGGGTATGGGACCTGACCCACACGATTTGGGGAAGCGCCAAAACTAAAAACTCGGTCACCACCCTCACGGCTTGACGCCCCCACATCCCACTCCCGGCCCCTCCATCCAATCCGACCCGCAAAGAATCTATGGACTTCTCCCGTTTTGCAAGCCCCTATCGGTAGGAGGAGGGACGGGTGGCGCAAACCTATTCGGCCTCTGGATGGGGCGATTCTCGGCCCCGTGCCGTGATGGAGAAATCCGCGCCTGCGGTTCCTGATTAAAGCCTCGGCTTCAAGGAGCCATTTTTTTGCTCAGGCTAGCCGCAGGCCGGTACCCGTTTCCGCCATCAGCAAGGGCGCTTGCAATTGCTCGGGGGGTCAGTCCGCCAATTTGGTTTCAGTTGCCCGTTGGCGCGAACGCCGCCGCTCAAGCGGCCGCGGCCTCGGCGCGGAAGGCCTCCCCGCGGGTCAGCACGGCCCAGGCCACCCGGGTGAGCTTGTTGGCCAGCGCCACGGCCGCCTTGTTCATATGGGTCCGCCCGTCGAGCGGCCGGATCCAACGGCGCAGGGCGTCATCCTGCTTGTCGGCATGACGCAGCACGGTTCGGGCGCCGTGGATCAGTAGGGTGCGCAGATAGCGGTTGCCGCGCTTGCTGATGCCCAACAGCCTGGGCTTGCCGCCAGTGGTGTACTGCTGGGGCACCAGACCCAGCCAGGCCGAGCAGTCCCTGCCTTTGCCGAATTGGCTGCCGTCGCCCACCGCGGCCACGAAGGCTGTGGCGATGATCGGACCGATGCCGGGCACGGTCAGCAACCGGGCGGCTCGGGCATCCTGGCGGGCCAGCTGCTCCAGCTTGCTCGTGACAGTCACAACCTGATCGTCGAGCGTCTGGAGCTGGCGCCAGTGCTCAGCCAACAGGTCGCGGACGCCGTCCGGCAGCTCGTTTTCCGCGTCCGCCAGAATCCCCGGCAGGGCCTTGCGGAGGTTGCCGATCCGGTTGGGCACGGTGATGCCGAACTCCAGGAGCATTGCCCGGATGCGGTTGGCCACCTCGGTGCGCTGCTTGATCCAGCCCTGCCGGGACCGGTGCAGGAGCTGGATCGCCTGCTGAGTGCCGTCCTTGATCGTCACTTCGGGCATGGTCGGCCGAGTGGCTGCCTCGGCGATGGCGGTGGCATCGGCATCGTCGTTCTTCTGGCCCTTGGTGTAGCCCAGAACGAACTGCCCCGGCAGGATCACGGCCCGATGCCCCATCGCCTCGGCCTTGCGGGCCACATGGTGGGAGCCGGCGCAGGCCTCCATGGCGACCCGGCAAGGCGCCAGGTTGGCCAAAAACCGGAACAGACCGGTGCGGGTCAGCTTCTTGCGCTCCACCGGCTGACCGCGGTCATCCAGGCCCACCACGTGGATGGTGGTCTTGCCGAGATCGATACCAAGGGTTGCAATGCTCATTGGGCTTCTCCTTCTGATGGGTCCGTCGTCAGAGCCAACGAACCCAGGCTAGTAAGGAGGGAGAAGTCCATACCATTAAGGCCCCCGCCTGGGGACGGGGGCGCTATACGAGCAACCTATCGGAGAGGAAGATCCTCCTAGGACCTGCGGGCGGGGCCGCCGCTGCGGGCTGCCCCGGAATCCCCTGGCTCTGCGTAACGGGTGCGAGGTTACACCGGCTCCAGTTGACGCAGGCTGTTGGGGAACAGCTTGAGATCGGCAAGGCTCGCGGCCAGGGCCTTGGGAAAGGAGGCCTCCTCCTCGTAAACCATCTTGTAGAACTGGACCTTCATGGTCAGGGCCGCCCCAAGGACGATAGAGCCGAAGGTAAGGAAGGACCCCACCGCCAAGGTCGAGATACCGGTAACCCCTTGGCCGATGGTACAGCCCATGCCGAGCACACCGCCGATGCCCATGAGGAACCCGCCCAGGGCGTGGTTGCCGGCATCGCGCCAGGAGGCGAACCACTCGAAGCGGAAGGTGCGGCTGATCAGGGCCCAAACCAGAGAGCCCAGAATTACCCCCGCCAGGGCCATTAGGCCGAAGCTTAGCAGGTTAGTGGCGAACCCTTCGGTAAGCCACCGGCCCAGATCTCCCGCCGGGGACACGAAGGTATAGGACTGCGGGGCGGCGTGCTGAACTGGATTCTGGGCAGCGAACATGAGCTCTTCCTGCCAGGCCTGGCCCTTGGGACCGGCGGTGATATACCAGCCACCGACCACGGCCAAGCCCACCACCCCACCGCCCAGGATGTTGTTGAAGCGGGCCCGGAAGTCACTGGACTTCAGGACCCAAATCAACATCCCCAGGACCAGGAGGCCACCCAGGACGTAGTTGGTGGTGACCACAGGCGAGCCCACTACGGAGCCAACAATGCCGCCGATAGACTGGCCGGGAGCGCCCAGTCCGGAGCTCAGATTGACGGCAACCGAATCCAGGGGCACCTGGAGCAGGCGGATGGTGGCGTTATTGAACATCATCAGATAGGCGCCAATGGCCAGGAACACCAGGACAATCACCGATTTGAGGTTCCCCCCGCCGATGCGGACCATGGTTTTATTGCCGCAGCCACTACCTAGGGTCATGCCGATACCGAACAGGAGTCCGCCCACGATGTTCCGGGCCCAGGAGAAGTTGGGCGTGCGATAGGGCGGGAAGGAGCCACTAGTGGTGACCGCCGGGTCCATCACACCGAACATGCCCATGACCGAGACCCCGATAATGGCCACAGCCATGGCGAACAACCAGGACCGGAAGCGACCGGTGTCGCCGATATTCACCCAGTCGGAAACCGCTCCCATGGTGCAGAAGTTGGTCTTGTTGGCGACGGCCCCTATGATCAGGGCCATCACAAACCCCCATAGCATTATTTCTTGGGTCAACGACAGATCCATAGCCTCCACCTCAGGGAAACGCTATCGTCAGTGGATTGGGTCGACCGATACGGGGAATCCGTCGGTCGCTCGCAGGTTCGCCGGTGGATTCACACCAACCGGGTTCAAGTCATTCTCACCCCAGAGCAAGGCTCGTGCCAAGCTCCGGATCGGGGGGAGCCCGGCGCAGGGGGGCCGGGCCGAACCTTTGGGGTGGTCCAAATCGGACATGCTTTAAAGGGCGGCTGTCCGATTCAGGCCCCATCATTCCATGGACTTACCAGCCGGAAACGGAGTTCCCGCCACCGCCGATAAGCAGCTCCTTAGCGCGCACGCGCTGCCCGTGGCAGGCCCGGCCGACTGGGGCCACCAGCTCCACAAAGGCGGGTGCCAGCTCGCCGGGATCCCGCCGATCGTCCGGGCTCCCGGCGGGGTAGGCCTCATTTTGCAACCCCGTGCGGATGGGGCCGGGCTCGATGGTGTTCACCCGCAAGACGCCGCGGTCGTTCTCCTCGGCCATCACTCTGGCCAGGGCCTCCACGGCCGCCTTGGAGACCGCGTAGGCCCCCCAATAGGCCGTGGGCTCGGCCCCTACGGCGTCGGTAACGAAGGTCACGGTGGGGTCTTCGGAGGAACGCAGCAGCTCCAGGCAGGCCTGGGTCAGCAGGAAAGGACCCGTTACGTGCCCCCGCATCAACCCCGACCACTCCTCCGCCGGATAATGCTCCACCGGGGTCAGGGGACCCAGCCGGGCGGCAGCGTGGATGATGCCGTCGATCCCGCCGAGCTCGCCCTCCAGGGCCTTGGCCAGCTTGCCGTAATCCGCCGCCTGTGCCCCTTCCAGATCCAGGGCGAAAATGGCCGGCTCCGGCCCGCCGGCCGCCTCGATATCGTCATAAACAGCTTCCAGGTCCGGCATGCTGCGGTCCAGCAAAACCACCGTGGCGCCTTCCCGAGCAAAAACCAGACTAAGGGCCCGCCCTAAACCGCCTGCGGCGCCGGTAATCAAATAGACGCGCCCGGCCAGGCGTTTTTCCCCATGGTTTTTGGATCCGGCGCTGCCTGACATTGGGCCCTCCTTGCTCAAAGCTTTTCTTGTCGGCGGGCCCGCTTGCGCTCAGCCCGATAGGTCCGGAACGCAATCCAGAGCTTGCGAAGCGGGGTCAACCGGATCTCGTGGGTCAGCACACTTTCCTCGGAGCGAACAACCTCCTCCAGATTGCGGCGATAGATGGCCGCCATGATCAGCCCCGGGAGCTGCCGATAACGATCGCCCTCGGGAAGCGCTTCAAAGGCATGATTGTAGTACTTGCCCGCCCGTTCGGCTTCGAAGGCCACCAGTTGCTCGCACTCGTGGGAGGGCTTGCGGGCGAGGATGTCCGCCTCGGCCACGCCATAGGCCACCAAGTCCTCCTGGGGCAGATAGATCCGCCCGCGTCCGGCGTCCTCGCCCACATCGCGGAGAATGTTGGTGAGCTGGAAGGCAATGCCAAGATTGTGGGCGTAGCGCCGGGTGGCGCGGTCGCTGTAGCCGAAGATCTCAATGGACAGCAGCCCCACCACGGAGGCCACCCGGTAGCAGTAGAGCTGAAGGTCCGAGAAGCTGGCATAGCGGCTCTGGTGGAGATCCATTTCCACCCCGTCGATAATCTCGTGGAAGTAGGCGCGATCGAGTTCGAAATGCCGGTTGGCCTCCGCCAGGGCTTGGCCGACCGGGTGCTGGGGAGTGCCCTCGTAAACGGCTTCCACCTCGCCGCGCCAGAATGCCAGCCGCGCCTGGGCGGCAGTGGGATCGGTGACCTCGTCCACCGCGTCATCCACCTCTCGGCAGAAGGCATACAGGGCGTGGATGGCCTCTTTCTGACGCGGTGGCAGAAAAAGGAAGGCGTAATAAAAGCTGGAGCCGCTCGCCGCGGCCTTTTCGGCGCAGTACTGCTGGGGGGTCATGGGATTCCGAGGAAGGCAGTTTCTTAAGGCAGGCATGGTAGCCCGACGCCCCGGGAGCGTCCAGCGGGCCAAGGGGAAAAAGCGGGCGAGCGCTGGACAAGTGTCCGAACGGGCTGCCTATACTTCACAGTTCGGTTGTCCTCAAACTTGTCGGGGAGCTACCGATAGCAGAGACTCCCTATTTACCCATGCAGGTGAGGACAAGGAAGGTCGCCAAACGGGATTCTGGGCCCTGGCCACCTAGGCAGTAATTTACCGGAGGATGTTTGCTTTTCAATGACTTATCTAAGATTACAGCTTGATCCCCGCCCGGAAAAAAACCCAAGGCGTTTGTCGGCCAGCAACTGGAGCGCCGTCCCGCGATCCGCAACGAGGAGGGAAAGGTCCGATGGAAGGCAAAAAGAACATCGTATTCGGCTTCGTCTACCTCATCGCCACCGCCGCCTTAGGCCTAGTCATGGTCAACCTGAGCGCCCAGGTAGGCAACGCCGCGGAGGCCAAGCAGGAAAAACTATCCAATATGCAGCAAGGCCTACAGATGGGCTTTGACATGATGCCGGAAAAGGAGCCAGTGCCCACCATGGGCGAGGCGGTGATGGCCCTCAACACCTACATCAACGCCCAGGAGCCCATCGACGGCATCAAGGGCGGACCCCACGCCCACGGCAACCTGGAGTCCGTCCTCAATATTATCGTCGGCACCCTGTTAATGTTTTTGGCCATCCCGGCCATCCTTAAGCAGGTGATCAGCTGGCTGTTCATCCTAGCCACCCTGCTCCATTCGGGCATGCTCTACCTCAGCAACCCGAATATCCTGGGCTGGAGCTGGGCCGGCACGGTGCTGGACACCGGAATCGGACCCATCGCCCTGCTAGTCGGCTTCGGCCTAATGGCCATTGCGGTCTTCATCGGGCTCAAGCCCCAAAGGCAGGCCTGACATGCGGCATCTTGCGGTGCTCCGGCGCATCCGTTAAGGTGCCAACCTTCCGGTGGGCGGTGCCGCCCACCGGTTTTGCAGGGGCCGTAGCTCAGTTGGGAGAGCGCCAGAATCGCACTCTGGAGGTCGCCGGTTCGATCCCGGCCGGCTCCACCAAACAAATCAAAGAATTACAAGCCCGCCCCCAACGGCGGGCTTTTTTAATCCTCTAGTGAAATCGAACCCCGAACCAAGCTTCCCTATCGAACACCCTCCCGCTACCTTCCGCTCAGCCCCCGTGAATCCGGGGATATAGGCCACCCCTGCCCCAAAAGTAAGGACTCCAGCAAAGCGAAGCCAAGCAAAGACAATCTGGAGGTCGCCGACGAAGGCCTGCTTGGTGGGGTTGTCGCCATTGCGGACGGAGTAGTAGCGGTTGATGGTGGCGGTACGGCCCTTGGGCCGGAACTTGAGCACCCGCTGGTCCTGGTCGTCGTGGCGTAGGTCGAGGTGCGGCCCTGGGCGCCCACCGACTGGATGCGGTTGGCACCGTCCCAGTCGATGGCGCGGCGGGTGGCGCCCTGGCCCCCTCCCAGCCGAGCTGGTTCCGGAGGCGTCGTATTGATAACCCCGGCCGCCGGCAGCCTTAGCCTTGCTTTTCCAGAACCTTGACACCGGGACCAAGGGAGAACAATATGTAACCAACCGCGTTACAGGCTTGCCATGATCCGAAAATTCGCTGACAAGGGGCTGCAGCGGTTTTTTGAGTCTAGCAACAAAAGCGGGATTCCACCCGAACTTGCCGACAAGCTGCGCCGGCAGTTAGACCGGTTGGACATTGCGAATAGCCCGGAGGAAATGGACCTCCCGGGCTACGCGTTCCACGAGCTAAAAGGCCAGCGGAATGGGACGTACGCGGTAAAGGTTACTGGCAACCGCCGGCTCACATTCCGGTTCGAAGATGGCGGTGCGGTGGACGTGAAACTGGAGGATTATCACTAATGCCGACCCTGCGCGACCCGAATCGCAAGCCCACTCACCCGGGAGAAATTCTGCGCGAGGACGTTCTCCAGGCCATCGGTATGTCCCAGAGGGAGTTTGCCGAACGGCTCGGGGTAAGCCGCCGCACCCTGAGCGAGCTTCTTCACGAACGGCGGGCCCTTTCGCCAGAGATGGCCGCCCGGCTCGGCAAGCTGCTCGGGACCTCCCCGGAGTCCTGGCTGGCAATGCAGGATGCTGTAGACCTTTGGGAAGTTGGCCAACATCCCGAGCGCCTAGCGGAGATTGAGCCACTCGAAGAGGTTTCCTGAGCCACAGACCTCGGATTAGGTTCCCCGACCCACCCGCGCCAGCAGGGTCTATATGAACCGGCCAGGAAAAAATCCTGGCCGGTTTTTACGGCTCCTCCGGTCGTAGCTGAAGGTAAGGTCCTGAAGGCACCGGCGGTCAGATGCTTGAGGCAGCGTGTGTCGGGGCGGTAATTCAATCTGCAAGTGCAACATCGAGCTGTTCGCTGAAGGCCTCTAAGGGGGTCCGGTACCCCAAGCATTTGCGAGGCGTGGTGTTTGTATAGCCAGAGGGCGTCGTCCAAATCCTCGGCGGCGTAATGCGCCAGCGGTTCACGTTTTCGATGGCGCCCCGTTGCCAGGGGGCATGGGGATCGCAGAAGTAGGGGGTTAACCCTGCCACCTCTGCTACCTGCTCGTGGCCGGCGAACTCGCTGCCCTGGTCATAGGTGATGCGTGAGGCGGCAACCCGGCCAGTAAGCGAATTTGAGCAGCGCTTGCGGCTTCCGCTGTCCGGTCCAAATGCTCCGCCGCCAGGGCGAAGCGGGTCTGGCGCTCGGTGACCGTCAGCATTGGGCGTTTCTGGGTTCGGAAGTTCATACTGTCGCCTTCCCAATGGCCGAATGCACTGCGGTCATTGGCCGCCTCGGGACGGTCGTGGATGGAGCGCCGGTTCGGGATCCGCGAAGCCCCTGGGCCGTTTGGGCGCCCGATACCCGCGCCGGGCCTTGCCGCGCCACAGGCAGCGATGAAGCCGCCTCTTCTTGCCCTGTGGCCGATAGACATAGCGGTATATGGTTTCGTGGCTGACCAACTGGCCACGGCCTTCATACCGCATGCGGCCGGCGATCTGTTGCGGCGACCAACCCAGCTCGAGGCGCTCCCGAACGTAAGCGCCCAGTTCGGCGTCGCGCTCGCAGCGGTTGCCCCGAAAGCGCCGGGCCCGAGTTTACGTCCTGCGGCTTCGGGCCAATAACCGCCGCTTCGTCGTCTGTTTCGGGCGACTTCCCGGCTGAGTGTCCCGGGATCCCGGCCCAGCTCCCGACCAATGGTTCGGAGGCCGGCGCCCTCAAGGCGGCGCTGACACAGGTGCCGCGCTCAGACGGCTGCAGGTGCGCGTACTCGGTTCCCATGGCAACCTGACCCTACCAGTGGATCGGTGTTGCACTTCGGGTGTGAATCTACCGGGCCCGTGGGTCGGGCTTCCGGTCCAACCTCCGGCAACGGGCCCTGAAAAGCCCCGTTGCCGGGGCAAGCAACAGGTTTGGAGCCCCTTTTGAGCGCTTTTTTCGGACTTCAAAGGGGGAAGAGGGCAGATGGGGGGCTCGTTTTGGTGGGTAGAAGGGCCGATTGCCCGACCTAACCCCCACTGAGAACCGGACGTGCGGGGCTACCGCATCCGGCTCCGCGAGTGACCGGTTCGCTACGTGGTGGTGCTCCAGGCGGTCCGCGCTCTCGGCAAGGGGAGGCAAGCCAAGATCGCCATTGCCTTCTTCCAGGGCATTCCACCTCGCTGGGACCGGCGCTCCAGCCATTTCACCCAGGCTCGCTGGGCGTAGGTCCGCAGGCGATTGAGCGCATCGTGGTTCCCTACCCGCCCGAAGTAGGCGTAGTGGCCTTTCAGCATCCGGGATAGGGCCCGGTGCTGTTCGGCCAGGGGTCGGTGCCGGTTGGCCCGGCAGTAGGCCTGGATCGCGTCCAGGCTCCGTTGCCACCGATCGCTCGCCGTCTTCTGCTTGACCACCCAACGGCCTTGGCGGCTACGGGCCCAGAAATGCGTGAATCCCAGGAAGTCGAAGCTCCGGGATCCGCGCTGGGGCCCCTTCCCTCTCCCCGGGGGGTGGAAGGACAGCAGCCGCGTCTTCTCCGGGTGGAGCCGGAGCCCGAACGGGGCCATGCGCTGGGGAAGCACGTCCATGACCCGGCGGGCATCGCGCTCGGTGGCGAATACCATCACGGCATCATCGGCAAACCGAGTCAGTTCACCACGATCGTGAAGGCGCGGTTTGACCTGATCCTCGAACCAGCGATCCAGCGCCGCGTCCAGGTAGATATTCGCCAGCAAAGGCGACAGAATGCCTTCTTGAGGCGTGCCTCGAGTGGGACGGCCCAACTGGCCGTCTTCCACGACGCCGGCCTTCAGCCACTTGTCGATCAGCCGGCGAAGAACACCATCACGCACCCGCCCGTCGAGCACCTCCCGGATGACATCCCGATCCATCTCGTCGAAGAAGGCCCGGATGTCGATCTCGACCACCCAGCCTCCCTTCATGCCCACCATGTGGCCTGGCATGCTGTCGAGGGCCTGATGCGGGTTGCGACCGGGACCAACCCCATGCGAACAGCTACGGAAATTCTGCTCGTAGAGGGGTCCAGGACCATCGCCACCGCTAGCTGGGCACCCTTGTCCCCCACCGTCGGGATACCGATGCCCCGGCTCCGGCCATCGCCCTTCGGGATCTGCACCCTTTGGGTCGGCGGGGCCTGGTAATGGCCGGATTCCAGCCGCTCCAGCAAGTCTGTCAGATTGGCCTCCGAATCGGCCTCGTAGGCAGCCGCCGTTTGCCCGTCGATCCCCGCTGCCCCGTCTTTCCGGGTGCGGCGATAGGCCTCGCGCAACCATCCTTGATCCATCATGTGGGCCAAGGATACAAAGGATCGCTCCGGATGGGCCCGAGCGAGCCCAGCTATCCGCCAGGATTTCGTGGACACGAACCCCGGTTCCTGTGTACCGGTCATGTATCCCCCCGGCGGTTCGATCACCCGGGCGTCCGCTTCCCTGGACCGGGTCGGCGCGGGTCGGCTTCCCCGGCGTCATCGGTAGTATCAGGCGCCTCCGACTCCTTGCTTCCCGTCCGGCACCCCCGGTTGTCCCTCGGGCCACCGTACCACCGGGGTGCAGGAGAATGGCTCACATCCGTAGGCGCCGCCTATCTGTTACCACCCCTTTCGTCTGGTGGTGCCTCACTACCGTGGCCGTAGATGCGCTCCATCCTCCCGGTGAAGTAAGCAAGGCTTCCCAGGTTCCTAGGGGACCCCAATGCCTACGTGCTCAATCTCAGACCCCGCGGGACCGCACTGCCAGGCCCCTTTGCGGCAGCTCGGTGTGGCCTTCCGGTCAATGAACCTCGTCGGCTCCCGCGACATACACGTTTCGAGGCTCGACGCCGCAGCCCGCAGGCTCTCTTTCTGCGCTTGATCCCTCCGATCACTCGAAGGAACCCAAAACGCGCTTCCGGCTGGCGGGCCAGCCTTGGCCGGGCGGGATTAATTACTCGCTGGGTCCCAATGCCCAATTTGCGAGTGGCTAACCACTCTTCCCATGTGCCCAGGCTTCGCCTGGCGCACTCATCGACCTTTTAGGACCTGAACGAAAAACCGCCCGGATTCCCGTTAGGGGGCGGTCGGGAACCCGGGCGGTGCGCCGCCG
>NZ_JAZKRM010000056.1:0-13045 GCF_036628635.1 Thiohalorhabdus sp. | reverse complement strand
CCGGGCCAATATCGACGCGAAGCGGCCGGTTGCCTATCCTGTTGCCCATCCAATCACCCTCCCGGCAAACGGGCTTCCGGCTCCACCATGAACCGCCCCCCCATCATCCTCATCGGCATGCACCGCTCGGGCACCAGCCTGGTAGCCGGGCTGCTGGCCCGCTCCGGGGTCGACATCGGCCGCCGCCTGGGCCGCAACAACGAGGCCCTGTTCTTCCGCCGGCTAAATCGCTGGCTGCTGGCCCAGGGCGCCGCCACCTGGACCCGGCCGCTGCCGTTCAGCGATGTCCTGGACGACCCGCCCTCCCGAGAGCTTGCCGCGGACTACCTACGGGCCAGCCTTAAATTGCCACGCAGTCTCGGCTTCTGGGGCTGGCGGGGGCTTATCGGAACGGGCAGTCAGGGGTGGGGCTGGAAGGACCCGCGCAATACCTTCACCCTGCCGCTGTGGCTGGAGCTGTTCCCGGAGGCACGGGTGATCAATGTCGAGCGCCACGGCGTCGACGTCGCCGAGAGCCTGGTGGTGCGCCGCAACCGCTCCCTGGAGCGCAGCCGGCAGCGTTTCCAAAAGCGCCGGGCGCTGTACCGTTTCCTGCCCAAGCGCGGCGAGCTCGTCGACACCCCGCGGCTGGCCCGGCGCGACCCGGCGCTTCAGCTGTGGACCGAGTACATGGCCGAGGGCCGGCGGCGGACCGAAGCCCTTGGCGAGCGCGCCCTGACCGTCGCCTACGAAAACCTGCTGCAGTCCCCGGAGCAGGAGCTCGAGCGCCTGGCTGCCTTCTGCGGCCTGGTTCTGGATCCCGCGGCCCGGCACGACCTTACCGCTTCGCTGGACCCCGGCCGCGCCTTCGCCTACCGCGACGACCCGGAGCTGCGTCGGTTCGCCGGTGACCGCACCCAGCTTTTGGAGGCCTTCGGCTACCGCCCCTGAGCCGTTGATAGTGGCGGGCAATGGGCGAGGGGAATTCCTTCCCCTACCCCAACAGGGCCGAGGCCACCGCCGCCACGCCGGCCACACCGGCGATGCCGACCGCCGTCGCCGGCCGGCGCGGCAGGTCGGGGACGGAGATCGCGCCGGCGATCACCAGCGCCCACACCGTCAGGGTCACGGCGAGGGCCAGCCAGACCCCGGCGAAGGTCCCGGATATCAGGCCAAGGGCCAAAAGGAGGAGGTACCAGGGAACCAGGGTAACCGCGAAGGGCCCCTTGGCCCCCTCAGCGCCCTTCCCGGTCCATGCCCCCGCCACCAGGACCGCCGCCAGGAGGATCCCGGCGCCGATACCCAGCCCGGACCAGGGGCCGGACCAGGGGATCCAGACCGAGGCCTGCCCCAGTAAGGCGCCCCCCGAGGCGGCGATCACCACCCCGGCGACGAGCCACCCGCGGCTCAGGCGCGACACGTCCCGGGGCCGGACATCGTGGACCAGATAGTACACCGTCACCGCCGCGGCCAGGGAGGCATTGGCCAGGGTGGGCCAGGCGGCGAACGGATTGCCGTAGAGCCAGTAAAGCCAGAAGATCCCGAGCACCAGCAGATGGGACCCCGTCCGCCACTGCTCGCCGTTGAACCAGTACATGGACCAGGTGAACGGCTGGTCGGGGCCGCGCTTGGGCGCCGGCGTCAGGCGGATGCCCCAGCGCGGCACCTCCCGGCACATCTGCTCGTACTCCTCGCCGAACTCCTGGCGCAGGAACGGCTCCTCGTTCAGCACCCAGCGGCGATAAACCAGGAAGAGCAGCGGCAGGTAGATCAGCGCAAAGGGCGCCAGGCCGGCCACGACGAAGAAGCCCAGGTCCATGACCAGGTGGGCCACATAATAGGGGTTGCGGTTGTGGCGGTAGGGGCCGAGCAGCGTCAGGACCGTCTCGCGGTCGTCGTAGCCGGCGCGGGCCAGATACCCCGCCGCCCACCCGTGGAAAGCGACCCCGGCGACCACCAGCACCGTGCCGATGGCCATCACCGGCCAGGAAGGCGGCACCGCGAACAGAAGCAGGAGCAGGTAGGCGATGCGCCGCGGGTTGGTCTTGTCCTTGCGCAGCATGACCCGCGGGAAGTGGTAGATGTAGCCGCCTTCGGACATCAGCCGCGGTCCCCCTCGGCAGGTGGATGCCCCGGCCGTTCCGGCTCCGGACCGGCCACGCCGCCCGCGGGCGCCGCGAGCGAGTGGTTCTTCACCGCCAGGAAGCCGGCCCAGTTGTACCACTTGAAGAAGGGCTCCACCCGGCTGAAGCCGCTCTGCTGCAGGAGGGCCATATTCTCCTCCATGGTCAGCGGGTTGAGCACCCCGCGCAGGCTGCTGGCCTTCTCCAGGACCTCCTCCGGGGACAGCCCCTGGCGGCGCTTGAAGTCCCAGTACAGCTCGGTCCACATGTCCTCGAAGGCCGGGCTGTCGCCGCGGGTCTTCTCCAGCAGGATGAGCGCGCCCCCCTCCACCAGGGACTCCGCCAGCCGACGCAGCAACCGGCGGCGCTCCGCCAGGCGCAGGAACTGCAGCGTGAACACGCTGGTGACCAGGTCCGGGGCCGGCGAGAGCTCCACATCCAGGATGTTGTTATGGCGGAAGCCGACGCTGGGGGCCTGCACCTTGCGCCGGGCCTCCTCGATCATGGCCTCGCTGACCTCCACCCCGGTGAGCTGGAGGTTCTCCTTACCCGAATGGTAGTCCGCCAACCGGTAGAGCGTTTCCCCCGTGGACGAGCCCAGGTCGTAGACCATGCTGCCGTCGCCCACGAAGTACTCGGAAAGCTCAACCACCATGCGCTGGATCTCGTCGTAGAAGGGCACGCTCTTGCGCACGTGGCTGTCGAAGGCCTGCGACACCTCCTCGTTGAAGCGCCACTCGCCCGGAACCGCGCTGATGGTCTCGTCCACATTGCCCAACGTTTTATCCCCGTTTGTCCGCTTGCCGGTCACCTATCTTCCCCGCTGGCGGCCGATCCTTCAACTGCTTCTTCCGACCGGGCCACCACCGCCAGCTGCCGCCGGGCGATGCGCTCCAGCTCGGCGTTCTCCTCGGCGTAATGGGCCTCGATGCGCTCGCGCATACCGTGGCGCGCCAGCAGGTCCCAGTCGTAGTAGAGCACCCGGTCGAAGACGTGCTGGATGAAGCCCCGCCGGAGGCGGCGCAGGGGCCCCAGCAGGTCGTTGAGCCACTGCGGGATCCGCCGGCCATGGGCATCTCCCGGGCCGGGGGCGGGATAGCGGCGCCACACCCCGGGGTGGAACAGGTGGATCGCCAGGGCCGAGTAGCTGCGGTTGTGACCGCGGGAAGGGGGCGGATCGGGCAGGGTTGCCAGGCCCAGGGCGTCGGCGATGAGGGCCTTGACCGCCGCCGGCCGGGCGCGCAGGTCCTCCTGGCGCAGCAGAAAGACCGCGTCGTCCCCGAAGGCGTCGGCGTAGGCGCGATAGATGGCCAGAAAGCGCAGGCTCAGGGCCTCCACATTGCGCGCCCCGTAGACCTCCCGCGCCACCCGCGGCCGGAACTCGCCGTCGTAGAAGTTCAAAAACGCCTCGATGGGGACCGCCTTGCCCTTGGCTAGGTGCTGGCGGTAGGCGGACTGCAGCCAGTCCGACTGGCGCCGGACGAAGAAGATCACCCGGGCCTCGGGGAACAGCTCGCGCACCAGCGCCAGGTTGTCGGCGTAGTCGTGGTGGCTGCCGTACATGTCCCCGGAGATGTGGGGCTCGGAGACCACCAGGGTGCGCTCGTCCCCGGAGGCGCGCCAGTCGGCCACGGCGTCCCGGGCCCGGGCCACCCGCCCGGGATCATCCGGGTGGCGCACGGCCTGGCGCAGCGCCGGCCACAGGGGCTCGGGATTGACGTTGAATCGGGCCGGATCCAGCTGACCGAAGACCTCCCGCTGCAGGAACCGGGTCCCGGTCTTGTGCAGACCGATATGCAGCAGCACTTGAGGCGGGCCGCTCATGGCGCGCCCCCGTCGAAGGTGTAGCCCAGCAGGTCGAGGTCCCGGCGGTAGTGGTCCGCCACCAGCTCGGTCAGCTCGTCGGTGTAATAGCGCCGGTAGTCCTCGCGGTCGGCGGCCCGGCGCCGGTGGGGCAGGGCCGGCTCGGGGATGCCGATCCGCTCGCAGATGGCGGCGAAATCGGCCGTCAGGCGCTCGTATCGGGCCACGAAATCCACGATGGTCTCGCCGCGCAGGTCCACCAGGTACTCGTGCTGACGCTCGGCGGAGACATCGAGCATGTAGTCGTAGGGCCGGTCGGGATCGAACTTGTAGCGCAGGAATGCGCCGAAGGTTTCGATGCCGGCCACCACCTCCGGCTTCTCGCGCCGGATGTGATGCCAGGAGCTCACCTGCAGGTCCCAGGGATTGCGCACCACGGTGAACTTGAACAGCTCCCGGAACACCGGCTCCGGCAGCATCTCCTTGGCCGCCACCGCCTTGCCGTGGCGCGGGAAGCGCAGCCCCAGCTTGTGCCGCGGCCGGGTCATCTGGTCCGCCTGCGCCGCCAGCCACAGGACCGGGGTGTACCAGCGGCCCCAGCGGTAGCGGCGCAGGGCGGCCCGGACGCTGGTACCGCCGGTCTTGGCGATGTGGACGAACAGGAAGCGGTGGGAATAGGAGATGAGCATACCGGGCCGATGGGCTCAAAAGAGCGATATTTTAACAGTCCCCGGCGTGGGGTAAACTTGCCGCCGTCATGCCCACCCCCACTCCGCCATCCCCCACACCGCGCGTCGCCATCTTCCTGTCCTTCTCCGGGGACGGCGGCGTGGAGCGCATGATGCTCAACCTGGCCGGGGCCATGGCCCGCCTCGGCGTGGCCGTGGACCTGGTCCACGGCCGCAGCGAGGGAGGGCATGTCGCCCAGGCGCCGGAGGGCGTGCGCATGGTGCCCCTGGGGGCCCGCCACAGCCTGACCAGCATCCCGGGGCTGGTCCGCTACCTGCGCCGGAACCGGCCGGACGCCCTCCTCGCCGCCAAGGACCGCGGCAACCGCGCGGCCCTCCAGGCCGTGCGCCTGGCGCGAACCGGGACCCCAACCGGGGTGCGCCTGGGCAACAACCTCTCCGGCGTCCTTCAGGGCCGGGACCCCCTCCACCGCCGGCTCCGCGCCCGGCTCATGCACCGCGCCTACCAGCGGGCCGACGCCATCATCGCCGTCAGCCGGGGCGTCGCCGAGGACACCGCCGCCGTGGCCGACCTGCCGCGGGAGGCCATCCGGGTCCTGCCCAATCCGGTGATCACCCCCGCCCTCCACCGCCGGGCTGGCGACCCCCCCGAGACGACCTGGCCGGAGGGCGACGGCGCCCGGCTGCTGGGGGTGGGCCGGCTGGACCGCCAGAAGGACTTCGCCACCCTGCTGCGGGCCTTCGCCCGGCTGCGGCAGCGCCGCCCGGCCCGGCTGCTCATCCTCGGCGAGGGACCGGAGCGGCCCCGGCTGGAGGCCCTGGCCGCCGACCTGGGCGTGGCCGACGCCGTGGCCCTGCCGGGCTTCGCGACCAACCCCTACCCGGCCCTGGCACGGGCGGACCTGTTCGTGCTCAGCTCGGCCTGGGAGGGCTCGCCCAACGCCCTCACCGAGGCCCTGGCCCTGGGCACGCCGGCCGTGGCCACCGACTGCCCCAGCGGGCCGCGGGAGATCCTGGCGGACGGCGAACTGGGCCCGCTGGTTCCGGTGGGCGACGCCGACGCCCTGGCCGACGCCATGGCCGCCACCCTGGCCGACCCGCCCGACCCGGACCGGCTGCGCGCCGGGGTCGAGCGCTACCGGGACACGGCGAGCGCACGCGCCTACCTGGCGGTGCTGGGCGTGACCCCGCCGACCTGAGCGGCCGCCATCACCGCATCCACCCGCTCCGTCACGTCGGCAACCCCGATGGCGCCCATGGCCCCGGGGTGGCGCACCCGCTTGCCCCACGGGGCCTCGTCCACCGTGGTCCCGGCGTAGCGCGCCAGGTTGTCCGGATAGCGGTTAACCACCCAATCCCGGCTCAGGTAGGGCCCGGTGCGGTCGGGATTGGTGGTGGCGTACAGGCCGATGACCGGGATGCCCGCGGCGGTGCCCATGTGGGCCGGCCCGGTGTCCGGGGCCACCAGGGCCGTACTGCGCTCCAGCACCGCCAGCAGCCCCTTGAGGGAGGTCGCACCCACCAGGTCCACGGGCTCGGAGGCCATGGCGGCGCGCACCGCGTCGGCGAAGGCCCGCTCCCCGGCCGAGGGGCCGCCGGTTAGCGCCACCGCCATGCCGTGGGCGCGGACGGCGTGGTCGGCCACCGCGGCGTAGCGCTCGGGATACCAGTTGCGCCAGTTGCGCGGGCGCACGCTGGCGCAGGGATTGATCGCCAGCACCGGGGCCTCATGGGGCAGCCGCTCGGCGGCGAAGGCGCGAGCCGTCTGCGGAATCGGGATGGCCCAGCGCAGCTCGCGCTCACTCAGGCCCAGTGCCTGCAGGAAGTCGAAGAAGCCGTCGAGGACATGGCTGCGGGGATGGGGCGGGATGCGGCGGTTGACGAACAGGCCGTGGCCGTCGCGGGAGCGGCCGCGGTCGAAGCCCAGGCGCCGCTCCGCCGGCACCATGCGGCCCGCAATGTTGGCGCGCAGCGCCGTCTGCATCTGCAGCAGGGCGTCGAAGCGCCGGCCCTGGAGGCGCCGGCGCAGGTCGCGCAGGGCGCCCAGGCCGCCACCCTTGTCGAAGGGCACCACGGTCACCCCGTCGAGGTCGCCCACCAGGCCGGCCTCGGTCCGGCCCACCACCCAGGTGAGCTCGGTCTCCGGCCAGTGGCGCTGGATGGTGCGCACCACCGGGACCACGTGGCTGACGTCGCCGATGGCGGACAGGCGGAGGATGCAGAGGCTGCGGGGCGGCGCGGGGCCGGGGGCCTGACTGGTCATGGGGCAACTTGGGCGATGGATGGGCGGCGACCGGGGCGGCTTCCCTCCCCGCGCCAGAGCGGCTATCCTGCGCGGCCGGCAGGCCCGTCACATTGGGGGAACGGCTTGGAGCCCACCACCCGCTCGACCGGCGGGGCACACATTCTATACGACGCCGCCATCCTCCGGAACCCGGAGCGCGAGCTGTGGCCCGCCGGCAACGGGGACGAGCCGGGCCCCGCGGCCGCCCCCGAGGCGGCCGGGCGCGGCGCGGTGCGCACCCGCACCCTGGCCGACGGCCGCGAGGTGGTGGTGCGCCACTACCGCCGCGGCGGCTGGATGGCCCGGCTGTGCCGGGACCGCTACCTGCCGCTGCCCCTGGCCCGGACGCGGCCCTGGCGCGAGTGGCACCTGCTCGCCCGGCTGTTCCGGCTGGGGCTGGCCGTCCCCCGGCCGGTGGCAGCGCGGGTGGTCCCCGCCGGGCCCACCTACCGCGGCGACCTGGCCACCGAGCGCCTGCCCGGCGCCCGCACCCTGGGCGAGGCCCTCACCGGCGCCGCCCTGCCCGCCCCCACCTGGCGCCGCATCGGGGCCACCCTCCGCCGCTTCCACGACGCCGGCGCCGACCACGCCGATCTCAACGCCCACAACATCCTCCTGGACGCCGAAGGGGGCGTGTACCTGGTCGACTTCGACGGCGGCCGCATGCGCCGCCCCGGCCGGCGCTGGCAGCGGCGCAACCTGCGGCGCCTGCGCCGCTCCCTGGCCAAGCTCGGCGGCCGCATCGCGGATTTCCGCTTCACCGAGGCCGACTGGTCGGCGCTGCTGGCCGGCTACGCCGGGGAAGCCGCGTAAGGCCCGGGACCGTAGGTCCGGCTTAAGCCGGACCTGCGGGCTCCATCCGGTGCTTGTGGGAGGGGCTACCAGCCCCGACCCGGATCGGGCGGGCTCAATCCCGCGACCGGCCGGCCAATGATGGGCACCACTCGCCGAGCACCTCCAGGTAATGATCGAGCACCTCGGCGCGCTCGGCCACGGCCGCGCGGGCCGCCTCGCCCAGAGCGCGCCGGCGGTCCGGATCGGCAAGCAGCCCGGTGAGGGCTCCCGCCAGGCCGTCGGCGTCGGCCACCTCCACCAGGCCGCCCGCCGCCGCCAGGGCCGCCGCCTCCTCGGCGAAATTGTCGGTGTGCGGCCCGGTGACGATGGCGCATCCCAGGGCCGCCGGCTCCAGCAGATTGTGGCCGCCCCTGGGCACCAGGGAGCCGCCCATGAACACCAGATCGGCGTGGGCCATGAACCCGGCCAGCTCGCCCAGGGTGTCCGCCAGGTAGACCTCGGTGGCCGCGGTCACCTCGTCACCGCGGCTGCGCACGGCCACCTGCCGCTCCCCCAGATCGCGCCGGATGGCGTCGCGGCGCTCCGGGTGGCGCGGGGCAACCACCAGCAGGCGGCCGTCGGTTTCGGCGGCCTCCCAGGCCGCCGCCACCAGGGCCTCCTCGCCCTCGCGGGTGGAGGCCGCCAGGACGTAGGGGCGAGCCAGCCCCGGTCCCTCAACGGAGCCCGAAACCGCCGGCCGCCGCGCGTACTTGAGATTGCCGGCCACCCGCACCCGCTCCGCCGCCAGCCCCAGCTCCCGGAAGCGCCCGGCGTCGGCCTCCGAGCGCGCCAGGCACAGCGATACCGCATCCAGGGCCCGGCTCAAGGCCCGCCGCAGCCAGGCCGGGGCCCGGATTGTGCGCGGCGACAGCCGGCCGTTGACCAGGGCCAGCGGCAGTCCCCGTCCGCCGCAGGCGGCGAACAGGTTGGGCCAGATCTCGGTCTCCAGAACCAGGGCGCAGCGCGGCTGCACGGCGTCCAGGAAGCGCCGCACCGGCCCCGGCGCATCCAGAGGCAGGTAGGCGTGGGTGACAGCGGCGGGCAGCTCCCGGGCCGCCACCGCGGCGCCGGTGGGGGTGTTGGTGGTCATCAGCACCGGCCCCTGGACCCGCTCCGCCAGCGCCGCAACCAACGGCGCCGCCGCCTGAACCTCCCCCACCGAGGCACAATGGACCCACAGGGCGAACGGCCCCGCCGGCCGTCCCCGGCCAAGGCGCTGGCGGAGATAGCGACCGCCACCGTCGCGGGCCGCCCGCCACAGGGCATGCGCCCCGGCCAGCGGCAGGACCAGGCGGGTGAGCTGACGGTAGAGAGTAGTGGCCATGGGACCGGATCGGGCGGCGGACGGAGGCGGCAATCCTGCCACGAAGGGCGGGAAGGGGCCAGAGTCGGGAAAGCGCGCCCTGGTCAGGGAGGGCTCTCTGCCGGAGGCCTCGCTTCCTCGGCAGGGTACAGCCTTATGGGGAAGGGGCGAGGGCCCGGCCTCAGGTAGAGCCCGCCCCCACATAAAGACGGTTGCACAGACTTTATGACAGCATATATGATGCCAAAATGGCGGAAATTATCCTTGATACGAGCGTCATCGTCTCCGGCCTACGGGCTGGTGGCGGCCAGTCCCGTTCCGTTCTGCGGCGGGCCATCTCTGGAATGGACACCCTCCTCCTCGGAACAACGTTATGGCTGGAATATGAAGCCGTCCTCGAGCGTACCGAGCTGGACACCTTTACAACCCGGGAAGAGCGGGCAACGGTACTGGCCAGTTTGGCTGCAGCGGGCCGCTGGGTCCGAATCTATTACGGCTGGCGCCCCAACCTGCCGGACGAGGCCGACAATCACCTTATTGAACTGGCGGTTGCCGGCGGCGGCCAAAGCATCGTGACCTGGAACCTCCGCGACCTGGAAGGAGGCGAGCTGATCTGGCCGGAACTGAAGATTCTCAGTCCCCCGCAATTCCTGAAGGAGATGGACCCATGACCACACTGACCATCCGCCTGCCGAACGACAAGGCCGAGCGGCTCAAGGCGCTTGCAAAGAGCCGGGGCGTGAGCGTGAACAAGCTCATGGAGGAAATGAGCACCCAAGCCTTGACCGAATGGGACGTGGAATCCCGCTTCCGGGCCATGGCCGCCCGGGCGGATAGCCGGGAGGCCCTTGCCGTGCTCGATCGCCTGGATCGCGCCGACGAAAGCGGCTAGAGGCAGGAGCTTACCGCTTCATCCCCTGCGGAGATCCAACCAAGCCCACCAAAACCGGCCTCAGAGGGAAGTCAGGAGGATATCGGCCACCTCCAGACGGAGGCCACCCAGGCCGGCAACCTCGACATTGTCCCCCACACCGGCAATCTGCCGGTGGCCGTATCCGCTATCTCCGGGCTGCGAGTAGACCGCCACCACATTGTTGACGAGATCGACAAGCCAGGCCTCCGGGATCCCAGAGCCAGCGTATAACCCCAGCTTGGTCTCCCGGTCGTAGGGCAAGCTGGCATCCGCGACCTCGATCACCAAGCGGACCGCCTCCGGCCCAGGCAGTTCATTGCTGTACCAGTCCCCCCTGGGCCGCAAAAGGGCCAGGTCCGGCTCCGGCTCATCATAGAGGGACAAACGGATCGGATTCTGCACGCTGACGATCGCCCGCTCGGCGGCAGCGGGGACGAGAAGGCTGGTGAGCTGATTGACGATCGCGGCGTGACGGCTTCCGATCGGCGTCATCTCGACCACTTCCCCCCTGACCAGCTCCACCCGCTCATCCGGATGAAGGATGCCGTCCTCCGCCATGCGGTGATAATCCTCGACCGTAAAGCGATGGGGCATGGCGTGGGTAACTGTCATGGCGCGACCCTCGACCAAGCGGTTTCTTGACTTGCGGAGAGACTACCACCGCCAGAAGAAGGCACGAAATACTCTCTGGCGAAGTGGCGAAGATTCAGGTCTTTCCGTTTGCACCTCGCCGAGCGATACGGCTGACGCGCGAGGAATGCAGCCCGAACCACTCGCCGATCTCCCGCAGGGTATAGCCCCCGCTGGCATAGGCGCGGGCGATGGCCTCGTCCCGCGGGTAGGCCGCCGCCAGCTCGGTCAAGGTAGGCGGAGCCGGCCGGCGCTGAGCCCTTGGCACCTCCTCCGGCCCTTGCCCTTCACCCGCCTTCCCGGCTGCCTCCCGCACGAAGTCTTCGGAGCCCAGATAGATCTGCCCCTGCAGGCCTTCCCAGGGGGAGGGCTGGCCGACCCCCTCCGCCACGAACTGGCGGTACCGCCGCCGGGCGGCCTCCGGCCGGCCGCCCAACGCCGCCAGCAGCCAGTCGACGGTCAGCCAGGGCGGGCGGCCGTCCAGCCCGGCCGTGGCCCGGAAGCTGCTCCACGGCCACTCGGAAGCGTCCGCCACCAATCCGGCACGCACCGGGTTGAGGACGATATACCGGGCCAGCTCCAGGAGGTAGGCCTCCTCCTCCACCAGGATCGCCTTATAGCGGCCCTGGAGCACATGGCCCGAGCGGTGATGCCGGCGGTTGAAGCGCTGGGTATAGACGCCGTTGAGGTGGCGCATGCCGCGGCCGAGATTGGCATCCGGGGTCGCCACCAGCAGGTGGTAGTGGTTGCCCATGAGGCAGTAGGCATGCAGCACCCAGTTGAAGGACGCCACCACCTCCCCCAGCAGGCCGCAGAAGGCCTCCCGGTCGGCATCATCCAGATAGATCCAGCCCCGAGCGTTGCCGCGGGCCGTGACATGGTAGAGGGCGCCGGGGTATTCGATGCGTAGGGGGCGAGCCATCGGAGCAGCCTAACCCGCCTTGGGCAAAAGGCAAGGCCTGACCCCGGTAACCCCGGCGGTAATACCCGTGCCTGTTGTAGGAGCCCGGCTCCGCCGGGCGAGGTTTTGGGTGGGCCGGGTCGAAGGCGAACGGCTCGCCCAATGAATTGGGCTCCTACAGGAAAAATGGGGTGCGGCTGGATACGGCTGAGCCTTTTGGGGAATCAGGAAACCGAAAACCGCACAAAACCGCGAGCCGCCCGACCAGCAAAAAGAAACCCCGGCCCTGGCCGAGGTTATAGTTTTTCGTCTATTTCAGCTTGTTTTTTAAGAATGTCGTTAGCTAGATGTCTTGACCTGGTAAAAGTAGGGACAGAAAACCGTTTGTCATTATGTGGGCAGTACCAAATTTCATGATCCCCTTTCGCCTGCTTTAAGAAGAAGCAGCCATTTTCCTCAAGGATGGTTTTTAAAGGGGTTGAATAGTTATCACCCAAGGCTATTGGTGAGCGACTTCTTGAATGGTATCCCGAGCTATCAGCTCATAAGGAATTTCTATTCCGTCATGTGGTGCCGGGATTTGGCCGTTTTCGCGCAGAAGCTCAGGAATGATTGAACGCAAACGCTCGCGGAGCCGGTTCATATCCTCGGCTTCCGTAGCCAACCCAATGATATCGTCACTGGTGGCTACCCATACCTCTGCTTCCGGATCCCAGAAGGTTTGTACATGAAAAACCTTCGTGGCCATTTGTGCTTTCTCCGTTTTTGCCTTACCCCTAACGCCCGAAAGGGTCGTATATCTAGGTTCAGCATGGGTTGGACAAAAGTTTTTCGCCAAACCGTTAGACTGTCAACCCTCGATTAGGTGCCGGAACGCGAACCTATGGATCACGAACCTAAGGAACCTAATGGGTGCCCTCGGTAGTGACCCCTCCTGCAATTAAGGGAAAAATCTACCTGATTACCCAGAAGGCTCAGCCAGGCTGGGCGGTGCCTGTTGTAGGAGCCCGGCTCCGCCGGGCGAGGTTTTGGGTGGGCCGGGTCGAAGGCGAACGGCTCGCCCAATGAATTGGGCTCCTACAGGATAAATCGGGTGCGGCTGGATACGGCTGAACCTTTTGGGTAATCCGGAAAATCTAAACCTTGCCCTGGAAGATCGGATTATTTGTCCCGCCCTCCCCGGGGACCGATCAGCCAAACGAAGGCGATCAGGATCGCTGCGGCCACCAAGGCCCATCCGAGTATCTTGGTGGTGCGACTGGGCAAGCCAAGCCACCGGGCGTTAATCCATCGGGTGCGGGAAATTTTCGCTGGGGAAGCGGTCCACGAATGGGTGGGATGTGGCGTATTGGCCACCGACCGGAAAGCCCGAGTCCGGCACCCGGACCGTTAGTCCCGCCCATACCCAAGAGAAGGGATGGTTAGGGGCAAAAGGCAAGGCCTGACCCCACAACCCCAACCCCCATGGCCAAGAGGAATGGCTAGGAGCAAAAGGCAAGGCCTGACCCCAATCCCAACCAGTCAGGGGTATGGACCGGCGGCTAATGGGGACCGTGGTTTTTCCCGTGGCTGCCGATCCACCAGAC
>NZ_JAZKRM010000055.1:0-13594 GCF_036628635.1 Thiohalorhabdus sp. | reverse complement strand
TGGGCGGTGAGATTGAGGCGCGTCCGCTGGGCCTGCAAACCGCTACCGCCCACCTCCATCGCAGTAAACAGATCCATGCCTTATTGCCCTCCCTTCTTGATGGCATATTGGATGCCGCTGGCCCGGCGGGCTGCCAGCTCGCTAACCACCCGGTTGAGCAAGCGGGTTTCGCCGAGACGCTCAAGCTCTTGCTGGGTGTTCACCGTGTTGCCGTCGACACGTCCCCCCTGAACCACCTCGCGCACTTGCGGCTGGACCTCGGATACGGATCCTCCGGTGTCGAAATGGCGGGGATTGGTGCTGACCATCGTCAAATTTTCGTCACCCCCGTCGTGAGCCTGGCGCAGCTGCTGATCGAACTGCAGCCGCTTGGCGTGATAACCGGGGGTTTCGGCATTGGCCACATTATTGGCGATGGTGCCCAGTCGCTGCTGTTGCAGATCCAGGCTGTGCCTGAAGAGCGTGAACTGGCTGCCAAACAGGCTCGACGACATGGCCGGGTGCTCCTTTAGAAAATCCCATTAACGGGGATGCAATCAACATGCCGGGTGCAAGCCGAACCCACAGCTGGTTCGCTGATCCACAGATAACGCCGATAAACCCAGATAAAACCCCAAGTCCCCCTATAGTGGATTGCGCCGTTGCCTTTTCGCCTCAAGCCTCACGCTCCCGGGGCCGGTTGAGCTTGTTGCGCAGGGTGCGGATGCTGATGCCGAGGAGCTCGGCGGCCCGAGTCCGATTCCCGCCGACCCGCTCCAGGGTACGGGCAATGAGCAAATCCTCCATCTCCTGTATGGTCAGATCGGCCTCGGGTAGCCTCTCTTCGCTGCTGCTTCCCACGGGGGCGACGGAATCGCCCCCAAATTGGCCCGACGGCGCGCTTACCGATTCGATGGAGAGCTCGTCCTCGGTCAGGTCCCCCACGCTGAGGCGCCGCTTGTCGCTGAGTACCACGGCTCGATGGATGGCGTTCTCCAGCTCCCGGACATTACCCGGCCAGCTGCGGTTTTGCAGATAATCGCGGGCAGCCTGATCCAGTCCCTCGATTGGCCGACCATAGCGTTGGACGTAGAGACGGACGAAATGCTCGGCCAGAACCGGGATATCCTCCGCACGCTGGGCCAGATCAGGCAGACGCACCCGCACCACCGACAACCGATAAAGGAGGTCCGCGCGTAGCTGACCTTCGGCCACGGCCGTTTCCGGATCCCGATTGGTTGTCGCCAGCACCCGGACATTGACCGATTCCGGGCGGTGCCCGCCTACCCGATCCACCACCCCTTCCTGCAGCACCCGAAGTAGCTTGGCCTGCAGATCCACGGGCATTTCGGTGATCTCGTCCAAAAGCAGGGTGCCGTCCTGGGCCTGCTGAAAGCGGCCCTCCCGGCGCTGATCGGCCCCGGTAAAAGCGCCTTTCTCGTGCCCAAAAAGCTCCGACTCCAGCAGGCCTTCCGGCAGCGAGGCACAGTTCACAGCCACCAGAGGCCCGTCCCGGCGGGGCGAATGCTCGTGTATAAAGGCCGCCAGCCTTTCCTTGCCGGTACCCGAGGCGCCGCAGAGCAATCCGGCTCCGTCGCTGCCCGCCAATTTTTTGACTTTTTTCAGGAGCTGCCGCATGGCCGGGCTTTCGGTAATGAAGCCGGATTCCCCGGCCGCCGGATCCCGGCGCACAAGGGCGTGCACCACCTCGGCGGTCAGGGGCTTGGCGCGGAAGTCTTCGGCACCAGCCCGGCCCATAGCCCGGGCCTGTTCCGGGCTCGGCTCGGTGGCCACCACACCCGCGGGGATACCGTCGGCGACCAGCGCCTGGACCACCGCCTCCGTATCCGGCCCCAGACCGTCGGCATCCAGAAAAACGCACCGCGGCGCAGGAGAAGCGCTACCCTCCGGAGGCCCCGTCAGGAACAGGGCGCGACCGCCGGCTCCCCGCACGGCATCGGCGAGATCGCCGTGAAGGCCGTCATGGAAGCCCACCAGCCAGACGAGGAGCTCTCTATCCGAGCTCACGGCAGCCGCTCCCGGACCAGGGGAATTAGGGAGGCGTAGAGATTCCCGGCCCGGCCAAACCCGTCATCCGCGGAAAGCCCCTCCAGATGGGCTCGGGCCCCCTTGAAATCCTCCCGCTGCACCGCATCCACGCCCAGGAGGGCCTTCAGCTGGCGACGTTCCCAGTCGGGGACGCCGGCTTTCAGCGCTCGCAGCCAGTAGGCACGGGCCCGGTAGACCCGCCCCAGACGGGCGCCCAGGTCCCCGGCCTCGGCAAGCACCGACCCCGACAAGGCTCCCTCGGGCGCTTCGCGGGCGAAGGTGTCGAGCACGGAAAAGGCCTCCCCTAGATCCCCTTGGGCCTTATGGGCCCGGGCCCTCAGGGGCACCGTCTGATCCCTGGGAAGCTTGGAGTGCCGATCCAGAAAGTCCAGCAGATCGGCGTGGCGGTCCAAGCGCGACAGCAACCGGGCCCGCTCCAGGCGCAGCCCCTGCGTCCGGGGATGGCCGGGCTGGCGCTCCAGGACCTGATCGATCCAAGCGACGCCTTCCTCGGCCGCCGCCTTCCGGTAGGCTCGGGCAAGCAGCCATTGCCAGCGATCAATCTGGACCGTACTGCCCTGCTCTTCGCGGGCGTCCCCTAGAAAGCGCCGGGCACCCTTCAGCGCCCCCAACCGCAGAAGGGCTCGGAATCCCCGATCGCGCACCGTACCGCTTGGGGTCTCGCCGGCGAACCGGTTATACAGCCGGAAAGCCCGTAAGGGCTCACCGGCTTCCAGGGCGGCAGCCATCTGCGGCGGCAGGAGCCGGTCCGCCAGGGGCCGGGCGTTGCGCCGGTCCGCTTGACTCCCCTGCTTGAGCACGGCGCGGAGCTGGCCCAGGGCCTTTCCCCGGCGGTCGGCATCAGCGAGCATGCGCGCCGCCAAAAGGCGAGCCTCCATGGCCGCCTGCGACCCCGGCAACCCCGACGCGACGGCTTCAAGCCGGGCGACCGCCTCGTCAAGGCCGATGCGGTCCAGGGCATGCTCGGCCCGAACCAGGCCCGCCCGGGCTCGCGCCTGGATATCGGCTTGGGGCTGGGCATCGAGAACTTCCTGGAAACCGGCGGCGGCTCGGCGCCATTGCTCCAGGGCCATAAAGGCTCGCCCCTGGAGCAGTATGGCCCTCAGTTGCCGCGGATGGGTTGGGTTGTCGCTCAGAAAGGCCGACAACCGGTTCCGGGCCCTTTGGGGAGCTTCGGTTTCCAGAAAGGTTTCGGCGGCCGCCAGCAACAGGTCGGCATGGGCCTCCAGGTAGGTGGGATCCTGCTTCAAAAGCCGATCCAGCTCGGTACGGGCACCCTGGAAATCCTCGCCCCGGGCCAGCAGATAGGCCAGCCAATAGTGGGCGTACTGGGCCAGCTCATCCGCCCCCGCGTAGGTCAACGGGATCAGTTCCTCGCGCGCCGAGCCGACCTCACCGGCCAGGGCATAGAGCCGACCCAGCTCCAGCTGGACCTCCCTGGCCTGGGGCTCCAAGGGATAATTGCGCAGATAGCTTTCTAGCGGATTGGTTGCCTGAAAATGGAAGTCGAGCCGGTCGAAAAGGTTCGCGGCGCGGCGGAAGGCGGCAGGGGCCGCTGCATGGTCGGGATATTCGCTGGCCGCTTGCCACAACTGCTGGGCGGCCTTCAGGGTCTGACCGGTATCGGCATACAGCCGGCCTAGCTCGAACTGCACCGCGGCCGGCTGATCCCTCGACTCGCCCTCTTGCTCCAGCAGATCCAGGGCAGCCTGGTCATTCTCGGCCTCGGCCTTGGACCGCGCCCGGGCCAGGATTTCGGGGACCTCGGCCGGCACCATGCTGGGCAACGGGGCCGGCGGATGGACCGGTTCGGGAAGGGGCGCCCGCCGGCTCAGGTTGGACTCCACACGGCCCAGGTCAACGACCCAGCGAGGTGGCTCGCTCAGGGTAAACGCCCGTGCTTTCTCTCCCCCGTCGAGCTCGAGCACCAACCGGTCCTGCTGCCGCCGCAAGCCCTTCAACCGCCGGTCGCTGCGGCAACCATCTAGGGCCACCGGCTGCCAGCCGCCGGGCCATTCGAGCACCACCGAACCGCCGGCCCGATGGGCAGCCAGAGGGCGCTGCTCGGGAAGGTCGAGAACAACCCGGAAATGGGTGTCATGATCGGCACAGCGGACGGGGACATCGGCAGCTTGCGCCGCTCCAGTGGCCAGTACCGCCGAGGCCGCCGCAGCAGCCCGCCACCAGGGTGGCCACCCCCATTTCCGATGCGCGCGGGTATTCCGTGCCATCTACCCCAGATTCCGTTTCTTAAGCTTCTCCACCAGCGTTGTCCGCTTGACCCCCAGAAGCTGCGCCGCCTGGTTGCGGTTGCCGGCCGTGGATTCAAGAGCCTCGAGAATCAAGCGGTTCTCGAAGGCTTCCACTTCGGCCCGCAGGTCCCGGCTCTGACCCAGCAATATATCCCGCTCACCGCTTTCGGCCCCGACTTCGGCGGGCTGGCCCTCGTTGGTGTCGCGGGGCGCCCCTCGGATCTTTTCCGGTAGATCCGCGGGCTCCACCAGCCCTTCCCGCTTGAGGACGGCCAAGCGCTCGGTGAGATTGCGCAGCTCGCGGACATTCCCGGGCCAATCATAGGCCTCCAGGAACCGCCGGGCCACGGGGTCGGCGCCCGCCACTCCGGTGCTGTGCTTGCGGTTGAGCTCGTCGAGAAAATGGTCAAACAGGAACATGACATCCTCGGAGCCACGCTGGCGCAGGGGAGGCAGATCAACCGTCAGCACATTGAGCCGGTGGTAGAGGTCTTCGCGGAAGCGCCCTGAGGCCACCGCCTCGTCGAGATCCTTATTGGTGGCGGCCAGCACCCGGGCATTGAACGGAACCGAGCGCGAGCTCCCCACCGGCTCATAGGTGCGCTCCTCCAGGACGCGAAGCAGCTTGATCTGCAGATCGGGACTCATCTCACCGATCTCGTCCAAGAAAAGGGTGCCACTGTCCGCGTGGGCGAAGCGCCCCTGGCGAGCGCTCACCGCCCCCGTGAAGGCCCCTTTGGCGTGGCCGAACAGCTCAGCCTCGAGAAGATCTGGAGGAATGGCGCCGCAATTGATAGCGACGAAGGGGTGCTCGCTGCGACCGGATTCGGCATGGATGGCGCGCGCTACAAGCTCTTTGCCCGTGCCGCTTTCCCCGCGCACGAGGACCGTGGCATCGGAAGGGCCGACCACTTCCAAAAGGGAATACAGCTCAGCCATGGATTGGGACAGGCCTACCAGGCTGTGGAAACGGCTTCGCTCGGGATGGAGACTTTTCTTGTCGGGCCCGTCGTAGAGGCGGGTAAGGAGCGAGGACAGCTGGATATCGAGGCCTGCCTCTTCGAGGAACAGGACTTCCGCGACCCCCCGGCGGTAGGCCTCGCGGACATCGCTCGGCTCGGCCGGGACGGTAAATACGGCCACCGGGATGTGGCTGCTGCGACAGCACGCCAGAAAGTCCCAGCCGGCGGTACCGGCGGATAGGTCCGCCAGGACCACTGCTGGCCCCGGGGCCGGGGCAGCCCCGGCGATCTCGCTATCCAGGCCCGAGGCGGCCGCTACCGGGACCAGCTCGGGGTTATGCTCCTCCAAGCCGGGGCCAATGATCACTCTGGGGGTGGGGCCTTGGAACGGTAGCCCGGCCTGTTCACGGGGCGCTTCATCCGGGGGTGGGGTTTCGTCCTGCCACGCTTCGGTACGTTCCGCCATCCCACCTCCATGTTCCCGCATTTGAGGGTCAGGGAACTGTCGCCTTTCCAGCGACATCGCGTCAAAATCGTGACAACATTGGGGGTAGGTGTCAAAGCGGTATCCGGAAGCCCCGGACGCTGTCATCCGTGACAGGGAAGTGGCCCTCAATGTCTTTACCCCATCCGGGCCTGGTAGGCTGATCCTTCATCCACCTGGAGTTTGGCATGCCCGAGCACGAGGACCGCCAAAGGGATGACACCGGACTGGAGGTACAGGACCACCTCCCCCTCCAGCTCACCCGGCTCGACGAAAACCAGGTATCGGCAGCCCAACAAGGAAACTTGGCGGCCGCGACCAGCGGGCTACGCGCTGCCCTGGGGAGCCGGGACGCCACGGTGGAGGAGCTCGCCCGCAGCTATCCGCCTGACCAACGGCCGCAGGGGGCGGTTTTCGAAGCCCTGCGGCTGGTCGATACCAAGCTCGATCACATCCGGCATCTACTCGAGGATCAGCTGGCCCGCCAGGAAAGGGAGGGCCCGGAACCCCTGCCCGTAAGGGTCAGTCTCGAGGCCTTCCGAGCAGGACTGCCACTGAATGGGGAGGTGCATCCCGAAAGGGGGGAGTGGTACTGGGTGGATTGCCGATTGCCCGGCTCGCCCCGGGTGCATTTCGGCGCCCCCGCCCACGTTACCGAGGCGGAACGGGCCGCGGGCGAGCAAGGGGAAGACCGCTATTGGGTGACCCTGGCCCTGGCCAATGTCACGGAAAGCGAAGAGAAAGTCCTAAGCGAGTACATCTTCCGGCGACACCGCCAAGAGGTTCGGCAGAAGCGACACCCAGAGGAAGGCGGACCGGACTAGACCGACCAGAATTCAGCTGCTTTCCCGCTCCGCCCGGCCCAGGTAGAAGTTGACGGCGGTGCGGGCATCCCGAAGGGATTCCCGTTCCTCGGAGCCGGCCTGCTGCTCCAGCCGCGCCAGTGTGGCGTCGGCCGATTGCAGCTCGGCCGCCTGGGGCGTCCGGCCCTGGGCGAAGTCGGCCGACAGGCTGGTGACCAGGTCCAGCGCCTGTTGCACCCGGCCCTCCTCTTGTACCGCCTGATGGCGGAGCATGCCGACCAGCTCCGATGTGCCGCGAGCCGAGCTCACTCCTTCGGAGGCGCCCAGCGCAGCGGTTTCTGCACCCCCCTGGGCCTTTTCCAGGGCGGCGCGGAAAGCCGAGCCGTCGGTGATGCCTTGCTTCTGGGACTGATTGGCCCCGGCCAGCTGGCTAAGGTTCTTGGTCGGATCGATTTCCATGACACTCACTCGCAACGGATCCGATCGGGCGAAAGAAGGCCATCGTGGCTAATGGCCGACGCGGCCAAACTGCGCGGGCCACTCTTAGCACAAAGTGTACCATGTCCCGCAGCCCTGGAGTTCGCGACCTACTTGATGTCCGGAAAGGCCGCAAACACAGCCCCCGAGGAAAATTTTTCCGGGTAGGGAGACCACCCATGGAAGGACCGCGCTGCACCGTGGACGTAATCATCCATGACAGGGACGACCGGGTCCTGCTCATCGAGCGCAAGAACCCACCCCATGGCTGGGCCCTGCCCGGTGGCTTCGTCGACGCGGGGGAGGACCTGACCACCGCCGTGCGCCGGGAGGCGGTAGAGGAGACCGGTCTCGCCCTGTCGGAGCTGTACCAGTTCGCCACCTACTCGGCCCCGGACCGCGACCCCCGGGGGCATACCGTTTCCACCGTCTACGCCGCCCGTCCTTCCGGCACCGCCCAGGCCGCCAGCGACGCCCAGGACCTGGCCTGGCTCCCCCTCACCGACCTGCCGCCCACCGCCTTCGATCACGGCCGGATCCTCGACCACTACCGCCAGTATTTGGCCACGGGCCAGAGGCCGGCATTGCCGTGAGGGGTGAGGTTTGAGGCGGAACGGCGAGACGGCCTATCCGCAGATTGCGCCGATGAACGCAGATGGAAGCTGGGCTGGTCGGCCCTTTAGGTAGGGGCGTAAGCCCCGACTTTCGCCTTATTTGGCCGACGGGGTCGCGGCTTGCGCCGTTACCACGAGGCCGTTCGAGGTTATGCTTTCATCTGCATGCATCGGCGTCATCTGCGGATAAAGCCTTTGCCGTGGATTTTACTCCTTACTCCTCCCGCTCACGCCTCACTGCTCCTGCAGCTCCAGATAGACATTGTAAGCATTGCGCCGATGGGTGGCCTCGTAGGCGGGCAGTCCCTTGTACTCGGACCAATCGACGTCTTTGTAGGCCTGCTCGAAGGGCTGTAGCTTCTCGACGGCCTCGCCCATGGTCTCGCGCAGCTTGGTGATGTAGCCACGCATGAACGCGATCGCCCGGGAGGCATCCGCCTCGGCGGGGCCGTGGCCGGGGATGATCATGGACGGCGGCGGATCCATTGCCGCGGCACGTTCGACGCCATCCAGCCAGTTCTGGGTATCCACTTTGTCGCCGACGAACGGAATGCGGCCATCGAACAGGATATCGCCCGAGAACAACACGTCCGGGCCATGGACGATCATCATGGTATCGTCCGGGGCGTGGGCCGGGCCCACATGCACCAGCTCGATTCGCTTGTCGCCCATGTCGAAGGTCTTGCGGTCGGCGTAGGTGTCGTCCGGGCGCACCACCCGGGTGCTGTCGTCCACCCAGGGGAACAGGGCCTGACGCCGTTGCTTCAAGCGCCGCTCGGCCCCCGGGCCCTCGAAGTACTGGGCGTAGCGCTTCTGGGCCCAGATGGTTGCCTCGGTGTGGTCCTTGAACACCTGGAGGCCATAGATGTGGTCGGCGTGGTAGTGGCCCGCCACCACGTGGGTCACCGGCTTATCGGTAACCGAGCGGATCTTGCTCAGCAGCTTCCAGCCCAGTGACGGAGTGCCCAGGGCGTCATAGACCACCACGCCGTCGTCGGTAACCACGAAGCCGGCGTTGGACATGAAGCCTTCGTTGTCGGCATCGGGGACGCCGTTGCGGCCGATGACGAAATAGACGTCCTCGGCGGCCTTTTTGAGCTCCATGGGGATCTCGGACTTGGCGTAGGGGACGCCTTCCCACGAGACCTCTTTGTCGGCGCCGGCGCAGGTTGCGGGCAGCGCCGCCACCATGGCCACTAAAAGTGCCGCCAACCAAAAGCGACGGGTGCGCGGATTCGCGGGCATGGGACCTCCGAAATTGTTGAGCGAGGGGGTGACGGCCCTGTCGGGTTAGAGGGAGCCTATCATGGCAGGAAATGACCGAGGCACGCCGCTGGAATGCCGGGACCTGGCCCCTAGCGGGCCCGCCCAGGGGGCGATCGTGTGGCTGCATGGGCTGGGCGCCGACGGCCACGACTTCGAGCCCCTGTTCCGGGAGACCGCAGCCCTACCGCCGGAGACCCGCGTCCTGCTTCCGCACGCACCCCGCCAGCCGGTAACGATCAATGGCGGCATGCGCATGCGCGCCTGGTACGACATCTCCAGTCCGGAGCTGACCGCCGATGCCGACCTAGAGGGCATCAATCGCTCGGCGGGCCGGATGATCGCCCTTCTGGAAGGTCTGGAGGCTGAGGGCATCGAACCCAGCCGCACGGTCCTAGGAGGTTTCTCTCAAGGCGGGGTTCTGGCCTTGTGGGCGGGGTTGGCCTACCCCCGACCCCTTGCCGGGATCGCCGCCCTGTCCGCCTACTTGCCGGCCGATCCACCGGTGACCGAGGCCCAGCGGCACACGCCGCTGTTCCTGGGCCACGGCCAATACGATTCGCTGATCCCCCCCACCCTGGGCGAGGCGGCCCGCGACCGGTTGTCGGCTTTGGGCACCCAGCCCCCCGAATGGCACGCCTACCCCATGGATCACGGGATTTCCGAGACCGAGATGGTGGACCTGTTCGCCTGGCTGGACCGGGTACTGGGCTGAAGAGGGCCTACGCAGCCGTCCCGACCACGATATCCCGGCCCCGCAGATCCGCCAGGATATCGGCGCCGGCCGCCACCACCTGAGACGGTTCGGGGTGGCCGATCTCCGCGGCGATCCGGCGCAGCAGGGCCTCGCCGGATTCGCCGCCTCCCTCCTGGAGCAACTGCAGCAGACGAGCGGTGACCGCATTGATCGCCAGGAAGCCGATGGCATCCAAGCGGTCGCGGTAGATCACCAGGAAAGTGGGCTGCTCCGGGGCCGTTTCCGGCTCGAACCCGGGTCCGATCTGGTGGACGGGAAAGGCGTACTGCAGCGGCCAAGCCAGCGGTGAAACCACCGGCCGGCCGGCCACCAGATCACCCTCGGGATCGACCCCTTCGCTAGGCAGCTCGGCCTCATCCACCGACAGCGCCAGCTCCACCCACTCGTAGTGGGCCAGCTCCAGAAGGAAGGCCGGATCGCCGGAGCGCGGCTCGCGCACCTCGCCCAGATAGGTCAGAAGTTCCCGCCCGATCTCCAGGAAATAGGGGGTCTGGGCCCGGTGCTCGGCGAGGAAGTTCGCGACCAGGGCCTCCCAGCGCTCGCCTTCCAGGATCCGGCGCATGACGGGAAAGTTGCTGGCCAAAAACCCTTGCAGGTTGTTGTAGACCAGCCGCCGGTAGACCCGGCCACCGCGTTCATCAACGCCTTGCGGACGGCCGGCGATGGCCGGCTCGCGCAGAAAACCGGTCAGCGCCTCCTGCTGGGCCCGCAGGGAGGCGGGCGGCGCGGGCTCTTGCTCTCGGGTCATGCTCCCTCCATGGGCCGCTCCTCGACCGCCGCTTGGTGACGCCGGATGGCCGCCACCTCGGCAAGGACCTCGGGCAGAGGGGGAATCTCGGTATCCCGCTCGAGGACGGTGGGCAAGGATCCGAACCGCCGGTAGGCGTGATCGAGCAGCTCCCAGACCGGATCGATCACCGGGGCACCGTGGGTATCGATGATCAAGTCCGGCTCTTCCCGCCGGTGGCCGGCGATGTGGAAATAAGCCACCCGCTCCGGCGGCAGGGCGTCGAGGAAGGCGTGGGGATCGTAGCCGTGGTTGACGCTGTTGACGTAGACATTGTTGACGTCGAGCAACAGCAGGCAATCGCCTTCGGTGAGCACCCGGTTGATGAACTCGGCCTCGTCCAGGGCAGCGCCCGGGGCGGCGTAATAGCTGGCGTTCTCCAGCACCACCCTCCGGCCCAGGGCCTCCTGAACCACCCCCACGCGGCCGGCCACATAGGCCGCCGCCTCCGCCGTGAACGGGATGGGCAGCAGATCGTAGAGCTGCCCCTCATCGGCGGTGTAGGACAAGTGGTCACTGTAGACAGCGATGTCGAGGGTATCGAGGAAGACCCGCAGATCGGCCAGATGATCCCGATCCAGGGGTCGCGGCCCGCCTATGTTGAGCGACAGACCGTGGGCCGCCAGGGGATAGGGCTCAATCACCCGCCGGAAGTCGCGCCCCATGCGGCCGCCGACTCCGATCCAATTCTCCGGGACCACCTCGAGGAAGTCAGGCGGGCTCTCCGGTCCGGCCAACAGGTCCTGCAGGAAGGCCCGACGCAGCCCCAGCCCGGCTCCTTCAACCCCTTCGGTCATAGCTGCCTCCTATCAGGCACCGGCGCATTTGCCCTCACCGCACTTGCCCTCGCCACCCTTGTCCTTGGCCTTGTCTTCGGCCTTGTCCTTGGCGGCGCAGTTGCCTTCGGCTTCATCCTTGGCATCGTCTTTGTCCATTCCGGCGCAATTGCCTTCCTGGCCCTTTTCCTCGCCGGTGCCCATGCCAGCGCATTGGCCCTCCTCGCCCTTGTGGCTGTCGGCCACCATGTAGCCGGATTCCAGCTCGGCCACCTGGAACGGGCTGGTGGCCGCCAGGCTACTGGCAGGCGCGAGGGCCAGGCCGCCGGCGACGGTGGCACCGAGGGCAAACTGAAGCTTGGTATTGAAGCGATTGGTCGCCATGGCTGCTGTCTCCTTGGATGGGTCGGCACCGAATTCCGGGCCGGAACTATTTTATCCCCGTCGGTATAAATCCATACCAACACTGCCCGAAATGAGAATCAACGGCTATAAGCGATTGGACAGTTCACACTCGAAGCTGTGCTCCCGGCCCTGGCGATCACCAGGTGTACTCCCTGATGCAGCGGACCGTCGGCGCTGCACGCCCCAGCGTCATTGGTAAGATCGGCGTAACTGAGCCGCGGTTACGGCCATGGCGTCCGGGTTTACCGATATGGAGTCGATCCCCTGCTCCACCAGGAACTGGGCGAACTCCGGGTAGTCGCTGGGGGCCTGGCCGCAGATCCCAATCTTGCGGCCCTTCGCCCGCACCCGCTGGATGACATCGGCGATGAACCGCTTCACCGCCTCGTCGCGCTCGTTGAAAAGCGGCGCCACCAGCGCGGAGTCGCGGTCCACACCCAGGGTCAGCTGGGTCAGGTCGTTGGAGCCGATGGAGAAACCGTCGAACACCTCGGCGAACTCCTCGGCCAGGATCACGTTGGCCGGCAGCTCGCACATGATGTAGAGCTCAAGGCCGTCCTCCCCCTGCTTGAGCCCGTTGGCCGCCATCTCGGCGCGGACCTTGTCGCCCTCGTCCACGGTGCGGCAGAAGGGGACCATCACCTTGATGTTGGTGAGCCCCAACTCATCCCGGGCGCGGCTTATGGCCTGGCATTCCATGGCGAAGCCGTCGCGGTAGGCGTCCGAGTAGTAGCGCGACGCCCCCCGGAACCCCATCATGGGGTTCTCTTCCTCCGGCTCGAAGTAGCTACCCCCGATGAGGTTGGCGTACTCGTTGGACTTGAAGTCCGACATGCGCACGATGACGTCCTTGGGCCAGAAACTGGCGGCAATGGTGGCCAGCCCCTCGGACAGGGTGCGCACGAAGAACTCGCGGTTGTCGGCGAAGGCCTCGGTGCGCCGCCGGATCTCCGCTCGGGTCTGGTTGTCCGTGCGGTTGGGGTTCAACAGCGCCATGGGGTGGACCGCGATCTCGTTGTTGATCACGAACTCCATACGCGCCAGGCCCACCCCTCGATTCGGTAGCTGGGCGAAAGTGAACGCCCGCTCCGGATTGGCCACGTTCATCATCAGCTCCACCTGCTCCGGCAGAGACGCCTCGTCCAGCTCCAGGTCGTCTACCTCGTAATCGAGGTAACCGTCATAGACGTAGCCGGTGTCGCCTTCGGCACAGGACAGGGTCACCGGCTGGTCCGGCTCCAGGACCCGGGTAGCGTCGCCGGTACCCACCACCGCCGGAATGCCCAGCTCGCGGGAAACGATGGCCGCGTGGCAGGTGCGCCCCCCGCGGTTGGTAACGATCCCCGAGGCCAGCTTCATGATGGGTTCCCAGTCGGGGTCGGTCATGTCCGTCACCAGCAAGTCGCCCTCGTTGAAGTCTTGGAGCTCCCTGGGACTATTGATGATGCGCACCGGCCCTCGGGCGATGGCGCTGCCAACGCTGCGGCCGGTCACACGGACCTCGCCGTCCTCCGTAAGGCGATAGCTGCGCAGCAGGTCCGACTCCTCCCCGGCGTGCACGGTCTCGGGGCGGGCCTGCAGCATGTACAGCTCGCCGGTCTCCTGATCCCGCGCCCATTCCATGTCCATGGGCATGGGCTTGCCGTGCACCTGTGAATAGTGGTCCTCCACCGCCACCGCCCAGCGCGCCAGGATCAGGGCCTCGTCGTCGGTAAGCACGAAGCGGTTGCGCTCGTGCTCGGCTACCCGCTCGTTAAGGGCCTCTCCGGCCTCGTCGTAGACCATGCGCAAAGCCTTGTCGCCCAACTTGCGCCGGATCAAGGCGGGCTTGCCCTGGGCAAGCAGGGGTTTGAACACATAGTATTCGTCCGGGTTCACCGCGCCCTGGACCACGTTCTCACCCAGCCCGTAGGCGGCGGTGATGAACACCGCGTCCTCGAAGCCGGACTCGGTATCGATGGAGAA
>NZ_JAZKRM010000054.1:0-14254 GCF_036628635.1 Thiohalorhabdus sp. | reverse complement strand
TCAAACCAAGAAGCCGATTCCCGGAGTTCCGCGAAGAACCAAAAAAAAGGCCCCGGGCCAGGGACCGGGGCCTTTTTACATGGCGGGCACCGGGTTCAGTGGATATCCCGCCAGTATTCCTTCTTGACCAGATAGGTTAGGACACCCAGGACAACCAGGAAAAGCAGAACCCAGGGGCCCATGCTCTGGCGGGCCAGGATCGAGGGATCCGCGGCGTACTTCAAGAAGGAAACCAGGTTCTGGACCTTGGTATCCAGCTGCTCGGGGACCTCCGGGTATTCCACGTGGCCGTCCTCGCCGACGTGGGCCTGGGAAAGCTCGTCGTAATAACCCGGCGCGTCGTCGGTGAGGTGATAAAGCACATTGGGCATGCTTACCTGGGCAAACACGTGGTTGTCCCAGCCGGTGGCGGTATCCGCCCGGTAGAAGGCCAGCAGGTAGGAGTACACCCAGTCCGCGCCCCGCACCCGGGTAACCAGGGACAGGTCCGGAGCGGGCGCGCCGAACCAGGCCTCGGCCTGCTCCCCGGTCATGGCCGATTTCATTTTGTCGTTGATATTGACGGTGCCCTGCATGAGCTCGTCCTCGACACCGCTCTTGGTCATGCCGAGGTCCTCCTGCAAATTGCTGTAGCGGAAATACTTTGCCGAATGGCAGCCCATGCAGTTCTGGGCAAAGGTCTTGGCCCCTTTGCTCAGGGATTCCTTGTCAAGCTTCGGTTCCATATGCATCGCCGCCTCGCCGCCGGCACCCAGGGCGACCCCCGGTAGGGCAACAAGGCTCATAACGATTATTGCGATCCAATTCCTCATGAGTGCGTCACCCCTATTTGGTCACCCGTTCCGGGACCGGCTTCGGCTTTTCCCATTTCGATACGAACGGCAGCGCGATGAAGAAGGCGAAATAGATCCCCGTGAAGATCTGCGCGAACATGGTGTAGGTCGCCGTGGCCGGCTTCCCGCCTAACCACATCAGGACCACGAAGCTGATAGCGAAAAGGATCACCATCTGCTTGTAGATCGGGCGATAGCGCGCAGACTTGACCTTGGAACGGTCCAGCCAGGGCAGCAAGAACAGCAGCGCGATGGCGAGGACCATCAGGAGAACACCCATATCCTGGTTGGGCACCGCGCGCAGGATGGCGTAGAAGGTGCCGAAGTACCATACCGGTTTGATGTGGTCGGGGGTGTTTAGAGGATCCGCTGGTGTGAAGTTGTCATGCTCCAGAAAGTAACCGCCCAATGTGGGCATGTAGAAGATGATCACCGTGGCCACCGCCAGGAAGACCACTGCTCCGAAGATGTCCTTGACAGTGTAGTACGGATGGAAGGGGATGCCGTCCTTGGGAATCCCGTTGCCATCCTTGTTCTTCTTGATATCCACGCCGTCGGGATTGTTGGATCCCACCTCGTGCAGGGCGATCAGGTGCACGGCCACCAGCAGGATCAGCACGATGGGCAAGGCCACCACGTGGAAGGCGAAGAAGCGGTTCAGGGTCGGGTCGGAAATGGAGAAACCGCCACGGATCCATTCGGCCAGATCCGGCCCCACGTAGGGAACGGCGGTGAACAGGTTAACGATCACCTGGGCGCCCCAGTAGGACATCTGCCCCCAGGGCAGCACGTAGCCCATGAAGGCCTCGGCCATGAGCGCCAGGTAGATCACCATGCCCACCAGCCACACCAGCTCGCGGGGCCCCTTGAAGGAGCCGTAAATGAGGGCGCGGAACATGTGCAGATAGATCACGATGAAGAACAGCGAGGCCCCGGTGGTGTGCATGTACCGGATTAGCCAGCCGTAGTTCACATCGCGCATGATGTGCTCGATGGAGTCGAAGGCCATGCCGGCATCCGGCTTGTAGTGCATGGTCAGCCAGATGCCGGACACGATCTGCACCACCAGCACCAACAGCGCGAAGGACCCGAAAAAATAGAATAAGTTGAAGTTCTTGGGCGCGTAGTACTCGGTGAGGTGCTCGCGCAGGTTCCGCATTAAGGGATAGCGAGCGTCCACCCAGTCGATGAATCGGTTCACGGTAGCTCCCTTTTAAGCCGGCTTACCGATGCGGAGTTCGCTATCGGAAAGGAATTCGTAGAAGGGTACCGCCATATTGCGCGGGGCGGGGCTTCCCGCCATCACCCGGCCGGAGAAATCGTAGCCGGAGCCGTGGCACGGACAGAAGAAGCCGCCCTCCCACTTGGCAGACCAGAAATCCCCGCCCGGCTCGGGATTGTAGCTGGGGATGCAGCCCAGGTGGGTACAGATGGCGACCATGACCAGCCACTCGGGCTCGCGGGAGCGGTGGGGGTTTGCCGCGAAGTCGGGCTGCTCCGAGGCGCTGGAGTCGGGATCCTTGAGCTGATCCACGACCGCTGGATCCTCCAGGGTCTCCAGCATCTCGGGCGTTCGCCGGACGATCCACACCGGCTTGCCCTGCCAGCTGACGGTGATGCGCTGTCCGGGCTCGATCTTGGTCAGATCGACGGTCTTGGTGGCCTTGGCCTGCACCGCAGCACTCGGGGACATGCTCCGGATGAAGGGGACAGCGGCGTAGCCGACGCCTACCGCACCCACCACGCCGGCGGTCCAATTCAAGATCCGCCGCCGGTTGGGGTTTACACTGTCCGTACTCATAGCTCCTCCTGGGACGGGAAAGGCATCTACTCCGGGAACGCACCAAGGCTTTGCGGGAACTGCGCTGCCCTACCAGGGGAATCCGCAAGGGCGGCGCCGGATTCGCCTTACGCGCTCCGGGATTAAAGCCGACATCCACGGAAATCGCTGCTCTTTTGGCAACAGCGCACCCGGCGTGAAATGGGCGTCACCGATCAAGTCGGGGCAGAATGCATCCGGAAGCGGCCAATCAGCCGCCATAGGTTCGGCGATGCAAGGGGACGGGTCAAGGCCAGCCGATTCTGGGCCTGCATAAAAGAAATTGATTATTCTCCGAAGACCGCGCTTTAGGCAGGGTTGGGGATATCAACAAAACGATGCCATAGCCCGTAGCGCTCGGCCAGGTGGCTGCCCAGCGCAGCGACACCCAGGCGTTCGGTGGCGTGGTGACCTGCGGCTACGAAGTGGATGCCCATCTCCCGCGCCATATGGGTAGCACGCTCGTTGGACTCCCCGGTCAGGTAAAGGTCGTAGCCGGCTTGGGCAGCGTCCGCAACCAAGTCCGGAGCCCCGCCGCTGCACAGAGCGATGCGGCGAACCGTTGTCTGCGGACCCGCCACATGCAAGGACCGGGTCCCCAGGGACTCGTCTACCCCGGCCACGAAGGACCGGGGCTCGGTGGCGGCGGCAAGGTGGCCTCCCAGGCCGACGGCAGCCCCCTCGAGCTCGCCGAATGGCTCGGCCGGCTCCACCCCCAGCACCCGGGCGAGCCCGGCGTTGTTACCCACTTCGGGGTGGCGGTCCAGGGGCAAGTGGTAGGCCAACAGCGACATGCCTGCCTGCATCAGGGTCCGGACGCGGCGCCCCTTCATGCCCACCAGCGCGGGATCCTCGCCTTTCCAGAAATAACCGTGATGGACCAGCACCAGATCCGCGCCCCCGGCGACCGCCTCGTCGAGCAGGGCCTGGCAGGCGGTCACGCCGGAGACGATCGTGGAAACTGGGGTGCACCCCGCTACCTGGAGGCCGTTCACGGTGAAATCCCCGACGGCATCAACGGCCAGGTAGTCGTTGCAGTAGGCCACCAGCTCGTCGCGATCCACTGCCATGGCGGGAGCACCTCAGAGTTTTAAGTAGTTAAGTATTAAGTAATTAAGTTAACAGCGCAGGCATCGGTCCCTGCCCCGAAGCGGCGATCTACCCGCCTACCCGATTTATGCCTTAACTACTTACTACTTACCCCACTTGTTCCCCCTTTTACGACTCGCCCTCTACGGCCTCTTCGTCCTCGGCGGAGCGGGTCTTGATGCGGGTGGACAGGATAATGCCAAGCTCGAACAGGAGCCAAATGGGGAAGCCCAGCAGTATCTGGGAGATCACATCCGGGGGGGTGATCAGAGCGGCCAGGATGAAGCCGCCGGCGAACACGTAGCGGCGCTTGGCGCGCAGGCCCTGGACCGTCACCGCGCCCAGCCGGACCAGGGCCATGCAGACAATGGGGACCTGAAAGGAGGCGCCGAATGCCAGAAGAAGGGTGATGGAAAAGCCCAGATACTCCTTCATGGTGGGCATGGCCATGATGTCGTCGGTGGCGAAGCCCACCAGGAACTTGAAGGCCAGAGGGAAGACCAGGAAGAAGCTGAAGGCGGCACCGAGGAAGAACAAAAACACCGACAGCAGCAACACCGGAAAGAACACCCGACGCTCGGACCGGTACAGTCCCGGGGCCACGAACGCCCAGAACTGGTAAAGCACCACCGGCACGGCCAGCAGGAAACCGGCCAGCAGGGTGATCTTGAGGTAGGTGAAGAACGCCTCGGCCGGATTGGTGAAGATGAACGAGGATTTTTCCGGAAGCACCCGGGTCATGGGCTCGATCAGGAAGGCGAAGACGCGCTCCTTGAACGGGTAGGCTATCGCCGCTCCCACCAGGACCGCCCCCATGGCCCGGGTGAGTCGGCTCTTGAGCTCCATGAGGTGGCCGAGCAGGGTTTCGGATTGCTGCTCGCCGGATTCAGCCACGGTGGTCGTCGTCCCGCTGCTCGTCGTCCTCTTCCAACTCCCGCTCCATGTCGGAGGCAGCCTGCTCCTCCACATCGGGGAAGGTACCGCCACCCTGTTCGGCTTCTAACGCCTCCGGCGGCTCATCGCTGTCGGTTTCAGCCTGTTCCTCGCCGGTACCGGCCGGGATTTCGGCGGCCTCGTTGGAGGTATCCGCTTCGACCTCGGTCTCGCGCCGATTTGCCCCCGATTTTTTGCCCGAATCCCCGCCGGAGCTATCCAACGAACGGTTGGTCTCGGTGGCCTGCCGGGTCTGGCGGTCCAGCTCGCTAAAGTTCAGGTCCTGATCCAGCTCCGATTTCATGGAGTCCAGGTACTGCTTGGCCTGGTGGACCCAACCGCCCACGGTCCGGGCCACCTCGGGAAGGCGCTCGGGCCCCACCACCAGCAGGAGGATGAGGCCGACCACCAGCATCTCGATGAAGCCGATATCGAACATGGAAGCGGAGGCTCCGGACGGGAACGGAGCCGCGTCACCAGGACGCGGCGCGAAGAGAGATGGGGCCGGTTACTTTTTTTCCTGGTCCTTTTGCTCGACGGTGCTGCCCTCGATGGTCTCGCCCTGGCTGTGCTCCAGGGTATCGGGCTTGGCCTGGCTCTCGCCCTCCTCTTCGGGCCCACCCTCGTCCACGGACTTCTTGAAGCCGCGGATGCCCTTGCCAAGGGCACTGCCGATCTCCGGCAACTTGCCGGCACCGAAGAACACCAGCACGATCAAAAGCACGATCAACAGCTCGGGAACGCCGAATCCACCAAACATGGCCTACTTCCTTCGGGTCGTGGTACAGATCAGTCGGGGTTACGCGCGGCCTTTTCGGCATGGCCGGAGGTACCCATCCGGCGCTCCAGCTCGGCCAGCACGTCGTCGGGGCCGAGGCCTTGCTCGGCCAGCATGATCAGGCTGTGGAACCACAGGTCCGCAGTTTCCGAAACTACCGCATCGCGGCCACCGTCCTTGGCGGCCAACAGCACCTCCGTGGCCTCCTCGCCAACCTTCTGCAGGATCTTGTTGCGCCCCTCGGCGTACAGCGAGGCAACGTAGGAGCTGTCGGCCGGGGCGCCCTTGCGCGCCTCCAGCACCTGCGCCACCTGGTTCAGAACGTCGCCGCTCATCCCTGCATCTCGTGGCAGTCGGGCGCCGGCGCCACCTCGACCCAGGCGTCGCCCTCCAAGCGCTGGAAGAAGCAATTGCGCCGATCGGTGTGGCAAGCGGGGCCAGTTTGGCGCACGCGCAGCAGGACAGCGTCATTGTCGCAATCCAGCCGAATTTCGGCCACGTCCTGCAGGTGGCCAGAAGACTCGCCCTTGCGCCACAGCTTGGACCGCGAGCGAGACCAGAAGGTCGCGTAGCCTTCGCGGGCCGTTGCAGCCAGGGCATCGCGGTTCATATACGCCTGCATCAGTACCTCGCCGGTATCAGCCTCCTGGACGATGGCCACCACTAACCCGTCATGATCCCATTTTACCTGTTCCAGCCAGATTTCGCCGGAATTGTCAGAGCTCATTGGCGTACCTCGATGTCAGCCTCGAACAGGGCCTGCTTGGCCTCGGCGATGGTGAATTCGCCGAAGTGGAAGATGGAGGCGGCGAGCACCGCGTCGGCGCCGCCGTCGCGAATGCCTTCCACGAGGTGGATAAGGTTGCCCACCCCGCCCGAGGCAATCACGGGAACCGGGACCGCATCGCTCACTGCCTGGGTCAGGGCCAAGTCAAAGCCGTCCTTGGTGCCGTCGCGGTCCATGCTGGTGAGCAGTATCTCGCCGGCGCCGCGCTCGGTCACCTCGCGCGCCCATTGCAGGGCGTCGATGCCGGTATCGGTGCGGCCTCCATGGGTGAACACGTGCCATTCGTGATCCCCCACCGACTTGGCGTCGATGGCCACCACGATGCACTGAGAGCCGAAGCGTCGGGCGGCCTCGCTGACGACCTCCGGATCCTTCACCGCCGCGGTGTTGATGGCCACCTTGTCCGCCCCGGCCCGCAGCAGCCGGCGCACGTCGTCGCCGGTGCGCACGCCGCCGCCCACTGTGAGGGGGATGAAGGTCTGGGCCGCCACCTGCTCCACCACCTCGACAATAGTGTCGCGACCCTCATGGCTGGCGGTGATGTCCAGGAACACCACCTCGTCGGCGCCGGCTTCGTCGTAGCGCCGGGCGACCTCCACCGGGTCACCGGCATCGCGAATCTCGGTAAAGCGCACGCCCTTGACCACGCGCCCGGCGTCCACGTCCAGACAGGGAATGACCCGTTTAGCCAGCATCGTCGGTCGCCACTTGGTTGGCCTCGGCGAAGTCCAGGGTGCCCTCGTAGATGGCGCGGCCGGTGATGGCGCCGGTGACGCCGTCGGCCTCGATGGTCTTGAGGGCCCGGATGTCGTCGAGGCTGTGAATGCCGCCGGAAGCGATCACCGGAATGCCCAGGGCCCGGGCCAGCGCCCGGGTGGCCGCCACGTTGGGGCCGGTTAGCATGCCGTCACGGCCGATGTCGGTGTAGACAATAGCCTCCACCCCCAGGTCCTCGAACCGGGCCGCCAGCTCGGTAACGTCGTGATCGGTGACCTGGGACCAGCCCTCTACCGCCACCTTGCCATCACGGGCGTCCAGCCCAACCATGATGTGGCCGGGGAACTCCCTGGCGGCTTGGCGTGCGAAGTCCGGGGCGTTCACCGCGCCGGTGCCTAGGATGACGAATTGGACGCCGGCGTCCAGGTGGGCCTCGATGGTAGCCAGATCGCGGATACCGCCACCGAGCTGCACCGGCACGTCGCCAGCCTCTTCGGTGATGGCGCGGATGGCGGCATCGTTCACCGGGCGGCCCTTGAGGGCGCCGTTTAGGTCGACGATGTGCAATCGCCGGGCACCGGCATCCAGCCAGCGGCGAGCGGTGGCGGCGGGATCCTCGGAATAGACCGTGGATTCGGCCATATCCCCCTGGCGCAGCCGGACGCAGGCGCCGTCCTTTAGATCGATGGCCGGGATCAAAAGCAAGATACCACCCTCAATGAGTGAGGAGTAAGGCGTGAAGGAAGGGGTGTGACGGCCCAGCAGACGCCCCGAGCTTGGACCCAAACCTTGTCGGGTTCCTTGTCACGCCGGGTCCCAGGCAACGAAGTTGGCCAGTACCTGAAGCCCACGGTCCGAACTCTTCTCGGGGTGGAATTGCACGGCGAACAGGTTCTCGCTGGCCACTGCCGAGGTGAACTGGATGCCGTGCACCGTGGCCGCGGCGATGATATCGGGGCCGGCAGGCTCGACGATGTAGGAGTGCACGAAATAGAAGTGGCTGCCGTCTTTAATGCCGGCCCACATGGGATGCTCGGATTCCATGAAATGGACGCGGTTCCAGCCCATGTGGGGAACCTTCAGGCGGTGACCAGCGTTATCCACCATGGCTTCGGCCGGGAACGGCACCACCTGCCCGGGAAGCAGGCCCAGGGCGTCGTGCTCGCCGTATTCCAGCGAGGTCTCCATGAGGGCCTGCATGCCCAGACAGATCCCTAAGAAGGGCTTGGTCCGCGCCGCCGCCACCACCGCCTCGCGCAGTCCCTGTTGGTCCAGGGCCGCCAGGCAGTCCTGGATGGCCCCCACCCCGGGGAAAACCACCCGGTCGGCGGCGCGCACCTGCTGGGGCTCAGTGACGGTGGCAACGTCACCGCCCACGTGCTCCAGGGCCTTGGCCACCGAGCGAAGGTTACCCATGCCGTAGTCGATCACGGCGGTGCGATTGCTCATGGGTTACAGACTTCCCTTGGTGGACGGCACCTGGCTCCCGGCGGTGGGGTCCGCGGCCACGGCGAAGCGCAGGGCGCGGCCGAAGGCCTTGAAGGCGGACTCGCTGATGTGGTGGGCGTTGCCCCCCCGCAGGTTGTCCAGGTGCACGGTCAGGGCGGCATGGTTCACCAGCCCGCCGAAGAACTCCTTGATCAGGTCCACGTCGAAATCGCCGATCCACCCGCGCTCGAAGCGCAGGTGGTATTCCAGGCCGGGCCGGCCGGATAGGTCCACCACCGCCCGCGACAAGGCCTCGTCCAGCGGGCAGTAGGCGTGGCCGTAGCGGTAGATACCGCGCTTGTCGCCCACCGCCTGGGCCAGCGCCTGGCCGAAGGTGATGCCCACGTCCTCCACGGTGTGGTGGGCATCGATGGCCAGGTCGCCGGTGGCGGCCACGGTCAGGTCAAAGCCGCCGTGGCGGGCAATCTGGTCCAGCATGTGGTCCAGGAAGGGAACACCGGTACCGTTGTCCGCGTGGCCACTGCCATCGAGCTCCAGGTGGACCCGGATGTCGGTTTCGGCGGTGGTGCGGTGGATCTCGGCGCTGCGCCCGGTCATTGCTTGCCTTCCTTGTTATCCGCCCGGACCCGGTACTCGGCCGATTGGGCATGGGCGGTGAGGCCCTCGGCGCGGGCCAGGACCGCGGCGTGATGACCCAGCTCGCGCGCCGACTCGGGGCTGCAGCCGATGAGGCTGGAGCGCTTCTGGAAATCGTACACCCCCAGCGGCGAGCTGAAGCGCGCTGTGCCCTCGGTAGGCAGAACGTGGTTGGGACCGGCCACATAATCGCCCATGACCTCGGCGGTATGCCGGCCCAGGAAGATGGCCCCGGCATGGCTGATATCCGCCACCAGCGATTGGGGATCGGCCACCGCCAGCTCCAGGTGCTCCGGGGCGATGCGGTCGGTCACCCGCGCCGCCTCGGCCAGATCCTGGACGTGGATCATGGCGCCGCGGTTCTCCAGGGAGCGGCGGGCGATCTCGGCGCGATTGAGGGTCTCCAGCAGGCTGCGCAGGCTGGCCAGAACCTGGTCCATGTGGCCGGCGTCGGGGCTGACCAGGATGGCCTGGGCGTCCTCGTCGTGCTCTGCCTGGGACAGCAGATCCATGGCCAGCCAGTCGGGGTCGGGGGTGCCGTCGCTGATTACTGCGATCTCGCTGGGGCCGGCGATCATGTCGATACCGACGCGGCCGAAAACCAGCCGCTTGGCGGTGGCCACGTAGCGGTTGCCGGGGCCCACGATCTTATCCACCGGCGGCACCGACTCGGTGCCGAAGGCGAGCGCGCCCACCGCCTGCGCGCCGCCCACGGTGAAGGCCACGTCCACCCCGGCCACCGCGGCCGCGGCCAGCACCAGGTCGTGGAGCTCGCCGCCGGGGCTGGGCACGGCCATAACCACTTCGCCCACCCCGGCCACCTTGGCCGGGATGGTGTTCATCAGAACGGTGGAGGGATAGGCCGCCGTGCCGCCGGGGATGTAGACACCAACACGGTCCAGCGGTGTCACCTTCTGGCCCAGCAGGGTCCCGGACTCGTCGGTGTAGGACCAGTCCTTCTCCTTCTGGCGCTGGTGGAACTCGCGGATACGGGCAGCCGCTGACTCCAACGCCTCACGCTGGTCGCCCGGTATGCGCTCCAGGGCCGCCTCCATGCGGTCGCGCGAGATGGCCAGCGAGGCCATGGTGGTGTTCTCGACGCGGTCGAACTTGTGGGTGTAGGCGAGCACTGCGGCATCACCCTCGGCGCGCACGCGGTCGAGGATGGCGCGCACTGTTTCCTCCAGCTCGCGATCGTCGCCCTCTTCCCAGGCGAGCAGGGCGTCGAGCTCCTCGTCGAAGCGCTTGTCCGAGCTGTTCAGTCGGCGCATGGGCATTGCGGCGCTCCTGTCCTTAGCCGGCTGCCGCCTGGCCGCCCACGGCGCCGGCCAGGCTGTCGATGAGATCGGAAACCAGGGGGTGCTTAAGCTTCAGGGCCGCCTTGTTGACCACCAGACGGCTGGAGATCTCAAACAGGTCCTCCACTTCCACCAGCCCGTTCTCCTTGAGGGTGCGTCCGCTGCTGACCAGGTCCACGATGCGGTCGGCCAGCCCCACCAGCGGCGCAAGCTCCATGGACCCGTAGAGCTTGATAATCTGGGTCTGAACGCCCTGCTCGGCGAAGAAGCTCTCGGTGATCCGGGGGTATTTGGTGGCGATGCGCACGCGGTCCCAGCGGGTCGGATCGTCATTCGCCGCCAGTCCCTCGGGCTCGGCCACCACCATGCGGCAGCGGCCGATGCCTAAATCCACCGGCTCATAGAGGTCGGCCCCGGATTCCAGCACCACGTCCCGTCCGGCCACGCCGAGATCGGCGGCACCAAACTCGACATAGGTGGGCACATCGGTGGCCCGCACGATGATCAGCTCCACCCCGGGGCGGTTGGTGGCCACCACCAGCCGGCGGGAGGCCTCCGGGTCTTCCGCCGGCCGGATCCCGACCTCCTCCAGCAGGGGCAGGGTCTCCTCCAGAATGCGGCCCTTGGACAGGGCGATAGTCAGCTTCGAGTCGAGCATGGGTCTTCCGAAACCAGTGTTAAGTAATTAAGTATTAAGTAGTTAAGCTGTAACGGCGAGGCCCGGGCTACGGGGCTTGCCTGCTCAAAACTTACTGCCTATCCGCCTTACTCAGAAATTGTGCTGGTGGGAGGGGCTACCAGCCCCGACTGGTTTCAGAAGCACTTCCTGTCGCGGCCAATGGCCGCTCCCACAGGCATCGAGTTTGAATTCCGGCCTGCTTCCTGACCAAACCGGATAGCCACGTAATACTTAATACTTAACTACTTCAAACTTAATTACTTGACTATTTAAAACTCGCTTTTCCTTCGGAAAAGCTACGCCGGCACCCGCCGCACGTCGGCGCCGAGCAGGGCGAGCTTCTCCTCGATGCGCTCGTAGCCACGGTCAATGTGGTAGATGCGCTCAACCGCCGATTCGCCCTCGGCCACCAGACCGGCCAGAACCAGGGAAGCCGAGGCGCGCAGGTCGGTGGCCATGACCGGGGCGCCTGTAAGACCCCCAACGCCGCGCACGAAGGCGGTATTGCCGGAGAGCTCGATCTCCGCCCCCATGCGCTGGAGCTCCTGGACGTGCATGAAACGATTCTCGAACACCGTTTCGGTCACTGTGGCACCGCCAGCGGCGAGCACATCCAGCACCATGAGCTGGGCCTGCATATCCGTGGGAAAGCCCGGATAGGGCTGAGTTCGCAAGTTAGCCGCGATAGGCCGCCGGTCCATGCGCGCCCGGATCCAGTCGCCGCCCAGGGTGATCTCGGCGCCCATCTCGCGCAGCTTGTCGATCACCGCCTCCACGTGGCCGGGACGCGCGCCCTGCAGGGTGACGTCGCCGCGGGTGACGGCGGCGGCCGCAATGTAAGTGCCGGCCTCGATGCGGTCGGGCAGGATGGCGTGCTCCACACCGTCCAGCCGGTCCACCCCCTCGATCACCAGCTCGTCGGTGCCGATGCCGGAGATGCTGGCCCCCATGCGGTTGAGGCACTCGGCCAGGTCCGAGACCTCCGGTTCGCGCGCCGCATTCTCCAGGACCGTGACGCCTTCCGCCATGGTGGCGGCCATCATCAGATTCTCGGTGCCGGTCACCGAAGCCTGGTCAAAGAAGAACCGGGTGCCCTTGAGGCGCGGTGCGCGCGCCTTGATGTAGCCCTCCTCCACCTCGATCTCGGCGCCCATGGCCTCCAGACCCTTGAGGTGGAGGTTCACCGGCCGGGTGCCGATAGCGCAGCCACCGGGCAGGCTTACCTCGGCCTCGCCGTACCGGGCCAGAAGCGGTCCCAGCACCAGGATGGAGGCCCGCATGGTCTTGACCAGCTCGTAGGGGGCGCGCAGCGAAGTGATATCGGTGGCATCCACCTCGACGCTCATGCGCTCACCGATAATGACCCGAGCACCCAGCTGCCCGAGCAGCTCGATGGTGGTGGTGACATCCCGCAGGTGGGGGACGTTGGTGAAGTACATGGGATTTTCGGCCAGTAGCGAGGCCGCCAGAAGCGGCAGCGCCGCGTTTTTGGCGCCGCTGATCCGGACCTCGCCCTCCAGCCGATTGCCCCCCCGTAGGATGATCTTGTCCAAGTACCTCCTCGCCCCTGAGCCGGTGATCAATAAAGGGCCAATTAAACCACACCGGCTGCCGGCGCAGCCATAGCGGCCCGGGACCCGAACTAACGAACTCGGCCGCCCCGTAGGGCGGCCGAAGAAAGGCTCGGAAGGCTGCGCCTCAGCCCTTGACTACGCTCTCCAGCTCGCCGTTCTGGTACATCTCCAGCATGATGTCGCTGCCCCCGACGAACTCGCCGTCGACATAGAGCTGGGGGATGGTCGGCCAGTCGGAGAACTCCTTGATGCCCTCGCGGACCTGGTTATCCTCGAGGACGTTGACGTCCTCGAAGTCCACCCCCAGGTTCTGGAGGATCTGCACCGAACGACCGGAGAACCCGCACTGCGGGAAGTCCTTGCTGCCCTTCATGAAAAGGACGATCCGGTTGTTGTTGACGGTTTCCTCGATCTTGCTGCTGACGGCTTCATCCATTAGCTAAAAACCTCCTTCCGGAACCAGTCCGGCAGGGCTAGCGGTTAGCCGGCGGGATTCAGCCACCGGGCACGCGGCCCTGCTAGCTGGGATTGTTGGCCTCGACCATGGCCTGATACTGCTCAGGGGTGAAGGTCTTGAGCTCCAGGGCGTGGAGCTCGGCGCCGAGCTCCTCGCCGAAGCAGGCGTAGACCCTCCGGTGTTGTTTGACTTTGGGCATGCCCTCGAATTCCGAGGAAACCACCAGGGCCTGGAAGTGCTTTCCATCCCCCTGGACATTGACCTCGGCGTCGGGCATGTCGGCCTGAATCTGGCTCTTGACGGTTTCCACATCCATTGCGCGCTTCCTGCCTTCATTGCCGGTACCCCCGCCTCCCGGCCGGTGCCCGGGCTCCGGGACGGGGGTAGAGTCTCCCACCAAAAGGGTCGGGTTTAGGTGTCCATCCTACCCGATCCGATCCCTGCGGGAAAAGCGTATATTACCGGCCCCTAATTCGGAAATAAAAATCGTTCCCATTTGTATTGACACGCCCACCCACCGCCGGTACGGTTCGCTTTCGAAGTTGATAATCGTTCCCATTCGTTTAAACCGCATTGGAGGTGCGCCCTATGCAGTCAATCACGCGCCCGTTGGCCACCGCGGTGCTCGCCGCCGGCCTGGCCACTCCGGCCCAAGCCCAGGAGGGCGACGCCGAGCAGCGCCTCGAGGAGCTGGAGAAGAAGGTCGACATCCTCTCCCAGGAGGTCGAGGGCAGCCGCCGCGAGGGCCTGGTCGCCGAGGAGTACGACTACCAGCCCGCCCGCGGCGTGGGTCCGGCCGGCGCCAAGATCTACTCCGTGGACCAGGGCCTGTCCATCGGCGGCTACGGTGAGGGCTACTACCGCAGCTCCTCCATCGACGGCGCCGACCGCACCGACTTCTACCGCCAGATCTTCTACTTCGGCTACCGCTTCAACGACTGGATCCTGCTCAACACCGAGATCGAGTTCGAGCATGTGGACGAGGTATTCCTGGAGTTCGCCTACCTGGACTTCCTCCTGCACGACGCCGCCAACGTACGCGCCGGCCTGATGCTCACGCCCATGGGCTTCATCAACGAGGTCCACGAGCCCACCACCTACTTCGGCAACATCCGGCCCACGGTGGAGCGCCAGATCATCCCCACCACCAGCCGCGAGAACGGCGTGGGGCTGTACGGCAACCTGACCGACACCCTGGAGTACCG
>NZ_JAZKRM010000053.1:0-14500 GCF_036628635.1 Thiohalorhabdus sp. | reverse complement strand
CCGGCCCGGTAGAGCTTGGCGCAGGCCAAGTCGTCCTTGCCCTGGGCCCAGTAGGCGGTGCCCAGGTTGTAATGGGCGGAGATGTGGTCGGGGTTGAGGCGCAAAGCCTCGCGGTAGGCCGCCATCTCTTTGGTGGTGTCACCGGTCTGGGCGTAAGCCACGCCCAGATTGTAGAAGGTCTTGGCCGACCGGGGGTTGAGCTCCCCGGCTCGGCGCAGGGCCGAGACCGCGCTGCCTGTCTCCTCGTCCTGATAGTAGGCAACCCCGAGCAAGAAGTGGGCATCGGCCAGACGGGGGTTGATGTCCAGGGCATTCTTGTAAAGGGCGATGGCGGCCTGCCACTGACCATCGCGGGCGAAGGTCTGGCCCTGCTGAAGAAAGTTACGCGCCTCGGTGGTGAGCGCGGTGTCCGAGGTGTTCGGGGTTGCGACGGCCGTGGGTCCGGCCATGAGCCACAGGATGCCGCCGAGGGCTGCCATTAACCGGCTGGCGGGCGGGAATCTGTGGGGGCTTGGGCTTGGTTCGGCGTGCGCCATTGGGCATATCCCCGGTCGCCGGTTGCGTCCCAGGATCGACCGCCGCGGTGTAAGGGGGCCGATCCGAGAAAGCGGAATAGGGTGACGGCTAGACGTAGATGTCCAGGCGTCCTCGCTCCCCCTGCGAAGAATTGTCCCCCGAGGAGTTGGCCTCGCTCCCGCCCTGGTTGGGGCTGATCCGCTGGTTGGCTTCCGGGACGGTAGCCTGGGGACGGTCTTCGGATTCCCGGGCCTGCCGAGCCGTTGCCTCCGAACCGCGCGAGGCGTTCTGGTAGGACGTATCGGCGAACACCGGGCCTGGATTGACGGGACTAATAGGCATGGGTTTTACCTCCGCATGATGGAATCTGCTCTACTGCAAACCCCTTTGTCAATACCCGGCAAGAATTTCCGGGGACAGGCCGCATGGGCCCTTCCATCCCCTGTAAAAAATCGAGGGAAAGGCAGGGAATGGCTAATAAAACGGATCGGCCGGGGTGGCACTGCCTTTGCTAGGGAAGGGGGGGTCAAGTGCGGCCCGTTTGCAACGATAAACCTTGTAGCGAGGAGGGGTGCCGTCCATGACCGACAACCCAGCCGAAACCATCTTCGAGCGCCTGGAAGCCGCCTACGACGGGCTGGCCACTTTCCTGGAGGAAGAGCGCAGCCATCTGCTGGCCCCGGACTGGAAGGCGCTGACCTGGGACCAGGAGCGCCGGCGGACGCTTACCGAGGCGGTTACCGAAGCCGATGCCGAGCGTCGCCGGCTGGCTGAAAGCCTCGGCCTGGAGCCGGAGACCCCCTTCCGGGATCTCCTTCCCTACGATTCCGGGCTGGAGCAGCGGCGCCAGGCCCTGCGCAGCCGCATCCCTGAGGTGCAGGCTTACAATCGGGAGAACACTCGCTTGCTCAAGGCGGCGATGGAGCGTAACGAGCGGCTGATCGCCCTGTTGAGCGGTTTGCCCGAGGACGGCGGGTATACCGCCGAAGGCGAGGCGCAGTCGTCCCCAGGGTCAGGCCTGATGTCGCGAAAGGCGTAACCATGCCGATCAACAACTCCCTGCAGAATGCCGTCACCGCCCTGACTGCTAACCAGTTGCGGATGGCCACTACCAGCAACAATGTGGCCAACGCCTCCACCGAGGGGTATTCGCGGCAGCGCCTGGAGGCCGGCTTCCGGCCCGACAACGTCCAGGGCGACACGCGCTTCGGCTCCGGGGTGGACGTGGGCAATGTCCAGCGCATGGTCAGCGATTACCTGATCCGCAGCGAGGTGGACCAGGCAGCCCGTCTGGGCGGTACGGAGCTGCGCGCGGAGCTCGCGGGCCGGCTGGACAATATGTTCTCCGAGGCCGACGGCACCGGCATCGCCGGCGGCATGGAGCAGCTGTTCTCCGCCGTCAACGACCTGGCCAACAACCCCACCGGCTCCGCCGAACGCAGCCAAGTGCTACAGAGCGGCGAGCAGCTGAGCACCGCCTTCAACCAGCGGGACCAACGCCTGCAGGACCTGCAGCTGGAGATCGACCGCCGGGTCACCGACACAGTGGACGGGATCAACCGCGATTTGGCCGAGATCGCCGATCTCAACCGCCGGATCCAGGAGGCCGAGGCCGCCACCGACGGTGAAGCCCTGCGCATGCGCGACGAGCGCGACCTTCTGACCAAGGAGGTGGCGGAGAAGGTGGGCATTAACTACCACGAGACCAGCGAGGGCAGCTACAACATCCAGCTCCAGGGCGGCGGCCATTCCCTGGTCCAGGGAGCGGAGCACTACGAGCTGGGCCGGGCCGGCGACAACCGCTCCACCGGACCCAGCTCGGGCAGCTCCGGGTTCGAGACCTTCGCCGGCATCCAGCTCGAGGAGCGCACGCAGGTGGATCTGACTGCCGATCTCCAGGAAGGCCAGGGGGAGCTGGGCGCCATGCTCACCCTGCGCGACGACACCGTGGTGGACCTGCGCAACCGGCTCGACAACATGGCCCGTTCGGTGGTGGAAGAGGTGAACAAAGTCCATTCCGGGGGGGTGGGGCTGAACTACCAGGACGCCATGGTGGGCTCCTATTCTATCAACGATACCGGCGACCCCATCGCCGATGCCACTAATGGCCTACCTTCAGGCGACCTGTTCCAGTCGGGGGACCTGGAGCTGGCCGTGCACAATCAGTCCACTGACGAAATCGAGATGGTGACCGTCGCGTTCAACGGCGACGAATCCCTTACCGACGCGCAGAGCAAGATCAATACTGCCGTTAATGGCGCCGCCACGGCATCACCCTGGCTGAACAACGCTGACCTGCAAGCCAACATTACGTCCGAAAGCCACTTGGAGTTGACTACGAATTCCAACGTCGATTTTGCCGTTAAAGAAGACTCCAGCAACCTGTTCGCCGCCACTGGTATCAATAACTTCTTTACCATGAAGAACGGCAACCAGGCGGCCCAGCAAACCGGGCCCTTCGATGCCATCCGCTCTGCCGAGGGGCTGCCCTCCGCCACACAGTCCTTGGACTTATCCGGAGAGTTCGAAATCGACGATGGCAGTACGTCGGGGACGGTGACGGTTAACCCTGCCGATTCCCTAGCGGATTTGGAATCGAAAATTAACGGCTTGGGTCTGGATTTAACCGCTAGCGTAAACGACAAAAATCAGCTCCGGCTGCAAGCGGATCCCGGGGTTGCCGCTAGCGAGATCAACTTTGAGAAAGACACCGCGGGGGTGATGGACCGGTTGGGGCTAGCCGAAGGCAACTCGGCGGCCACCGAGATCGCTTTGGATCCGGCGGTGGCCAACAGCCCCAAGCGGGTGGCGGCCGGCCAGCTCACCCCCCGTCTGGACGACCAGGGGAATCGGCAAGTCGATTCCGATAGCGACAGCATCTTTGAGCTCGGAATCAGCGACAACCAGACCGCCAACGAATGGGCCGATCTGCGCGACGCCAAGCTGGACATCTCCGAGCGCCCGGAAACACCCACGCTTACCTTTGCCGAGCACTACGCGGGCACGGTGGGCACCGCCGGCGACGAGAAGGCCACCGCCGACAATCTCCAGCAGCACCAGCGCAACGTCATGGACCAGATCAACAACCAGCGCGAGCAGCACTCCGGCGTCAACATCGACGAGGAGATGACGGACATGCTCAATTTCCAGCGCGGCTATCAGGCGGCTTCGAAGGTGATCTCCACCGCCGATGAGATGTTCGCCAGCCTGCTGCAATCGGTGTGAGGCAAAACCGAAACCCGCGGCCGATCCGCAGGTGACGCCGATGAACGCAGATAAGACAATGCAGGATGCCTATCCGCCTGACTCAGGGATGGTGCTTGTGGGAGGGGCTACCAGCCCCGACCGGGACCGGGGGCTCTTCCTGTCGCGGCCAATGGCCGCTCCCACAGGCATCGAGGCCGAATTCCGGCCTGCTGCCTGACCGAACCGGATAGCCAATCAGGCATCAGCCTTCAAAAGGCCGGCGGCTTGGCCGTCATCTGCGGCCATCTGCGCCATCTATGGATAACGCCGTTTGCTTGTTTCTGCCCGGAGGACGAACCATGGTAGCCCGCGTTTCCAACCAGATGATGCTCGACACCATCCAGGGCGATCTGCGCCGGACCAATCAGCAGTTCTTCGAGGCCCAGCGCCGGGCGGCCACCGGCAAGCGGGTGGTCGATCCCAGCGACGACCCCACCGCCAAGCAGACCCTGATGATCAACCGCGATCAGCAGCAGTCGCTGGACACCTTCGACCGCAACACCTCGGCGGCGCGCAGCCAGTTCCGCGCCGCCGAGTCTTCCTTTGGGGAGGCCACCAACCTCGTGCAGCGGGCTCGCGAGCTGGCGGTCAAGGCCGCCAGCGACAGCAACACCTCCTCGGACCGCGAGGCCATCCAGGGCGAGGCCGAGCAGCTCATGGACCAGCTGGTGCAGGTGGCCAACCAGCGCGTCAATGGCAAGTCCCTGTTCGCCGGAACGGCCACCAACGATCCGGCGGTCCAGCTCGCGGAGACCGCCGACGGCAATTTCCAGTTCAGTTACCCGGGCAATTCCGGCGCCAGCGAGTACCGCATCGACGAGGACCAGCGGCTGGCCTTCGACCAGGCCATCAAGAAGCCGGACAGCGCCCTGCGCACCGCCCTGGACGCCATGGCCACGCTGTTGGAAGGCTTCCGGGCCGAGACCAGCGGCAGTGGCCGCTACACTTTCCTGCAGGCGCCCGAGGGGGCCGCCGATCCCACCGCTGCCCTGGGCGATTCCGCATCCGGGCTCAATACGCAAGCCTTCAACGATCGCAATGGCGACGGCGTGGTCGATACCAACGATTCTGGCAATCTCCGGATCCAGGTTTACGACAGCAGCGGCGGTTCCGTTTCCACCAACGACCTGACCATCGACCCGGCCAACGATCCCCTCAACGATACCGACGACGACCCCACCACCGGCGGCGCCAACGGCGACCTGGTCGACCGGATCGACGATATCGCCCAGCTGTCAGCCACCACCGACGCCGAGGGCCGGCTCCAGGTGGAGGCCGAGGAGGGCTACAGCTTCGCCATCACCGAGGACCAGACCAATCTGCAGGGCGTACTGGGCCTGGATACCTCCGCGGCCCAGGTGAAGAGCTCGCTGACCAAGATGGACGCTGCTGTAGAGGACCTGGCCGATGCCCGCGGCGAGCTGGGCACCAAGATGAACCGGCTGGACCTGGCCAGCCAGCGCCGCGAGGACCTCAAGGTGGAGCTGGAGACCATCCAGTCGGAACTCGGCGACGCCGACATCATGAAGGCCTACTCGGAGCTCACCCAGCGCCGCCAGACCCTCCAGGGGGCCATGCAGAGCTCGCTCATGTTGCAGCGGACCACCATTCTCAACCACCTCTAGCCGGGATCCCGGCGGACCCCAGAAGCCATTCACGGCGGGCAACGGCGACGATTCCCAGACCGACGGCCCTTTCCGCGACCTCGAGGACATGCTCGATACCGCTCGGCTCTACCACCGGGCTGGCAAGTACGAGGCCGCCGAGGACCTCTACTGGCAGGTTATGGAGCTGGACAATTCGCATCCCGAGCCCTACCACCTGCTCGGCATGATCGCCTTGCAGGCGCGCAAGCTTGACCCCGCCCGGCAGCTCATGCAGACGGCCCTGGAGTTAGACCCCGCAGAGCCCATCTACCACGCCAATATGGGCACGCGGCACTACCAGGCCGGCGACTACGCGGCCGCGGAAACCGAATACCGCCGGGCCGTGGAGCTTGACCCCGAGTACGCCGAGGCTCAGTTCAATCTCGGCATCCTGCTCAAGGAGCACCATCGCCTCCGCGACGCCGTGGAGCCCCTGGACGAGGCCGCCCGCATCCAGCCCGCCGCCAAGGCCTTCGCTCCTCTGGCCGAGGTCCTGATCCGCCTTGACCACTACGAGCAGGCCGACGAGGTCGCCCGCGCCGCCAACCAGCTCGGAACCCAGGACCGCTCGGGGAAGGGGTCCCTGGTCCGGGCCCTGCAGGGTTTGGGCCGGCCCCGCCAGGCCCTGACATGGGCCCGCGAGCTGGAGGCCGAGGCCCCGGATGTCGCCCATTATCACCAGATGTTGGCCACCACCTACATGGAGGCGGGCTTCCCTAACCAGGCCCCTGACGAGGCCCGGCGGGCCTACCAGCTCGATCCCCAAAACCCGCGCAACCACCCTACGCTGGCCCAGACCGCTGATGGCGGGCATGGACTGGGACGAGGCCCTCGAGATCAACGCCAAGGCCCTGGCGCTTGCGCCCGAGGACGAAGGTCTGCAGGCCCAGCGGGCCAACATCCTGGAGCAAAAGGGGCGGATCCGGGAGGCCTACGAGGTGGTCCGGCCCCTGATCAAGGACCGGGACCGGCACCCGATCGGCGCCCTGAATGTGTTCGGCAACATCGCCAAGTAGTTCGGGGCGGAAGAGGAGGCCGCCAAGCTTCTGGGTGACGCCCTGCGCAAGCCCGGGTTGCCGCGAACCCTCCAGATGGGGCTGTACTTCCAGCTCGGCGGCCTCCTGGACAAGGCCGGCGACTACGGTCGGGCCTTCGAGGCGTTTGAGCAGGCCAACGCGCTCAAGCCCCGGGAGTACCATCCCGAGCAGCAGGAGGCCCTTTTCCGCCGCATCCGGGAGCAGTACACCGCCGACTTCCTGGCCCGGGCGCCGCGGGCGGGGCACGGCTCCCGCCGGCCCATCTTCATCGTGGGCATGCCGCGCTCGGGCATAAGCCTCACCGAGCAGATCCTGGCCAGCCACCCGGACGTTCACGGCGCCGGGGAGCTGGAGGACATCGGCCCCTGCGTGAACCGCCTCGCCGAATACACCGGCTCCACCCGGGCCATGCCCGTGGCCGTCAACGATGCCACTTCCCAGGCCCTCGACCAGGCTGCCGGGGACTACCTGAACCGCCTCGCCGAGCTGGTCCCGGAGGAGACTCCTCGGGTCTCCGACAAGATGCCCCATAACTTCCTCAATCTTGGGGCCATGGCCCTGATGTTCCCCGAGGCCACCTTCATCCACACCCGGCGGGACCCACGGGATACCTGTTTGTCCTGCTACTTCCAGAACTTCCTGGCCCAGGGCCTGACCTTCGCCTACGACTTGCGCAGCCTGGGCCACTATTACCGGCTGTACGAGGGGCTCATGGCCCACTGGCGCGAGGCCCTGCCGGGGTCCCTGTACGACCTGCAATACGAGGAGCTGGTGGCCGACCCGGAAACCAAGGTGGCCGAGCTGCTCGACCACTGTGGCCTGGAATGGGACGACCGCTGCATGCGCTTCTTCGAGACCGACCGCGACACCAAGACCGCCAGCTACGACCAGGTGCGCAAGCCCCTCTACACCTCCTCCGCCGGCCGCTGGCAGCGCTACGCCGACCCCCTCGGCCCCCTGGTGGAGGAGCTGGGTCTGGAGAGTGAGGGCTGAGGACAAATGGCAATGGGGGCGCGGTCGCTGAGGCCGTCCCCCGCACTCCTGACAGGGCGGCGCGGAAAAAATTTTCGGCCGAGCCTAAAGTACCCCCAAGGGCTACCGACAAGGGAGGGGTGAACGGCCGGGCTGCGAGGAACCCCGGGTCGCAGCCGCCGCAAGTCTCAACCCGAAATCATTTAGGAGGGGTCCCAATGGCACTTTCCATTCAGACCAACGTGCAATCCATGATTGCGCAACAGAACCTGAAGGCGAACACCCAGGCCCTGGAGCAGAACCAGGAGCGGTTGTCCTCCGGGCTGCGCATCAACTCCGCCGCCGACGATCCGGCGGGGCTGGCCATCGCCAACCGCTTCACCGCCCAGATCCGCGGCCAGGATCAGGCCATCCAGAACGGCCAGGACGGCATCTCCCTGGCCCAGACGGCGGAGGGCGCCCTGGATGAAACCGGTAATATGCTCCAGCGCATGCGCGAGCTGGCCATCCAGTCGGCGAACTCAACCAACTCCGCTTCGGACCGCGAGTCCCTGCAAGCGGAGGTGAATCAGATGCAGCAGGAGATCGATCGGATCGCCAACAATACCACCTTCAACGATCAGAACATCCTGGACGGCAGCCTAAGCAATGCCCAATTCCAAGTGGGCGCCAACGCGAACGAGACCATCAATTTCGGCGTTGATGCAGCGGGCACTGCGGACCTAGGGGTGCATAGCCGGACCCTGGACAATACCAACGCTAATCAAGGCACCGGTGCGGTTTCCACTGCTGCTGCTGACCTAGGTAGCATTACGGAGCCTATCCAGCAGCAGACGGTCACCATCAATCACGCCGACGGTTCAAAGGATGTGCCCCAGACTCAAACGGGCGATTCGGCCAAGGACATTGCCGCCTCCATTGACGAGCTTAGTGGCGAGACCGGCGTAAGTGCGGAGGCAAGCACGCAGGCGACCTTGGGCAATCTCCAAACGGACGGCACGGTCTCCTTCGATTTGGGCAGCAGCGCGGGCGGCTCTGCCAGTGTGTCGGCCTCGGTGACCACCGGCGATATTTCGGCATTGGCGGACGCCATTAACGCCGAAACCGGCAAGACCGGCATTTCCGCGGAAGTGGGCTCTGATACATCGACCCTCTCGCTCAAGGAGAGCGAGGGGGCCGATATCCAGGTGTCGAACTATACGCATAGCAGTGGTACTGCGGGTGATTCAATTGATCTAAGCGATCCGGACAGTCAAGCCACTACTCTTGAGGGTGATGGGGGTGATAATGCGGCTATTGCGACCGGAACCCTCGATCTGACCTCCGAGGATTCCTTCTCCGTCCAGTCGAATGTGGCCAATAGTGCGGGCAGTGTGGTCGACGCGGCTACTGCGGGTAACGCGGTCAATTCGAGCGAAGAGAATGTGAATGGCGTCGATATTGGCTCTGTCCAGGGGGCCAATGATGCGATTAGCGTTCTCGACACCGCCATCCAACAAGTCTCGGGGATTCGGGCGGATCTCGGGGCGGTGCAGAACCGGTTCGACTCCACCATCGCCAACCTGGAGACGGCCAACCAGAACTTCACGGAATCTCGCAGCCGGATCCAGGACGCCGACATCGCCAAGGAGGCGGCGGAGCAGACGCAGAACAACATCCGCCGTCAGGCCGCTTCCTCGGTGCTGGCGCAGGCCAACCAGAACCAGCAGATCGCCCTGCAGCTGCTCGGCGGCGGCTGACGCCAACGGGAGGAGCCCGGCTCCGGCCGGGCCCTTCCCCGAGGGGGCCCGAGGCCCCTTCCGGGAAGGGCGCCCTCCCCGGGGCGCTCCGGGATCTGGATCCGGGCGGGTCGCGCCCGCCGCTAAAAACGCGAGGAACTTGCCATGAGCTCGGCCCTGACCAGCCCAACCGAGACCATGCCCCGGCCGAGCCCGCCACCGGCGGGCGATCGCAGCGAGGTCCGGTCGCCACAGCCCGACGGCGGCAGCGCCTCGCGCCTGGAAAGGGCGCAGGCGCGCCAAATCCAGAACCAGAGCCCGAGCCGTTCCCAATCGGTCGGGGCGTCGGCCCAAGCGGGCTCGGCCCGGGACGCGGGCCCGAGTGGCGGGAATGAGCGGGATGCGGTGAAGGACGCGATGGCCGACCTGCGGCGCCAGCTCGGCACCACCCTGGATTTCGAGATCGATGAGGAGCTGGACCGGCCCATCGTCCGGGTCCGGAACCCGGAGACCGAGGAGGTGATCCGCCAGATCCCCCCGGAGGAGATGCTCGCGGTGGCTCGCCAGCTGCGGGAGGAGCACAACGCAGAGCCCCAGGGCGTGCTTTTGGACGTCCAGCGCTAACCCAACGAGGTGGTAGCTAACCATGGCTATCGGCACCATCAGTAACGTCTACCCGGGCGGTGAGCGGCCCAGCGGGTTGCCAGCCGACATCACTCAAAGGCTGGTGGACGCCAAGCGGCAGCAGGTTGTCCAGCCCCTGGAGGCGGATCGCCAGGAGCTGTCGTCCCAAACCGAGCTCATGAAAAAGCTCAACAGCGTGACCCAGTCCGTGGGCGATGCTGCCGGTAAGCTGAACGGTCCGTCGGATCTAAAGGCCTATTCGGCTAGCTCCAGTAACGGCAGCGCCATCTCCGTGGGCATTGAGGGGGCGCCTTCAGAGGGCAGCTACCGGGTGGACGTGACCCAGGTGGCCCAGGCCCACAACCATCTGGTAGGTGCTTCGGATGGCACCGACGACGCCACGGTGACCGCTGGGGTTACGGATCCCGACGACGCAGCAGCGATCAATGACGGGATCGAGGTCAGCTTCGCCCACGGTGGCTCCGACTACACCTACACCACTGACAGCGACACCACACTCAACGACCTCGCCAGCACCATCCGGGAGGCGGACAACGGGGTCCAGGCCTCGGCGGTAAACATCGGCACCTCCGACAGCCCCGCCTATGCCCTCCAGCTCAAGAGCGAGACCACCGGCGGCGGCAGCGAACAGCGCATCACCGATACCACGGGCGCCACGGGTCTCCAGATCACCGACACCAATGGCAACAGCGCCTCCCTGTTCAGCGGCGGCACCGAGCAGGAGGAGGCCCAGGCTGGTCAGAATGCCGGCCTGACGGTGGACGGGGTGGCTTATACGCGAAGCACCAACGAAATCACTGACGTCATCGACGGGCTCACCCTCAACCTCCGGGAGGCGACCAGTACCGAGGCCACCATCGATGTCAGCCGCACCCCCGACCAGGCGAGCCAGAGCATGCAGGCGATGGTGGATGCGGTGAATAAGGTCGGCGGCTTCATCGACCAGAACACTAGCTACGATCCGGAAACCGGCGAGGCTGGCCCCCTGATAGGCAATTCCACGGTCCGGCAGGTGGACTCGGCCCTGCGGCAGACCTTGGGGGAGCAGGTTCCGGGCACCGAGAATCAGGACCTGCAATACCTCAACCAGGTAGGGGTTTCCTTCGATCGCCAGGGCCAGCTGACCTTCGACGCCAAGAAATTCGAGCAGGCCCTGAGCGAACAGCCGGACCAGGTCCAGAATCTGCTTACCGGCGACGAGGGTGCCATGGCTCGCCTGAGCGAGCGGATCGATGGCCTCACTAACTCTACGGATGGCGCCATTACGGCGGCTCTCGATAGCTTAGACAGCCGGGATAGCCGCCTCCAGGACCAGATCGAAGAAGCCAAGAATCGGGTCCAGGGGTATGACCAGCGGATCAGCGACCGTTACGCCCAGCTGGAGAAGACGGTCATTGAGCTGCAGGGGATTGAGGACAACATCAGCCAGATCATTGGCGGCGCTTCATCAGGAGGTTAAGCATGTCATATAACTCCATCGGCGCTTACCGCCGGACCCAGGTCGAGACGGCGCGCCCCGAAGAGGTCCTCCTCCAGCTCATGGAGAAGGCGGTGCGCCATGCCCGCCAAGGCCAGGCTCGTGGCGAGGCTAAAGATCCAGTCGGGGCCCGAGAGCACGCGGTTCGCCTTTTGAACATCGTTACCGAGCTAGACGGCTCCTTGGACCGGGAGCAAGGTGGTGAGCTCGTAGAGGAGCTCCAGGCCCTCTACGCCTACCTGATCCGCGAGATCAGCGAGGGCAACCGAAAGGGCGAGTTTGAACGCTTAGCCGATGTGGAGTCCGTCCTGCGAACCCTCTACCAGGGGTGGAAGGACGCCGTGGCCGAGCTCCAGGAGCAGGCCGGTGACAACGCGGCTCCGGCCGCGGCGGGCCAAAGCGTGTGATTCCCATGGCGGCAACGGACACCAACTGGCCGGAACGGGCCGGGGCGCTTGCCGAGGAGGTGGCCGAGCTGGCGGCCACCATCGAGAACCAAGGGCTGCCGGATGATCCCGCCGATGCCGCCAGCGGCTACCTCGAGCGGGTGCGCGGCCTTCTGGACGAGATCCGGGCCACCGGCACCGAGTCGCCCGGCTCCCAAACCCGCGATGCCCTCCAGGCCCTCGCCCGGTCCAACGCCCTCCTTCGAGACCTCTACCAGCGCAATCTGACGGGCCTGGCGGAGCAGCGGATCGAGCTCCACCACGCCGGGCGCGCCCTGCGTGGCTACGCCGCCAATGCCGGTCCCACCGGGTCGCGTTACCTCGACGACCAGGGCTGACCCTCTCGCCGTTCCCCCCGATCCATGCCGGATCTGCTAGGCTCCGCGGTAGGTAAAACGTTGCCGAGGAGCACCCATGAGCCAGGAGGACACCCCAAACGGTGCCCCCGAAGGCGATCCCGAGGCCGGTGACGGCTCGGGCGACGAGGGTTTCTACGTCCAGGACCTGGCCTTCCGCTCTGGGGTGGTGCCCGATCAGGTCCCCGGGGCGATGGCCGTAGCCGCGGCTTTGGGCGGCTGCGATCCGCCACGGGCGAGGGAAGGGCTCGCCTATTGCGATCTGGGCTGAGGCGACGGCACGACCGTGAACGCCCTGGCGTCGGTGTTTCCGGAGGCCAGTTTCGTGGGTGTGGACTTCAACCCGGGCCACATCCGCAAGGCCCGGGCAACGGCCGCCGAGTGCGGTCTGACCAATGCCCGCTTCGTCCAGGCTTCCTCCGATGAGCTTCTGGCCCAGGACCTGCCCACCTTCGACATGGTTGCCATGCACGGGACCTACGCATGGCTGGAGGAGTCCCTGGCGAAGGCGGTCCGGGGCTTTTTGACGGAAAAGCTGCGCGCCGGGGGCTGTTCTACGTGGAGTACGCCAGCCTGCCGGGCAAGGTTTGGGTGGAGCCCTTCTGGCGCCTGATCCAGACCCTATTGCGCCGGAGGCTGGTTCCGACAGCCGGGACCGGGCACGGCAGCCCCTGGAGCTGACCGAGAAGCTTGCCGGCCGAGGCATGCGGTATCTCGACGCCCATTGGCCTGCGCGCAATGGGGCCAATAGCTACCTTAAGAACGGGCGCAGCCAGCCCTATACGGTGGATCGTTTCGCCCACAATGCCCTGGCCAGCGGCTTCCCCCCCGCTATTTCACGGATATGTACGACGAAATGGACGCCGCGGGCCTCCGCTACGCCGGTCGCACCGCCCTAGGCTTGAACTGGACGGACGCCAGCGTGCCCCCCGCCCAGGTGTCCAGCCTGCTGCCCTACAAGGACGACGCTCGTCTGCGGGAACTGCTCAAGGACTACATCCACAATGAACAGCAGCGGCGCGACGTCTTCGCCCGAAAAGGGTCGGAGGAGGGCGAGCCAGAGGCATTCCTTGCCGGCGAGGTGGCCCTGCTGGCCTGTCGCCCAGCGGCCAATATGGCGCGCTCTCTGACCCCTCCGGGGGGCGAAACGGTCCCCCTGGAGGGGCCGGCCACGAGGCCGTCATCCAGTACGCCGACGAGAAGGCCGTCACCGCAATGACGGTAGCGGCCGCGGAGGGCCTTCCCGTTGACCGGGTGCGACGGGCGGCCATGCGCCTTTTGGCCACGAACCAGTTCTTCCTGTGCTTGACGCCCTCGCAAACGGCCCCCGCCGAGCCTGGCGAGGTGTCGGGTATTTCTCTGCCCAATCCGTTAAACCGGCTCCGGTTGCAGGACGCCGGCGATCAGTTGCATCAGGTCATGCTGGTCTCGCCGGTAACGCGCGGTCCCGCCATTCCCGTTTTTCCCGCAGAGGCGGTCCTGTTCCAGGCCGCGCTGTCCAACGGCGGCTTCGACGGCGCCGTCCAGAAAGCCCAGCAGGAGCTTGCGGGCCGGCGAACCCTCCTGCAGGTCGGCAAGGACCCGAAGCCGGCGGAGGAGATCCCCGCCCAGGCCCTTCAACGGCTCCTGGCCGCCCTGCGCGGCCGCAAGCTTCTGAACATGTTCCGCCTGGGCATCGCCGAGCCCGCCGGCTGAGCGCCCCTTCTTTCCCCTTGGCAGAATGTTTGCACTTCCCGGGCCGGGTGCCGGTGAGGAGTGAGGCGTGAGGGGCCGAGGCGAAAACGGCGTTATCCGCAGATGCCGCCGATAACCACAGATGGTACGGCAGAACCGACCGCCTAAGCCGGGTCCTGTAATTAGCTTCGCCTTTGCCTTCATCTGCGGCCTTCTGCGAAATCTGCGGATAACCCCTTTGACGTTGCCGTTACACCTCACCTCCCACGCCTCACCGAGACACCGACAACAGCGTTCGCCAAACTTTTGACAGGCGTCAATTCCGCGACGAGGGCTTATGGATTCGGATCAGGTCGTCTACATTTCCGGACGTGCCCTGGAAGTGACCCTCATGGTGGCTGGCCCCATGCTGGGCGCCGCCCTCGTTTTCGGCCTGATGATCGCCATTTTTCAGGCGGTCACCCAGATCCAGGAGATGACCCTGACCTTCATCCCCAAGATCGTGGCGGTGTTCATAGCCGCCATGGTGTTCGCTTCCTGGATCCTCCATACCCTGGTGAGCTTCACCACCGACCTCTACCAGTCCATTCCCTCCATGGTCGCGGGGGGATGAGCCGGCGGCGAGGGGGCTGAATGGAGGCCTTGGGGCTCACCTACGCCGACCTGTTCGCCGGCTTGCTGGTGTTTGTGCGGGTCATGGCCTTCGTGGCGGTGGCGCCCCTGTTCTCCAACGAGGCCATCAACGCCCGGGTCCAGATCCTGCTGGG
>NZ_JAZKRM010000052.1:0-14731 GCF_036628635.1 Thiohalorhabdus sp. | reverse complement strand
ACCGCTACTAAGTTGCGCCGTTCTAGACTTGCAGCGGCACCGCGCCAGCGGGCACCGCTATTAAGTCGCACCGTTCTAGACTGGTAGCGCCAACCCCCTAGCCGGCAACCACCGGTTAGGGGTCGGGCTGAGGGGAGGATTAGCTCCCCCGAATGGGGTCTATCCCCATTCGTGGAACGCCTCGTACCGGGCGCCCCACGAATGGGGACAACCACCGACGGACCGATCCGGTCCACGGCCCATACACGTTAAACGAGGACAGCGACATGGGATTCCACCGGGAAAATTTCGAATTTTCCTTCGAGTTCTTCCCGCCTAAGAACGACGAGGGCGAGAAGCGCCTTCAGGAGGCGGTCCAGGAGCTCAAGCCGCTCAACCCGGCCTATTGCTCGGTGACCTTCGGCGCCGGCGGCTCTACCCGGGAGCGCACCTTCCAGACCGTGGACTGGATCCAGAGGGAGGCCGGTATCGACGCCACCCCCCATCTGTCCTGCATCGGCTCGCGCAAGGAGGACATCCACGAGATCCTCGAGCGGTACCAGGCGGCGGGTATCAAGCGAGTTATCGCCCTCCGGGGGGACATCCCCGAGGACGAGGAAGCCTTCAAGGAGGGTGGCTTCCGCTACGCCAACGAGCTCGTCGCGTACACCAAGGAACACTTCCCCGATTTCGAGGTGGTCGTGGGCGCGTACCCCGAGTACCACCCCGAGGCCCCCGACCCCTGGACGGACATGGAGAACTTCGTCCGCAAGGTGAAGGCCGGTGCTGACATCGCCACCACCCAGTACTTCTTCACCAACCTGTCCTACTACAAGTTCGTTGACGACGTCCAAAAGATGGGCGTTGACATCCCCATCAAGGTGGGTTTGATGCCCATCACCAACTTCAAGCAAATCGACCGCTTCTCCCAGATGTGCGGCGCGGACATCCCCGCCTGGATCCGCAAGCGCATGGAGTATTACGGCGACGACACCGAGTCACAGAAGGAGCTGGGTATCGATATCGCGACCCGCCAGGCGGAGGATCTGCTGGCGCAAGGCGTACCCGGCATCCATTTCTATACCATGAACAAGGCCGAGGCGACCAACCGCATCTGGCAGAACCTGGGGCTGTGAGAAGGGCGACGTGAGGGGTGAGGCGAAACACCACCTCGCTCGCCGCGCCTGCTGTCTCCTCACGCCTTACTCCTCACACCTCACTGATCATGAGAGGAGCCAACCATGAGCCGCTTCATGGACCGACTGAAAGATCGGGTGCTGATCCTGGACGGCGGGATGGGCACCGCGCTGATGGAATACGACCTGGAAATCGACAAGGATTTCCTGGGTCTGGAGAACTGCTCGGAGATCCTTAGCGACTCCCGGCCGGACGTGGTCAAGGACATCCACCGTTCGTTCTTCGAGGCCGGCTCGGATGCGGTGGAAACCAATACCTTCGGTTCCAACAAGTTGGTCCTGGCCGAGTTCGACCTTACCGAGCGCACCCGCGAGCTCAACCGTATCGCCGCGGAGCAAGCCCGCGAGGTGGCAGCCGAGTTCGAAACCGTTGACTGGCCACGGTTCGTGATCGGCTGCATGGGCCCGGGCACCAAGCTGCCCAGCCTTAATCACACCGATTACGACACCCTCGAGGACTCCTACGCCGAGCAGGCTCGGGGTCTGATCGACGGCAACGTCGACGTATTCCTCACCGAGACCTCCCAGGACCCGCTGCAGATCAAGGCCGCCATCAATGGCATCCGCGTTGCCCAGCGCGAGGCCGGCACTGACCTGCCCATCATCTCCCAGGTCACCATCGAGACCGTGGGCACTATGCTGGTGGGCACCGAAATCCAGGCCGCCGCCACCATCCTGGATGCCATGGACGTGGACATGATGGGCATGAATTGCGCCACCGGACCGGCGGAGATGTCCGAGCACGTCAAATGGCTGGGCGAGAACTGGCCCCGGCCCTTTTCCGTGCTGCCCAACGCGGGCCTGCCCATGCTGGTCGAGGGCAAAACTACCTATCCCCTTCAGCCGGAAGAGATGGCTGATTGGGTCTCCCGCTTCGTCGAAGAGGACGGCGTCAATCTCATCGGCGGCTGCTGCGGCACCACCCCGGAGCACCTCAAGGCGCTGCGAGAAAAGGTCGGCTTCGTGGCCCCCAAGGACCGCAGCGACGTCAAGCTCGAACCGGGCATGGCCTCGCTCTACAACCAGGTCCCTTATCGTCAGGAGAACACCGTCCTGGCCATCGGCGAGCGCACCAACGCCAACGGCTCCAAGAAGTTCCGGGAGCTCCTCAATGAGGAGGACTGGAACGCCATCACCCGGGTGGCCAAGGATCAGGTCAAGGAAGGCTCTCACGCCCTCGACGCGTGTACGGCCTACGTGGGCCGGGATGAGGTCCGCGACATGACGGAGGTTATCTCCCGCTTCCGGGGCGACATCACCATTCCACTGGTGATCGACTCCACCGAAACCCCGGTCATCGACGCCGCCCTCAAGCTCTACGGCGGCAAGCCACTGATCAACTCGATCAACTTCGAGGACGGCGAGGAGAAGGCCGCAGAGATACTGGGCTACTGCAAGAAATACGGCGCCGGCGTCATCGCGCTCACCATCGATGAGGACGGCATGGCCAAGGAGGCCGACCGCAAGCTTGAGGTGGCCCAGCGTCTGTACGACTTCGCGGTGAACCAGCACGGTCTGCCCGCCCACGATCTCATGTTCGACCCACTTACCTTCACCGTCTGCACCGGTAACGAGGAGGACCGCGAGCACGCCATCAACACCCTGGACGCCATCGAGCGCATCGCTGCGGAGATGCCCGAGGTCCAGATCGTGTTGGGCCTGTCCAACATCTCCTTCGGCCTTAAGCCGGCGGCGCGCCAGGTGCTGAACTCGGTGATGCTTCATCACGCCATGGATCGCGGCCTGACCGCGGCGATCATGCACGCCTCGGCGATCCTGCCCAAGCACAAGATCGAGGACGAGGAGTACAAGGTCGCCGAAGACCTCCTATTCGACCGCCGCGAGCAGGGCTACGACCCGCTCCACAAGTTCATCGAGCTGTTCAAGGACAAGGAAGCGGGCGGCGGCGCTCCGGCGCGCCAGCGTCCCGAAACCATCGAGGAGGTGCTCAAGGAGCGCATCATTGACGGCGACCGCGACGGCATCGAGGAAGACCTCGACAAGGCCATGGAGCAGTACGAGCCCATCGAGATCATCAACAAGCACCTCCTGGGCGGCATGAAGGTGGTGGGCGACCTGTTCGGCGCCGGGGACATGCAGCTGCCGTTCGTTCTCCAAGCCGCCGAGACTATGAAGGCCGCAGTGGCCCACCTCGAGAACTTCATGGAGAAGGAGGAGGATGAGGTAAAGGGTACTCTGGTGCTGGCCACGGTGAAGGGCGACGTCCACGACATCGGCAAGAACCTGGTGGACATCATTCTCACCAACAACGGTTACAGTGTGGTCAACCTGGGCATCAAGCAGCCCTGCGAGTCGATCATCGAGGCCGCCGATGAGAATAGTGCCGACGTCATCGGCATGTCCGGTCTGCTGGTGAAGTCCACGGTGATCATGAAGGACAACCTCGATGAGATGCGCGAGCGCGGCATCACCACCCCCGTGGTTCTGGGGGGTGCGGCCCTCACCCGAAGCTTCGTCGAGGAGGATTGCTCACAGGCTTACGGCGAGGGCGTGGTGGAATACGCCAAGGATGCCTTTGCCGGGCTGCAGCTGATGGACAAGCACACGGGCAACGCGCAGGAAGAGCCCGAGGAGGCCGAATAGGCGGCCTCCGTCTCCGCGTCTTCCCGGGCCGCCGCTGGCGGCCCCCTTTTTGCGGCCATTCCCGACTTCCATACTGCGCCTTTTGCCGGTCACCCACGCCTTTGCCAAAACCTCCCCGACCTAAGTATTCTTTACCCTTGAGGCAAGGGTGCTATCCCCCTTGTTGCAGGGAAGCCATAGGAAACGACCATGAGTGAAGAAGTCATCCGGTCCGACGTCGCCACCGATAACCTCGTGCCCACGCCCCCCTTCTGGGGCACCCGCATGCTGGAGAACATACCCGTCCGGTCGCTGGTGCCCTACATCAACAAGACCATGCTTTACCAGTTCCAGTGGGGCTACAAGAAGGGGGGAAAGAAGAAAGAGGAGTACTGGGAGTGGGCCAAGCAGGAAGTCGATCCCGTCCTTAACCGCATGCTCCGGGAAGTGGAGGCCGAGAACATCCAGCAGCCCCAGGCCATCTACGGCTACTTTCCGGCCCAGAGCGAGGGCAATGAGGTTATCCTTTACAAGGACCCGGAAGGTCACGAGGAGCTGCACCGCTTCGGGTTCCCGCGTCAGGACGGCAAGAAGCATCTGTGCATCGCCGACTTCTTTCGGGCTAAAGACTCGGGGGAGATGGATGTGGTTGCCCTCCAGGCGGTCACAGTGGGTCAGAACGCCTCCGATGTGGCCCGGCAGTGGTTCAACGAGGACCGCTACACGGATTACCTCTACCTGCACGGCCTCAACGTGGAGACCACCGAGGCCTTGGCCGAGTGGGTGCACAAGCAGATTCGGGCGGAGCTGGGCTTCTCCAGCGAAGACGCCCGGGACCCGATGGCGCTGCTGAAACAAGGCTACCGCGGCTCCCGCTACTCCTTCGGCTACCCCGCTTGCCCCAACCTCGAGGACCAGCGGCCCTTGCTGGACATCCTGGGTGGCGAGCGCCTGGGCATCGTCATGGCCGACGAACAACAGATGCACCCGGAGGAGTCCACCTCCGCCATCGTCTGCCATCATCCCGAGGCCAAGTATTTCAGTGTCTAGATCCAACGGCAGCGCGGTTTTAGGGGAAGCCCGCCTCCGCCGGCCATTCTGGGGGGCACTGGCTTGAGTCCTGCCACGGGCCACGAGATCGACCGTATCGCCCTGGCCTGGACCGGGGCTTCCGGGTCCCTTTACGGGCTGCGGCTGCTGGAGGAGTTGCTGGCCGCTGGGATCTCGGTGGAGCTAATCGTCTCCAAGGCGGCCCAGGTGGTGCTGGCCCAGGAGACTGACCTGGAGCTACCGGCGCAGCCCGAGGCCATGCGCCAAGCGCTCTTGGAGCGCTACGCGGGAAACGGCAAGCTGAGGGTCTACGGCCGGGAGCAATGGACGGCACCGGTGGCCTCCGGTTCCAATGCCCCCCAGGCAATGGTGATCTGCCCTTGCACTTCGGGAACGGTAGGGGCCATTGCCTCGGGCGGCAGCGACAACCTCATCGAGCGCGCCGCTGATGTCATCCTGAAAGAGCGCCGCCAGCTCGTTCTCGTTCCCCGGGAGACGCCGCTGTCGGTCATCCACCTGGACAACCTCCAGCGGCTGGCGCACATGGGGGTGACCGTGCTGCCGGCTAATCCCGGTTTCTATCATCACCCCGAAAGCGTCCTGGATCTGGTGGACTTCGTGGTGGCGCGTATCCTTGACCATCTGGCGGTCCCCCACCAGCTTGTCGCCCGCTGGGGGGAGGGGACGGCCCAGGGAGACCACGGTGCAAGCGGGTAACGTCCTCAAGACCCTCCACCGCCTGACTGAGCAGGCCGCCAAGGCCCCCGACCTGCAGACCGCCCTGCGATCGTTGGTGACCGGCCTCCGACAGGCCATGGAGGGTGAGGTCTGCAGCATCTATCTTCCCGACCCCGAGGTGGAGGGCGGCTGGGTCCTGCGCGCCACCGACGGCCTCAACCCGGAGTCAGTGGATCGGGTGCAACTTGGCCCGGGCGAAGGCTTGGTGGGCCTGGTGGCCCGCGAGGAGGAACCGGTCAACCTCGACTCCGCTCAGGACCATCCCTGGTTCCGCTATTTCCCCGAGACCGGCGAGGAGCGCTTCCCCGCGTTTTTGGGGGTGCCCATCCTGCACCGGGGCCAGGTGCTGGGGGTCATTGCCGTGCAGGGGCCGGAATCGGCTCCCTTCGACGAGCAGCACGCCTCACTGCTGTTTACCGCCGCCGCCCAGCTGGGCGGGGCCATAGCCCATGCCCAGATCCTGGAACGCCTCGTACCCCCGCACCATGGCGAACCGGAGCTTAGCGGTGCCGCCGTTCCCGGGGGCATACGCGACGCTTTCCTCCCGGGGCTGGGAGGCGCCCAGGGGGTCACCCTGGGGACCGCCTGGGCCGTCTACCCTCCCGCCGACCTATCCTCTGTGGCCGATCGCCGCACCGATGATCCCGAGGGCGACAAGCAGGCGTTCCATCACGCTCTGGCAGCCGCCGACCAGGAGCTCGCCGAGCTGGGGTCCAGCCTCACCGAACGCATCGATGAGGAAGACGCCGACCTCTTCCATGCCTACCTGCACATCGTCCGTGACAAGGGCTTCCAGCGCCGGGTGGCGGCGGCCATCGATGACGGCGCCTGGGTTCAGACGGCCGTGCGCGACGTCGTCCGGGAATACATTACCGCCTTCGAAAACATGGACGACCCCTATCTGCGGGAGCGGGCGGCCGACATGCGGGATCTGGGCAGGCGGCTGCTGGCCCACCTGCAGCAGGCCAACGCCGCCGGGGAGAGTGAGTTCCCGGAGAAAACAGTGCTGGTAGGGGAGGAAATCTCGCCTCTGAACATGGCCTCGGTGCCCGAGGGCCGGCTCCAGGGCGTAATCAGCGCCACGGGGTCCGCCGGAAGCCACGTGGCCATCCTGGCCCACGCCTTCGGGGTGCCGGCGGTGATGGGCGTGGAGGACCTGCCAGTGGGCCTGATCGACGGCAAGTCGGTGGTGGTGGACGGTTACAGCGGCCGGGTCTATGTGGAGCCCTCGGACCGGATCCTGGAGGAATATCGCCGCCTGGAAGCCGAGGAGGCGGCCCTCACCGAGCGCCTTACCGAACTGCGGGATGAGCCCAACGTCACCAAGGACGGCCGGTCCATAACACTTTACGCCAATACCGGTCTTCTCGCCGACATCGATCCGGCCCTGCGCAGCGGCGCCGAAGGCATCGGCCTGTATCGCACGGAGCTGCCCTTTTTGACCAGGGACCGTTTTCCCAGCGAAGCGGAGCAGGTTCGTATCTACCGGCAGGTGTTCGAGGCCTTCGGTGACCGCCCGGTCACCATCCGCACCCTGGATATCGGCGGTGACAAGCTCCTTCCCTACCTGCCCATCAAGGAGGACAACCCCTTCCTGGGCTGGCGAGGGCTGCGGCTAGCCCTAGACCACCCGGAGATCTTTTTGACGCAGCTGCGGGCCATCTACCGGGCCGCCGCTTACGGCAATGTCCGTATTCTGCTGCCCATGGTCACCACCGTGGAGGAGCTGGACCAGGCCCTCACCTTGATCGAGCGGGCACGCGGGGAGCTCCTCGCCGACGGCGAGGACGCCCCCGAGCTCCCCGTGGGAGCCATGATCGAAGTGCCCTCAGCAGTATTCCAGACGGCCGCCCTCGCCCGTCGGGTCAACTTCCTATCCATCGGTACCAACGACCTGACCCAGTACCTTCTTGCCGTCGACCGCAATAACGCCCGCGTGGCCAAGCTTTTCGACAGCCTCCACCCGGCCGTCACCCACGCCATCCACAGGGTGGTGGACGAGGCCCACGGCGAGGGCCGGCCGGTGTCCGTTTGCGGCGAAATGGCCGCGGATCCCGTGGGCGGCCTCCTCCTAACGGGCATGGGTGTGGACGAGCTGTCCATGAGCGCCGGCGCCTTGCTGCGCATCAAATGGGTTCTGCGCTCGTTCACGACCGCCCGGACGCGGGAGCTCGCCGACCTTGCCTGGTCCGACGAATGCGCACGGACCACGCGGAGCCGGATGGAGACGGCGCTGTTGGACGAGGGCCTGGGCGGCCTGATCCGCGCGGGCGAATGAGGGAAGTTGCCCATGCCCCCCAGCGAGCCTAGGACGGCGACCACAGGTCAGGCCATCACCCGCATTCGCCAGGCTTCCAGCCTGGGAGCGGCCTTCCGGGACCGTCTAGGCGCCGACCCCGGCGCCACCGCTTGCCTGGAACCCGAGGGGCGCGACTTCCGCCCCATGAGCACCCAGGCCTTTGCCGACGATGTGGACAGGGTGGCGCGGGCCCTGCTCGCCTTCGGAGTGGACCGCGGCGACCGCCTAGGCCTCATGGGGCCTAACGGTCCTTGGTGGGCCTCTATCGATCTGGCGGCCTTGAGCCTGGGCGCAGTAGTGGTCCCCCTGTATCAGGGCCAGCAGCGAAGTGAGCTGCGCTACATCCTGGAGGACGCCGCGCCTGCCCTGGTCTGCGTTCAGGGCACCAAGGCCGCAACGGAGATGACAGCCGCCTTCCGCGAGGCCCCCTACGCGCCGCCGGTGGCGGTGGCGGAGGCCGGCGATGTAAGGCTAGAGCCGCCACTACAGTCCTGGGAGCACTTCCTAGCCGGTGCGCCGCATATTGGCTCTGAGGCCGTGGCCCACGCCGGCTCGGAGGTAGGGCGGGCGAACCTGGCCACCCTGGTCTATACGTCCGGGACCACCGGCTGGCCCAAGGGGGTGGAGCTCACCCATGGCAATCTGCTAGCCAATCTGGAAGGCATTCTGGAGGTTCTGGCCATCCGGACCGGCGACCGTTTCCTGTCCTTCCTGCCACTGGCCCATATCTTCGAGCGGACCGCCGGCCATCTTTTGCCCTACTTGACCGGCTGCGAGGTAGCTTACGCTCGTGGACCTCAAGCCGTTCCCACCGATCTCCTGCGAACTCGCCCCACCATCCTGGTGGCGGTGCCTCGCCTTTACCAGATGTTCCACGACCGGGCCCAGACCCAGCGGACCCGGAGCCGGACCACAGACCGGCTGTTGCAATGGGCCACAGGCGATGGCGGCAAGGTGCCGCCGGTACGCTCCCGTATAGCCCGCTGGCTTCTGGGCCGACGCTTTCGCCAGCGCTTGGGAGGCCGTATCCGCCTGTTGGTTAGCGGCGGAGCGGCGCTGGCGCCGGAGGTAGCCCGGTTCTTCCGTGACGTGGGCTTGCCCATCCTGGAAGGTTACGGCCAGACCGAGACGGCACCGGTGGTGGCCTGCAACCGGATGGGCGCGGTCCGTATCGGGACCGTGGGCCCACCCCTGCCCAACGTCGAGGTCCAATTGGCAAGCGACGGCGAGATCCAGGTGCGGGGACCCAATGTCATGCGGGGTTACTGGAACCGGGAAGAGGAGAACGCCACAGTTTTCGAGGGCGACTGGCTTCGCACGGGAGACGTCGGCGAGTGGGACGGGGCCGGCTATTTGCAGATCACCGACCGCCTCAAGGAGATCCTGGTCACCAGCGGCGGCAAGAACATCCCGCCGCAGCGCCTGGAGCTGCGTCTGACGGCCCAGCCCCTTATCCAGCAGGCCGTCATTTTCGGCGACCGTCAGCCTTACCTTGGCGCCCTCATTGTCCCCGATTGGGAGGACCTATGGCGGCACCTGGGCCATTCGCCGGACCGCCCGGCCAATCCCACCGACACGGAAGCCCAACGCCTGGTACGGGAGACGGTGAATCAGGCGCTCGCCGATCTACCCGCCTGGGAACAGGTACGCCGCTTCAACCTGCTGGCGGAGCCGTTGGGCCAGGAGGAAGGCGAGCTCACCCCCACCCTCAAGGTAAAGCGCCGGGTGGTGGCCCAGCGATACGCCGACGAGATCGAGGCACTGTTCGCGGAGGAGCGCTGATTCGCGCAGGGGATGACCGGCTAGCCGAAGGTGGTTCGGTTGGTCCCCCACATGGGGCGCTCGACGTCGCGGAAGTGAATATAGATCCGCTCCGGAGCCACACCCAGCCCTTCGTTGATGAGGTCGCACAGGGCCACCGACAATCGCCCGGTGTCGTCCCTGGGCAGGCCCAGGCTGGCAAGCTCGGCGAACGCGGCGGGCTCGTCGGAGCCGGCGAACAGCAGGCTAACCCCGGTTTCCAGGGTCACCATGCAGTAGCGCTCCGGCTTATCCAGGTGGTCGGCAACCCACCCGGAGGCCCGTCGAAGGAAATCCGCCCGGCCCTCGGTGGTGGCTAATTGCTGATTGGTGCTGAGACGCAGCAAAGGCATGGGAGAAACCCAGTTTTAAGTTTTTGATTGGATAAAGGATAGGCGAGCGCTCTAGCGACAGCGGGCTGTCGGCCCCGCGCTTTTCGCCGTTACTCAAAACTTAACACTTAAAACTGAACATTTTCCTCTTCAGGTGGGACGCAAGCGTCGCCGCTCCACTTCCATGACAAACTGGGAAAAGAGGCGTTCGATTCCGGTGGGAATACTGCCGAACTGGCAACCCACATACTGCCACTTCAGGGTCTGATCCACCCACACCACCCGCGCTGGGGTGTGAACCAGCGTAAACCCCTTCTCCTCGGGGAGGCTCAGCTCGAGCAGGACGCTAACTTGGTCCCCCCGAGTGACGTTGGGCGCGGTCCGGGTGGAATCCCCCCCAGGGAACCCGGCACGCATCCCCCCGGCACTAAGATTGGTTTGGCGGCGGCGCTGGCCGCGCAGGCGCTGATAGGCCCCCGCCAGCTCGTCATCCCGGGGCCCGATAAGGGAGGAGATGTTTTCGTTTTCGGCAAAAGCCCAAGGCCGCCTTGTCCCCGCGTCCTGGGCAAGGATGCTGAGCCGGATTTCCGTATTGATCCGGAAATGCTCCCGGCGCTCGACTCCGGAAGGGGTAGGGACAGCACCCGGATTGTTGCCATCCTCACTCATGGCCGTGGCGGTTCTTTCTGGTCGGTACGGACCGGTCCGAGCAGCAGTAGCTCCGTGAGCGACCGGTATTCTAACCCCGCGCCCGGGGTATGCCTATCCCATTGGTGGCACGGATCTAGCCGGAGGGAGCCGCCAGATGGAACTCGGTGACCACCGTGGGTATCCGGGAGGCGGAAGGTATGGCCCGCCCTTAGGACCATCCGTATAGCCGCTCCGTCAAGGTAGCCGGGGAGCGGATGAGCCGAGCCACCCGGTCCAATGGGTCCATGGCCATGAGCGCAGCTTCTGCCCTGGACGGGGCGCTCCCGCCCCCCCTTAGCCCCCCGATAGGCATACCGGGTTGACCCTCGGGGCGGTGCTTCGGAAAAGACCGCTCAGTAGGCCTTTGCCCTCGAGGGGGGAGCCGATAGCTTTCGTGTACATTGGGCTCGCCCCTACCTGGATCGGCTATCCCGGGATTGACATCCCCTAGGGCTGGGCCCCAGCGGTTGCCCTAACCCCGTGCCAGCTCTGTTACAGTGATTTAAAATCCCGCCCGGCGCGGAGCAGGCATGGAAGAAGAACACGACCGGCGCCAGCATTCCCGGGTAAAGTGGCAGCATGAGGCCACCATCGCTACCGACCAGGGGACTACCTCCGGCTCGATCTTGGACATCAGCCTGAACGGCGTGCTGGTAGCAGTAGGGCCGTCTTTTGACCCGGTAAATACCTGCGAGGTCCGAATCCCTCTAAGCGACGATCCCGGTCAGGTAATCACCACCGAGGCGCGGGTCGTAAGGCGGGACGCCGCCGGACTGGCCATCCACTTCGAGGCCATGGACCTGGCCAGCGCCGCCCACTTAAGGCGCCTGGTTTCCTACAACAGCGACCATCCCGACCGCATCGAGCGGGAGGCCACCCATCTTCGCCTGTCCTTGGAAGAAGGCGGATCACCCGGCGAATGACTCGAAACCCTAGCGCTGCTCCTGACGGATCTGTTCCATGCGGTCACGGGCTAGATCCGCCACGCGGTGATCGGGGAATCGCTCCATGACCTCTAGCAAGGTCTTTCGGGCCATCCGGTAGTCCTGTAGCTGGTAGAAGGCGAAACCTTCCTTGAGCAGGGCATCCGGGACCTTGTTGCTGTCCGGAAACTGCTCTTGAACCTTCTGAAAAGGCTCCATAGCCCGCTCGTAATCCTGCTGGACGTAGTGGGCCTCGCCCAGCCAGTAGTGGGCATTGGCGACGTACTGACTATCCGGAAATTCACTCAAGAATTGGCGGAAGGACTCGATGGCCGGTTCGTACTGGCCGTCCTTTAGCTTGTCGAACGCCGCCTGATACCGCCGGTAGTCCTCAGAGCGTTCCGGCGAATCCGCCTGTTGGTTGGCTTCAGCCTGTTGGTTGGCTTCAGCCTGCTCGGTCGCCCCCTGCGTGCCCCCGGAGGATGGCGAGGTGGCAGTAGAGCGGCTCAAGCTCTCCTCCTCCAACCGGCCCACATCCCGCTCCAGTCGGCCAAGCCTCTGGCTGAGACCGTCGTGGATCTTCTGGAGCTGTTTCGAGAGCCGATCTAGCTCGTGGCCGTTAACCTCGGTACTGCCTTGCAGTTGCTTGATGCGCTGTTGCAGCTGGTCCATCCGCTGGCGAAGGCCCCGACCCCCTTCGGCCTTCTCCCGTTCTTCGGCCTCGAGCTCCCTCAGGCGGGCGTCCTGCTTGCTCAGGGCGTCGCTCAGCTCCGCCACCCGTTGTTCCAGCTCCTGAACCCGATCGGGCCCGGATTGGTCCTGAGCGGGGCCGGTGAGACCTGCGCAACCGCCCAGCGCCAGGACGGCGGCTGCCGTCGGCAGCCGGGCCCAACGGCGGTCAACTCCCCTTGCGAAAGCACTGTACCCCATCGACTCGTTCCCTCTGGAAGCGGCCATCCATGCGCTGGGCGTCTTCCCCGGCACCGGTGAACAGGTAGCCGTCATCGGCCATGCGGCGATGGATATTGTGCAGCACTCGACGCTTCCCATCATTATCAAAATAGATCAGGACATTGCGGCATAGCACCACGTCGAAGCGGGAAATCGGGAAATCGGGATCGAGGAGGTTCATCTCCCGGAAACGGATCATGTTCAAGACCTCCTTGGTGGGGCGATAGCCCTCCTCTACCGGCTCGAAGAATCGGCGGCGCACCTCATCGGTAGCCCCACGTCGCATTTCCAGCTCGGAAAAAACGGCACGTTTGGCCCGGTCAATGGCCTCGGCACTGACATCGGTCCCGAACACCAGACTCCGATTGGCCCGGTCGGTAGGCAGCACCTCGCGCAGCAGGATGGCCAGGCTCACGGTCTCTTGGCCGGTGGAGCAGGCCGAGCTCCATATTTTGAGCTCTTTGCTTCCCCGCTTCTCCGCCAGCTCGGGCAACAAACGGCTGCGGAGGACATCGAAAGGTTTGTTGTCCCGGAAAAAGCTGGTTTCCTTGATGGTTAGCGCATTAAGAATGGCATCCACTACCTCCGGATTGTGGCGCTCCCGGTAGATATGAGTTACCAGATCGTTGAGCCCCTCATAGCCCCACTCGCGGGCCAGGGGCTGAAGCTTGGAGCGCAGGGAATAGCTCTTTTCCGGCTTCAGAATAATGCCCGATTCCTTTCGCAGGAATTTAGCCAGAAGCTCAAAGTAGTACGGGCTGAGGTCGTTGCTGCTCATGGAGCTGGCGGCTCGTTTTGGGACCAGATTGCAGACCCCATCTACATTGGATACGTTAAAAAAATAGGGCCCCGACCCCTGTGGGACGGTGCCCTACCTGTTGTCCTTAATCCGGCCCGCCGGCGGCGGTGCGGCGGACGCATTTCGGCACCGCAAGGCTACTCCAGGAATTCGCTAAGCTCGCGGGCAAGCTTCTCGGGGGTGAAGGGCTTGCCCACCACTTTGTTGGCGCCGGCCTCTACAGCCTCGCGGCGCTTGCTCTGGGTCTGCTCGGTGGTGATGAACACGAACGGCGTAAGCTGATCCCGGGTCCGGAAAGCGCGCAAAAACTGCAGACCGTCCATTACCGGCATATTCCAGTCCGATAGGATCACATCCGGCTCGAAATTGCCGAGCTTCTCCTCGGCATCCTGGCCGTTCTCCGCCTCCACCACCTCCAAGTGGGAAAAGCCGGCCTTCCGCAAGGACGTCTTAAGCACCATTCGCATGGCGCGGGAATCGTCCACCAACAGTACTTTCATCGATCCGCTATCCCCAAAGGAACCGGTACACCTACCGATTGCGTTAGCGAAGATTGTGCGGAGCGCTTAGAGCACGAGTCGATGTCCCAATACCGTGCCCTCTTAACGCCCCTGCCCTAGCCCATAAACTCAGGCCCCGGCGGCCAAATCATCGGCAACCCGCTTGGTCGTGGCCCCGTCAATAGCCTCGCGGTCAAGGATCCCTACCACCCGGTTCTCCCAAAGCGCGGCCCCGGCCACGCCGCTGGCCTGTCTGGCCCCTTGCCGGGTCTCCTGCAGGTACTGAATGCCGTGGAGATGGTTGGTAAGGATGCCTTCAGCCCAGTTGCCCGAGCCGTCGTCCACAAACACCACATAGGCCTCGTTGCCCGGGTGCTTGAAGGCCTCCCCGCTAATAGTGGCAAGGCGCACCACGGGCAATGCCCGGTTCTCGCGCTTAAGGTACTCGTGGCCATTCATCCACTGCACCTCGCCCACACTAACCAGCTCGATATGGTGCACCGCCTCGCGGGGCAAGGCATACACCTCGTCAGTGCCACCGTCCAGGAGCAGATAAGGCAGGCGCTCCACCTGCTCCTCTTCGGCGACCTCCCGGGCCTTGGTATGGCCTCGCATGGTGGCCACCTTGGAGAACAACCGGGCAACATCCACCACCAGGGAAATCCGGCCGTCGCCCCGGACGCTGGCACCGGCGAAGTATTCGGGCTCGTAGATGCCCTTTAGGGCATCCATCGACTTCATGACCGCCTCTTCCTTGCCGACGATGCGGTCCACCAGAATCCCGGCGCGCTGCATACCCATCTCCATGACCACCAGATAGCTGGCATCGGCGTCATGCACCCGGCTCATGCCGAACAGCTCGGTCATCTGCAGGATGGGCAGGATCTCGCC
>NZ_JAZKRM010000051.1:0-15077 GCF_036628635.1 Thiohalorhabdus sp. | reverse complement strand
CCAAGTAGCCTTCAAGGTTGGACGTTAACTGTCATGTCAAGACTTGACCCCTAATACCGACCCCTAATCCCTACGGGCTACCTACCACGTGCTGCGCAACGGGGAGCCGTTCGAAACGGAGCGAGCCTTCGGCAGCTGAACCGATCAAGGTTCGGGCTGGGGCGGGCGAGCCCGAAGAGGGGTTGGCGCAACCAGCAGATTTGAATGGGCCCCTGTCCCATCCCGTTTTGTCATACCGGCGTGCGCCGGACCCGAGTACCTACGGATGCGCCTCTGCCGTGAGCCCGTAAGGGACTGGCAGGCCGCCAAACGGCCCGAGCCATGGATTTGTCCGCGGGAGGCCTCTCGCGCCTTCCGCCCGCTTTTGGACGCGGCAGGGTACGGGTGATTTTCTGGGGCTCGACCGAGCCAGGGGCCGGGTGAACCGCCGCAGGGCGCTTCCCCGCAGCCTTGAACCCGATGGGTGACTGGTGCGGATCCGTCATCCGCAGCCGGACCAAACGAGACGCCCGCCGTGCATCACCGGATCGGGGCCAAGCGCAGGCTTGGAGCCGCCCAATGGACCACCGGAGGGGCCTTACCCGGTAGTGCCTGCTTGACGGAGTCGGCTAATGGGTGACCCCTAATCCCTAATCTTGGTGACCCCTAATCTTGGTATACGAGCATTTAAAGGCACGGTCCAAGAAGGCGAAGTTGAGCACCTTCGTGGTACGGCGGTTAAGCCCCGGCTACGAGAACGTCGCGGACTTCCACCGGTACAAGTTCCCCATTACAGGGTTGGAGTGGTTAGAACCAGCTAGTCCCGCCAAATAAGAAAACCGCCCGTGCTATGGGGCTCATGCGGGATCTCTCTTCGGAAGGATGTCTAATTAACACTGGTGGCGGGGGACATCGGGATTAAGAGAATTTTGTTACTACTCATTCGGGCATCCTAAAGATCAGCACCTAATCTAATTCACCGACCAAACCGAAAAACTGGTACTGGGAGGAGGCCGGGAGGGGCGCAAGAACCGTGTGCTCGCGGCCCGGCGCCGACGGAACCAGCGCTTGGGGTGACCGCGACCATTTCAAATCCGGTCGAGGCGGGTAAGGGCCACCAGGAACCTCTCCCGCGGCGCCGCCCGAAATTCGCGCCTAAACCACCCCGGCGAGAGCCTCCCTAAGGCATCTCAGACCGTCGCGCAGGACCAGAAGGGCTGCGATGCGCTGGCGGTAGGCGAGGCCACTCCTGGTAAGGAGGCGCGCTGTTCGGAAGGAGCTCCTGCGGATCTGCCTCCCAGTCCATGCCCCCGCCTCAACCAGGAGGGGTGAATCGCTGGCACACCGCCGGCCCGGAGGCTAAGGTGGGCGCCAACGGACCACTCAGCGACCACTACGGCGGCATCTTTGCGCGACGGCGGCCGATTGGCCAGATGGCTTTACATGGGGGGCCTGATGCTCGCCGGCGAGAGCATCTTCATGCTCCCGTACATGCGCAAGACCTTTCAGACCAGCATGGAGTCGGTCTTTCAGGTAAGCAGCACCGAGCTCGGCTTGCTCAACTCCCTGTTCGGGGTGGCGGCGCTGATCTGCTACTTGCCCAGCGGGTGGTTAGCCGACCGCTTTTCTGCGCGCAAGCTGCTGACCCTTGCGCTGGTCAGCACTGGCGCTGGTGGCCTCGTGCTGCTGACCCAGCCAGACTTCACCGGCCTCTTGGCGCTGCACGCCTTTTGGGGAGTCACCAGCATCCTCATGTTCTGGGCGGCACTTATCAAAGCCACCCGCGAATGGGGCCGGCCGGAGACCCAAGGGCTAAGCTTCGGCCTGCTTGATGCCGGCCGCGGAGTAGCAGCCGCAGTCCTGGCCTCGCTGGCCACCGCCGGGTTCGCCCTGGCTGGCTCCACCCATGGCGGCCTGAACAATGTCATCTGGGTTTATTCAATGGCGCCGCTGGTGGCGGCGGTTGTGATCTGGCGGGTGGTCCCCGACGCTCTGTACGCCGGGGAACGGCGGGACGAGGCGCTGGCCGGGGAGCGCGCCTCGGTGCGCCAGGCGCTGGCCAAACCCACGGTCTGGCTGCAGGCAGTAGCCATCTTTTGCGCCTACATGCTGTTTTTGGGCACTTACGAGTTCCCGGCCTTCGCCGAAAAGGCCTACGGGCATAGCAAGACATTCGGCGCCGTCCTCGGCACCGCACGCGATTGGATGCGTCCGGTCGCCGCCCTTGGCGCCGGGCTCCTGGCTGACCGGCTGCTGCCTAGCCGCGCCATCGGTGGGGCCTTCGCCCTGCTGGCCACGGTGTTCGCTTCACTACTGCTGGTGCCGCCGACCACTGGTGGCCTGGGGCTATTTTGGGTGCAGGTGATCGGCGCTGGGCTGGCGGTATTTGCCTTGCGCGGGATCTACTTCGCGGTCATGGAGGAGGCCGGCATTCCCCATTACCTCACCGGCACCACGGTGGGCTTCGTCTCGTTGGTAGGCTTTTTCCCGGATACCTTCGCCCACTTGCTGGCGGGCTGGTTCGCCGACAGCTTTCCGGGCGTACTGGGTTATCGTTACTATTTCGGCGTCCTGGCGGCAGTGGCCGGTCTCGGCCTGGCAGCCGCCGTGGGCCTTCGCCTGCTCAGTCGGCGCACGGCGCCATCCTCCTAGCCGGCCGCGCCCGTCTTTGGCCGTACCAGGATGGGCAGGCCCGGATCAGCCGCAGTGCTTGGCAAGCTGCCGGGCTTGGTCGCCCCCCTCGGCCTGGCGCTCGAGGAAGTCGCGCAAAGCCCACTGACTCTTGATTGCTTGACGGAGTCGGCTAATGGGTGACCCCTGATCCAATTTTCCGAAAGCCCGCGGCCGCAATAGCCTGTTTTTAAAAGCAAGGTAACTGGGGCCCTGCTATGAGCGAGGCGGTTCCGCCCTTGGCCAAGCGGAGCCAGCCTATCCGTCAGCGAGGGCTTGCTAACCGGAGCCCGGATGGTCTCTGGATAACAGGGCCCTGCGGTGGGTCGCAGCTAGCGGATCCCCGCTTCTTGACCTTTAAGCCCGCTTCCGGCATCTGGGCGGTTTGTTTCGCTTGGGTGTAAGCTGGAATGCCAACCAGGGGGTAAACAGGGGAGGGCGCCATGCGCCTAACGAGCCCGGCCTTCGGCAGCGGGGACCCCATTCCCGCGCGATACTCGGAGAAAGGTCTGAATGTGCTGCCCCCCTTGGCGATCGAGGGGGTGCCGGCGGGGGCGGCCAGCCTGGCGGTGGTTATCGAGGATCCGGACTCCCCCCTGGGCCGGGGGGTGACCCACTGGCTGGCCTGGAATATCCCGCCCGGAACCCGCCACCTGGATGCCGCAGCCCCTCCGGAGGGAACCCTGGTGGGCACGGATACCTTCGGAAAGGTGGGCTACACCGGGCCAAACCCGCCGGAGGGGCGCCACCACTACCATTTCCGCCTCCTGGCCCTGGATGAGGAGCTGGCCCTGCCCTCGGGGGCGACCCGGGCGGCCTTCGACCGCGCCATCCGCGGCCACGTCCTGGCCGAGGCCGGGCTGACCGGCATCTTCGAGCGTTACATGGACGAGGAAGACGGTGGCTGAGTCGGGCCGGGATCCCGCAGAAGCCGCCGCCCCGGACGTCCCCAGCCGGGCCTTCTTCGCCACGGTCAATCCGTCGGTTTTCACCGCGTCCGCCGTGGTCGTCTGCGCCTTTGTGCTGTTCGGCGTGCTCTTTCCGGCCACCGCCAGCGGGGTGTTCGAGGGGATCCAGGGCTTCATCACCGAATACCTGGGCTGGCTTTATCTGCTGGCGGTGACCTTTTTCCTGGTCTTTCTCATCTGGCTGGGTCTGAGCCGCTACGGCCGGATCCGGCTGGGGCCGCCGGGCGAAGCCCCGCAGTTCGGGTTTTTTGCCTGGTTCGCCATGCTGTTCAGCGCCGGCATGGGCATCGGGCTGGTGTTCTGGAGCATTGCCGAGCCCATCCTACACTACCGAAGCCCGCCTTACGCCGAGGGTGGCACGACCGCGGCCGCCAACCAGGCCATGGTCTACACGTTCTTTCACTGGGGCCTCCATGCCTGGGCCGTCTACGTGGTGATGGGTCTGTCGGTGGCCTATTTCAGCTTCCGCTACCGGCTGCCGCTGACCATCCGCTCGATCTTTTTCCCCCTGCTGGGCAACCGCATCTACGGTCCCTTCGGCCACGTTATCGATGTCCTCGCTGTCTTCGGCACCCTGTTCGGCCTGGCGACATCGCTGGGCTTCGGCGTCATGCAGCTCAATGCCGGTCTGAATTATCTGGTGGGCATGCCGGTTTCGCACTGGTACCAGGTCGCCCTGATCGCCGGCATTACCAGTATCGCCGTGCTGTCCGTGATCTCGGGCCTCGATCGGGGCCTGAAGTGGCTGAGCATCTTCAATCTGGTTCTGGCCCTGGTCGTTCTGGCCTTTGTCCTGGTGGCCGGGCCGACGCTGTTCATCGTCCGCTTTCTGCTGGATTCCACGGGCGGGTATCTGCAGCAGCTGATCCAGCTCAGCCTCACCGCCGACGCCGTGGGCAGCTCCGACTGGCAGCAGGAATGGACCATGTTCTACTGGGCCTGGTGGATCGCCTGGTCGCCCTTCGTGGGCATCTTCATCGCCCGGGTCTCCCGGGGGCGCACCATCCGCGAGTTCATCGTCGGGGTGCTGGCCTTGCCGACCCTGTTCGTCTTCGCCTGGATGGCCACCTTCGGCGGCACCGCCCTGCACATGGAGCTGTTCGGGCAAGATGCGGGGATCGCCACGGCCGTGGCCGAGGACACCACCACCGCGCTCTACGTCACCCTCGACCGGCTGCCTTTGGCCACCTTGGCTTCGGCGGTGGCGACGCTGCTCATCGCCACCTATTTCGTGACATCATCCGATTCCGGCACCCACGTCGTCGATTCCCTGATCTCCCGCGGCAGCACCCGCTCGCCCAAAAGGCAGCGGGTCATCTGGGGGATCACCGAGGGAGCGGTGGCCGCCACCCTGCTTATCGTCGGCGGCGAGCAGGCCCTGAGCAGCCTCCAGACCGGCTCCATCGCCGCCGGGCTGCCGGTGGCGGTGATCCTGGTGGTCGCCTGCTTCAGCCTGATGCGGGCCCTTAAGCGCGAGTACCGGGTGGAGGGTGCCCAACCGCCCTGGGGCTGACGAGTACCCCAGCGGATGGTGGCAGCCTCGAAAATGCCTAAACCCCTAATACATTTTCCTGCCCGGCGGACGAGAAGCGGTAGAAGAATTCCGGGGAAGAAAGTTAATGGCACCCACTCCCTACCAATTCAGGACGGGCCCACTGGCAGGTCACATGAGTCGGTGGCCTATGGGACACCAGTCCGGTTGCCAAGTGGGTGTGCCAATCCCCCTTCAGGGACAAACGGGGCGCTCAATCCAGCCCGACCGGTGCCAGGGCTCCGCCGGCTAGAACCACTGAACCACTCCGACACCGAGGCTTAGATCTGGGCTGCCGTCGCTGAGCCCGAAGGCGATATCGGCGGTGAATACCCGGGATTCGGGCAGGAGCCAAAAGCTGCCAGCAAAGACCTCGAGAGGTGGGTCACCGTTGTCGGTAAGGGCGGTGCTACCGTCTAGGCCCCCGAAAACAACCGTTCCGTTCAGGGAGCGGGTTGCCTTAACCCCATAGGAGGTAATGCTGTTGTAGTCGAATCCGGCCGGCTCGCCCCGGATGGTGTAACCGCCATACCCCGACAACTGCCAGGATCCAAGGTCCTGACGCGGGGTCAGATAGCCACCGAGGTCCGGCTCGCCGGTACCCCGGCCGGCGTCTTCGTCGGCGGTGGGCACCTTGAGCGCGCCCGAACCGTATACCGACAGGCCCCCGTCGGTCTCGGGGATTAAGAGGTGGCCGGCCTGGAGGTAGAGGTCGCCGAGGCCGGATTCGGTGTCCCTGTCTTCGGTTTCCAGGACCTGGAAGGGCAGGACCAACCCGGCCCGCTCCTGGACAAGCCGCATCCGGTGCCGCAGCAGGTCCCGAACCGCCCGCTCCTCCCGCGGGCAGATGTAGCCCTCGGGAAGGACCCCCAGCCGCAGCAGCTCCGCCAGCCACCGCGCATCGTGGCGGTCATCCGTGAACTTGAGGCCGTCGCATAAGCTGGATGACCCGGGTGTTGGCCTGGGCGACCCGGTAGCCGGCGTCCTGAAGGCCGTCCACCAGCCATTACCACTTGTAGGTGGACTCCACGGCCAGGGCCTGAATGGCTTTCCCGAACGGCCGCAGCGCCTCCAGGACCGCCCTCAGATCGGTCGCCAGCTTGCGCACTCGCACCTGCCGGCCCTCGCCATCAACCAGAACCAGTACCAGGTTGTTGGAATGCGGGTCGATTCCGCCGTACATGGCCATGGCCGACTCCTTTGTTTGGGCCCGTGGGTTGGTTCTTTTCCCCAACGGTACCCCCAAGCGAGGAGTCGGCTAATGATTCTTCAAATCTTGCCATGATAGTCTGAAGGCTCCGGAGGAGCTGGCCCAACTGTTGCTTCCAGCTTTGACGCCTTAGGTCGGACTCTTTCCCTGGTCAATGCAAACTCGAAGAGGGCAATAATGTCTGTAGAAGCCCTTTGGTCCATTCGTTTTTCGGCTCTAGGCAGTCATGTGCAAGGTGTTGTGATTTTTGAAACCAACCGGATAATTGGGGGAGATAGCGATTTTTATTATATGGGAGAATACCAAGTAAATGATGGCTACCTGATCGGTTGGCTCAGAGTGGAGAACTATTCCGCCTCTGGTAGTTTGATAACGGAAGGCATAAAGCCTGAGATTTTTGATGTCTCCGGTCCCATCAGGAAAGGCAGTTTTCAACTAACGGGTACTCCTAGGGACGGTGATGGCAGTAAGTTCCCCATCAAATTTCGCCGCTTAGCCGACCTCCCCTAGCCGAAGCTCGGCCGCCGGGCCCGTTTGCCATAGAGGGGCAGCTCTCGCCATGACCGTTTTATGGCTGAGTAGGGCGATGGAAGCAATTGCCCGTTCAGCCATTTTACCCCTTTCTTCGCCTTGTCCTCCCCAGAGGTTTCCCCGGGCGCCGATTCGTCGCAATCGGACCCGTTGGTCTGGGCCACCCGGGCTCCCTGGCTTGCGCCCGAAGGGGTCAAGTTTCGACATGACAGGCGTGACGGTCGCTCTTGGCCGAGGAGCTGCCGCCTCTGCATCGAATACCTCGGCGCCTGGGTCCCCATCACCGCCCTGGTGACGGGCGAGATGGGATCTACCAAGAACAAGGACCCCCGCCCCGGTTTAAGGGGGTGGGGGTCCTTGGTTTCCTCTGTCCGGCTGGGGTCCCGTTTAGCGGGTCGAATCCTCCCCGAGCGGTCCCTTGGCCTTTACAGCCCCCGGCGCAGGCGGAAGCCAGCCGCGGCCACCAGGGCCAGAAGCAGCAGTCCGCCGCCGCTGCCACTGCCCGGATCCAGGGTGCAGCCGCCTCCGGTCCCGCCGGAGTCTCCGGAATCCCCGGACCCGCCTGAGCCGCCGTTGCCGCCGTCCGACACCTGGGCAGCGCCCGCCGGGTCCACGTCCGGCAGCTCGCGGTCCAGCTCCTGGATGGCTTCCATGTTCTGCCGGAGCTTATCGAGGGACTGCGGCGCCTGGTCCCGGCAGCAGGCCATCAGGGCGTCCATGTGCTGGGCCGCCGAGTCCGCATGCTTATGGATGGCGCCGACGAAGCCGCGGATGGTTTCCTTGCCGTCGGCCTCCCGCAGCCGGGAGACGCCTTCGGCGCCTTTCCCCAGGGCCTTGCGCAGCTTGTCCAGATCCTGGCTGGCCATCCCGACTTGGTCGGCGATGGTTTGGGCCTGCTCCAGCTTGTTGCCCAGCCGGTCGATCTCGGACCGCCCCGGCAGCTTATCCCAGGCCAGGCAGCCGCCGCCGATCTCGAACCGAGGCTGGCTCTCGGTGGGAATGGCGCGGACCGCGTCCACCGCCACCCGGTTGTCGCTGTCCCGCAGCCCCTCGAAGCGGAGGTAGGCGTCGTCGTAGGCCCGGGTCCGGAAGCGGAAGCTATGGGCGCTCCAGCCCCCGGAGGCCTGCACCTGTTTCCACAGGAGGCTGCCGCCGAAGCCCTGCTGGGCCGACTTCACGATCGCCCGCACCCCGGTGCTGCGGTCCAGGGCCTTGGCCTTGAAGTCCAGAGCGTAGCGGGTGCACTGGCGCAGGGGGATGGTCGGATGGGTCAGACCCTCGCCCATGCTGTCCGCGCCCAGGATGCCGGAGTAGATCCCCGATTCGGGGGGCGGGACCTCGTAGATGAAGCCGTGCGCCGACTTGCGCGGGTCGATGCCGGCGGCGCTGGCCAGGTCGCTGCGCCACGGCTCGCGCTGGTCCCAGGTATCGAACGCCCAGTTGGCCGCCTCCTCCTTGACCAGGGTGACGCTGCGCAGGTCGGTCACGCCCTGGCCTTCCGCGGCCACCGTGAGGGCCGGATCCGGGCAGGAGGAGCCCGTGGTCAGCTTCAGGGTGGTCCAGTCCACGTGGGAGGTCAGGCTCGCCGGTGCCGGGCTAGACGGCCGCTTGAGCTGGGCCACCTCGACATCGCGGCACTGCTGCCCGGCGCCCTCGAACGCGGCCTTGATCCGGGGCAGGGAGCGCGAGTCCACGGCGCGGTAGGCCACGCGCAGGGCGTAGTGGGTGTCCGGCTCCAGGTTGAGCGAGGGGTGCTTCAGGGCTGCGCCCTCCTCCCCGGAGGCGGCAATGCGGGCGTGGAATTGCCACGGCTCCTTGGAAATGGAGTCGTTGCTCCTGGTGGAGGCATTCTTCCAGCCCCGGAAGCCGCTGCCCGTCTGCCAAAGGACCCGGCGCCAGCCGGTGTTGAAGTCCAGGGTGTAGATCGGGCGCCGGCCGATGTCGTCGGCGATCTTCTCCTGGATGTCCAGGACGTGGTTGTCGTTGCCGTCGGTAACCTGGTCATTGACCAGACTGCCCGGGTTCTGGGCGCAACCGCCGGAGGTCTTGGCCCGGCTGCCCCCGCCCCCGTGCAGCTGCGTCAGGGGATCGTTGCCGGGACTCTTGGCGGGATCGGTGGCCTCGATCCGGTACTGCTCGTTGGGCGGCAGGTCGCCGGCGTTCAGGATCTGGCGCATGCTGGAGCTGTTGCGCTTGGCGACTCCTTGCACTCCCGTCGAGGTGGGCCCGATCACCGCGGTGTGGGTCTCGATGCTCAGCCCCAGGCTGCCCGAGGACTCGTAGGTGGCGGTCTGGTGCGCTTGGGGCAGGGCGCTGGTGGTCGGATGGGACTGGCAGTTGGGCACCGCCCAGCTCTTCTCGCTGTCGTCCTTGACCGGGCCCTTGGTGAGCAGCTTGACCCAGCCCCAGTTGTTGGACGGGTTCTGCACCGGATGGCCGAACACCGAATACACCGTGTCCCCGACCCGGTCGTGCTTGAGGAGGCTGTAATCCACCCATCCGAAGCGGTTGCCGGGCTTGGGCGTGGCATTGGCGCCGCACTGCCAGACGGTGAGGTCGGCGTTGGAGGCCAGCCAGGCGAACGCGACGTTGCGCGTGCAGGTGTAGTCGAACCGCTTGCTGTTGCTGCCCTGGAGCTGCTTGGTGGGGTAGATCTCCATGCGGGCGGTGCTGCCGGGATCGAGGTTGCAGTGCGCCGCGGTCACAAAGAGGGTGGGGCCGATCCAGGTCCCCGTGCAGCCGCCGTTGCCAAAGGCGTAGCCCACTGCGTGGCTGCGCAGCGTCATGGTGGATCCGGAATCGTAGTTCCGGGCCATGGGCGTGTAGTTGCCCTGCTGGATCTGCTGGTGGTTGGCCCAGATGGGCGGGGCCGCCAGGATGGCGGCCGACACCCCGAGCAGGAGCCCGAGGCGCGTGGCGAATCCGGATGTGTTGCGAACCTTTTGGCCTTGCATGACGTTGCTCCTTTCCCCGAAAGGGTTGCGGGAGGGGGTGCCCCTCCTGCTGAATGGCGATTACCCATCAGGAGAACAGGGCCCTGGGGAGCCCGTCTGTTAAATGGTTCACAGGGCGGTCGAGGTGGGGCGGGACCGGGTGGCCTGCCTGGAAGAGGCGGTGAGTAATGGGCCGGCCGCATGGGGTCAGGCGAATTGGTCAGCTTCGGGGTCACCCTGTGCCTGGTTGGGCCGGTCGCCGGGGAGTTGCAGGCCACGCGCATGACAAAGGATCCCCCATGGGGGGGACCGGCCTGCTGCGCCAGGGCGGTCAGGAAGCCGGATACGGCGGGGACAATGCCCGGTTGGTCGGTCCAGGCGATCAGCAGGAGGGCGGTGGCGGCCATAGCCACCTCGGGGTGAAACGGATGGCACCTTGCGGGGGGCTACCGGTCCGGGTTGTGAGATTCGGCGGGACCGGAGGCTGAATGCGTTCGTTGGCAACAAGTCAATATGAAAAAAGGCCGGCCCCTTGGGGCCGGCCGGAGGCAGCGCAACGAGCTTGGTTCAGACGGTTCCCTTGGTGTACCCGGCATCTGCGTCCGCGGAGTCGGTCTCCCCGGTTGCGGCGGTGCCTTAGTCCTCGGTCTCGGTCGTTTCGTCGGTGGTCTCTTCGGAGTCGTCTGCCTCTTCGTCGGCTTCGTCATCCTCTTCAACCTTGGCGGTCACCTGGCAGCCGGGATGCGCTCCGAAGGCGTCATCGTCCAGCTCGATTACCGAGGCCTCGCCCGCGGCCAGATCGGCCTTGATTTCCGCAGTCACGTCCGGCTTCAGGCAGGGGCGATTGCCGTTTTTGAACCAAACGCCGGCGATGTCGAGGCGGAGCGGCGAGGAGAGGGCGGCGTCGTCATCCTGCTCGAGGATGGTCACAGTCAGGATCTTGCCATGGAGGCCCTCCACCCGGGCCTCGATCTCGGTCAAATCGTCCTCGCCGGCGGGGTCATGGCCCGGCTCACCGCCCTCGATCTCGACAACCTCGGCCGACAGGACAAGACCGTCCCAGGTGCCGCTGACCTCGATCTCGACACCTTCCTCCAGCTGGGAGGTGCTGCCGCGGGCGTACTCGGCGTTGCCGAGGTTGATCACCTTGATGGTCTCGGCGCCGGGGAGGAAGCTGGCGTCGCTCACCGTCAGCTGGGCGGTGCCGGTGTCAGCGTCGTAGGTGCTGACAGTGCCCTCGGCTTCGTCGCTTTCGCCATCGCCCTCGTCGTCCTCGCCGGTGGACTCGATCTTCACGCTTACCGCGGTCACGGTGGCCGTGGCCGGATCGTAGTTGCCGTTGACGTTGACGTGGTAGCCGACGGCCAGCGGGCTGGTGTCCCGGTCGGGTTTGCCCTGCCCGGGCTCGAACACGCTCGCCGCGGCATGGAGGTTGGCGGTCACCTCCGGGCCCTCGGCATCATCGGCGTTGCGAACCTTGAAGGTGGTGTCATCCACGATCTCGGTGACCACCGCGTCCATCTTGGCGAAGGTGCGCTGCAGCAGTTTGACCTCTTCCTCGTCCTGCGCAACGACCTTCGGCGAGACAACGTCGGTGTCCGGATCGTAGTCGAATTCCTCGAGGTCGAAATCGAGCGCGAAGGCGGTGGTCGCCCCTTCTTTCACCACCAGATCGCCGCTTACCTCGGTGGTGTAGTCGGTGCTGCCGTTGTTGCTGAAGTAGGCGCTGATGGCGTCGTCGCCGTTGCTCGGGACCAGCGACAGCTCATTGTCGAGGCGGACCTCGAAGGTGTCATAGTTGCCGGCGGGGAGCTCGGAAACGCTCAGCAGCTCACCGACGCCGTCAAGGCTCGTCAGGTTGACGGTCTCGCCCTCGGCGTTTTCGTAAATCGTCTGGGCCTCGCCGTCCGTCGGAATGACGGTTACCTCGTGCAGCGTGACCCACACCGCCTCGTAGTCCTCGGCGAGGTTATCGGTGATGAAGGCGGATACGGTGCCGGTGGATGTGGACGTCGAGGTGCTCGTGGTGCCGCCACCGCTCCCGCAGCCAGCAAGCAGGAGGGTGAGGAGTGCAAAGCCGGCACCGAGCCAAAGGCTGGGTCGGACCATGGGATATCCTTTTTTGGCCAAAAGGTGGAAGAATCTCGGAGAGCCAACCAGACCCTTGCGGCTGTATCATCGCCCTCCGCAAGAAGGGCCCCCTTGCGGCATAAACACGGATAAGGACAGCGCAGGGTTCCCTGCCGTTTGCAGGAACTCGGCAGGAGGGCCGGGGAGCGAGCCAGAAAACGATTTAAATCTTGACTCTACCGGTTTAGGGCTAAGAAGGGGTTGCCCCAGCTGTCATGTCAGGACCTGAGCCCTTTACTCGCGGGGCGCCCTGCCCTCCCCGGGGCGGCGCGGGCAACGAGCCCGCGCGGGGCTCGTCAAGGCTCCACCCGGCCCCACACCGCGAACACCGGGTCGGCTTCCGACCGTTGCCCCCAATGCGGATCATCGGCGGGCCGGCTGTCGCCGCGGATCGACTCGGTGGCGATGTCGGTGAACCAGCCCGATTCGCGCATCCAGTAGGCCACCAGACCGACGCGCTCGAAGGGATGGAGCTCGGTCCACAGGCGCGTCACCTTGGGGGGGAACCAGCGGTCCGAGCAAACGATCACGGCCGGGGCGCCGGGCACGAGCACGCGGCCGACCTCACGCAGCACCGGCACCGGGTCTATCAGGTACTCGAGCGAGACGGTGCACACCGCCGCGTCGAAGCGGGCCGCCGGGAACGGCAGCCGGGGATCGGCATTGAGGTCGTGCACCACGCGCTCGGTTAGTGCGGCGTTGTGCTCGAGCTCCTGGCGGTTCATGCCCAGCCCGGTGACCTCGAGGTCGCTTTGGGCCGGAAGGTGCGAATCCCAGCTCGCCATCAGATCGAGGACCGCCATCCCCGATCCGATGAAGCGCGAATACAAGGCCCGGACGTGCGCGAGCGCCGTGGCATCGAGGTGCGCAACCAGCCGTGGACGCTCGTAGAACAGCGTGTCCGAGCACTCGTCCTCGCGCGCGTACGCCCCCGTTTCGTCCGGGCCGGGCCCGCGGGCGGCGATCGGCCCCTGCATGCCGGGACCGGCGCCCAGGGCCTCGGTGAGGGTCTCCCGCGACGGCCTCGCACCGTTGGTGACGAAGAGCTCGAGCGCGTAGGGCGACAACGGATGATTGAAATCCGCGCGAATACCGCTCGGGTCGGCGTCGATGACGTAGAAGACACCACCGGACGCCTGCGGCGCGTCGCCGTCGACGAGGGCCGCGGGATAGAAACGGCCGGCACGCAGCCCCTCGGCCGGCACGCGCCGGTCGAGGCGGTTAGGCTCCAGCACCGTCACGCGCGTCTCGTCCCAGGCCGGCACGACTGATGCCGCCATCGATGTCAGGTCCTTGCCGCGGCCGCGTCTTGACCCGGTGCCGGCCAGACGCAGCCGGTCCGTGTGCCGTGCGTGCTCGCTCGACCAGCGCACGCACAGCTCGGGGGGGGCACTCGATTCCGATCGCTTGTGGCGCCGCTTGAAGATCATCCACGCTGCCATAAGAGGTTGAATCGGAGAATCGCGGCGAGGCGCCGCGCCCATTTTTGCCTGTCTGACTCGAGCACACCTCGAACCCGCATGACGCGGCAACCCCCTTCCCAGCCGTCCCGGCTCTGCCCCCTTTCCTCTTCCAGCGAAGGCGGCGAGCCGCGCAACGGCAAACCGGAGAGGCCTTAGCCGGTAGTGCCCTTTTGCTCGAGTTGGCTAAGGGGGGATCTTTGTCGCTCAGGTGTCTCTCAGGCGGGGAGCCACGACTTTGGGGTCAGGCCTTGCCTTTTGCGGGGATGGGCCCTGGGATGAGCTTAAAGGGCAGGTCTATCCGGGGTCGGATGCCTTCCCCCGACGAAGCCATGGCCCCGGCCTACGCCACTAGCGGTTATACCCTGTGGGTAATGGGGGGATTTCTTCGGCCGGCACCATTCACGGGTCAGTCGCATGGCTCGCCAAGTGGGTGAGGCAAAAGAAAAGTCCTGACCCTGTGCCCTTGGCCCTTTGCCCCTAGGCACCCCGCCGGCCCGCCTCACTCCGCTAAGCCGGTGCCCCGCTGGACGGTTACGTAATGGGTAGTCGGGCCGTTGCCCGTAGCCACGGGTATCACTTTCCACTGCATCTGGAACGGCGTGCCGTCCTTGCGGTAATTGATCGCGCTGCCCTCGAATACCTCGTTGTTCGATATGCAGGTCCGCAGACGCTCGAGAACCGCGCTGTCCGTATCCTCGCCCTGCAGGAAACGGGGTGTGGCCCCGAGCACCTCGTCTGACTCGTAGCCTGTCAGCTGAGTGAATGCGGGATTGACGTGGATAATGCGGAAATCGGTGTCGGTAATCAGCACTGAATCGTAGGTCGCTTCCATCGCGGCCTGCAGTAGGGCGGACCACTCCGCCGTTGAAAGAGTATCGGACATCGGACGGTCTCCTGTCGTTTAGGCTAGCGTTCCAAGCCTTTATGTTTCTGAAACCCGGGTCAAGCCTCGCAGTCATGGCGTATTGCCCTCACCCAGCCTACGGGGCGGGTCCGCTGATCGCCGGCCCCCGCACTCTCTAAATCCGGTATGGACCAATCTGGCCGCGGAGGCGGTGGAATGGCCGTGGAGCGGCTACCGAGCCACCGCTGGCCACGCTCCCCGAGCTTAGTGGCTTAGTGTGGTCGGGCTCCTGACCGGCTTCTCGCCCCGGCCGGAGGCGGCCCGGTGCTGTACCGGGCGTTCGTGGCCCAGGTCGGGGACGCGCCCTGGGATGGGCGGAAAGGGCAGGTCTATCCGGGGTCGGATGCCTTCGTGGAGGCGCTGGCGGAGAAGGGCGGCGCCGAGGCATGGGGCAGGTTCCCAATGCCCAGCGCCGGCCCGCTGCGCCTTGTCTTTCCGATCTAGCGGCGACGCAGTTCCGCGACGGAGCTATCGCCCGGGCCTGGTCACCGGCCGGCATGACCTGCGGGTAAGCGGGGAGGTCTGCGGCCGGCACTATCTGCGGGTCAGTCGAATCGCACGAAGGGGGTGTGAGGCATTAGGCAAGACCTTACCCTGTGGCCGTAGAAGGCGATCTCCTCCGGATCGACGCTGTTCACCGCCCCTGTCTCCGGTGTTGGTTCGCTCATCGAGGTTTCTCCGTTTTCCATTCAGCCGAAAATAGAAACCGCCCGGATTCCCGTTAGGGGGCGGTCGGGAACCCGGGCGGTGCGCCGCCG
>NZ_JAZKRM010000050.1:0-15375 GCF_036628635.1 Thiohalorhabdus sp. | reverse complement strand
CTGTTTTTGTAGTAAATGAAGTACGAACCGACCAATCGGACCATCCAATTAGATCACCCTTATATCTAACTTCCCACTCATAATCTGTACCCTGACTTAATGTTTCATCCGGGAGGGTATGAGACTCAATGGCACTCAATTCGCCCGAGCCATAAACTTCCGACCCATCACTTACCAGATAAACCTTGAACTGGCTGGCGATGTGCGGGTAATCGGTCGTTGTGCCATTGGTTACATCGTAGGCATCGCCTTCCAGGGTGGGCGAAGTTGAAACCGAAGTCTCACCGCCCGAGGGGCTGACAATCGTGGGCTGGGATACATAAGCAGCCGTGGTCGTCCACGAAATGACCGGCGACCAATCAGAACCCACCCCATCGGTATCCACGTCCTTTATCCGGGCCTCGTAAGAGGTATCGGGGTCCAGGCTGACTTCGTAGTTGTCCGCGTCCTCCTGATTATCCACAACCAGGGTGGACCAATCGCCACCGGCAACCTGCACTTGGAAACGGCGATAATTACGGGTATCCGTCGAGTACAGCGGCGAAAAGGCCGACCCCTCGATGGTCAGGACGGTTTCTACGTCCGTGGCCCCGTCACTCGGGTAGGTAATCTCCGGAGTGTCTACAAGCGGCTTCCCTATGTCATCCAAGGGGGCCGCTGTGAGGGCCTGGATAACAGGATCGCCAGTGGACCATGACTGGTCGCTCGTTCCTTCCTGGCCTCGCGTTACACCGCCCAGATCATAGGTTCCATCACCGTTATCGGTGCGCGAGGTATAGGTAACAACCTCCCGCTTGGTATGCCCGCCCAGGGAATCAAGAAGGACGAGCACCGCCGTTTCGCCAGCAGGGTCCGGGGGGTTCTCCTGGGGGGAAGAAGCGGCGTTGACGGTAATGGTCGTTGCCCCAGCCGCCAGGTCGGCGGCCAGGTCGGTCTGAACGTCGTTGTTGAAAACGTAGGCCATTGCTTACTCCAGTCCGTAGGCCTTGAGGCTTCCCATGATCCGGTCGAGCGTGTCTTCACTATTCCACACCGCCAGCTCGTCGGCCAATCCAGTTATGTCCGCAATGAAATTAATCGGTTCCCGCTAACAACCTAACCAAACCATTAGTAGGTTCGGGGGGAGAATCGTGGACTTCCTTAAGAACCTGGCTTTGGGACTCACTTAAATAAACGTGTTCGGACACCGCAAGAGCCTTTTTGAACCTAGCAAAGGTAATCATGATTTTCTCCTGTCCAAATCGTTATCGGTCCAGCTCCACCGACTATGCAACCGCCAGGTGCGGTCTCCTTCCCAGCGAAGGACGAGCATCACTACTCCCGGCAGTGATCGGCGGTGTTGATCACGAACTTGCGCCCGTCCTCGCGCGTCCACGAGGCCGTGGTGATTCCCTCATGCAGGAGCGTGCAGACCATCGAGCGCCAGATAATTCGGCTCATCCTCCCAGACGCCCCCAGGACTTCAGCGTGATCGCCACTTCGCAAAACGGTGGCAGAAACGTCATATGGGTCGCCGTACTGATGGAAGTGGTCGCCAGCCCGCATAATTCCGACGACCCACTCGATCTCGGCCATCAGGCCCTCCGAATGGTCGCGCTGAGGATTCCCCGCGACTTCCACCCCAGCATGAGCCGCACAGGGCCCACAGTGCGCTTGTAGTACGGGAACGGGGCCCATCCCCACCACCATATCCGTAAGTGGCGTGTGACCCGGCTCACGGAAACCAGCCAACGGAGCCCGTGAGGCACACTGGCTAGATCCGTCCGGGAGCCGGGCGGGACGGCAACCTCACGATTGCGCCAGACCACCGGCAACCGGCTATGCAACCGCCAGGTGCGGTCTCCTTCCCAGCGAAGGACGAGGCTGGCCATTTAATCCTCCAGTCCGTAGGCCTTGAGGTTTTCCATTATCTTGGGCCGCAGCTTCTTGTCGATGTGGATTCCCATTTTGGATTCGGCGGTGTAGCGCATCCGGCTCTCCATGGACTGGCTAAGGGTGCTGGCGCTGATGGCCACCTCCGGGTAGCTCTTATTGAAGGCCGTTATGCCCTCCATGGCCTCGCCCATGGTGTCCGAGTCGCCGTTTCGCAGGCCCAGCCAGTATTTATTGAGCAGGGTATCACGGCGGCGATTGATCCGCTTTTCGGCGTTTTCGGCGGCGAAGTAGGCGTCGTAGTACTGGGAGACCCGGCTGGGCGTGAAGCCTAGGGCCTGGGTGACAATCTCCGCCGGGGTCACGTCGTCCACGATCACGTCCTTGCGGAAGTTGCGGACCCCCTCCTGGGAATAGCGCATGGCGGCCAAACCGTCGCTGATGGCCTTGGGCACCATGTCCTCAACGCCCCGCATGATCCGGCCTTCCGACGCGATGGTGTTGACCCCGCCCAGGAAGTCCTTGCCGGCCGAATAGAGGGGGCCGGCGAGCTGTTCCAGACTGTATCGGGCCCATTCCTCGCCCTGGATGTCGTTGGCCGGCTGCCTGAAAAGCAGGCCGTCCAGGCTGAGCCGCGCATGGGTGTCGATGGGCGTCAGGGCCCGAGGGAGGCCTTTGGTGATCGCCGTGGCGGTGGTCGGCCCCAGGTACTCCGCCAGGTGGTTTTGGAACGCCACCTTGGCGTCGAAGGGGTCATCCTCGTCATCGAACAGCGAGGTGAGGGTATCCATGATGTGCATGAACAGGGTGGCCCCGGGCAGGCCGAAACCGCCGGCCAGGAGGGCGTGCATCCCCATGATGCCCGCGAATCGGCGCTGGGCCAGGCGGCGGACTTCCTTGGTCTCCCCGGCCAGGGACTGCTGGAGGTTGCGGCCCACCTGGAACATCATGTTCTGGCTGAACTGCATGAACATGAACGGCAGCCGGGTCCAGTTCTTCTGGAGGATGGTGGCCCGGTTCACGTTCGAGTAGTTGAAGTGGGAGTTGTAGGTCATGTCGTGGGCGAACAGGTAGGCCTCCTCGTGGCCCACCGGGTCGATGCCGTTGCCGCCCTCCCGGGCCAGGCGGTAGGCCGAGGTGAAGGTGACGATGCGGTTATACCGCTCGGCCTCATGGAACATGAAGCTAACGGCCCCCATGGCTCGGCGCCAGCGGTCGTTGTAGACCTCGGAGGGGGTCTGCCCCTGCCCGGCCAGGTCCTGGCTCAGGGTCAGGTCGAAGCCGCCCTCCTCCCCGAAGCGGTTGAGGGCCGTTTCCAGGTCCTCGCCGTACTTGACCTCGTTCTTCATGTCATCGGGCAGGGTGATGTCGGCAATATCCCGGCGCCCGGCCGACCGGATAATTTTGGTGTAGTCCCGGTTGGCCCGCCCGACCAGCTCCGCCGAGGTGTTTTTGAACCCGTAGTGGGCAGCGATGTTGGGCAGGGCCATGAGCGGGGTCTGGCTGATGTTGACCAGAGCCGCTGCCGGGGTGGCCCCCAGATACCAGGTAAAGCCGATGCTGGTGCCCTTCTGCACCCAGGGATTGCCGCCCGGATTCATAATGAACTCGAACTGCTTTTTGACCCGATCCACGGCCTGCTGGGCCGTATTCGGGTCCGACACCAGGCGGTTGGTCACCTGGTCCTGCATGTCGTCAATCTGCTGCTGGAGCTTGTGAGTGAAGCGCAGCCGGGCGAGCTGGTAGGCCCCGTGGAACATCTGCTTGGCGAAGCCACGGCTGGCGTCCCCGGAGAAGCCCGGGGTTTTCTTGCGGTGGATGTACTGCTTCTTGGTGGACATTTCCGGCAGGTGCTTGAGGTAGAGCTGGTAGACGCTGTCGCGCAGCTCGGCACGCTCCCGGGAGCCCGTGGTGGTCTCGTTGATGGCGTCCATGAGCGAGGCCATGAAGTCCGATGAAACCCCTTCAAGCTCCGGGAATTGCTCCGCCAGCTTACCGTGGGTCATCTGATCGTCGGAGAAGCCCTCCTGGCGAAGCTCCTTCATGCGCTTACGCTGCTGCCGGGCGGTCTCCACCATTTCAAAGATGGGCTTCTGCCCCGGCCGGTCCACCTTGATCCAGAAGTCCCCGAAGCGGTGGAGCGGGAAGTAAGGCCCGTTCTCCTTGGCCTGCATGAACTTCTGGTTGATGTCGGCAATCATGGCCTGCTTCTCGTTGCCCGAGGCCAGGGTCTCCTCGATCCGCTGGACCAGCGCCTCGCGCACCTTGTCGTGCTGCTTGGCGTAGGCGTCCTTCACCTCCTGGTACAGCTCCTTGGCCTCGTCGGGCAGCGATTTCCAAAGCTCGCGCAGGCGCGGGGCCTCCGCGATGGCCTCGTCCAGTTCCTCCAGTTGCTGCCGCATGTCGGCCAGGCCCACCTCCAGGGAAGGCGCCTGCCACTCCGGCGGGCTCTCCTGCTCCACCTGCTCGATCTGCTCCCGCAGGCGCTCCGCCCGGCGCACCATGTCCTGGTAGTGGTCCTGATCCGCCAGGTCCTGGTCGGGGTGGATCTCCGCCACCGTGGCCCGGTTCATAATGTCGGCCATGGTGTCGGAGGCCTCGCGGTTCTTCCGCAGCAGCTTGTTCCACCGCTCATGGGTGGCGGAGGCCTCGGCAATGTCCTCATTGCGGGACTGCTGGAATTGGTCGCTCAGGTTGCGGAACTTCCACAGGGGGTTGCTGTGCTTGCTGCCCTTGAACAGCTTGGAATAGACCGACTCCACCTGGTCCAGGGTCAGCAGATCCATGAAGCCCTTGCGGAACTGGGTCCAGTTGTCCTGGACGAACTCGGTCACCTCGTCCTTGGTGGGCGCCTTGGCGGTGATGTTGCCGAGGTTGTCGCCCCAGTTGGTCTTGTTCTGCTCCGCCTCGGAAGCGTTCGGGCGGATGCTGAACCGGATGTCGGCCATTTCGGTGAAGCTGCCGATGTTGCCCGTGGCGCTCTTGATCTGCTGGGGATCGAAAACCACCCAGGAGTCGTGCGGGAGGGTGGTTCCGGGCGAAATGTCCGAGGTTAGGTAGATGCTGTCATAACCCTTGCGCCGGAGGGTGGCCATGGCATCGGCGTCCTCCAGAACGGCGTTGAGGTTCTGGTGGACGGGCGCCCCCTCCACGCCGGGGGTGTTTTCCCGGTCCAGGGCGTCCGCCAGGTCCTCGTTGCTATGCACGGTAAGGGGGGTCTCGGCCCGGACGTAGACCGGCATGACGTTGGCGGTGCCCAGGCTGTCCTCGTCGGCGCCGGAGAGGGCATCGGTAAAGCTGCCGCTCTCGGCGTACTCGCTGGCCACGTCCGGGTCCGAGGTCAGGAAGATGTTGCCGTTGGGGCGGGCGAAGTTGCTGGTGGTGCCGTGGTACATCACCTGCGGCTCGCCATCGGGGGTCGTGGCCTGGGAGTCCCCGAACCACCGCCGGAAGTTGGCCGTGCGGTCCCCGGCGGCGCGGGCCGCCTGGGCCATCTTGACGCCCCCCTCGCCGGCCGGGGAGTAGGCGCGGACGCCGTTTTCCATCTGGGCCCACTTGCGGAGGTTGCCAGCGAGGTAGGTCAGGTCGGCGTCGTTGAGCCGCTCCAGGTCCATGCCCAGGCGCTCGGCCAAGTTGGTGAGGCCGCGCTGCCGCAGCCAATCGCGGAGCTTGCCGAGGAACTCCTTGATGGCCCGCTGGACCCGGCCCGAAAGGCTCTCGTAGGGGACGTTGTAATTCAGCTCGGCCAGCAGCTCGTCCACCATCCGGGCCCGCTGGATCGTCTTGTCGCCTTCATCCTGGCCGGGCTCGCCTCGGGTGGCCCAGGGCGACAGGTCGATGCCGTTTTTCTGGGCGATGCGGTTGATCTGCCCCGCCCCACCGATCCGGTTGGCCAGTCCACCGAGCATGGCGGTCAGGTCGAGGCCGCTCTTGCCAGATTTCTCGCGGAGGGCGACGTGGGTGGCCTCGTGGAAGATGAGGCCCTCGACCTCCTCCTGGGAAGTGAGCTGGTCCCGGAACAGGTAGATGCGCCCGTTGTAGGCGACCCCCGGGATCAGGAGGCCGTCCCGCAGCGTTTCGCGGACGCTGTCGGCTACGGGTTGCGGCGCCTCGTCGGGAGAGTTCAGGGCCTCCACGCGGTTGCGGGCCCATTCCCAGTTCCGAGTGACACGGTCAACGGCATCCCGGAAGGTCTGCTCCGACAGGCCGGCGGCCGTGCCCTCCTCAATATCGAACTGAACGTCACCCCCGCGCTGCCCCCTACTCTGGGTGCCGGCGCCCCGCTCATGGACCTGGGTAATGGGCGTGTTCTCCGTGATTTTGCCCAGGATCTCGGTAGCCTGGTTGAGCGGCAGGAAGGTCCGGGTCTTGTAGTTGACGACCTCGGTAAAGGCGCCGCGCTGCTTTAGGATTCCCCGGTCGGCGGCTTCGACGTTGGCCACTTCGATCCGGTCCTCACCGCTGACCCGCGACCGGCGCACCTGCCAACCGTTGGCCAGCTCCACCGTGGCGCCATCGTCCATGATCCGATTCACCGCCTCAGCCGGCGTAATCTGCGGGGCGTCCCGGCCCACGCCCAGGGCGTTGAGCACCGAGTCCACGTCTTTGCCCCGGATCTCCCGGCCCAGGATCCGCTCGCCCTGATCGGTATAGGCCTGATAGACCTGGGCATTGCCCGATGGCAGGCGGTCCCAGATGGGCAGAAGGGCGCCGCTAATCATGTGAACCGAGCTGGTGCGCTCGGCGGGGGCGTTCTGGGCCTCCTCCTCCCAGGCCGCTTGCAACTCGGCCTCGGCGCCCTCAAAGGTCTCGTATTTTTCCCGGTACTCCTGATCTGAGATCCGGTCCTTGAGTACCGGGCCCTGGCGGTTCCACATCCGCTTAATCTGCCCGGTATTCGGGTCGGTGACGTTGGTTCCCCGGGTAAAAGCGTACAGCCTGCCGCTGCGCTTCTGGCGAGCGAAGGTCAGCGAGTCATCCTTTGGCAGGCGCTCGAACGTCACCGGGGTCACCGGGGTCTTGAGCTGGAGCTTAATGTAAGACGCCTGGTGGCGGCCTCCGTGGAGCGGGATCTCCACCTCCTCGGCCTTCTCGATGGAGTTGGCCTTCAAGGTCTCCATGCCGGTGTCCAGTTTCCCTTGTTCCCGGGCCCACTCGATATTGGCCTCAAGGCGTTCGTAGAAGGCGTCGAACACCTGGTCCATGGTGTCGGGTTCCAGGGAAAGCAACCGATTCAGGAAGCGGGGGATGTCGGGGATCTTGCCCTCATTGAAGTTCCCGTTATCATCCCGGATCTCAGGCACCATTTCCTTTTCTAGGGTCTCCATGCTTAGGCCTTCCACCTGGTCCCGAGCAACCTCCCTGAAAAGCTGGTCGACCGCTTTGCGCCCTTCGTCGCTTTCCAGGTTCATATCGGCCGAGAACATGCCCTGGGAGGTGGTTTCGCGCTGGCCTTTGGTAAGGGCGCCAAGACTATCCAGGCGGCGGGCAATGGAGGACAAAAAGCGACGCTGCGCCTTGAGGTCGGTGGTAACCAGGTCGTACTCGGGCGGTTGTGCCTGGTTGGCCCGGTGGGTCCGGCCAAAGCCCTGAACGGCCTTGTCGGCCCGCCACCCCGGCTCCAACAGGTAGTGCTTACGCTTCTGCTGGTTCTCCGCATTCAGGTCGGCGTGGTAGGAGCGCCCAGTGCCTCCGGCCATGGAGAACACCAGTATTCGCTTCTTGCCCGCCATGAAGTCGTCGGCTTCCTTCTTGGTCTGCTTGGCGGTTATTTTCTCCAGTTGGAGGCCGTCCTCACGCTCTACCACGCGCTGGCTCCTCCCGGTGATCTCGGCCACGTTGTCGGGGCCGAAGGCCCGCATAATTTGGTAAAGAGCGTTCTGAGGAACCTCCAGATCGCCAAGTTCCTCCATGAGCTGCTGTTTCTTGGCCAAGGCATCCGGGTCGTGGACGGCATTGCCATTGCTGTCGGTTGCAGGCTCCAGGTTCTGATTGCCGTTGCTGTCCACCACCGTTTCGTACTTCTGAGTGGGGAAGCTCATCTCCAGGTACTGCATGAGGATGTCCCGAGGCGACAGGTCCAGTTCTTCGAGAGGAAGGTCGGCTTCCATGGCCTGAGCCAAGCGCCGCTCCTGGGTTGCCTCACCCGTAGAAACGAGCTGGACCACCGCCGAATTGCCCGCTTCAAGATCCTCACGAATGGACTGGACCGTGGTGGGAACCTGCATCCCGGTTATGACCTGCTGGAAGAACCGCTGGTGAGCGCCCCAGAAGGTGGAAAGGGCCTTTCCCCGAGCCTTTCCGCTCACCTTGGTATCGCCGCTTTGGGTCTGGTAGGAGGCAATTTCCTCCAGGACCGACTCCATGTTGTTCAGGACGCGCTGCCAGGCATCGGTTAGCTTCCGGTAGGTCTCCCGCTGGTCCGGGGTTAGCTGGTGCTCGACCATGTCGTACTCGACACCGTCGTAGCTGATGTTGCGGGAGGTGAACATGCCCATGGTTTTCATGTCCCGGGCCACCACCTCCATAGCGCCAACCCCACCGTTTTCGATCTCCTCGATAAACTGATTCCGGCTGGAGAAGGCCGTACCCTCACCCCACAATCCAAGCCGTTCGGCATAAGCCAGATTCCCGACCTTGGTGGCTCCAGTAGCGGAGGCGTAGACTACTCGCGCATTAGGGAGTCGTTGCTGGAGGGAGACACCGAACTGGGCCTTCTTGGAGCCCTTCTTGGTCCCGAAATCGGTCTCCTCGTCGGCCACGTTGCCCATGTTGTGGGACTCATCGAAAGCGATAACGCCGTCGAAGTCCTCTCCAAGCCACTCGACTAGCTGGTCCAGGCGGTATTGCCCTTCCGTGACCTTGTTGCCGGCGGCGTCTGTTTCCGGGCTGGATTTCTGGGTAAGCGTGTCGTAGGTGGTGAAAACGACGCCCTCACCGGCTCCGATGGATCCGGTGGAGGAAATCGAACCGTGGCGGATGAGCTTATCCTTGCCCAGCCCGGTCTCCTCAGCGTCGCGCTGTGCGTCCTCAAACAGCTTCTGGTTTTCCGAGACCCAGACGTGCTTTCGTCGCCCCTGCTGCCAGTTATCCAGGACAATGCCGATCAGCTCTCGGCCTTTGCCCACACCCGTCCCATCCCCGATAAAGAAGCCCTTTCGGGTCTCTCCATCGGGCAACATTTCCTGGTGGGCCTGGCCGGCGGCGGCAATGGCCTCGATCTGAATATCGGAAAGCAGCCCCTGGTCCAGGACCTCCTTGGGCAGGCTGGGCTCGTAGGTAAGGGTTGGCGCCTTAACGGAGGCCATGGCAGCGGACTCGGCCAGCGGCGCCGGGTGGGACGGGGCCTCCTGGAATACCTTTTGCGGCTTGTATCGCTCGAAGGTAGCCCCGGTGATCTCCTGGCCTTCTAGCTCATTCGATTCAGGCGCTTCCTCCAGTGCGCCGGTTGGCCGCTCGTTACTGGATAAGGGGCCTTCTCCCCGCTCCTGACCAGCGCCAGGTACGCCAGCCGTACCACCAGCTTCGCCACCTCCCTGGGTGTCGGTTTCTCGCTCAGGAGCGACAGATCCGCCTGTTCCTCCTTGGTCCGGTTGAGCAGCCGATCCATCGCCGCTTCCGGGTCCGCCTGGTACAGTTGCTCCTCCACCCACTCCTGGAGGTCCAGTACGTTCTCCCTCAGTATCCCGTGCTCCCCGTTCTCCAGGGCCCACCTGGCCAGTTCCAGGCTGTCCAGTAGCTCTGGGCCGCCCTTCTCCAGCCCCAGTTTCTTGAGCGCCCGTCTGGCCGCCCTGTTCAGGGCGTGTTGGTTCTGAGGCAGGTCTTTCATCGCGGATGCCCTCCAGAAGTTGGGGCAGTTCGCCAACGGTCGTCACGTCCTCCGAAAGCGGCTCGGCCTCGGTGGCCCCGTTCTTGTCGATAATGATGATGCGGTTATCGAAGCTGGTCCCGAACTTACGGTAATTCTCGCCGCTTATGCCCACGTTAGCACGGACGTTGTACTGGCTTCGGATCTTGTCCCACCAGGCCTGCGTCCGGGCTCGGCCGAACTCCATGCCACGGCCGACGATGGCCACCAGGCGCCCGCCGTCCGCCATCTTCTTGAGAGCGGATTCCACATGGCGGCCGGCTAGGCCGAGATCCTTCTTGCCGCCCTGCTTGGCGTCGGCGGAGAACGGCGGATTCATAAGCACCACGGACGGCCGCAGGTCATCGGGCAGAATGCCGTCCAGGTGCTGGGCATCCTCCTGATAGACCCGGTTCACCATGGGCTCGATCATTTCCGCCCGGCGCTCGGAATACTCGTTGGCAACCACCTGGCGATTGCCGTTGCCGCCGGCATTTTCGATGCCGTTGATGGCGTGGGCCATCATGCTTCCGGTTCCGGCGGAGGGCTCCAGGACCACGTCGTTCTGGCCAAGGTTGGCCACCCAGGCGGCGGCGTGGGCGTGGGTGGGTGGCGTGGAGAACTGCTGGAGGTCCTGCTGCTCCTCGGTGCGCTTGGACTGGGTCGGCAGCATCGAAAGCAGCTTATTCTCGATCCGAGACAGGATGTTGCGTTCGGTGGCGGGCTCCCGGCTGTTGGGGTGGAACCGCTCCTGCTCGCCAATGATGGCCAAGTTCAGGCCAAGCTCCATGGCGTCATAGGCATCCCGTGAGGTGTAGGTTCCCTCGGCCTGGGTGCCACCAAAGTAGCGGTCGGCCATCTGGAACAGCTCCTCCCAGGTGACCTTCTGGGGGGAGTCCTGCTGCGACTGGCGCATGATGCGGTCTGACAAAGCGGAAGCGAGCTGCTGGGAGCGGGCGGCCATGTCGCCCTCGCCCAGGTCTTGTTCCGGAGCGCCCTGCCCGCCTTCATCTTCCTGGTTCTCTGCCTGACTTTCTTGGGGGGCCTCACCACCCTTCTGGCCAACCAAGAACTCGGCGTAGTCCATGCCGGTATTGGTCAGGGCGTCGGTGTCCAGGAAGCGCCCATCCTCGGCCATGAGGCGCCGCTTTCCGCCCTCGTTGGTCACGGTGCGCCCATCCGCCACCAGCTCCTCGATGAGCTGGCGCCGGCTGACCTCGCGGCCTTCGTAGCGGATTTGCTTGTCCAGCGTCTTGGCGGCCCGGGCGCGGGCGGCCGGCGACAGGGTATCGCCAAAGCCGTTCATGGCCAGACGGCGCTCCTCCTCCGCCTCCTCCTGCTGGCGGCGGGCCTCCAGGTCGGCCTCGGTGGCGGCCCGCTCGTCGTTCTTCCGCTTGACGAACTGGGCCTCCTCGACGGCCTCCTCCCAGGTGTCAAAGAGCGTGTCGCCGTAGTTGCGCTCACCCTGGGTCTGAGGCACGGCCCACTTCTGGCCCTCGGAAACGGTGACCTGATAGGGCTCGTAGCCCTCCGGCGGCTCCTGGCCGGCGTCGATCAGGGCATCCTCGCCCTGGGCGTCGATCTCGGCCGCCGGGGTCATGCCCTCGGTGTCCAGGCCGGGATAGTGGCGGGCGTTCTCGTACCAACCCCGCAGGTACGGCCGGGCGTTCTCTCCCAGGTCGTCCATCATCCGCCGGGCCCAGGTGCCGAAATCGCGCACCCCTGCCTCGATATGGAACCCGGCCACCTGAATCCCGAGCTGGACCATTTCCGGGTCCAGGCCGGCATTGGTCTGGTTCAGCTTGCGCCGAAGCTCGGCCTTGGCCTGCTCGTACTCGTCCTTGGTGAAGATGGTGTTGTTGGCGCCGTAGCTTTCGTCCTGGCCACCTTCGGCTTCCTGGCCGCCATCGGTCTGCTGGGCATCAATATCGGCCACGATCTGGTCCAGGGACTTGCCCTGGTGAGGAATGCCGAGCTTGTTGGCGTAGTCGCGGGCCTTGGGCAAGCTGTCCCGCCAGCCGTCCATGGGCTGTTGAGTTTCCCCAGCCTCTCCGCCTTCCTCTTGGGCGGCTTGCGCTTCGCCCGATTGCGGCGGAGGGAAGGTGGCAACAGGGTTCCTGGTGGCCCGACCATCCAGGTATGCCTTGACCACGTCATTGGGGAGATAGTCCCTCCCGGCCACGGAGGAATAGAGGCGGCGTAGACCATCCGCGATGCGCTTGAAAAACCGCTCAACCACGGATACGGGAGCATCTGAGGAGGTTGCCCACTTCGCTACCTGGTCAGCGAACCACTCGCCAAAGGATCGCCAATAGGTGGGCAGCTTATCGGCTGTTGTATGGGCGGCGTTGGCCGTTTTGGTTAGCTTGCCCGAGGTATGGGCTCGCAGCTTTTTAACCCACTCCTTCGCGTTGGTCTGCCCCGCCGTTTCAAGGAACTTGCTGTACTCCTCAAGAATTGCGTCCTTGGTTTCCTGGTCCGCATCTTGAAGCTCGGTCTCCTCCAGCATGTGACCCAGCTCATGGGCTAATTTCTCAAGCTGCTCGGAGCGGCGGGTAGTCTGGCCCAGGATAATGACCCGCCGGTAATCATCGACGGTCTCATCGCCTGGCTTGATGGCGGGTATGGAAGGGATGCTCGCCCCACCCTCCTCGGGCCGGACCTGGGTGGAGCGGATCAACGCATAGGGGCCATACAGGTTATACCTGTCGGCATCCTGGGCATCCTGCTTGGCCGTCAGGAACAGCTTGCCTTTGAGGCCAAGCATGTTGAACCAATCGCGGGCAACCTCCCCGATCTCGGGCTCGATGTTGTCGGAGGTGGTGACCGTCTTGTTTGGATCGAACGGCCCATCGGGATTGGCCGCAAACATGCGCTTCTGCCAGGCTTGCTGCTCCTGCTTGGCCTCGACCAGACGGTCGTACTGGTCCTGGGAGAATATGCTTCCAGTGAAGCTCTCGATGTCCACCCGGGTTTTTCCCTTGTCCCGGTGAACTCCGGCGTAGACCGGCGCCCCGTTCACGATAGACCACCCCTCGATCAGGGCGACCTCGTTATCCGAGTAGACCGTGCTGCCACCTACCTGGTCCTCAAACTTGGTGGCCCATTCCGGGTGATTATCCGAATACCCGAAAGTCCTGCCAGCCTCCCCTTGGCCGGCCTCCTCCTGGGAAGGCTGTTCCTCGGTGCCCTGGGCCTGTTGTTCCTCGGCCTGTTTGGGGAAGTACCTTTCAACGATCCGGTCAGGGTCCGGGTAGCGGAACTTCAACTTCGGATTTGTCCGGTCGTCGTGGATTATTCTCTGTACGGATTGGAAGTCCGGGATCTTGGCGTCCTTCTTAACGGCTGACCGTACCAGGTTGCGATAGAACGCCAGATCATCGTCATTGATGGGGATTCGGTGCCCCAGTTCCTCGTCGCGTACAGTGATCTCAATCGAGCTAGTGGGGATGTTGCCCTCATAAAGAACCGGATCGCTCTCCCCCTGAGCGACCTTCTCGCCCAGGTCATAGGCCAGCGCGGAGTCCCTATCAGGCAGGGTGCCCGTCTTTTTGCCGTGAGACCCGAGGTTCATGGTTCGATTCAGGTCCCCCTCGTCGCCTTGTTCCGGTGCCCCTGCCGGCTGCTCTGGGCGCGGATCCAGGGCTGTCGTCGGTTCCGGCATCCCCTCGGGGTCGGGAGCCTCCATGGCCTCCTGCTCAAGGCGTTCCCGCTGGGTGCTGATCTCCCGCATTTCCGCCATGTCGGCGTTGATCTGCTCCCGGGAGCGGCCCCCGGAAGCGCGATTGCTCTGATCGTCATACCGGCGCCGCCCAACAATGCGGCCACCATAGGCCCGGCGGGCCTCCGGGGATCCGGCCAGGGCCTTCCGGCTCAGGTAATCCTCCCGGTCAGCCTCCTCTGCTTTCTGTTGCTCCCGCTTGGGGTCTAGGTTACGGCCGGCGGGCCTGGGGGCATCAGCCTTCTTGATGGCTTCCTGACGATCTTCCAGGGCCTGCTGGTCGATGTCATCGGCCCGAAACTCGTCGGCTTCGCTGGCCAAATCGACTTCCTGACCAGGTTCCTCGGTTCGGCCCTCGCGCTTTTCAGGGTCTGCCTGGAAGATTTCTTCCCGGGCCCGGGCCTCGTCCTGGTTGGGGTTCCGCAGGACGTATCCGCCCTCGACCGGGGTGACCTCGTAGTTGGAGAGGTCCCAGTTGTTATTCTTGGCCTTGCCGGTGCGGGCCCGCTTGGCCGACGCCTCGCTGGTGAACGGTGAGCCGTCGTCCTTGGTGATCTCGTCGGGTGGTAGCTGGCCGGTCCCGCGCTTTGTTGCCTCCCGGAAGGCCTCATCCGAGGCCCCCTCCCCAGGAGAGAGGAGGTTGTGGCGGTCGTAATCCGCCAGGGCCTGCTGTCTCGAATCGAACTGCCGGATGCTCCTGAGCCGCCGGGCCATCCTTTGTTCTTTGAAGGGGCCATCCTCGGAGGGCTCGCGGCCATTCTGGTCCACGAACTCGTTGATCTCCTCGAAGCCGCTTACGAGGCGGGATTTTTGCTCTTCGGAGAGTTCTTTCTCTTGGGTTTCGGGTGTGGCCGTCGTGCTAGGCGGCTCGGTTTGTTCGGACTGCTGGGTCCCGGCCCCCTGGCCCGGTTGGGGGATGTTCAGGACCTCGCGGGTTTCCTTAACCAAGGCGTTGCCGGTGAGATTGAAGGAGCCGGCAGGGGCGGCGTCACCCAGGGACGGGTCGCCGCGCTGAATCATGGGCGACTTGCCACCCCGGGCAGAAATGTAGGGGACACCTCCATCTGGGATCTCCTTCCCGAGCTGTTCCCGGATCTGCTTGTCGGTGGCGCCCTCCTGGCGTAACTTCTCCCAGCGGTCCTCGGCACCCCGGTAGCTGTGGGTAGCCCGCATCAGGTCTCTTTGCTGACCACTAAAACCCTTTAACCATTCCGCCTCCTTATCCGGCCCTGGCCTAGCCATGGGATCGGTTTCTGGGGCGGCTGATGGTGGTTGGATCTCGCCGTCCTGGGCGTCCCGGTTAGCCACCTCGACCCCGTCAACAGCGGCTCGTTCAGCCCAATCCTTGGCCGTTTCCCGGGACTGGAACTCGGGCCCCTTGCCTTCATCGGCATCGACCCTGGCCGTTTCCGCTCGGCTGATACGGACCTTGTGACCCCCACCCAGCTTAGGGACAATCCTGGCTTCCCGGCCATCTGGAAGATTGGCGCTCACTTCTCCGCGCTGGTTCGGTTCCTCCCAATCCAGTTGCCGCTGGCCGTGGCCTTCCGGGTCGGATGACTCGGCTTCGCCCTGGGGCTCCTCGGTGGGCTGCTCGGCTTCCTCGGCGGGCTGTTCGGATTCCTCCACCGGCTGGTTGGCCGACTGCCGCGCAAACTGATCGGCGGCCTCGTAATCCGGGAATACCCGGTTGCCCACCACCTTGTCGGCCTCTTTGTCCCGGACCTGGACCCCATAGCCTTTGGAGTGCTCGAAGATCCGGGACTCGACCCCGCTTTCCTCGTCGGTGTACCGAGCCAGGGTCCGGGGCTCCTCGCCTTCTTGTTCCGGTTGCTCGGCTTGGGGCTGGCCGCCCTCCTCGCCCGCTTCCGGGGGCTCCTGAACAACCTGACCATCGGCAATGCCGTACCGCTCGGCCAGGTCCTGGGTGCGCTCG
>NZ_JAZKRM010000049.1:0-15676 GCF_036628635.1 Thiohalorhabdus sp. | reverse complement strand
GACGTTCCGGCCCCACGACCTCTACCTGGCTCATAGCACTAGTCTTATCCACGGTGATAGTCCTACCTCGTATTTAGGTTATACACCGTGTCCGCTAATCGTGGGGGCTAGTTCATAGCCTTACCCCTATTGGCGCTCCTCCTGGTCCTTTTCAGAAAAACTCAGGGGGCGGGCCCCGGCGCGGCGACGCAGCCAGTTGATGCTGCGGACCACCCGCTGGGAGCGAACCAAGCGCTTCTCCAACCGATACTTTCCTGGAAAATCCAGCAGAATCAGGGCAACCAGGATGGTCAAAAGCCCCTGTCCTGGTAAGACCAGCATGGCCATTCCCCCGAGGAGGAAAACCAGCCCCAAAAGATTCTTGATTACCACCACCAGGGCATGAGCGCTTGGATGGAGACGATGGAAACGGCTTTGGCCGCGCTCCTTGGCAGCAAAATAATCGGCCGGGATAAGGCTGACCACGAAGGGCAGGAGGGCCGCCGAAAAGATCAGCAGGAGGAAAGAGCCTGCCACCAGGAATCCCACCAGGGCTTCGTTGGATTGAACCCAGTGCCATAGCTGCCACAAGAGCGAGCCCCCCATATGCGGATCCGCGACGGGATGGGATAGATCGGGGAGCCCGCTGGAGGCGAGCACTCCCACGGCCGCCCCCCTGCTTCTCGAACGGCACCTCGCCCCGTTCGAAGGGGATAAAATGGGGCCTAGCGACTCCTAACAGGCGGCTCCCAGGACGGCATTTGGGGATGCCCTGGTCCAGAGGGGCCCCCTGCTATTATGGGCCCCTGGGAATCGGCTCTGCCCCGCACTGCACCCCGGCCGGAACCACGGCCCGGTAAGCCAGCTCCCCGACGGGTCGGCCAGGCGGGTCCTTATGCCGCCACCTAAGCCGGTTCCCCGGGTGGGGCCAAAAAGTTAACCTCCCCCCTTACCGGCGCGCCTTTTGTCGGGTTCCGGTCCCGGGAGCCGTAATCCCCGGGCACAGCCCAAAACACCCCACTCACTCCGAATGGGAGCAAACCATGGTCGTCACCTGGATCACCCTGGTGGAAGGAATCGCTATCGGGCTCATGATCTACATGCTGGGCAAGACCCTGCGCAATATGCACGGCCCTGCGCGCTCTTCCCTGCTGGGCGGCCTGGCACTGGCAATTCTCGGCCCCATCCCCATCGTTGCCCTGATCTGCTGGCTGCGCAGCTTCGGGGGCCCTTTCTGCGCGGTGGAAACCATGGTGGCCTTCTGGGGAGTACTGGCCGTGGCTTCCGCAGTTGTTGGCCTGGTGGCCGGTCGGTCCGCGTCCTCGACCTGACCTGCGAGAGCCCGGACCCCGGCTTGGTCCTTACCGCTCAAGGGCCCTACGCAGGCCGGCCAGGTCCCACGTATTGATCACATCCTCGGCCCGCAGCCAGCCGCGGCGGGCCTGCCCCACCCCGAAGCGGATCAGCCCCAGGTTGTCGGCATTGTGGGCGTCGGTGGCGATGGCCAGCCTGGCGCCGTAGTCCCTCGCCATCCGGCAGTGCTCGTCGCGCAGATCCAGCCGCGCCGGCTGGGCGTTCACCTCCAGAACCACCCCCCGCTCCGTGGCTCCGGCGATGATCCGCTCCATATCCACATCCATGGGCTCCCGCTCGTTGATTTGGCGTCCCGTGGCGTGGCCCAGGAGGCTGCAGTAGGGGTTGTCCATTGCTTTGAGAATGCGCTCGGTCTGCTGGGACCGGGGCAGATCGAGCTGGTAATGAACGCTGCACACCGCCAGATCCAGCTCAGAGAGCGCGTCGTCGGGCAGGTCGAGGGAGCCATCCTCGAGGATGTCCACCTCGCAGCCCTTGAGCAGGGTGATGTCGCTCAGCTCGTCGTTCAGCCGGTCGATCTCGGCCATCTGGGCGCGCAATCGGTCGGCGTCCAGCCCGTGAGCCATGGCAACGCGCCGTGAATGGTCCGTGATGGCCAGGTAGTCGTACCCCCGCTCGCGAGCGGCTTCCGCCATCTCACGAGGACTCTGGCCGCCGTCCGTGGCCCGGGTATGGCAGTGCAGGTCGCCGCGCAGATCACTCTGCTCCACCAAACAGGGCAGCTCACCGGCCACCGCGGCCTCGATCTCCCCCCGATTCTCCCGCAGCTCCGGCGGTATCCAGTCCAGTCCGACCGTGGCGTAGACTTCCGCCTCCGTAGTCCCCGCGAGCCGGCTCTCGCCCTGGAAGACACCGTACTCGTTGATCTTGTAGCCCCGGGAGACACCACGCTGCCGCACCGCGACGTTGTGGGCCTGAGACCCCGTGAAATAGTGCAGGGCCGCTCCATAGCTCTCCCGGGGCACTACCCGCAGATCCACCTGCAGACCGGAGCGCAGGTATACCGTGGAGCGGGTCTCACCCCGGGAGGCCACTTCAGCCACCTCGTCGTAGCCGACGAAGGCGTCCATGATCGGCTTGGCATCGGCGCAGGCCACCAGGATGTCGAGGTCGCCCACCGTTTCCTTGCGCCGCCTGTAACTGCCGGCCACCTCCAGGAGCTTCGCGCCCTCCACCCCTTCCAGGTGGGCCTTAAGCCGCTCCGCCACCTCCTCGGCCTCGCCCAGTAGGGTCCGGCGCTCACCGCCGCCGCGGAGGTATTCGATGCCCTCCAGAAGGGACTGCTCGGTCTTGGCGCCGAAGCCCTCCAGTTGGCGGATCCGGCCCTGGCGGGCCGCCGCTTCCAATTGGTCCAAGCTGTCGATGCCCAGCTCCTGGTACAGGGCCTTGACCCGCTTGGGACCAAGCCCCTTGATGTGCATGAGATCCGACAGCTCGGCGGGCACGCGGTGCTCCACCTCGCGCAGATCGGGAAGCTCCCCGGTAGTGACAATGGTCCGGATCTTGTCGGCCAGGTCGTCGCCAATGCCTGGGTAGTGGGTCAGGTCCTCGCCGTCGGCCACCAGGTCGGACAGGCTGGGGGAAAGGCTGCCGATGACGCGGGCGGCGTTGCGATAGGCACGGACCCGGAAGGGATTGGCGTCCTCCACCTCCAGCAGGTCGGCCAGGCGGTTGAAGAGATCGGCGATTTCCTGATTGCGGACCGCCATGGAAGAGCCCTTGGAGGCGCGGTGACATTGGTTTGAATATAAACCAGGTAACCGGAGCGGGCCTACCCCGCTCCGGGCCCTTGGCCTTTACCCAGGAGGTGCGATCGCTAGGACCCGGCTCAGCCCGCTTGGGCTATGGAACCGGCTTTCTGATTCGCTCCCTGGCGACGAAGCCGGCGATGTGAGGCAAGGTAGAGCGGGGTTCGGGAGCTGGCCACCTTGTGAACGAAATTGTAGCGGGCCACGTGGAAGCTGGGATCGAAACCGTAGAAGTTGAGGCGCAAGCCCTCCAGCTCCTCGCTTCGGTACTGATCCAGCGGCTTCTCGGCCTCGGCCTCGGCCAGCACTTGCCGCTTGCGGGTCAGGCAGTCCGGCAACGCCTCGGAGGCAGCCCATTCCTTGGCCCGGCGGGTCACTTCCGCCCCCGTGTCCTCGGGGCTATGCCCGACCAGCTCGTCCACCAGCCCGATCTCCAGGGCCTCATCGGCCAGCAGCGGCAGCCGGTGGGCCATGACGGCCCGGCCGGTGGCCTCCCCCACCTTGCGGGGAAGGGAGAAGGTCCAGTACTCCGAGCCGTAAAGGTTGCCCATGTTCTTGTAATGGGGATTGAGGACGACGCCGCTGCGGGCCACGACGTGGTCCGCGGCCAGCCCCAGGAAGACGCCGCCGGCACCGGCATTTCCCCGCATAGCGGCCACGGTCAGGCGGTCGTCGGTGGTCAGGATGGCCCGCACCAGATCGTTCATGGCCTGGATGTTGGCCCAGGCCTCGTCGGCCGGGCTGTTGGCCGCCTCGATACGGTTCAGGTGGATGCCGTTTGACCAGAAATCCCGGCCCCCGAGCAGGACCAGGACCCGGGTGTCGCGCTGAAGAGCCCGGCGGTAGGCGGCCAGGAGGCGCTCGCACTCGGCCACGCCCATGGCCCCGTTATAGAAGCCGAAACTCAGGAAGCCGACGCCGTCCGCCTCGTCGTAGGCGATGTCCTGGTAGGTTCGGTCCTCGCTTTTCCAGAAAGGCATGGCCGACTCCGACAGCTCACCGGCTACCTGGTGCAGCACGTGGGCTGCCGGTAGTTTGAAGGGGTGGCCGCCCTCGGGGTCCTCGGGGCGGAGGTGGCCGATCCATACGGCCCCGTCGGCGGTGGCCCGGCATACCGCGTTCCCCCGCCGCGCCAGGAGCTCCCCCGGCTCGCCGCTGAGGCCTTCCTCCGGATGGGCATCGTAGATAAAGGCCTGGATCCCGGCGATGCGATCGAGGACCCCGGGCTGACTGTCGGCGCTGAGGATCTTGCGGAGCACCGTGGCGGTATCATCCCGCTGCCAATCGATGGCCCGGTCGGCCTGCCGCATGGCCGGCCGCCAGCCACCCCGGACGTCATCCCGGCTGTAATCCAGGGGCTCGGGCCGGCGATCGCCCCTCTCCGCCCGGGAAACCGCCGCCAGCACCGCTTCCACGGCGGCCTCGGTGAGCTCGTTGCGGTAGACGCTGGCCTTGCGGTCGGAGACCACGGGGAATTCCCGGCTGGCCCAGATGGCCCCGGCGTCGATCTCGGCCTCGGCCTGGAGCACCGTCACCCCCCACCTTTGCTCACCCTCCAGGAGGGCCCAATCCAGCGACGACGGCCCCCGATCCCCTTTAATGCCGGGGTGAACGATCAGGCAAAGGTGATTGCGCCAGATATCGGCCGGAATGGCCCGCTTGAGGATCGGAGCGATGATGAGCTCCGGCTGGTACAGGGCCACAGCCTCCCGGGTGACATCGTCGTTGATATCCAGCTCCACCGAAATCTGGTGGCCCTGCCGGGTTAGCTCTGCGAAAAGGCGCTGGTTGAGGCTATTGAAGGCATGCGTCAGGAAAAAAATCCGCATTGGGCTCGCCCTCTTGAGTCCCGGGATCGAACACTTGACTGTGCAGGGCATTTTTCAAACATAGCATGGCCATGTGATGGGAGGGTGGCCAATCATTAACCGGACGGCCCATTCTTGAAACGGCTTAGCAGATACGTGGCAGCTGTTCGCCGTAGAGCCAGTCAACCAGGCGGTTGCCGCCGAAGGCCGTCTCCATCTGCACGAAGCCGCGCTCGTCGGCCACCGCCTCGCCGATGTCGGCGGCTTCCCAGCCCAGGGGGTGCGCCCGCATGGCCGCCAGCAGTTCATCGCTGGAACCCGGGGGGCAGAAGGCCACCAGCCGGCCCTCGTTGGCCGAATTCAGCGGGTCCAGACCGAGGAACTCGCAGGCCGCCCGGACCGCCTCCCGGACCGGCAGGTCCGCCTCCCGAATCCTCATGCCGGTGCCCGAAGCGTGGGCGACCTCGTTGAGCACGGCGGCCAGCCCGCCCCGGGTTGGATCGCGCAGGCAGTGGGTATCGGGCACGGCCTCGGCCATGGCCGCCACCAAGCCGTGCAGGGCGGCCGTGTCCGAGCGCAGCTCGGTGCCGAAGCCGATGTCCTCCCGTTGGGAAAGAATGGCCACCCCGTGGTCGCCCAGGGGCCCGCTGACCAGGATGCGGTCGCCCGGGCGCACCCGCTCCGGCCCCACCGCCACCCCCGGCAGGACCGTCCCCACACCGGTGGTCGTGATGTAGACACCGTCGCCCTGGCCTGCCTCCACCACCTTGGTATCGCCGGCCACTACCGGCACCCCCGCCTCGCGGCTGGCGTCGGCCATAGAGGCCACGATGCGCTGGAGCTCGGCCAGAGGGAAGCCCTCCTCCAGGACGAACCCGGCGGCCAGATACCGGGGCTGACCACCGCCCATGGCCACGTCGTTGAGGGTGCCATGAACGGCCAGCGAGCCGATGTCGCCGCCGGGGAAAAATAGCGGACTGACCACGTGGCTGTCGGTGGCCATGACCATGGAGCCACCGGGAACCTCGAATCGGGCCGCGTCGTCGCCGCCGGCGAGCCAGTCGTTGGCGAAGGCGGCCCGGAACAGCTCGTCGATCAGGCGCTCCATGGCCCGGCCGCCGCCGCCATGAGCCAGCTCCACCCGCCCCCCTTTCAGGTCCAGCCTGCCCGCCACCTCAGGCCTCCGCCGGGGCGATCTCGGGCCCCGCCCGGCTGCCGCCGTAGGCGTAGTAGGCGGCGCAGGCGCCCTCCGAGGACACCATGCAGGAGCCGATGGGGTTTTCAGGGGTGCAGGTGGTGCCGAACAGCGTGCACTCGGTAGGCTTGGCTACCCCGCGCAGCACCGAGGGACAGATGCAGGCCTGGTTTTCCCGTTTCTGTTGATACTGGAGGCCAAAACGTCTTTCGGCGTCGAAATCGGCGTACTCCGCCCGGATCGCCAGCCCGCTGTAGGGCACCTCGCCCAAGCCGCGCCATTCGAAAGACTTGCGCAGCTCGAAGGCGTCGGCGACCAGCGCCTTGGCCTTGGGGTTGCCTTCCCGGATAACGGCCCGGGCGAACTCGTTCGCCACCTCGGCCCGGCCCTCGTTGACCTGTTGCACCAGCATGCGGATGGCCTGCATGACGTCGAGGGGCTCGAAGCCGGCAATGACCACCGGTTTCTCGTACTCCTCGGCGAAGAACTCGTAGGGGGCGCTGCCGATGACGGTGGACACGTGGGACGGCCCGATGAAGCCGTCCAGCGGCAGGGTGCCGAGCTCCCGGACCTCCGGCGATTCCAGGATATGGGTGATGGCGGCGGGGGTGAGGACGTGGTTGCAGACCACGCTGAAGTTGGTCAGTCCCTCGGCCCGGGCCTGCTTGAGCACCACCGCCGTGGGCGGGGTGGTGGTCTCGAAGCCAATGGCGAAAAACACGACCTCGCGGTCGGAATTGTCCCGGGCGAGCTGGAGGCAGTCGGTAGCGGAATAGACCATTCGCACATCGGCACCCTCGGCCTTCGCCCGCTGCAGGCTGGTCTTGCGCGAGCCGGGCACCCGCAGCAGATCGCCGTAGGTGGCCAGGATCACCTCCGGCCGGCGGGCTAATTCCACCGCCATGTCCACCCGGCCCACCGGCAGCACGCACACCGGGCAGCCCGGGCCGTGGATCAGGCCCACGTTCGCCGGCAGCAGATCGGGCACGCCGAAACGGAAGACGGCGTGGGTGTGCCCGCCGCAGAACTCCATAAACCGATAGTCTCGGCCCGGTTCCGCCAAATGGGCAATGTCGTCGGCCAGGGCCTTTGCCTTGGCGCCGTCGCGAAACTCATCCACGTATTTCATGAGGGATCGTTCCCTTCGAACTAAGCGCCCAAGCCCCGAAGCGGGATGAGCCGGCAGCACCAGGCATTCCTTGCTGCCTTTCTTACCGGCCCGGGCATTGTGGGCGGCTCACCCGGACAGGCTTTCCATTTCCGCGATCAAGGCCAGGGTCTTCTCGGCCTCATCGGGGTCGATGCGCTGGAGGGCGAAGCCCACATGGACCAGCACATAGTCCTCGGGAGCCACATCCTCCACCAGGGCCAGGCTGATGCGTTTGTTCGCCCCGGAGAAATCCACCAGGGCGGTATCGTCGTCGTTGATCTCCACCACCCGGCCGGGTACCGCCAGGCACATGGCTTACTCCTGCAGCTGTTGCTGGGCAACCCAGGCCTGGCCGAAGGCCAGGCCGCCGTCGCCCGGGGGTAGCTCCCGGGCCTCGTAGACCGCCATACCCGCTTCCAGCAGATGCCGCCGGACGGCACCGGCCAGGAGGCGATTGGCCCAGCATCCCCCGCCCAGGGCCACCCGCGTCAAGCCTTCCCATCCTGCCCCAGCGGCGGCCCAGCCGGCCACCGCCGCGGCCAGGGTGGCATGGAACCGGGCGGCCCCCCGGCCGGGGTCGGTTTCCTCGGCCAGATGGTCCAACAGGGGGCGGAGGTCCAGCTCGCCGGCCTCCATGCGGTAGCCTTCCGGTACCGGCTCCGCCGGACCGAAGGCCGCGGCCCGGGCCTCCAGGACCATGGCGGCCTGGCCCTCGTAGCCGTTGTCCTCGGCCAGGCCCAGCAGGCCCGCCGCGGCGTCGAAGAGCCGGCCGGCGCTGGAGGTGGCGGGGACGTTGACGCCCTTGGCCAGCATGGCCGCCACGGGCTCGGCCGCCCGGCGGTGCCCGAAGCGGGCCGGCACCTCCTCGCCCCGGCCCAGGGCGTGCAGGGCGGCGGCGGCCATCCGCCAGGGCTCGCCGGCGGCCCGGTCGCCCCCGGGCAGGGGCAGCGGCCTGAACCGGCCCGGCCGCCGGAAACCGGCGCCGTCCACCCGCAGCAGCTCGCCGCCCCAGACCCCGCCGTCGCTGCCCAGGCCGACGCCGTCCAGGGCCACACCCAGCACCGGCCCGGTGAGGCCATGCTCGGCGGCCACCGCCGCGATGTGGGCGTGGTGGTGCTGCACGGCGATGGCGGGAAGGCCCTCCCTTTCCGCTATCGCCTGGGCCATGCGGGTGCTGGGGAAGTCGGGATGAAGGTCGTGGGCGATGGCCGACGGACGCACGGCGAGGACGGAGCGCAGGTGGTCGGCCACGCCTTCCAGGGTCCGGACGGTGGCCGGATTGGCCAGGTCGCCCACGTGCTGGCCCGGGAAGGCTTCCGCCCCGCGGGTCAGGCAGGGGGCGGTCTTGAGCCAGCCGCCCAGGGCGAGCACCGAGGGCCCGGCTTCCGGCAGGGGCACGGCGGCCGGAACCCGGCCGCGCGAGCGCCGGAGATAGACCCCGGAGCCCTCGCCCCGGGCGCGAAGGACGCTGTCGTCGCAGCCGACAAGGATCGGGCGGTCGTGTTCCAGGAAGGCGTCGGCAATGTCCGCCAGGCGCTCCGCCACCTCGGCATTGCCGGTCACCAGTGGCTCCCCGCCCGGATTGGCGCTGGTCATCACCAGAACCAGGCCCTGGGGCTCGTCCAACCAGCCCGTACCCGTCGGCCGGCCGGCTGCCTCGTGGAACAGCAGATGGTGCACCGGGGCGTAGGGCAGCAGCACGCCGATCTCGTCCAGATCCGGGGCGATCCCGGGCAGCACTGTCTCCGCCCGTGACCCCTTGGGCAGGAGCACCACCGGCCTAGAGGGATCGCTCAGGTGGCGGGCGGCCTCTCCCGGCACCACCCACGGCGCCAGTGAGGCGGTGTTGGCAACCATCACCGCGAACGGCTTGCCGCCGCGGTCCTTGCGCCCCCGCAGGCGGGCGACGGCGTCGGGGTTGCGGGCGTCCACCGCCAGGTGGTACCCGCCGATGCCCTTGATGGCCACTATTTGCCCGGCTATCAGGGCCTCCAGGGCGGCGGCCACCGCATCGCCAGGGGCGGGTTCGGCACCGGCCTCCCGGAAAATCAGGGTGGGCCCGCACCGGGGGCAGGCGGTGGGCTGGGCGTGGAAGCGCCGGTCGGCCGGGTCCTCATATTCGCCCCGGCACGCCGGACACAGGGGAAACCCGGCCAGGGCGGTGTTGGCCCGGTCGTAGGGGATGGCCTCGGTTATGGTGTAGCGGGGACCGCAGTGGGTGCAGTTGAGGCAGGCGTAGCGGTAGCGGCGGTTACCCGGATCGAACAGCTCGCTCAGGCAGTCGGCACACACCGGAGCGTCAGGCACCACCCCGGTGGTCGTGGGGCCGCGGCCGCTGGCCTCAATCCGGAAATCCGCCGGAGCCTCGCCGGCCTCCAGGGCCTCCGCAGCTACCCCGTCGATGCGCGCCAGAGGGGGCGCCTCGGCGAGGAGGCGGCGCCGGAACCGCTCCCGGGCGGCTTCGGGCCCCCACAGCTCGACGACCACCCCTTCTCCGGTATTTCGCACGGAGCCGGCGAGCCCCTCTTCCCGGGCCAGCCGCCAGACGGTAGGGCGAAAGCCCACGCCCTGGACCAGCCCGGTTACCCGCAGGCGCTCGCCGCCGGTCTGACGCGCCGGGCTCGGGGCGACGGCCAAGGCTGGTCAGGCCTCCCCGGCGGCACGGACGCGGGCGGCGCGCTCTTCCAGCTCGCCGGCCAGCGCTTCCAGGAGCGCGCGCCGGCGGCCGGCGACCCATTCCAGCCAGTCGTCCATGCCTTCCCCGGAGGTGGCGGAGACCTGAAGCACCTCGATTTCGGGGTTCACCTGGCGGGCATAATCCAGGCAGCGCGCCACATCGAATGCCAGGTGCGGCAGCAGGTCCACCTTGTTCAGGACCATGAGATCGGCGCGGTGGAACATGTCGGGGTACTTGGCCGGCTTGTCCTCGCCCTCGGTCACCGACAGGATCGCCACCTTGGCGGCCTCCCCCAGATCGAAGGCTGCGGGGCAGACCAGATTGCCCACGTTCTCGATGAACACCACGCCGTTGTCCGCGGCGTCCAGCGACTCCAGGGCATGGCCCACCATGTGGCCGTCCAGATGGCACCCCTTGCCGGTGTTGATCTGGACGGTGGGGGCCCCGGTAGCCCGTATCTGATCGGTGTCGTTGGTAGTCTGCTGATCGCCCTCGATCACGGCCGCGGGGTAACGCCCCGCCAGGGCCTCGATGGTCCGGGTGAGCAGGGTCGTCTTGCCGGAGCCCGGGCTGGACACCAGGTTCAGCGCCAGCTGGCCCCGGCCCCGGAAGGCCGCCCGATTGGCCCGGGCGTAGGCGTTGTTTTGGTCCAGGACATTGCGCTCGATCTGGACCATGCGCTCCTGGCTCATCCCTGGGGCATGGGCGCGGGCGGGCCCGGAGCCGTAATCCAGCTGGGGCGGCTCCGGGGCCTCGGCATGCCCCTCCGGGGGACCGTGGTCGGGATGATGGTGGCCGTGGCCATGCTCGTGCCCGTGATGGTCCCCGTGATCGTGGTGATGGGGATCCTGACCGTCAATGTGGATCTCGCCCTCACCGCAGCCGCATACATTACACATCAAGCCACCTCCAGTTCCTTGATCCGCAGGTCCTCGCCTCCCGTGACCCGTACTTCGAAGCCGCCGCAATGGGGACACGGTTCCAGAAATGAGCCTACCTCCACCATCCGGCCGCAGGGAAGACACCAGCCCTCCCCGGGTACCTGAGTCATCTCTAGGCGGGCCCCTTCGGCGAGTGAGCCGCGGGCCACGGCCTCGAAATGGAAGCGCAGGGCCTCGGGCTCCACGCAGGAAAGGGCGCCCACTTCCAGGTGGACCGCCTCGACGCGCCCGAATCCCTGGGCTGGGCCCTGCTCCTCCAGAATGGCCAAAACGCCTTCGGCCAGGGCCATCTCATGCATGGTCCACCTCCAATCGGTAGCCGACGCAGGGATCGATGCTGCCGATCAGGTGGTCAGCCGCCCGGCGAGCGGCCTCCACACCCCCCGGATCGGTCCCCACCAGACCCTGGACCAAGGCCCCGTCGGGATGGAAGTTCCACTCGGTGGGGGCCAGGATGCGGTAATCCGTCACAGCGCAGTTCTCCAGGGCAAGCCGATGGACCAGGCGCCCGCGGGCGGCTTCAACGGTGCCCACCCCCACCCCCGGGGCCGGCGAGCCGGCGCCTATCGTGGCCGGTCCCTGCCCTTCGGCGAGTTCCCTTAGCCTAGCCGGCACCATGGCCAGCTCGGCCAAACGGGCCACTTGGCGGACCAGCACCCCGCTGCCGAAGCCCGCGCGCGCAGCGGCCACCGGGGGGCAACCCCAGGTCCGGGCCAAGGGGCCCGTCTCCCTGGGCCGACCTTCCCAAAGGGGCCGGGCGACGAAATCACCGGCTTCCTCGCCGCCCAGCCAGGGAGCCAGCTCCTCGGGGGCCAGATCGGGAAGGAAGGGGACCGAGCCTCCCGCCCCCGTCGAGGCCCAGCCCTCCTCGGCCAGTCGGCCCAGAAAGGCGGGGCCAAGGGCCCCAGTACCTTCCATGTAGGCCCCGAGGGCGTCGGGCAAATCCATCTCCCCGAAGGCGGCGGGCTCAATGCCCAGCACCTCCTTCCGCAGCATGCCTTCAAGGTCCGCGATTTCGTCCGCCAAGTCGAGGACGGCAGGTGGCGGAGGCGTGGCCTGGAAGAAGATGCCCTCCGGGTAGGCTGCCCTGGTAACGGCCTCCGGTAGCTGGCGCACCCGCGCCGCCACCCCGCGCGGAACGGCGTCCCGCAGCCAGCCGGACCAATCCACCAGGATACGGGTCAAGTGCTCCCGGGCCAGCTCTGCCTGGAGAACCGCTTCCCGCGCCGCCAGGACCCGGGGGCCGGGATCCTGGCCGCGGGCCGCTTCCAGGGCGGACAGCGACGCCACCCCTTGGGCGTGACCGCAAACGGCGAACAGCCGCCGGACCATGCCCGGGATCCCGTCCGGATCCTTGCCCTGGAAAACGCGAGAGGCGCCGACGGGCCGGCGGGAGGCGATCTCCACTCCGGCCACGGTGGTACCGGCCAGGCGGATGCGGATGCCGAGGCCCCCTTCCGCTGCCGGGCCTCCAGCGGCGGGATCCGCGCTCCCGGTCTGTTCCATGACGGTGGCCATCCTCGGTGCCGAACAACGGGTCTTACCCCCCTCGAATAGCACGTATAGCGGCCGCGGCAAAGCCGGACCTCTTCGGCCGCACGGGAGATTGGCAACCCCGCAACCCCCAGTGCGAGAATCCGATGCCACCACCCATCCATGCCAACCGGGGGCGTCAGGCCGTGAACATCCTGTTGATCGAGCCTTATTTCGGCGGGTCCCATGCGGCCTGGGCACGGGGCCTGCGGGAGCACTCCGAGCACCGCATCGAGCTCCTCAGCCTGCCCGACCGCAACTGGAAATGGCGGATGCACGGCGCCGCCCTCACCCTGGCCCGCGAATTCCTGGCCGGCGACTTCCGGCCGGACCTGATCCTGGCCAGCGACATGCTGGATCTGACCACCTTCCTGGCCCTGACCCGGCGGGCCACGGCCTCCGTCCCGGCGGTGTCCTATTTCCATGAGAACCAGCTCGCCTACCCCTGGTCGCCCCAGGACCGCGACGCCGCCAGGGGCCGGGACCAGCACTACGGCTTCATCAACCTGGCCAGCGCCCTGGCGGCCGACGGGGTGTGGTTCAATTCCGGCCACAACCGGGACACTTTCCTGGCGGGCTGCCGGGATCTCCTCCAAGGCATGCGGGACCATCGGGAGCTGGAGCGGGTGGACGAAGTGGCCCGGCGGGCGGAGGTGATGCCCTTGGGGCTGGACCTGGCCCGCTTCGACCGCCACCGTCCGAAAGCCAGCCGCGAGGGGCCGCCCCTGATCCTGTGGAACCACCGCTGGGAGCACGACAAGAACCCGGAGGGCTTCTTCCGGGCCCTGTTCGAGCTGGCGGATCAGGGACTGCCCTTCGAGGTGGCCATCCTGGGCCAGAATTCCCCCACCTACCCCGCCATCTACGACCAGGCCCGCGAGCGCCTGGGCGAGCGCGTGGTGCATTTCGGCTACGCCGAGGATTTCGCCACCTACGCTGGCTGGCTCTGGGCAGCCGACTTCCTTCCGGTCACCTCCCACCACGACTTTTTCGGTATAAGCGTGGCCGAGGCTGCTTACTGCCGGACGCTGCCGCTGCTGCCTTGCGGGCTGGCCTATCCCGAGCTCATTCCCGCCCAATGGCAGGCCGCCTGCTTCTACGACCCGATGGACGAGCTGGTCCCGACCCTGGCGCACTGGCTCCAGGCAGGGTCCCCGGACACCGGCTCCCTGGTCCGGGCCCTCGCCGCCTTCGATTGGACCATTATGGCCCCCCATTACGACCGGAAGCTCGCCGCAATCGCCGGGGCCGTTTGACCGCTTGTGTGGTCCCCGGATCAGAAAAGCCCGCTTTTGCTTTCAGGTCTTGGGGAACCGTTGGCCAACAACGGGGCCCAATGGGGCGAATGCGGAATGGAAATCACCTAAAAATGGCATTCTGGGCATTTTCTGCCCCGGAACCCTGACCGCTGCCCCTTCCCCCGGGCCGGCCTTTCGCGGAAAATAGGCTGGCCCGAAAGCGTTGCGGTTTTCCTTTCATTTCCCAGGCACAAGACCCATACCGGCAAGGACATCATGGCGCAGTACATCTTCACCATGAGCGGCCTGACCAAGGTCGTTCCCCCCAAGAAGACCGTCCTCGAAGACATCAACCTCAGCTTCTTCCACGGCGCCAAGATCGGCGTCCTCGGCTACAACGGCGCTGGCAAATCCACTCTGCTGCGCATCATGGCCGGGGTGGACAACCAATACGACGGCGAAGCACGCCCCCAGCCGGGGATCAACGTCGGCTACCTGCCCCAGGAGCCCCAGCTCAACCCGGACAAGGACGTACGCGGCAACGTCGAGGAAGGGGTGGGCGAGACCAAGGCCCTGATTGACCGCTACAACGAGGTCTCCGCGGCCTTCGCCGACCCCGATGCCGACTTCGAGGCCCTCATTGCCGAGCAGGGCGAGCTGCAGCAGAAGATCGACGCGGCGGACGGGTGGGACCTTGACCGCAAGCTGGAGGTGGCCGCCGACGCCCTGCGCCTGCCGGCCTGGGACGCCGAGGTGGACAACCTCTCCGGCGGCGAGCGCCGGCGCGTGGCCTTGGCCCGGACCCTACTTTCCGAACCGGACATGCTGATCCTGGACGAGCCCACCAACCACCTGGACGCCGAGTCGGTGGAATGGCTAGAGCGCTACCTGGGCGAGTTCAGCGGTACCGTGGTGGCCGTTACCCACGACCGCTATTTCCTGGACAACGTCGCCGGCTGGATCCTGGAGCTGGACCGCGGCCACGGCTACCCCTTCGAGGGCAACTACTCCGCCTGGCTGGAATACAAGGAGAAGCGCCTAGAGCAGGAGGAAAAGGAGAAAAGCGCCCGCCAGAAGGCCATGAAGGAAGAACTGGAGTGGGCCAGATCCAATCCCAAGGGCCGCCAGTCCAAAAACAAGGCCCGCCTCAAGCGCCTGGACGAGCTGGCCACGCCGGAGTACCAAGAGCGCGCCCAGACCAACGAGATCTACATCCCCCCGGGGCCCCGCCTGGGCGACAAGGTCATTGAGGCCGAGGACCTCAGCAAGACCTTCCGCGACCGCGAGCTGTATCAGGGCCTGTCCTTCGTGGTCCCGAGCGGCGGAATCGTCGGCGTCATCGGGCCCAACGGGGCCGGCAAGACCACCCTACTGCGCCTGATTACCGGCGAAGAGGAGCCCGACGGCGGCCGCATCGAGCTCGGCGATACCGTGGACTTGGCCTACGTGGACCAGTCCCGGGACGCCCTCAACGGCGACAACACCGTCTGGGAGGAGATATCCGACGGTGCCGACCACATTCAGGTGGGTAACTGGGTGGTGAACTCCCGAGCCTATGTGTCCCGCTTCAACTTCAGCGGCAGCGACCAGCAGAAGAAGGTCCGCGACCTCTCCGGCGGCGAGCGCAACCGCGTCCATCTCGCCAAGCTGCTCAAGCGCGGCGGCAACACACTGCTGCTCGACGAGCCCACCAACGACCTGGACGTAGAAACACTGCGCGCCCTGGAGCAGGCCCTGCACGACTTCCCTGGAAGCGCCATCGTGGTCTCCCACGACCGCTGGTTCCTCGACCGCGTAGCTACCCATACCATGGCCTTCGAGGACGACGGCCAGGTGATCTTTACCGAAGGCAGCTACAGCGAGTACGAGACCATGCGGGCCCAACAGACCGGTGCCGGTGCCGAGCAGTCCAAAACCAAGCACAAGCGCCTCGACCGTTAACCGCTTGCCGCTCGCGCCCCAAAGCCCCGCCTGAAGGCGGGGCCTTTTTTTTGGTTCTTCGCGGAACTCCGGGAATCGGCTTCTTGGTTTGA
>NZ_JAZKRM010000048.1:0-16731 GCF_036628635.1 Thiohalorhabdus sp. | reverse complement strand
ACGGAGCAGGAGCGCGGCGAGATTGAGGAAGAGGCCGACGAGGCCCACCAAGAGCAGGAAGAGCTCGGTGAAGAGAACCGCCGTCAAGGGCGAGGAAACAACCCCTGACCCCCCCTTCGAACCCGTCCCCCAACGTGGAGGGGCCGGGAATTACCGCCACCCCGCCCCTCGGGCCCGCCTCCGGCGGGCCTTTTTACGTTAATATGGGGCCCTAACCAGACACCGAAAAGGGAGGACACCGAATGGTCCCCCACCTCTGGCGGGCGGCCGCTGTTGCGGCGGCCTTGGTGAGCACCCCGGCCGTGGCTCAAACGGATGCCAAGACGGAGTTCGACCGGGGTGTGGCCGCCTACAAAGCCGAGGAGTACGGTCAGGCGGTAGGGCACTTCCAGGCCGCTCGCGCCGCCGGTCTTTCTTCCCCGGCTCTACTCCACAACCTGGGGTCCAGCTACTACAGGCTGGGACGCTACGACAAGGCCGAAGCGGCTTTCCGTGAACTGGCCAAGGACCCCGCCAATCGGGGGATCGCCCATTACAACCTAGGGCTTATCGCACTGGCTCGAGACAACCCGGAGCGGGCACGCGGGCAGTTCCAAACGGCCAAAGAAAGCACCCACAACGACGGCCTCCGGCGATTGACCGACGAGCAACTGGCCGAGCTCGGGGACGACCAGAGCCCCAGCCGGTTTTATGCCCTGCTGTCCGCCAGTCTCGGCTACAACGACAACGTCACTTTGTCACCGGACGATACCGCCGCCAGCACCGACACCGATGACGTCTTCCTGGAATACCTGGCCGCCGGCACTTTCCAGGCCACTGGCAACCCCAGCAATGGCCTGCAGCTAAAAGCGAGCCTCCTCGGCCTGGATTACACGGACGTGGATCGCTTCGACCAGACCTATCTGCGCGCCGGACCTGAATGGGACCGCCGCTTGGGTCGCTGGGACACTGATCTGGCAGCTTACACCGATTTCATTTACCTGGACGGCAGCCTCTTCGAGAGCATCTTGACCGGCGAGGCCGAGGGCCGGCGCGAGCTAGGCCCGAACACCACCCTGCGGCTGCGCTATCGCTTCAGCCACATCGAAGGCGATCCCCCCTATGACTACCTGACCGGCAGCCGCCATCGTACCTCGGTGGAAGGGCGGTACCGGGCCAGGGTCGACATCCGGCTGGGCTACAAGCTGGAATACAACGACCGCGAGGATCGATCTACCGCCGCCACTTTCACCAGCGTCTCGCCGACTCGTCACGAGGTTTTCCTCGAGGCTGCCTACCCCGCCGGCGCCTGGGAGGCCCAAGCCAAGGCCGAGTACCGCCGGAGCCGCTACCACGACGCCAACGCCAACGACGCAGGCCTTGACCGGGTGCGCGAGGACGACCGCATCCGCCTGGAGGCCAGCCTAACCCGGAAGCTTCCCTGGGATCTGCGGGCCTTTGCCGAGTACCAGCACACGGTCAACGATTCCAACATCGATTCCGGGAACCCCAACAATTACGATTACACTGCCACTGTCTACCAGTTTGGTCTGGAGCGCTATTTCTAAGGGATAAAAGACCCGCGGGCTGCCTTCCGGGGAGGCGCGCCGACTGGTTACACTACCCCCACCTCTATGGGCACCCGCCGAGGATCCTCCCCCTGTCATGAGTCGCTGCTTGCGCATCCTGCTGCCGGTACTGGTCATTGCCGCGATCCTTGCCGGCGGCTATTTCGCCTTCTGGGGCGAGGGACGGACGGCGGGGACCGCCCGGTTACGCTCTACGGCAACGTCGAGATCCGGGAGGCCGAGCTGGCCTTCGAGGTCAGCGGCCGCCTGGCCACCATCCGGGTCGCCGAGGGCGATCGGGTGGCTCAGGGCGAGCTGTTGGCCGAGATCGATGATCGCCGCCTTGGCCTGGCCGTAGCGGAGGCGGGGGCCCGCATAGCCGCCCAGCGCCAGCGGGTCCAGGAGCTCGAGCGCGGCTCCCGCCCCCAGGAGATCCGCCGGGCCCGGGCCGAGCTGGAGGCCGCCCGCGCCGAGCACGACAACGCCCGCAGCGACCTGAAGCGGCTGCGCGGTCTGGCCGAAAACCAGCAAGTCTCCCGACAGCGGATCGACGATGCGGAGACTGCCCTGGAGTCGGCCCGGGCGCGGGTCCGAAAGGCACGGGAAAGCCTCGAGCTGGCCGAGAAGGGCCCTCGCGAGGACCGCATCGCGACCGCCAAAGCCAAGCTGGAGGCGCAAGAAGCAGCCCTGGCCAACCACCGCGAGGACCTCGCCGATACCGAGCTCCACGCCCCCGCCCCGGGAATCGTGCGCAACCGCCTGATGGAACCGGGCGAGATGGCCTCCCCGCAGGTCCCGGCACTGACCCTGGCGCTGCGGGACCGGGTCTGGGTCCGGGCCTTCCTGCCCGAGCCACGGCTGGGCCGGGTAGCCCCGGGCAGGGCGGCGGTGATCCGCACCGACACCTTTCCCGACCGCTCTTTCCCGGCCCGCGTCGGCCACATCAGCCCCACCGCCGAGTTTACCCCCAAGACGGTCCAGACCACCGAGGTCCGGCCGGACCTGGTCTCCCGAGTGCGCATCAACGCCTGCGAGCCCTTCGACGCGCTACGCCTGGGCATGCCGGTAACCGTCAAGATCCAGCCCAACGATTTGGCCGATGCAGCCTGTCCCTGAGTCTGGTCCGGCCACCCCGGCGGTCAAGCTGGAAGGGGTGACCAAGCGCTTTGCCGGGAGAGCCGGCCCGGTAACCGCCCTGGACACCGTTTCCGCGTCGGTTGCCGGCGGCCAGGTGAACGGCATCATGGGCGCCGACGCTGCCGGCAAGACCACTCTGCTGCGGATCCTGGCCGGCCTGCTGGCCCCCAGCCAAGGCGAGGCACACACCCTAGGCCATGCCCCCGGCGGCGATGCGGTACGCGGGCGGGTGGGCTACATGCCTCAGAGCTTCGGGCTCTACGCTGAGCTCAGCGTTCACGAAAACCTGCGCCTGCACGCGGACCTACAGGGGCTCGCGGGCAGGGGCCGGCAAGAGCGCTTCGACGAGCTCATGGCCTTCGCCGGGCTGGGCCCTTTTGCGGACCGCCGGGCCGACCGCCTGTCCGGCGGCATGAAACAGAAGCTGGGACTGGCCTGCACCCTGGTCCATCCCCCCGAACTGCTGCTGCTGGACGAGCCTACGGCAGGCGTGGACCCCGTCTCCCGGAGCGATCTATGGGCCATTCTCTACCGCCTAGTGGCCGACGGCATGACGGTGGTGCTTTCCACCGCCTACCTGGACGAGGCCGAGCGCTGCGCCGAGGTTCTGCTGCTGCACCGGGGCCGGCTTCTGGCGCAGTCCGAGCCGGATGAATTTGCTGCCGAGGCCGCGGGGCGGACCTTCGTGCTCGACGACGTCCCCGCGGCGCAGCGGCGTCAGCTCCTCAGTCGCCTTCCCGACCGGCCCGGGATCGCCGACAGCGGGGCCCAGGGGGACCGGCTGCGTATCCTGCGGGAGCGGGGCCGGGAACAAGTACCCGAAGCACCTGAGGCCGGGGCAGGTCGCTACCGCGCAGTAGCCCCGCGCTTCGAGGACGCCTTCATCGCCCGCCTGGTGGACGCTAGCGGCACGGACCCGGAGGGCTTGGGCCAAGGCGGCCGCGGCCACCTCCAGCCCCCGTCCCGGAGCGGGCGGTCGCATACCCTGGAGGTTTCCGAGGTAGATCGTCACTTCGGGGACTTCTACGCCGTCCAGCAAGTGAGCTTAAGGGTCCGCCCCGGCGAGATCTTCGGCCTGCTCGGCCCCAATGGCGCCGGCAAATCCACCCTGATCAAGATGATCTGCGGCCTGCTGCCACCCAGCGCCGGCGTCATCCAGGTGGCCGGGGTGGACGTCCGCCGGGCCCCTGCCCGGGTGCGTTCACGGCTGGGCTACATGGCCCAGCAGTTCGCCCTTTACGAGGACCTGTCGCCAGTGCAGAACTTGCGCTTCTTCTGCCGCGCCTACGGCCTCACCGAGCGCACGGCGCGGGCGCGCATCGAAGCCACCCTGGCCGACTTCGCCCTGGAGGATGTCGCCCATTCCAACAGCCAGGCCCTGCCCCTGGGCCTGAAACAGCGCCTGGCCCTGGGCAATGCCCTCCTGCACCGACCGGAGATGGTGCTGCTGGACGAGCCCACCTCCGGCGTGGATCCCCTGGCTCGGCGGGGCTTCTGGCGCCGCATCAACGGCCTCGCCGAGTCGGGAGTCACAGTGCTGGTGACCACTCACTTTCTTGAGGAGGCCGATTACTGCGACCGCATCGGCATCATCCACGCCGACCAGCTGGCAGCGCTCGACACCCCCGACGCCCTGCGTGCGCGCTACGCCATCGCCGACACCCCCGAGCCCACCCTGGAAGATGCCTTCGTGGCCCTGATCGAGGCGCGGGAGGCGGGCAATTGACGCCTTCGCGGTTAGCCCCTTGGGAATCGAGGTGACCCGGACCTGGCTCATCCGGCTGTGGGGCCTGGTACGCAAGGAGTTGCTGCAGATCCTGCGCGACCCTTCCAGCATCGCCATCGCTTTCGCTCTGCCGCTGGTGCTGCTGCTGATCCACGGCTACGGCATCTCCTTGGACGCCGAGGAAGTGCCCGTTGCGGTGGTGCTGGAGGGGGATTCGGCCCAGGCCCGCGACTTCGTCGCCGCCCTCACCGGGTCTCAGGCAGTCGCCCCCCGCCTGTACCGCAGCCGAGCGGCCGGCAAGCGAGCGGTCATGGCTGGCGAGGCCGACGGCGTGGTGATCCTGCCCCGAGCCTTTGAAAGCCGACTGCGCAGCTCTGCAGAAGGCCGCAGCGAACCAGCGGCGCTGGGATGGGTCGACGGTGTCGACGCCAATCAGGGCCGGCTCATCATGGGCTATCTGAACCGCAGCTGGGGCGGCTGGCTGCAGGGGCGCGCTCCGGAGGCGAGCGGCTCGGCGGTGACGCTGGAGCAACGGGTGTGGTTCAACCCGGAGATGCGTAGCCGCCCCTATCTGGTGCCGGGGCTGATCGCCATCGTCATGGCCCTCATCGGTGCCCTGCTCACCGCCCTGGTGATAGCCCGCGAGTGGGAGCACGGCACTATGGAGGCGCTGCTGGTCACGCCCATCACCATCAACCAGTTCCTGGCGGGCAAAGTAATCCCCTACTTCGCCCTGGGCATGGCGGGCATGGCGTTCACCACCTGCTTGGCCTGGCTGCTCTTCGACGTGCCCCTGCGCGGCTCGCTGTGGGTGTTTTTCGCCACCGGGGCGCTGTTCCTGCTGGCGGCCCTGGGCATGGGGCTGCTCTACCTGGCCCTGCTGCTGTTCATGCTATCGACGGTGGGCATCGGCCTGATGATCTCGTCGCTGTGCAACACCCAACAGCAGGCCCTGCTGGGGGCCTTCCTGTACCAGGTGCCCTCGATCATTCTATCGGGATTCGCCACCCCCGTCGCCAACATGCCGCCGATGATGCAGGCCCTGACCTATCTCAATCCGCTGCGCTACTGCTTGATTGCCGTACGCGGCGTTTTCCTCAAGGACATACCCTTAGAGCTGCTGGTCCACAAGCTGTGGCCCATGGCGGTCATCGGCGCCGTCACCCTGACCGCTGCAGCGGCCCTGTTTCGGCGGCGGCTGGAGTAAGCAGTTTCAAGTAGTAAGGCGTTACGTATTAAGGGAGGCTCGAGGCAGGGCATCAGCCAGCCTGGCCCCTTCAGCACCAAGCCCAATTCCGTGGCCTCCCTTAATGACTTAATACGTATCTACTTAATACTTCCTTTACTTCCTTGGCCCAGACGCGGCTTTCCGCGAGAATGCCCGGGCGACAACGGAAAGGGAAAATCATGGCCCGTTTCAAAGGCGAACCCGACTACCGCCACGGCAGCACCGAGTGCACCGGCGTCCTGCTGGTCAATCTGGGCAGCCCGGAGGCCCCCACCAAGCCGGCGCTGCGGCGCTATCTCGCGGAGTTCCTCTGGGACCCCCGGGTGGTAGAGGTGCCGCGGCCCGTTTGGTGGGCCATCCTGCACGGCATTATCCTGCGCACCCGCCCGGCGAAGTCGGCAGCGTCCTACCGAGACGTCTGGGATCAGATGGGCGAAGGGGCCCCGCTCATCGCTGTCTCCCGCAAACAGCAGGAGGGCATCGAGCACCGACTCCAAGAGCGCTTCGACGGCCCTGTCACCACCGCTCTGGCCATGCGCTACGGCACCCCCTCAATCGCAGAGGGCCTGGCCGAGCTAAACCGCGCCGGGGCCCGGCGCATCCTGGTGCTGCCCCTTTACCCCCAGTATTCCGGCTCCACCTCCGCCTCGGTATTCGACGCCGTCACCGACGAGCTGCGCACCTGGCGCTGGGTGCCGGAGGTGCGCATGGTCCAGCACTACCACCGCGAGCCCGACTACATCGCCGCCCTGGCCAAAAGCATCCGCGAGCACTGGACCGAGCACGGCCGCCCCGACAAGCTGGTGATGTCCTTCCACGGTGTGCCCAAGCGCTATCTCCTGGCCGGCGACCCCTATCACTGCCAGTGCCAAGCCACCGGCCGCCTGCTGGCGCAGGAGCTGGGCCTGGCCGACGACGAATGGCGCCTGACCTTCCAGTCGCGCTTCGGCCGCGCCGAATGGCTCCAGCCCTATACCGACCAAACCCTCAAGGCCCTGCCCCGGGAGGGCGCCAAAACGGTGCACGTGGTCTGCCCCGGGTTTTCGGCGGACTGCTTGGAGACCCTGCAGGAGATCGACGACGAGAACCGGGAGTACTTCCTGGAAGCCGGAGGCGAGACCTTCCGTTACATCCCGGCCCTCAACGACCGCTCCGACCACCTGGACTTCCTGGCCGACCTGGCCGCCGGCCACTGCCAGGGCTGGCCGGAGCACACCGGGTGGGACCCAGAGGCCGACGTCACCGAGCGCCAAGCCAGCCGCGAGCGCGCCCTGGCCATGGGGGCCGCGCAGTGAGTGCCCCCATTACGGGCCTCTATGCCGCCCTGTGCGCCCTGGTCCTGCTGGGGTTGGCAGTGCGGGTGAGCTGGGTCCGCCGGCGGGCGGAGATCTTCCTAGGCGACGGCGGCGACCCGGCCCTGCAGCGGGCGGTCCGGGCCCACGCCAACGCCGCCGAGAACATGCCCCTGGCCCTGCTCCTGCTGCTGACGGTGGAGCTAGCGGGGACGGCCGGCTGGCTGCTGCACGGCGCCGGCATCGCCCTGGTGGCGGGACGGATCCTGCACGGCTGGGGGCTAAACCGGTCGGCGGGGGCCAGCTTCGGCCGGGTTGCCGGCATGGCCCTGACCTGGGGAACCATGGGCGTCCTTGCCGGGATTGCCCTGACCGCTGCCGCCGGCCTGCCCCTGACCTGAGGCGGCAGAGGAGCTAGAGGCTCAGCCCCGGACTACCTGGGCCCGCAGCTTGTCCGCCACGCCGTGGGCCATCTGCTCCCATTGCGCCGCCAGTTCCTCGGGGAGGTGGTCGCGCAGGGTCTCGCCGAACAAGGCCAGCCACCGCTGGAGCTGCGCCTCGGCCATGCCCACCCGAGCGTGCGTGCCGATCATGTCCACCACCGGGGGATCCGCCATGCGACCGCCCATGGCGAGCCACCAGTAGCCGATGATCTTGCGCTCGTGCTCCTCGCGGGCCTCGATGGCGGTGAATACCGGTCCCAGCTCCGGATCGGCGCGCAGGTGCCGGTAGAAGTCGTGGATGACGTCCTCTACGCGGTCGAAGCCGATCTTGTCGCACAGGGGCTCGAGCTTGCGAACCATGAGGCCTCCTCGGGAGTTGCAGCCTCCCGCTTCTATAGCCAGGGTAGGCGCTATCCCCCCGGACAGGCCACCCCCGCACCGTTTGATACCCTATAGGCTTCCTTGAGACCGTCGCCTCAGCCCAAGCGCCCAGAGGATTGCCACATGCCCGATGTAAAGGCCTACCTGAACACCCACACCAATCCACCCGTCTTTTTGATCTCGCTGCTGCTGATCCTGGTGCTGGTAGGCTGGGGAGTCACCGCTCCGAGTCATCTGGGCGATGTTGCCGACTCGGTGAAGGGCGGCATCACCACCTACTTCGGGTGGTGGTACCTGGCGGCGGTCATGGGCTTTCTGATCTTCGCCATCATCCTAATGTTCAGCCCCTACGGCCGCATCCGCATCGGCAAGGACGACGATCGGCCCGATTGGGGAACCGGGGCGTGGTTCTCCATGCTGTTCACCGCGGGCATGGGCATCGGGCTGGTGTTCTTCGGCGTGGCGGAACCCATCTTCCACTTCCAGGGCCTGCCTTCCGAGCCCAGCACTACCGGCGAGGCAGCGGTGGAAGCCATGCACATGACCATCTTCCACTGGGGCATGCACCCCTGGGCCATCTACATCGTGCTGGGCCTTTCCATGGGCTATTTCTGCTTCCGCCACGACCTGCCCCTGCGACCGGCCGCGGGCTTCTACCCCCTCATCGGCGACGGCATCTACGGCTGGGTGGGGAACCTCATCGACATCCTGGCGGTGTTCGGCACCCTGTTCGGTCTGGCCACCTCGCTGGGGCTGGGCGCCTCCCAGATCAACGCCGGCCTGAGCGCGGTCTTCGATATGCCGGTGGGACCGGGCCCGCAAGTGGGCATCATCGCGGTGATCACAGCCGTCGCCGTGGCCTCGGTGATGCTGGGCGTGGACAAGGGCATCCGGCGGCTGTCCGTGGCCAACATGTACGGCGCGGCCATCCTGGCGCTGATTGTCTTCCTGGCGGGGCCGACGCTGTTCATCCTGGACTACGCGGTGCAGGCCACCGGCTACTACCTCCAGCACCTGCCCTGGACCAGCCTGCGCACCTTCGCCTTCTCCGACGAGGGCCACCAGTGGCTGGAGGACTGGACCCTGTTCTACTGGGGCTGGTGGATCGCCTGGTCACCCTTTGTGGGCATGTTCATCGCCCGGGTCTCGCGCGGCCGCACCATCCGGGAGTTCATCCTGGGCACCCTGCTGGCGCCGGTGGGGGCCTCCATCGCCTGGTTCTGCATCTTCGGCGGCAGCGCCATCTATCAAATCATAGAGGAGGGCAACCAGGCCCTGGTCGGCGCCGGCAAGACCGACGCCATGTTCATCCTGCTTCAGCAGCTACCGCTGCTCGATGCGGTGATTACCGCCCTGTCGCTGCTGGCGGTGCTGGTGGTGGCAGTGTTCTTCGCCACCTCCTCGGACTCGGGCTCCCTTGTGGTGGACATGCTCACCAACGGCGGCGATCCCCATCCCATCTGGCAGCAGCGCATGTTCTGGGCGGTGACCGAGGGCGTGGTGGCGGCCATCCTGTTGGTGGCCGGGGCCATGAGCACCAGCGGCGACCCCTTGTCGGCCCTGCAGACGGCCTCGGTGGCCTCGGGACTGCCATTCTCCATCGTGCTGGTGCTGATGTGCTGGGGCTTGGTGCGCCAGCTGCGGCGGGAGCACATCCGGGACGCGCCGCTGGCGGTGGGGCGCAGTTAGCGCCCGGCTAGGCCCGCAGGACGGCCACTGCCAGCAGCACCCAGGCGACGATGAAGGCGGTGCCGCCCAAGGGCGTCACCGCCCCCAGCCAGCGCGGCCCCCCCAGGGCCAGAGCGTAGAGGGTGCCGGGGAAGATCACCAGGCCGACGACCATGACCCAGCCGGCCCCCTTGAACCAGCCGGTTTCGCCCAGGTGGAAGGCGGTCAGGGCCACGGCGATCAGCCCTAGGGCATGCACCAGGTGGTAGCGCACCCCGGTCTCGAACACGGCTAGCATATCCGCCGACAGGCGCTCCTTCAGACCGTGGGCGCCGAATGCCCCCAGACCCACGCCCAGGGCGGCCACAAGGGCCCCCAGAACCAGGAACAGGCGTGCGCTCGTCATGTCATCCCCCGCTTTTCCAGATACCGCTGGTGATAGTCCTCGGCCGGGTAGAAGGCACAAGCCGGGGTGATCTCGGTAACCACCGGCTCGTTCAGCCCCTCCTGGACCCGGGCCAGGGAGGCTCGGGCCCGCTCCGCCTGGTCCTCGTCGTGGACGAAGATGGCGGAACGGTACTGGGTGCCGATGTCCGGGCCCTGCCGGTTGCGCTGGGTGGGGTCATGGATGGACCAGAAGAGCTCCAGCAGCTCGTCGTAGCTCACCCGCTCGGGGTCGAACTCGACCTGCACCGCCTCGGCATGGCCGGTATTGCCGGTGCAGACCTGCTCGTAGGTGGGGGTGGGGGCGGTGACGCTGCCACCGGTGTAGCCCACGGTCACCTCGCTGACCCCTTCCACGCGGCGGAAGGCCGCCTCCACCCCCCAGAAGCAGCCGGCCGCGAATGTCGCCATCGCCATGGTTTGTCCTCCTTCATCTGGCCCATCAGGTAACGGGGCCCAGTCGCTCCATTAGGTAGCACAGGCAGTCCTGCCGGATGATGGTCGGATCCCGCGTGAGCATGGCGGGCATCACCGTCAGCCGGGTGCGCAGCTCGGCGTCATCCAGCCAGAAATAGCGCTCAGCAACCTCCTCGCCCTGTTCATCGCGCGCAACCACCGCCTCGGATGGGTGCGCCGCATCGAACCGGACCCTTCCGAAGCCCGTATCAGCCGGAAGCTCGGCGAAATTGAGGTGATCCAGATCCTCCCGCAGAACCAGATCCCCCTCGGTGAACCCGAAGGCGACGTCCTCGCGCACCGTCACTGTGGCTACCGTATGGTAGAGATCGTAATCCTGCTCCGGTACGGGATCGTCGGGTAGGTCCGACAGATGCAGTACCGCGTCCAGGAACCGGGCGGCATGGTCGATGCCATGGGCATCGCCGGCCTTGCCGCACTCCACCGTCACTGACGGCGCCAGCTCGGCGAAGGCGCGGGACTGAACGCTGTCCGGCTGCGTGAAATAGACCACTGTCCGGCCAAACAAAGTGGCCAGCCTCAGGAAACGGTGATCGAGGCGGTTGATACAAGCGTAGTGAGGGTTGAGCCCGGTATTGTTATGGACGTCGACGCTGGCGAACACGCCGCGCTCCGCCATGCGCCCCCACACTCGCGCCGCGAGGGGGCTCTCGGCGGCGCCGCCGCGCCAGATGCGGTTGAAATCGGACTGCCCCGGCAACAGCCGCTCCCCCTCGGCGGCGGCGGCGACGTTGCCCACGAACAGCGACAGGGATCTCGGCAGGGGGCGCCCGCCATAATCCCGCAGCAGAGTACGCACCGCCTCCCAGCCGGTGGTCTCGTTGCCGTGCAGGAGCACCGAGGCGAACACCGGCGGCTCCACCTGCCCGGGCAGATGGATGAGGGCCGGCCCCCCCAAGGCCTCGGCCAGCTCGTGGGCGGGACGCTCCAGCAGGCCCGGCGGTAAACCGTCCAGCTCCCTGAGGTCCGCCTCGACGGTGGCGGCCTCGCCCTCGGTTGCCTTGATATCCAATTACCAGCTCCGCGATTCGTTACTATGGGACCGGATAGGCTGACCCCGTGATCCGGCCTCTAAACCGACCATTCATGCACCGGTGCGCCGCTGTCCTGGCGCTGTCGGTAGGCACCCACCAGCCCGGCCATGTCCCGGCCGTGAGTATTGGCGTAGGCGATCTGCCATGCAGCGCCCGTCTGAGCGGTGCGCACTCGTTCTTCGAGTATGCCTATGAAGCCCTCCACATCGGCCGCCGCGCAGCCCTGGTCCGCGAGCCCCTCCCGGGCGGCCGGAAGCAGACGCTCCCGCATCAGGTCCCGCAACGGCCAGTTACGCCCGTCCATCCAGACCAGCCGTGCCTCCAGGCCGTGCTTGGCGGCGCGGTAGAAGTTATCCCGAGCGGTGGCGAACTCCAGGTCCGCCTCCGGCGCCTCCTCCTGCTCCGCGAGGGCATGGATCAGGCCATAGAAGAAGGCGGCGTTAGCCATGGTATCGATAACGCTGGGCCCGGCCGAGATCACGCGGTGCTCGACGCGCAAATGGGGGGTGCCGTCGTCGTCGAAGCCCAGGAGGGGGCGATTCCAGCGCCACAGAGTACCGTTATGGAGTCGCAGATGGGGCAGGGAATCCCGCTCATGCTCCAGCTCCACCGGCAGCAGCACGGGGTAATGGGCTAGGTTGTCCTCGAACACCTCCAATAGCGAGCGCCGCACGTAGCCGTGGCCGAAGGTGACCCGCTTGACCGGGCCGAAGGCGGCATCCCCGAACCCCCCGGCCGCCACCGCCTGCTCGAACAGGGGCACCCGGGTCTCGCGCCACAGGCGTTTGCCGAACAGGAACGGCGAGTTGGCGCTCACCCCCACCATGGCGCCCGAAAGGACAGTAGCCGCGTTGTAATAGCGCACTGCCCGCTCTGGCGCCACCTGCAGATGGACCTGGAAGGAGGTGGTTGCCGCCTCCAGCATTACGTCATGGTGCTCGGTGTGCAGGAACTCGGCGCCCTGGATGTCCAGCGGGATGGGCCGGTCGCCGCGCGCCTGCAGCACCTGCTCGTTGAGGGCCTTGAAGCGGGTCCGGGGGGACATGTTGGCCACCCCCAGCATGGCATCGGTCACCGTGGGCAGGATGCCCACCATGACAGGGTCCGCACCCAGCTCACTGGCGGCCTCGCGGCAGCGCCGCCAGTTGGCCGCCAGCTCGTCGTGCATGCGCCTCAAGGCATCACCGGTCACCGGCAAGGGCGTCGAGTTGAGCTCGAAATTGAAGCGGGCCAGCTCCGGGGTCACTGTCTCCGCGGGCATGCGGGCCATGAATGCCTCGTTCACCGGGGCCGGCTGGTTTGCCCCGTCCACCAGCCAGGCCTCAAGCTCGTAGCCGCCCACGCCATGCCGGGGCGAGAACCGATCCTTTTGGAAATGCTCGCGCAGGGTTTCGGTTTCCGCGCGAAGCCGCTCGGCGAAGCGATCGAAGTCCGCCTGTTGGAACTCGCCGCCCGTGATCTCCCGGCCCATAACCGTCCTTTTTAAAGCTTCTCCTGCCAGTATACGCCGAATAAACCCGTTTTCCTGCCCCTGACCCGATCCGGAGACTACCCAAGTCGCCATAAGGCTTTTCGCGCGCATGGACCGGCGCTGACGAGGAAAGGATCTATCCATTGTCGAAGTAAGGAGTGGTTGCCATCCGGTTATTTCACCGCGTCCGGAGGAGGCAGGACTATGATCGATTCCCGTGTCATCCGTGCCCTTTATCCGCATCCCATCCCGTCCCGCTGCCTGCGTTTAACCGACCGGGGTTACTGTGTGGGCGGAGCCCTCCAGTGCTATGTAGAGGGCTTCGAGGTGCCCCGGGGCGGAGCCTTTCCCAGCCCGCAAACCCTGAGCCGCGTACTAAGCCGGGCCAATCCCCGCCTCAGCCGCTTCGAGGCCCGTCGCTTGGCCGGGCGGATCACTTCCGCCAACGATACCGGCGACTTCGACCAAGCCTGGGATTGCCTGGATGAGGCCCTGACCCGGCATAGCGAGGAGATCCTGGACCTTCCGGGGAGCCTCTTGCGGTCGGCCCCGACGGCCCCCTTGCCACGGGTGCCGACGGCCGAGGGCTGAAGTGCTTGGAAAAGGGCGCCGGCGCCTTCCGCATCGACCCGGGGCACCTTCAGGAGGGTCAGGTCATGCTCTGGCAAACCATTCGGGCCTATTTCCTGCCGTCGGCTCATCCGGGAGTGCGTCCGGTGCGCCAAAAAGGGGGCGAAGAATTCCGGCCCAAGGTCGACGAATGGGGCAAGCGGGTCGAAGAAGGCGACTGGGGCAGCGTCTGGGAAGGCCACCAGGCGGACCGGATCCGGGAACAAAACCGTGCCGTGGTCCGTCCCTTTATGGGTCGCTATATCCGGCGCTGGGCGGTCTTGGCCGCGATCCTGTGGGGCATCAGCAAGGCCCTTACCGGGTTGGGCTTGGCCCTGGCCAGCTGGGTGGTGCTTGCTGCCGCCGCCGGGGCGGGAATAATGGCGGTTATGCTAATTCTTTTGCGGCAAGAGATGCAGGGCTAGTGTCCCGCCGAGGCAGAGGAACCCTACGCGGTTTGTGGGATCTATACCCAACCAAGCCATTCCGTGGCAGCATGGGCTATCACACCCGACTCGCGGCCGAAGGGCCGTCTCCGACGTGAACGAACAGGATCCCAGCCGAACCGACGACCTCCAGCTGCTCCTGAATACCCTGCCTGCCTCCTTGCGCGGCGCTCTGGACGAGCAGCCCCCCGAGGGGCTGGTGGAAGTGGTGCTCGACGTGGGGCGTCCCCCGCAGGCCCGCTTTGCCAAGGGCACCACCAATCTGTCCCCAGAACCGGTATCGCGCGAGCAGCTCGACCGAGTAGTGGCCGCCGTGGGCGAGTTCACCGCCGACAACCGGGCCGGGATCGAGGGTACCCTCCATCGCATTTCCGCCATGCGCAACCGACTGGGCGAAATCATCGGCCTGACCCTGCGGGTGGGCCGCGCCGTTCTCGGCACCGTGGAGCCCATCCGCGGCCTGGTGGAATCGGGCCATAGCGCCCTTCTGCTGGGCCGGCCGGGCGTGGGCAAGACCACCATGCTGCGGGAGGTGGCCCGCATCCTGGCCGACGACCAGGGTAAACGGGTGGTGGTAATCGACACCGCCAACGAGATCGCTGGCGACGGCGACATCCCCCATCCGGCCATCGGCAGCGCCCGCCGGATGCAGGTGCCCCATCCCGACCGGCAGCACGGCGTCATGATCGAGGCGGTGGAAAACCACATGCCGGAGGTGATCGTCATCGACGAGATCGGCACCCATGCCGAGGCGGCCGCCGCGCGAACCATCGCCGAGCGCGGCGTGCAGCTCATCGGCACCGCCCACGGCACCAGCCTGGAGAATCTGGTGGTCAACCCGACGCTGTCTGACCTGGTCGGCGGGGTGCAAACGGTCACCCTGGGTGACGAGGAAGCCCGCTGGCGCGGCACCCAGAAGACCGTGAGCGAGCGCAAGGGACCGCCCACCTTCGATGCGGTGGTTGAGCTGGTTCAGCGTGATGAGCTCATCCTCCACGCGGACACCGCGGCCGCCGTGGACAACCTCCTCCAGGGGGTCGCCCCTAAGGGCCGCCGGATCCACAGCGGCGGCAACACGCCCGGCCAGGAGGGGGCGCCGGAAGCCAACCAGTCCGAGTCGGCAGCGGCCGCCGCTTCGGAGGCCGAGGCCAACGACGACGAGCCCGAGCCCCGCACCGCGCCACCGTCGCCGACGCCTTCACCGGGACCGGACTCGGGGCCGGTGCGGATCTACCCCTACGCCCTGTCCCGCGACCACGTGGACCGGGTCATTCGGGAGCTCAAGCTGGAGGCGCTCACCGTGAACCGGCCGGAGCAGGCCACTCTGGTCGTGGCCAGGCGCTCACACGCCGACGATCCCCGCCTACGCCAGCTCCTGGACCGGACGGGGGCCCCGCTGCACGTGGTCAAAAAGAACACCACCGCCCAGATCCGCAAGCTGTTGGAGAAGGTCTTCAACGTCCTCAAGGGTCTACAGGACGAGGAGGTGGACAGCGCCCTGAAGGAGGCGGAGGAGGCCGCCCACCGGGTAGTTACCGAGGGCGACCCGGTGGCCCTGGAGCCCCATTCCGGCCCGGTCCGACAGCTTCAGCACCAGGTCGCGGTGCGCTACGATCTGATCGCCGAAAGCGTGGGCAGCGAGCCGTTGCGCCACCTGGTGATCCACCCCTGACCGCCCCGGAGCCCTTTTGTCCCCCGACATCGCCGCGCCCAGCGAGCTGGCCGTCACCACCAATCCGGGTCTGGAGGACGTGGCCGCGGCCGAACTGGGGGTCCGGCTAGCCGAGGCGGGGCTGGACCCCGCTAATCTCGAGCTCCTACCGGGGTACCTCAAAGGCCGGCTGCGGATACGCCATCCCGCCAGGGTCGACGAGCTAAAAGCGGCGGCCGTTCGGCTGCGCTCGGCGCACCACCTCCTGCGGCCGGTGGCCCGGACCCGCCTGCCGGCGGAGGAACCGTTGGCGGCCATCGAGGCCCTGCTGTGGCAGGTTCCCGTGCCCGAGCTCGCCAACGGCGCCTCCTTTCGGGTGAGCTGCGACCGGCACGGCAGCCACGATTTCACCAGCCCGGACGTGGAGCGTGCGGCTGGCAGCATTCTGGTGGCGCGATTCGGTGCCCGGGTGGACCTGACCGGCTTCCGGGTCCAGGTGCGAGTGGACATCGCCGACGACCGCTGCGCCGTCGCCGTCCAGCTGACCCGCCGTGCCCTTTCCCACCGCTTCGACCGGCTATTTGGGCCGCGCGTGGCCCTCAAGCCCAACGTGGCCTATGCCTGTCTTCGCCTGGGCGGCCTGTCCACCGGCACCCGCCGCCTTCTGGATCCCTTCTGCGGTTCCGGCACCCTGCTGGCCGAGGCGGGCCAAGTCCTCGCCAACACCGAGCTTTGGGGCATGGACCGCCAAGAGCGGGCAGTGGCCGGCACCCGGACCAACCTGGAGGCGGTGGGCCTCGCCGATCGTCTCCACGTGGCCAAGGGCGACGCCCGCCGGATCGGCGAGCATTACCCCGCCGGCTACTTCGACGCTATCGTCACCAACCCGCCCTTTGGCGCCCGCATGGGCCGGGACATCCGGTTTGCCGACTTCTACACGGACCTTTTAATAGCCGCTAACCGAGTTCTTCATCCGGGGGGCACCCTGGTGCTGCTGGCCCGCCAGCGCGGTGCCCTCCACAAGGCCCTGCGCCGCTCTGGCGCCTTCCGGGTGCGCCAGGAGCAGCCCATCGAGACCAACAAGGTCTATCCGACGATCTTCGTTTTAACACCAGAGTCTTAAGTGTTCAGTGTTCAGTGTTCAGTGTTCAGTGTTCAGTGTTCAGTGTTCAGTGTT
>NZ_JAZKRM010000047.1:0-16810 GCF_036628635.1 Thiohalorhabdus sp. | reverse complement strand
CTGGCCGGCGGCCTGACGGTAATCCTCGAAGGAGGGCGCCTGCTGTTGCCGCTGTTGTTCGGGGGTGGGGGCCTCGGGTGGTTCTTGGGGCTGGGGCGGCTCTTGCTTGGGCTGCTCAACCCCGGGCGGGGCGGCCAGGCCCATGGCGCCGCCCATGACACCGCCGGCACCGAAGCCGGCGATGGCCGCGTTCAGGGCGCCCTCGACGGGCCCCTGGGTCTCGTCGGCCGTCTGGGAAATGGCGACGTTCTGGGCAATGCGCTGGGAACCCTCCTGGGCGAACTCCTGCGCCCCCTCGGTGGCGGCGCCCGTTGCGGCGTTGGCCAGGCGGTTGTTGCCGGGGACGCCAGCGGCCACCCGGCCCAGCATCCCCCCGAAGGGGGCCGACAGGGCGGCGGTGCTGGCGCCGGAATAGGCTGCGGTGCGACGGCTGCCCGCATCGGCCACCAGCTCCTTGGCAGCGTCCCGCGCCCGCTCCTCATCGAGGCCGTTGCGGATGTTCTCCTGGTAGGCCTGGCGGTAGGGGTCGCTGCGCTCCATGAGGTCCTGGTGGTCCATCCCCAGGATCTCCTGGAAGGTTTCCTCCGCCGCAACCGGGGCCTGGACCGCCGACTCGCCCGCGCTGTACCCGGCCATGCCGGCACCTCGCGCTCCCATGCCGGCCGCCTGGAGCCCCTTGGCGGCGGCCCCGCCGGCCCCCATGCCGGCCAGGGTGGGTAGGGTCGAGCCGGAAGCCGCGAGAAGCGCCCCGTAGGCGTTCAGGTCGCCCTCATGGAGGCGCTTGAGGGATTCCTTCCCCTCCTCGCTGATGCCCTCGCCCCAGTATTGCTTGGCCTCCTCGGAAAGGCTGCGGAGGCTGGCCGCCGTATCCTCGGCGCCGAGCTGGTCCAGGAGCCAGGCGCCACCGCCGGCCGTCTGGGCGCCGCCCCGCATGACCTGGTTGCCCATGTCCCCCAGGGCTTCCCCGAAGCCGACCCCTTCCTCCTGCTGGGGCTCCTTGTCCCCATATACGAGGTCGAAATAGTTTTGCCGGCCAGGCTGCTTGGCGGCCTCCCGCTTGACCTGGGCCAAGCGGTCGTCAGGAGGCGGGGTTAGGCCGCCCTGCTTGGGCTTGTTGCTTTTGGGGCGGTCGCGGTCGTCGTAGGGGTACTCAGCCATTCACGCTGTTCTCCCGCATCGCCTGGAGAATTTTCCGCGCTTCGGGGGTCACGCCGTACTTGTCGAGGTAATCGGGTAGGAGCCCAGGGTTCGCCATAAGCTCCTTGTTTTCCGCCTCGGACGGGGTGGCGTCTGGCTCTTTCACTCTACCCGTATTCGGGTCGATCAGGTCCATCCTACCACTTTGTTTGTTGAAACGAACCGGCATTTGGACCATGCCTTCATCGGTCATCCGCTCGATGGTCTCGTAGGCGTATTCGTCCCCCTCTTCACTCGCCATGTCCGCCCGATAGCGGAGGCGGTTGCCCTCGCGCTCGGCCTGGGTGCTGGCCATGTCGGATCGGAAGTCCATCCAGTCGCTCTGAGACTTCCGGTTGGCCTCAGCGACCTTGGCCCGCATGTCCTGTTCGGACTGGAGCTGCTTCTGGGCCTGGCGGGTTTCACCGAAGTTCTGGAGGAACTCAGTCAGGGGCTGGTCGATGCTGGGGATGTCCTGAGCCTCCCGGCGTAGCTGCGAGCGCCGGGTGGCGTTCTGGCCGGCCTCGGCCATGCCTGGGTCGCCACCGCCCATCCGACCGCCCCCGCCCTGCTGGGCCTGGGGCGGCGGGGCCAGGCTGCCGCCGTTGCGGGTGGGCATGATGCTCAGTCCGCCCCCGCCCATGGCGCCTTCCTGGGCACCCTCGCGGGTGCCGGCGAAGGTGTTGGTCTCGGGGTTGGCGTAGTAGGTCTCGTCGGAGTTGGGGAACTGGCGCTCCTCCACCGGGGAGGCTTGTTCGCCACCCTCCTGCTCCTGCTGACCTTCCTGGCCCTGCTGGCCCTGCTGGCCCTGCTGGGTCTGACCGGACTGGGTCTCCTGCGGCTCTCGTTCCGTCGCACCTGCCAGACCACGCCCCACGTTGTAAGCGGTCCCGCCCAGCTCTCCGCCTACATCGCGGACGGCCGACCCGAACTCGTAGAGCCCTCCACCGATGGGGCGACCAGCCGCATTGGCGATCTTCATGCCCGTGGTGTCGGCCTCCTCAACGCCCTCCTGGGTGTAGTTGGCAATCCGGGAAAGGGAGTTGCCAGCCTTCCGAACCGTCTGGGGGGCCGGGGAAAGGGGGCTCATTTGCAAGGCCGTGTCGAGGTAGCCACCGAAGCCCAGGCCTTCCTCGCCACCCCCTTGGTTGGGAGACTGCCCCTGGTTGGGGGGCTGGGAGAGCCCGCCGTTACGCGGTTGATTCTGACCCCCGGCTCCACCCTGATTCTGGCCCTGGTTGGTCATGCCGAGGGTGCCGGTATCTGGGTCGGACGCTTCGGCGGCGGCCACTTGCAGGCGTTCGGCTCGCTTTGCCAGTTCCTCGTCGGATTCCTGGCCGGTGGGCGCGGAGGTGTCAACGCCCGCCATGGGCGATTTGGCGTTCCCGCCTTTCTGGCTGGCCTGGGGCGGCGGCGTCATGCCGGGTCGCTGGGTGCGGCGCTTGCGCTCGTCGTTTGTAGCCATCACCGATCCTTTTGGGGATGTTCCGTTGATCCCCCAAGTTGGGGCACAGTGGGTAGAGCACCTTGAGAGGAGAAATCATGCACCGGCCAATGAATGGAACCGAGCGTTTCCTTTACCGGCTTCTCCGGGCGGTCTTGATTGGTTTGGGCGGCGTCGTGGTTGTGGCGTTTACCGCTGGCGCCCTTGGAATGCCCAAGCCGGCGGCCATGGGGTACACCTTCTACCTCAGCATCCTGATGGGCCTGGTGGGGCTGTTTATCCCCGTCCGGGACCCCAAAGCCCGCGAACAAACCGAGTGAGGCCGCCATGGACCGATTGAAAACCGGCCTTCTGCTTGGCCTGGGCATCGGCGCCGTCGCCGGCCTGATATGGGGATTCCAGGGCAATCCAGCCATGGGCGTCGCCAAGGGCGTCGGCGCCGGCATCGTCGCTTTCGTCGTCGGTGTGGCGGCGGGACCCAAGCGCATCGGCTTCTAAACCCTACCCGGTCGCCTGGGTGATGGTCTCGGACGCGAGCTGGACCATCGTGTTCTGGGCCGACACGGCCGCCTGGGCGATATTGGCGTAGAGCTGGGCGCCCTGGTTGGCCGAGTCGGTCTGGACCCGGATGCTGTCCATCCCCAGCTTGGCGTTGGCGATCCCGGTATCCGACTTGATCTGGGCCAACTGGCGGCTGTGCGCGGCGTTTTCCGCCTTCGTCTGGACCTCGGCCTCAAGCTGGGAAATCTGGGATCGCACGTCGGCCTGATACCGTTCCAGGGAGGCCCGATAGGCCTCCAGCTTGCCCTGGAAGTCGGTCTTATTAACGTCCACCTCGGTCAGGTAGGGCGTCAGCTCGCCCTTGTACTTCTCCACCAGGTTCTGGTTGTTCCGGGCCAGGGCCTCCTGGCTCTGGATCTCCGCCTCGTTCTGGGCCTGGATACCCGACACCCGGCTGCGGTAGCCGTCGTACTCGGCTGACTTGGCCTGAACCTTGGCCTGATCCCCTTCCATGGCCGCCTGATAGGCCTGGAACTCGGACCGCTTGGCCTGGGCCTCGGCGTCGTAGGCCTCGATCTTGGAGCGGAAGCGGTCGAGCTGGAGCTTCTGCTGTTCCAGCTTGGTGGATGCGGCCCGCATCCGTTCCGCATAGAGCTGGACCCGGTTGGCGTTTACGTCCAGCTCCTGGGCCATCTTCTGGAGGTCGAGCTGGTTGAGCTGGCCCACCGCCTCGGCGTACCGCACCTCCGCGTTGAACTGCTCCAACTTGGCCATTTCCGAACGGATCCGGGCCTCGTAGAGCTGGATCCGCGTCTGCTCCCACTCCAGCTCCGTTCGGTATTTCTGGACCGCCAGGTTGTAGGTCTGGACGATGTGGCCCAGGACCTGGGTGGCGTACTCCATGGCCTGCTGGTTCACCTGGAGCAGGGTCTGGGCGTACTGGATGGAGCCGTTACGCACCTGGGTCTGCATCTGGACGGCGGTGCTCACCGCGAACTGGAGATTCTGCTGCTCCAGCTCGGCCTGTTGCTTGGCAATCTCCCGGGCGGTCTCGGCGTTGCGGTCTGCGGCGCCCTGGTGGACCCGCTCAAGCTGGTTCAGGAGGATGGCGGGCGGCACCGAGAAGCCCCGCCGGGAAGCCGCCTCCCAGGCCTGGTTCTCCTGCTGGTAAACCTCCTGGTAGGTCCGGTCGCGGGCGCGGTCGTAGATGCCCTGCTCCACCTTCTCGGGTAGGCCCGTGCCGCCTTCCAGGTAGGTGTTCAGGCGCTCCATGAGCTTGTTGAGCTGTTCCGTCGCCCCCGGGTAGAACCGCTCGATAAACTTCTCGGCCTCCCCGTCCACCTGGGCCTTCATTTCCGGGACCATCTGGTCGTACAGGGCCTCGTACTGGCTGTCCAGGTTCTCGGGCGGGGCCGGCGGCTCGTCGGGCTCGTTGGCGGTAAAATCCGGGACGTTGATGTCCGGGTCGGACACCTCCGGGATCTCCCGCAGGTCCGGCGACCGGACCTCGTCCAGGTCGGGGGCCTCCGGGTAGGTAATCTCGTCCAGGTTGGGCGGGGTTTCATCGAACCCGCCCAGCGGCACCGGAACGTCGTGATTGAACAGATCCTCGGTGCTCAGGGGCTCCGGCGGATCGGGGATGTCGTTCAGGTCCGACACCGACAGCGTGGCCAGATCGGGCATGGTGGGCAGATCGCCCGGGATTTCCAGGCTGGCATCGAAGGTCGGGGCTTTCGGCAGGTCCGGGACCTCGGAGAACTGAATCTCGCCCAGGTCGGACAGGTCCGGCGTGGCGTAAGCGACCCCCTGGGCCGCCGTCTGCGCCGTATCAATCAGATCCTGGGCGCTTTTGTAGGACTCCTGAGCGTAGTCCCGGGCCTGGCCGATGATGTCCTTGATGGATTGTTCGGTGCTCATCCGATCCTCCGGGGTAGGCTGTCAGCCAGGACCTGGAGGGATTCCACGTCCAGGCCGCCGCCGTTGACGTTCGCCAGGGTGACGGACCAGAAAACCCCCTTTGGGCCCCGGCCGGGCTTCACCCGCTGCTTGTCCAGGGCCTTGTTGCTGGCCTCCAGGCGATAGGTGGCGGCCGGCCCCTCGTCAGGGGCGAAGGAAAGATCCAGGTCGCCGCTCGGGCGGAACGCCACATAGGCCCGCACGATCCGTTTCAGGGTGTCGCTGCTGATCCGCAGGCCGTCGATCCGGGCGGTGGCGTCGATATTGGCCCCGGCGGCGGTGTCGCCGCCGATCCGGTAGATGCCGCTGCCATCCACCGCGATGTCCTGGCCCTGGAACCGGCCCATGTGGGTGAACGGCCAGTGGGTGTAGCGGGTCACCGCCCCGTTTTGGAGATTCACCGAGTAGGCGATCTTCATGCCGCCTCCTCACCCGTTGCTCGCAGGTACGCCGCCGGGGCCTCGATGGGCTCGCCAGCCGCCGTTCCGCCGCCCCGCAGGGCCTGGAAGGCCAGGACCGCGACCCCCGTGGGAATGGCCCGGCCCTCCCCGGAAAGCTCGGCGGCCGGCGCTTCTCGATCCAGCGTACCAATGCCGCCGGTCAGGCTCTCCCCCAAAATCTGGAATGGCGCCAGCCGCCCCCGGGCGGTTCCGCCGCCTTCGCCCAACGCGGTCAGCCGGCCAAGGCGAAGGTCGGCCTGGCCGAGGCCGATGGCCTCGCCCGTGGCGGTAAGGTCCGGCAAGGACGCCCGGTAGACCATGCGCCCCACCCCGCTCCATTCGGCCTGGATGTCGGCCGTGGCGGCGGGGGGCTCCATCGCCATGGCCGAGCCGCCGCCCCGAAGCTCGGCCTCAATGAACGGCGACTCCGTCACCACCCCGTTCAGCTCGGCCGCATGGCCCTGGGCAGTCAGATCGGGGACGGGAGCCACGACCAACCCCCAGGAGTCGGGATACAGGTCCTCGAAGGCCAGACCCTCCAGGGGCTCGAAGCGGGGGTTGCCCTCCCCGTAAACCCCCTCAGCGGCGAGACCGACCAGCGGCTCCATGTCGCCACCCCCGCCGCCGATGCTGCCGGTCAGGGAAAAGCCGCTGGCGTCCAGGGCCTGGAAGGTCAGATCCACGATAACCGGCTGCGGCATGTGGATCCCGGCGGTTGCCTCGTTTTCCAGCGCCTCCAGGGTGAGATCCGCGTGGGTGTACGGGTAGTTGGCCCCCAGGCCCTCCAAAGGCGCCAGGACCAACGTGCGATGGAGAAGCTCTCCGGCCCCCCGGGCCATTAAGGGGTAGAGGTCGCCCGCCGCATCCGCGTAGTCCCCGGCCCCACCGAAGGCGGTCAGCTCCTGGAAGCTCAGATCGGCCTCGCCGGGGCCTGTCGGCAGGACCTCCTCCGCGACCTCAAAGGTCCGGCCACGGTTGATCTCGGTTGCGTTACTGCCCCCGGTCACCGGCTGGAGGGCCAGGTCGGCGTACCCCCATTGGTCGCGGATCACCTTTCCGCCCGATCCGTCCCCGGTCAGGGGGTATAGGAATATATCCTGGGCCTCCGCATAGGTCCCCTCGCCCCCGAAATGGCGAAGGGGCAAAAAGCTGTTGTCAGCCTGCCCGGTCAGGGACTCGAAGCCCTTGCCGCGCAGCTTCTGGAAGTAGAGGCTGGCTCGCGCCCGGCTGTCCGCCCGGCCGAATCCATCCAATGGTTCCAGCTCGCCGCTGCCACCACCCCTATTGGCATCCGTGAGCTTGGCCTCCAGGACCCGGTCGTCGGCCATGTAAAAGACCGCCTCCAGGAACAGAAGGTCGCTGCTGATCCGGTCGGAGGTGTGGATGCGGCTGCCATTGAGATAGAAGTGGACGGTGTTCCGCTCCCGCTCGATGCGGAACCAATCGTCATTGGTGAAAACCTGGCGGCCGGTCTTGAACGCGCCCTCCTCCAGGACCCGGAACTCGCCTCTCTCGGCGTAGATGGCGTAGTGGATGTCCTGGTAGCCGGTGGTTTCGTAGGTGCCCTCGTTGAGCCCGACCACAACGCCAACGGATGCGGCCGAAATACGGAACTCAACGGCGCCGCTGTCCTCGATCTCGTCAATGGACCGGGCGGAAGCGTTCCAGCCAAGATTGGCGTCCCGTTCGGCGTCGCTTCCCCCTTCGCAGACCGTGGTGCATTCGGTGGTGCATTCCTCGTAGGTGCGGGTTTTCTCCTCATAATGGCCGGTTGGTGTGCAGGAGCCATCGGTGGAACCGCCGCCTCCGAACGCGGCATCCGATTCGTAGGTGGTGCCACCAGTGCAGACGTACCCGTCGACCACGAGCTCCTCGTAGGTCTCGGTGACCGTATAGCAATCGCCCGTGGTGCATTCCTCCCAGCACTCCTTGGGCTCACCAGGGATGATCTTCCAGGTTTTGTAGAGTTCGCCGGCCATTGGCTACTCCTGCGAATGACAGGGGAAAGGGTTTCATATAGGACCCTGTCACTCCTGCTGGGATTTTGGGTTAATCTTGTTGGGGGCCCGTTCGGATACAACCCCTTTCAACGGGTCATCCTTACTCAGGGCGTATGCCTGCAATGGGAACAAAACGAACGCATCATCCTCAGTTGCCGGGGTCCGGGTAAATGCCCTCGGTGAGGTCTCGCCAACGATATTGACGACCTCTACATTGGCGTCCTTAGCCCGCTCCCAAGTATAGGGAGTATCAAGGTAATTGGTATCGGTGCAGATCAGGGATAGGAATAGGCGCCCCTGACCGTCAATCGCCACTCCTTGTCCGGTAAGTGGGGTTCTGAATACGTCTAATACGAATATGCCATAAAGAGTATCCTCGGAATGATGTACCTTGCTGGATTGGTATAAGTTCTCCGTTTCTCCGTTATAATGTAAATCATAGGAAACCCCTCTTACCCCCTCGTAGCGCGTCAGAACCAAATCATTGCGAAGATCCAGGTGCAACAACTCTGATTGGCGGTTATTTTCTTCTAGGAAATGCCCACCATTCGGTCCGTCTGCTGGGCATCCGTAACGCACTCTCATAAAATCTTTTGTCTCTGTATTTTTATCTGGACTCTCTCCCCAAGCAGTAACAATCTCATTTCCTTTGTAGTCGTATGCGCCCAGTACCCAGGTAGTTTCATCGTAACCCGTATCATCAACCAAACGGGGATCGGAATGCTCACTGTATTGGTAAGTCGGGTTTTCCGGGTCGGACAGGTCTATATCAACCACCCATTTAACGTATTTAATAGCTGTATGGGCGTTCATGTAAATCTGGCGACCGTCCGGGCGGATGACCGGAATGCCAAACCCTTTAGGAAGCTGAGAGCCCAACTTCTTCCAACGGCCCCGATCATGGACCCCGGGTTGGGGCTCATAACCTTGCGGCCAGAACCATGTCCATCGGACTATGTGCATGACCCAGTAATATCGGCCTTTGTGGTCGGGGTTGTCGGATACCCCGACATACATGGAGAAATTCATGCGTTCAACGTCCGAAGCAAGGATCGAGGCCCGATCCGGGGGCGAGTTCATCCAGTTCTCAAAGGCCTCGAAGGGGTCCTGGCCATTCTCGGTCATGGTTAGATTTTCTTCTGCGTAAGCAATAGCCCCTATTTCCTGCAAGATGCTCAGATATGGACCATGCTCGAAAACGCCGCTATCAATCATGGAATTGGCGTATTCCCGAGCCGGATTGCTAACGGTCCCGGGCGGGAAGTAAATTGGCGAAAGGCCGACCTCTATCCGTTTAGCATTAGCCAGTTCACGAACCCTCCTCTCGATGGCACTTTCCCTCCTGGGCTCAATCCGCCGGGCCCAAATCTCCATGGCGTTGTCGCCGGTTTCGTCGGCGTAGGGCTTTTCAATACCGGCCACCAGCCAATGCTCCACGCCGCCGTCATCGCGGGTTCGGCGCGTTGTCGCCACACAGTTGCAAGGGCCAGGGAACTCCGCCAGAACGTCACCGCGATAATAAACGCGGGCCCATGAATCGAATCCGGTCGTATTGTTCCATCCTGACCAGCGCCGGCTGATTCTCCCGTCATAGGAAAGGACGATGCCGTCGTCGCTGCGCCATTCCTCCTTGCCAATAAGCGGGTTGGGGTTGCGATCCAGGAAGGGGTCCACCTCGGGGTCCTTCTGATCGTTACCCAGATTGATCTGGCGCTTGTTCGGAAAGAATTGAAGCAAAGCGGCCATGCCGATGGGGACAGCGTCTGGCACATATAAGCCAATCTGTACGGGCTGCGGAGCCCGCTCGGTACTGACGACCTCCTCCCCACCGATATTTCCCGACTCAAGAAGTCGCCCAGGCTGTTTGTAGCCGGGATGAGGGATGTAGGGATGGAAACGCCTTTCCAGGTATTCGGGGTAATCAACGGGCTCGCCCGTTTCAATCTCCTCGGTTATAACCCAGTCCCACCATTTCAAAGGCCCAACCCTGGGGGTGACCAAAACGCCCCAGGTATCTTCCAGCTCGCCTTCCTGGTGAATCGTGACGTGGGCATCCCCACCCACAACTTGGAGGCGGATAAAGCCATTCGCCAGGCTCACCGTCTTGGTGAAGGCCCCGGTCCCGGACTGGCGGATAAAATCCTCAACCTCGGCCAATTTTTTCCGGGCGAAGGGCCACAGGCGGGCGGCGGCGGCCTTGTTGCCGATGAACCGCTTGTGGACCCGCATCAGGTCACCTCTTCGACACCGATGGTTGCCATCCAGAACAGGTTGGGACCGAAATCGCCGTAGGCGAAATCCCCGGTTACCTTGTTGTTCTTAACCCGGAGGCGCCATTCCTCATACATGGCATCCGCACCGCCTTCTTTTTCCTTGGTCCAGGAAATGCCATCGGGCGTGTACCAAAGGTCATAGAGATCGGTGTCTCTATAAACGTAGGCCAGAAAGACCCCTTTATCGGCGTCGTAGCCGAGATTACGAAGATCCAAGGGGTCATCATCGAACGGCGACTCATGGATTCCGTCCCAGGTAGCTCCCCCATCGCTACTTACAAGGGAAACGGATGCCGATGGACTAACCCCGTAGCTAAACCACATGGCGACGAAATAGCCGTTGCCATCCGAGACCACAAAAACGTCGTTATACACATAGCCCGGAACATCATCGGTGTGCTGCTTCGCAGCCCAGGTGGCACCGCCATCCGTGCTCTGCCAAAGGAACACCCCCGACCCCGTTTGCACGGCGATCATCATCCAGGTAACGGCGGTTGGGTCGTATTCGGCGTGGGGCCACTCCGGGAAGCCTGCCGGGCCTTCGACGCTTGCTAGATTGAGCGTTTGGCCATCGGTGCTGACAACGAAAAAGAGATCATCCGAACCGTCCCCAATGACCAGGCCGGGTTGGCCACCATGGATGATTCCATCGTTAGGCCACTTCCAATCCTCGAAATTCTGATCCAGCGGACCGGTATATTCGAGCCCATCAGTGGTCAGGAACACATACTTCTTAGAGACATCATCTTCGGATTCGACGGAAAAGACCACAAAGGATTGCAGGCCCGGGGAAAAGTCCAGGTTCTTAATAGACGCATCCGTTCCCCCCTGGTTAGGCGGCAGGTTCCCCGGCTCCCAAGTGGTCCCGTCCGTGCTGTACTCGACCCCGTTAATAAAGAAGCCACTATTGAGGCGAAGCCAGTACCCCATCCGATCCTCCTTAACGGGCGGCCGGAGCCGCCCTTATCGGTTTACAGGGTGGGCAGGGTCACCGAGTAGGCGTCGATGGTCTGGGTCGCGCCCGAGGACAGCGACACGCTGGACAGGTTGAGGTCGGAGCCCGAGGTGCCCACCGCGCCCTGGAGCCGCTCCTGGGTGGTGGAGCTGGTGGCGTCGTCCGCCTGGGTGACGTGGCGGAAGTAGGTGGCGGTGCCGCTGGCGGCGTTGGTGCCCTCCCAGGTCTCGTTGGGATCCTTGGTGATGGTCCCGCCCGAGGCCCCGTTGGGGTCCAGGTCGATGCCGGTGCCGGAGCCCAGGGCCTGGCCGGCGTCGGTGATCTCCACAAGCATGTCGGAATCGCCGGAGATGGCGTCATCGGCATTGGTCGGCACGGTGCCGGAGTAGATGCGGAGGACGCCGTCCGCCAGGACGGTGGTCAGGTCGCCGGTGTCGAGCAGGGCGTTACGCAGCCCGGTGGAAGCCTTGAAAGCCATGATTCACTCCTTTGGACGTAAAAAAGCCCCGCCGAATAGCGGGGCCGGAACCTAGAAAGCCCGGTAGGGGCTAGTGCGGGCCTATTTGCTGGCCGGGAGAATCACCTTGAAAACGTCGATGGTGTACGGCGCTCCCTTGGTGATGCTGGTGGTGGACAGGTTGAGGTCCTTGCCGTAGGTGCCGATGGCACCGTCCATGCGCGGCAAGGTGGTCGAGGAGCCGAGGTCGTCCAGGTCGTTGCCCATGAGGCGGAACCAGCCGGCCGTGCCGTCCGCCAGGCCCTCGAACTTCCAATTCTCGGCCCCATCCTTGTCGATGGCGCCGTCGCTCGGGGTGCCGAACTCCAGGCCGTTGGTGGCGGAGCCAAAGCTGAAATTCCCGGCGTCCTGGGTCACCTCGCCCAGCTTGGTGCCCTGGACCGGGTCATCGGCCGACGCCGGCTGGATCCCGGAGTAAATGTAGATTACGCCGTCTGCGAAGATGTCCTTGAAGCTGTTGGTGCCCAGGAGCTTGTCTCGTAGTCCGGTGCTGAAACGGATGGCCATGATGGGTCTCCTTGCTTAGAAGGCGTTGTAGGCGGGCTCGCCGCCGTCCTCGACCACCACGACGTAGCGGGTCTCGCCATGGCGCTCCAGGACCGCGCCCGCGCCGTACCTGCCGGGCGGAACGCTGACGGTGGCCTCGGTAAGGTTCTCGAAAGGCAGGCCCCGGCACAGGCCGCGCTCGGTCCAGAAGTAGACCGCGCCCTGGTGCCAGGTCCCCGTCCAGCCCCGGATCACGCCGTAGTCCGCGAGCTTCTGGATTCCCTGCTCCTCGTCGTAGGCGTAGACGGCATCCCGGCATCCCAGGATCAGGCCCTGGGGATGGCCGGCGATCAGCCGGATCTCGCCCGGCAGGAGGAAGGCGTCCATGAGGTCGAAGTGCTCATAGCCCAGGGGCTGGCTGGGCCAGATGGCGGACTGATTGGCCTCCGGGAAATACTGGCCGAGATACATCCGGCCCAGGCGGTAGCCCAGGACCTTCCCGCCCGGCGGGCCAGACAGGAACTGGGTCTGGAGCGGATCCACCAGGCTGGTCAGGGGGCCGGCCCAGGTGGTCACCGTTTCCCCGGTCTCGTAGGCCCGGTAGAAGGTGGTCGAATCGGTGGGCGTGATGTAGACCCGCACCGGATACGGCATGGCGTCGAAGCTCACCTGCAACCCGGCCGGGTCCGCCAGGTCGATCACATTGCCCCGGGGGGCGCCGGACTCCCGGCCATCGGGGGCGACGAAGGTGGCGGTGACCTGATACCGCCCCGGGGGCAGGTCGCCGGCCGTGGTCGCCACCTCGGGAATCTCCGGGATCGGCATTCCCCAGTCCCGGACCATGTCCTGGTCGATCACCAGGAACTCGACGCCGTTGGTGGCGTAGACGGCATCGTTGACCTCGGCCCACCGGAAGTCCGAGCGGGTCAGGCCCGAGCGGAGGGTCACAGTGGTCCAGTCGGGGAGGAGCTGCTTGAGGGTGTCGCCCTCCACGATGTAGGCCCGCTGCTCGTCATCGGTTACGAACAGGTTGGTCACCGAGCCGGTGTAGACCTGCTCGTAGCCCTCGGCCCGGGTCAGGCGCCCGGTCTGGTCCACGTCCACGTTGTCGGCCCGGGACAGGCCGGCCTCCATGCCACCCTCCTCCGGGTGACGGTTGCGGCGCAGGGGATCGACCTTGTTCACCAGGCCCCGGAACCGGGTTATTGCCACGCTCTCTAGGGGCATCAGGCGTCCTCCCCGGGTTCATCCACGGGAGCGGCCAGGACGATCTTGTCCGGCTCGAAGGTAGCCACCTTGGCCTCGGTTACCGGGCGCATGGTGTCCTCCCAGAAGAAGTAAGGGCCGAGGGCCGGGACGTAGTGGACCGGGGCCAGGTAGGGAGCCGACTCCAGCGTCGGCGGCTTGTTGATCGAGGGCGGCATGAGGCCCATTTCCTCCTCGGAGATCCCGAGGATGGAGACCAGGTCACCCACCACGCCCGCATGGACGTTCTTCTGCCCGTCCTTGAGGACGCGATCACGGCCGCCTTCCTGGACGCAGAAGCGGACGTTATCCAGGCGGATGGTCGGCGCATGGGCTATCACCTTGCCCTTCCAGTCCCCTTCAAGCGCCTTTACCGACCACTTCTTCTTGTGGATGTTCCAGTAGACGAACGAGCGCATCACATATAGCTCCCGGGGACGCGCAGGGGGCGTGATTTGCGGTCGAACTCCCGCTCCCAGGCGGCCTTGCGGCGCCCGAACTGCTGGGCGAAGGCCTGGGCATGTTGCATGGCCTTCTCCGGGGCGTAGGTATCCACGTCCTGGCGGTCCAGGGCCAGGTAGTAGACCCAGTGCAGGAGCGGGTAGTGGTCCTCCGGCGGGATGGGCGGCTCCTTGTGGCCCATGTACGACGGGATGGGCTCCAGGGGGCGGCGCCACACCGTCAGGCGGAGGGTGGTGTCGGTATCCGGGATCGGGTACAGGCGGATGCCCTGGTTCATGTCGGCCAGGTACATTTCCGGCGTCCCGGTATCCGACTCCCAATCCATCCGCATCCCGTCGAGGGCGTCCCGGTCGGTCTTTTTGAGGGCCCGGGGCTGGCTGGCGAGCTTGGCCCGCTTGACCAGGACGATGCGCGAGTCCAGGTCGTACTTGGCCTGGCCGGCTGTGACCGCTACCTCGCACACATCGGGCGTGTCCGAGTCCAGAATCAGCTCGGCCCGTAGGCAAGCCTCGTCAATGGCTCGGTTGATGTAGCTCACCAGCTCATTGGTCTTGAACAGGGACAGGGAATCGTCGCCGCCCCCGGGCTGCTCCGGGTCGTCCAGGTCGATCCGGGCCTGGGCCAGAAGGTCGTTCAGGGTCGCCATTCCGTGCCCTCCCCGTTACCCATTCAGGGCTTCCTCGATGCGGTTCACCATGGTCGCCGGCTTCATGGTCCGCTTGATGTCGGCGGTGGGCACGTTCTTGTCGGCCCAGGCGATGATGTCCTCCGGGTCGAGGCCCAGGAGGTGGTCCCGGATCTCCGGGCTCAGGCCGCCGCTGCCCTCGGGGGCCTCGTCCTCGGGGGCCTCCGGGTCCTCCGGCCAGGCCGGGCCCTGCTCCGGTTCCCGGGTCTCGGCCGGGGCGGGCTCCGGCTGGGCGCCCTCCACCAAGTCCCGGTCCGGGGTCACGCCCGAGTCCTCCGGGGGCTTCTTGTCGCCCTTGTAGACCCGGAAGCCTTCCTTGATGGCCAGAAAGCCCTGGAGGTCGTCTGGGTCCTCCACCAGGCACAGGTGCGGGGAGTGGGCTTCCAGGTCCGCCGGCCGGAAGTGGTAGGTCTTGCGGTTCATCCGGTAATCGGAACCGCCGCCCCGCTGGATGATGCTCTCGACAACCATGGAATTGCTCACGGTCCTCTCCTCTCGAAATAGAAAAGCGGGGGCCTCAGCCCCCGCTATGCGCGGTTACCCGGGTGGCCGGGGGTTAGCTGCCGCGATGGCTCCGGCGGTAGAACACGGTCACCGTGATCGTGGCCGGGGTCACGGCCGAGCCGGGGCCGGTGGTCACCGTCAGGCCCATGCGGCGGTTCTGGTCCGTGTAGGGCGCCAGGCGACTGCCGCCCTGCTGGGCCATGCGGGCCATGCCGCCGCCCTGGCCAATGGTGGAGCCAGAAACCAGCTCGTCGCCGTTGGCGTCCACATCACCCACGTCGAAAACGATCCCGGAACCGGAGTCCAGGGAGTCGGTGTCCACGATGGCGTCCACCGGGACGTGGCCGGCCGGCACCAGGGCCATGGGAAGGGTATCGCCGGAGGCGAGGGCCTGCTCCATGGTGATCTCGCCCTGGACCGCCCGGATCTCACCAGCGGCGCAGGAGCTGATCGGAGGGTTCACTTTCGGGTCAGCGTCCCGAGCAACGTATTCCGCCATGATGTCTCTCCTAGTTGGTTAGGCGGGCGAAAAGGGGGCTAGGCCCCCTTATTCAGCCTTTAGGTGGTGGGATCGGACGCGGCGGTATCCAGGGCCATGACGCCGAAGTCCTGGCCCTCGAACCGGGTCTTTTTGGTCCCGAAGATCGAGTAGGTGGAGATCACCACCTGGTTGCCGTTGTCCCGGGACTCCTCGTGCCAGTCGAAGCGCAGGCCGGAGCCCGGGGAGCCGAACGCCACCACGCCCGCCTGGGTGCCCAGGAACAGGGCGCGGGCCACCTCCACGTCGCCGCCGGAACCGTAGTCATCGAACCGGGTCACGGCCTTGTGCTTGTGGAGGATGACGTTGTTGTACATCCCCAGCGACCCCTGGAAGATCGGGCTGGACCGCCCTTCCGCCTGGGCAGCGGCCTTCTGGATGTCCAGCCACTGGCCCTGGTTGGTGTTGGTCCGAACGTCGTACTCCTGCCAGGGGTTCATCACGCAGACGTAATGATCCTCGCCGTTGATGCGGATGGGCTGGATCTGCGGGGTGTTCTGGGTCCCGCCGCCCATCATCGTCGCCCGGGTCACCGCCTTGTCGATGAGGTCCAGGCTGAATACGTCGCTGGTCGTCATCGTGGACTTGGAGGTGGCGGACCCGCCGAACAGGTGGTGCTGGCTATCCGGGGCGGTGACGGGGTTGTTGGCGAAGCCCGAGTAGTCCTGCGGGAAGATGTAGTCGCTGTTGATGCCCCGATCACCGCTCAGGTACATGAAGAACAGCTCATCGAACACGCGGGACCACCACTCGGACTGCCGCTTGCGGGCGACCTGGCGGAGGTCGTGGAGGGTGCGCTTGCGGGTCATGCGCCCGCCCCCGTTCACACCGCCGCGCATCTGGTCGATGTAGACCTGGTCGGTGTAGAACTTGAGGTCCTCCTCCGTCCCCTCCTGGGTCTCATCGCCCTCGATGGGCTGGCCGGTGAGCTGGAGGGACAGGTCGAAGCTGATCTGCTCACCCGCGTCGGACTCCAGGTGCGGCAGGAGCTGGAGCGGGGTCCGGGCGTTCTCGCCCTTGCCCATGAACTTCTTGTTGAAGTAGCTCTCGCGGCCCACGTCCACAGCCAGGTAGCCGGAGAACTTGTTGACGGCCTTGGGGTCGTTGAGCCCCACGATGGTCTGAGCCATTGCGGCTTCCTCCTAGACTTGGCGCTCTTGCGCCGGTCCTGAAAGGGTCACTCCTGCGACCCGGCTTTTGATTTCGGCGGCGGTGGCGGCAGGCTCTGGCCCGATGGCCGGGCCTTGGCCTTGCCGATGGTCACCGCGTCGTCGGCCTCGACGCGCAGGCGGGACCGCTGGCCCTGTTTTTCCTCCAGGGTCAGGCGGATACGGCCGTCATCCAGATCGACCGACTCACCCACTTTGAGGTCGAGGAATAGCGACACGGTGGTTAGCCCTCCGCCAGATAGCGTTCAGCTTCCTCGGGGGAGAGCTGGGCCAGGGCCTCCTCGAAGTCGAGGCCGGACTTGTTGTTCAGCCAGGCCCACGGGTCGGTGCCCTCGCCCTCGGCCTCCGGCACCCCAGACAGGCTGGCGGGTGCCTCGGGACGGCCACCCCGTTTCCGGGCCACCTCCGCCGCCGAGGGCTGGGCCTGTTCGCCCTGGTTCTGGCCCTGGCCTTCCCCCG
>NZ_JAZKRM010000046.1:0-17362 GCF_036628635.1 Thiohalorhabdus sp. | reverse complement strand
TGGCGCCCCTGTTCTCCAACGAGGCCATCAACGCCCGGGTCCAGATCCTGCTGGGCCTGGCCCTGGCCTTCGCCCTTTACCCGCTGGTCCGGGAGCATGTTCCGGATTTGACCGTTACCAACAATCTGGCCATGGCGGTGCTGATGATCCAGGAAGTCCTCCTCGGGGCGATCATGGGCTTCGCTTTCACCCTGCTGTTGGGGGCGGTGCAGCTGGCGGGCCAGGCCATGGGCTTCACCATGGGCATGGCTCTGGCTAACGTTTTCGACCCGGCGACCAACAGCCAGATCAACGTCCTGGCCCAGTTCTACACCTTCTTCGCCATCGTGCTGTTCGTGGCGGTGGACGGCCACTACCTGTTCCTGCGCCTGCTGGTGGAGAGCTTCCAGCAGGTAGCCCCGGGCCAGATGGCCTTGGGCGATGCCGGCGCCCGCGCGGTGATGGAGTCCGGCGGCCACATGTTCGCCCTGGGTGTGCGCCTGGCCTTGCCGGTGCTGTTGACCCTGATGACGGTGTACGCCGCCGCGGGGGTGATGAGCCGGGCCGCACCGCAGATCCAGGTGTTCTTCGTCCTCCATCCGCTGAACATCGCCCTGGGGCTGTTCATGTTCTCCGCGATGCTGGGGGTGTCCGCCGGCGTCCTCCAGGAGGAGTTCCGCAGCTTCGTGGAGCGTAGCCTGGGGCTGCTGCGGGTGCTGGGCGGGTGAGGCAATGCCGGATCCGCAGATGGCGCAGATGAACGCAGATCAAAAGGCCCCAAGGCGCTCCGGCCCGGTTGGCCGCCGTTTTGCCCCGGTGGTCTACCCTTTCCTTCAGGGAGGGCTTCGCAAACGGTCGTCCATCACTGGAATGGAGCGCCTCCCGGGGGTGAGGAAAGGTTGGTCGAGGTGGTCGGGGCCAATGGCCCCTCCTACAGAATCCGTTGCCGAGCCAAGTGGCCGGGGGTTTATCTTTCATATGCGTTTATCTGCGCCATCTACGGATAGGCCTCGCCTTTTCCATGGCATAGCAGGGCAGGACGGTAGGGGATGGCCGAGGAACAGGACAAGGCGCAAAAGACCGAGGAACCAACCCCGAAGCGGCGCGAGGAAGCGCGCGAGAAGGGGCAGCTTCCCACCTCACGCGAGGTAGGTACGGCGGCGCTGTTCCTGGCGGGTCTGGGCACCCTATACCTGGGCGGCGAGGCCATGGGCAGCGCCCTAACGGCCGCATTGACGGATTTCTTCCGCTTCAATGACTGGCGCGGCCTGACCCTCGATACCGTGGTGGGTGGCCTGGAAGCGGTGGCCGGTCACCTCGCGGCGGTGCTGCTGCCGCTGCTGTTCCCCCTGGCCATCGCGGTGTTCATGGCGGGGGTGCTGCAGACCCAGATGAACGTCTCCATCGACCCGATCAAGCCCAAGGCCTCCAAGATTTCGCCGATCAAGGGCCTGCAGCGGATCTTCTCCATGCGCGGGCTCATGGAGTTCTTCAAGTCCCTGTTCAAGGTGGGGATGCTGGGCGCTATCGGCGCCGCCACTCTGTGGCTCTATTGGACCACCATCCTCAGTACCCCGGCCTATACGGTGGGCGAGGGAATGGGCGTGCTTCGGGACCTGGTGGGCTTCGTGCTGCTGCTATCGGTGGTCCTGTTCCTGATCCTGGCCGCCCTGGACTACTCCTTCCAGGTCTACCAGCACGAGGAGGACCTGCGCATGACCAAGCGCGAGGTCCAGGAGGAGCACAAGCAGACCGAGGGCGATCCCCAGGTCAAGCAGCAGCGCCAGCAAAAGCAGAAGGAAATGGCGCAGGGCCGCATGATGGCCGAGGTCCCCGAGTCCGATGTGGTCATCACCAACCCCACCCACCTGGCGGTGGCGCTCAAGTACGACCGCAGCGAGGCCCCCGCGCCCAAGGTCCTGGCGATGGGCAGCGGCTATCAGGCCCGACGCATCCGCGAGCTGGCGGAGGACGCCGGGGTGGCTGTCATCCGCCGCCCGCCGGTGGCCCGGGTCTTGTATGACTCGGTGGAGGTGGGCGACGTCATCCCCGAGGACCTCTACCAGGTCATCGCCCAGATCCTCGCCTGGGTCTACGACCCGGCGCACCAGCCCCAGCCGGAGGGAGTGGAAACGGGACCGGCACCCTAGGCGTCAATGGCCCGATCCGCAGATGACGCCGATGGCCGCAGATGCAAGCGAAGGCAAGAAGAATAAAGGGGGAAGCGCTTGGATCGGGATGCCGAGAGCTACACGTTGATCGGCGCGGCTATGGAGGTCCATTCCCGGTTGGGGCCTGGTTTTTTGGAGCCGTGTATCAAGAGGCCTTGGGAATCGAGCTGACCATGCAGGAGGTTCCTTTCCAGGCCCAAGTGCCGGTGGAAGTTTGGTATCGCGGCGAGAAGTTAGCCTGTACCTACCGGGCCGATATGGTTTGCTACCAGGATTTGCTGGTTGAGCTGAAGGCCCTTGGCCGGGTGGGATCTAGGGAGAAGGCCCAGCTTTTAAACTATCTACGGGCTACAGGCTATGAACGTGGGCTGTTATTGAACTTTGGCGGCCCCAAGCTCCAATACGAGTGCTGCGTCTGGACCAGTTCCTGACGCCGTCTTCTGCGTTAATCGGCGACATCTGCGATAACGCCTTTCGAGACTGAGGAATCATGGCCCAAGCGCCAGCCCTTAGCGAACGGCTTCAGACCCTCGCCCGGCAGACGGATATCCTGCTGGCCGCGGGGGTGGTGGGAATTCTGGGGGTCATGATGATCCCCATCCCGGCAGTCGTCCTGGACCTGCTCATCAGCCTGAACATCACCGTGGGGGTGATGATCCTGCTGGTGGTGCTCTATGTTCAGCGGCCGCTGGATTTCTCGGTGTTCCCCGCGGTGCTGCTGGTGACCACGCTGTTCCGGCTGGCCATCAACGTCGCCACCACCCGGCGCATCCTGCTGCACGGCCAGGACGGCGAGGACGCCGCCGGCGAGGTGATCGAGGCCTTCGGTCAGTTCGTGGTGGGCGGCAACTACGTGGTGGGGCTGGTGGTCTTCGTCATCCTGGTGATCGTGAACTTCGTGGTGATTACCCGCGGCGCCACCCGCGTGGCGGAAGTGAGCGCCCGCTTCGCGCTGGATTCCATGCCCGGCAAGCAGATGAGCATCGACGCCGATCTCAACTCGGGCCTGATCAGCGAGGAGGAGGCCAAGCGCCGGCGGGAGGAGCTGGAGGACAGCTCCGACTTCTACGGCTCCATGGACGGCGCCTCCAAGTTCGTTCGCGGCGACGCCATCGCGGGCATCCTGATTACCATGATCAACGTCATCGGCGGCCTGATCATCGGCACCCTGCAGCACGGCATGGACCTGGCCGAGGCGGCCCGGGTGTTCACCGTGCTGACGGTGGGTGACGGCCTGGTGACGCAGATCCCCGCCCTGGTTCTGTCCACCTCCGCGGGCATCCTGGTCACCCGCACAGATACCGACTCCCATATCTCCGCCGACATCTTCGAGCAGGTCACCGCCCGTCCTCGCGTAATGGGCGTGACCGCTGGGGTGCTGGCCTTTTTGGCAATCATCCCGGGCCTGCCTTTCCTGCCCTTCGCCCTCCTCGGGCTGGCGGTGGGTGGCGTGGCGTACTACCTGATGCGCACCCCGGCGGCCCCGGCCGAGGCCGAGGCGCAACCGCCGGCGGAAGTGGAGGCCCCGGAGCCGCCCACCGAGCAGGAGGAGCAAGCAGAGGTGGACCAGCTATTGGCGGTAGACGCCATGCGCCTGGAGGTGGGCTACGGCCTGGTGAGCCTGCTGCAGAGCCAGGACATGCTGGACCGGATCCGCTCCATGCGCCGCCAGATCGCACGCGAGATGGGCTTCGTGGTGCCGCCAATCCACATCAAGGACAACCTGTCCCTGAATATGTACGAGTACCGCGTTTATATTCGGGATGGGCTGGTGGCTACCGGCCAGGTCAACCCCAACCGGCTGCTGGCGCTCGACAGCGGCGCGGTGACCGAGCGGGTGTCTGGAGAGGAAACCCGGGAGCCGGCGTTCGGCCTGCCGGCGGTGTGGATCGAGGAGGACCAGCGGGACGCGGCCGCCTTCAACGGCTACACCGTGGTGGATCCGCCCTCGGCCCTGATGACCCACCTCACGGAGGTGGTCCGCAGTCACGGCCATGAGCTGCTGTCCCGGCAAGCGGTACAACATTTGCTAGACAATCTGGCCAAGGAATACCCCAAGGTGGTGGAAGAGGTGGTTCCCGAGCGCATGACTCTCGGAGCGGTGCAGAAGGTACTCCAGGCCCTGTTGCGGGAAGGGGTGCCCATCCGCGACCTGCTCACCATCATGGAAACCTTGGGGGATTACGCCCCGGTTACGGGCAGCATCCGCTCGCTGACCGAGCTGGTGCGCCGGTCGCTGGCGCGGGTGATCACCCAGACCTTTAGCAACGCCCAGGGGGTGCTGGCGGTGGTGACCCTGGATCCGGACCTGGAAGAGCGGCTGTCGCAGAACCTGCCCGATCGGGAAGGTGACGAGATGGCCATCGATCCAAGCTTCGCCCAGTCGCTGCTCCAGGCCACCAATCAGACCTTCGAGCAGGCCCTGGCGGAGATGGATCAGCCCATCCTGCTGACCACACCGGGCCTGCGGCCTCATCTGGCGGAGCTGCTGTCCGCGTTCATTCAGGGTTTGCGGGTAATCTCCACCCTGGAGCTGACCCGTGACGCCCAGATCCGCAATGTGGCCGCCGTCCGCATGGAGGGGGCGGGGCCGGGGCGTGGTGAGGGGTAACGGCGAGCTCCACCCCACGGCTTATCCGCAGATGACGCAGATGACGTCTAAACCGCAAACCTTGGGAATACTTACGGCTAAAGCCGAAACGGGTCCAAACCCGGACACAGTTTTGTCTTATCTGCGTTCATCTGCGTCATCTGCGGATAACGCTGTTGCCTTTTTGCATAGCACCTAACCTCTCACTCACGAAGGAGGGAGGCCCTTGCCGGTGACAGCAGCCGAGCCGTCGGCGTATTTCGAAGGCAAGACCCTGCGCCAGGCCATGCGTCGCGCCCAGGAGGAGCTGGGTCCCAAAGCCCAGATGCTGGATACCTGGCGCCAGCCGGATGGGTCCTGGCGGGTCCATGCCGCTGTGCGCGAGGGCGACTCGAACCGCCCAGAGGGCAAGGATCCGTCCCGGGGCGCGACCGATCAGGCCGCAGAGGCCTTCGTCCGGGACCTGCGCCAGGAGGTCGCGGAGCTACGGCGGCTGGTAACGGTCATGGAAACCGGGCCGGTGGCCGAGGCGGAGGCCCGCCTGCGCAAGCGGGGCCTCTCCCCCAGTGTGGCGCGGGTGCTGTGGCGCGTGGAGAGCCGAGGACAGCCTTCCGAGCGCGTGGTCAAGCTCTCTGGGGGATTGCGCGGCGAGCGGGCCCCCGTGCGCGCCGCTCTGGTGGGCCCCACCGGCAGCGGCAAAACCACCACCATCGCCAAGCTGGCGGCACGCTACGTCATGGCGGGTAAATCCGTGTGCCTGGTGGGCACCGACACCTTCCGTATCGGGGCCCTGGATCAGCTCCAGCAGTACGCCCGCATCATGGATCTGCCGCTGTCGGTGGCCCGCGACCGCGACGAGCTGGGACGGGCTCTGCAGCGGGCGGCGGATTACGACGTGGTTCTGGTGGACACCATCGGGCGCGGCGGGCGGGCACGCGAGGAGGTTGCCGAGCTGGGTGAGCTCTTCCGCGGTCAGGGCGGGCTGCGCCGGCACCTGGTGCTGCCCGCCAACGCCGACATCGAGGATGCCCGAGTCAGCTATCAGACCTTCCGCTGCCTGGAGCCGGCGAGCCTGCTGCCCACCAAGCTGGACGAGACCGTGTGCCGCGCCCGGCCGCTGGAGGTGGCGGTGGCCAGCGGCCTGCCGCTTTCGGCTTTCGGTAGCGGTCAGCGGGTCCCGGAGGACTTCGGGTTTTTCTCCTACCCCATGATCCGCCGCCAGCTGCTGGGTCTGGACGAAGCCGAGGAGGACGCCTAATGGACCAGGCCCAGGGATTGCGCGAAATGGCGCCGCAATCGTCCCGGAATTCGGAAAAGGGCCCCGGGGGCCCCACTGCCGGGCGCCATCGGGTCATCTCCTTCACCAGCGGCAAGGGCGGGGTAGGCAAGACCAATGTAGTCACCTCCCTGGCCCAGCTGGCGATCCGACAGGGCCAGCGGGTGCTGGTCATGGACGCCGATCTGGGGCTGGCCAACATCGATGTCCTGCTCGGTGTCCGGCCCAAGCGGACGCTGCAGGACGTGATCGACGGCAAGGTCGGTATCCGCGATGTGCTCATCGAGGGCCCCGGGGGCGTCACCTTTCTGCCGGGTGGCTCGGGAGTGTCCGAGCTGACCAACCTGGAGACGGCCCAGAAACTGGCCCTCATCGATGCCATCAACGAGTGCGGCGAGGCCTTCGACACCCTCCTGGTTGATACCGGCGCCGGGATCTCCCCCAATGTGCTGTATTTCAATCAGGCCGCCGCTGAGGTGGTGACGGTGGTAACCCCCGAGCCCACCTCCATCGCCGATGCCTACGGGCTGATCAAGGTGCTCCACCAGAAGGGCCGCAAGGGGCCGGTCTACGTGCTGGTTAACATGGCCCGCAACGCCTCCGAGGCCAACCACGTGTTCCAGCGCCTGGCCCTGGCCGCCGACCGGTTCCTCGGATTGGAGCTGGTCAATCTGGGCTGGCTGCCCCAGGACAGCCGCCTGGAAAGCGCGGTCCGTCAGCAGAAGGCCCTGGTGGATCTCTATCCCCGCTCCAAGGCGGCGAGCCGGTTGCAGCAGATCACCGATCACCTGGTGGCCATGCCGCAGCCGGATATCAGCGGGGAAAGCGGTATGGTCCGGTTCTGGAGCCACCTTCTGGATGAGCGAGGCACCGGCCAGCTCGGCTTCAGCTTCTGACGGAGTGGGGTGTAACGGAAGAGGCCAAGGCCCCATCCGCGGATGGCCCATATGGCTAAAGATTAAAATACCATTGAGTACCTGAGCCCGGGTCCCTTTTCGGTTTTAGCCGTCATCTGGGTCATCTGCGGATAAGCCGTCGCCTGCCTTCTCCGCCATTACGCCTCAACCTCACGGCTCACCCCGACCCCATGGAGGGTTGTCTTGCCACCACGCACCGCTTTCGCTTTCGGCCTAGCCGCCGGGCTGTCCCTGGTCTACTTCCTGGGCCTGCTACAAGGCCTGGGCCTGGGCACCTTAATGTTCCGGGCCGCTGTTGGCGGCATCGCGTTTGGGGCGTTCTGTGCGTTGCTGGTGTTCATGCTGGGCGATCCGTTCGAGGTCTCGCCGCCCTCCGCCGACTCACAGGGCGATAGCGATGAGGCCCGCGGCGGGTCCTCAGACCGCCCTTCCAGCTCGCGTGATTAATGCGCTTAGGGGTTCCCTGGCCCATGCGTGGCTATTCCACCGTCGACCCCAACGATCCCGACAGCCTGCTCAGCGATTTCGGGGACGTCATCTATTATCACGCCGAGCGCCTGGCGCCGCGTCTGCCCAATGGGCTGGAGCGGGACGACCTGCTCAATGCCGGCATGGTGGCGTTGATCCAGGCGGCAGGGAAATTCGATCCCTCTCGGGGGGTGCAATTCCGCACCTACGCCGATTACCGCGTGCGCGGCGCCATGATCGACGAGATGCGCCGGGCGGACTGGATGGGCACCGAAACCCGGCGGCGTGCCCATGTCCTGGAAGATGCCTTCGCTACCCTGGAACAGAAGCACGGTCGACCGGCCCAAGCTGAGGAGGTGGCCAACTTCCTGGGCGTCGAACAGGATGAATACTTCCGGCTGCTGAACGAGGTCCGAGGAATCTCCCTGATGTCCATGGAGGATCTGGAGCTCCCCGACGGCGACCTCCCGGGTCAGGATGTGGCCGATTGGCTGCACCGGGGCCGGGATTCCGAGGCCTTCGAGCATCTCGAGCTGGACGAGGTGGTGGAGGGCCTGGCGGCCGGATTGGAGGAGTTGCCGCAGCGGGAAAAGCTGGTGCTGGCCCTGTACTACTACGAAGAGCTCACCATGAAGGAAGTGGGCGAGGTGCTTGCGATCACCGAGTCCCGGGTTTCCCAGCTCCATACCCAGGCGGTGCTGCGGCTTCGGGGGCGTCTGGGCTGGGACGCCGAGGGTGGCGACGGATGAGCATGGTGGCCGTGCTTGACGCCCTGATCGTGGTGCTGCTGGCGACCCTGGTGGTCCTGGAGATCATTCGACCGCGACGCCTGCGCCGCCTTCTCGACGAGGTGGACCAGCGTTCCGCGGAGGCCACCGCGGCCCTGGACGCGGTCCAGCGGCGGCTGGAGCGCAGCATGGAAGCGGTATCCCAGGAATCAGGTCCCCCGGAGTCGGAGGGTTCCGATGAGCGGCGGGCCGAACCCCGGCGCGATCCCTCCTACCGTAGGGAAACCCCGCCGGTCCCGGAGCAGCCGGAGATCGAGCTGGACCAACCGGTCGAAACAGAGCCCCAGGCCCAGGAGCTGCGCGAGAAGATTGCCCACCTCCTGGAAAGCTCCGGGAGCCAGCGCACCGAGCGCGAGCGACGCCTGCTGTACCAGCTCCAGGAGACCCTGGAGCGGCCCGCGGGCTCGGATCGGTTGGAGCAGGAGCGGATGCTGTATCGGGCTCTGGAAGCGGCCACCCAAGAGGCCGGCCCCCGTCCGGGCGGCGAGCCCCCGGAGGAGGAGCGGGAGCTCATCGCCAAGCTGCGAGGGGGGTGAGGAAAGAGGTTTAACGGCAACGGCCAAGGCGCGATCCGCAGATGGCGAAGATGGGCGCAGATACGGCAAAAGCAGAGCTAACACCCGAATGCGGGAAGGACCCGGGCCTCCTGACCAGACTCCGGCTCCGGCGAAAAAAGCCCCAGCAGGTGCAAGGATCCCTGCTTTGAGGCTCGCTTTTCCATCCGGGTTTATCTGCCTCATCGGCGCATAAGGCGTCGTCTGCCTTTTTCGCCGTTACCCCGCACCCCCCTTGTGCCTCACTCCTCACTTCCCTTCAAGGGCAACGCCAACTCTGCGATAAGAGGGAGAGGACCCTAGACTCCACCCCCAGGTTCCAGAAGGCATTCCCATGGCGGAAACACCCAGCGGCCCGATTCCGGGATCTCGCCCCATTGAAACCTCCCCCATCCGGGTCGGTCAGACCCGGCCGGGGGTTCCCACCCTCCAGCCGGACCGGTTGTATCCGGCGCTGGTGGTGCGCGGTGGCGAGCAGCCGGTGCTGCGCATGCTCGGCCATAATGTCCAGGGCGAGCCCCAGCGCCCCGGCCTGACGGGGGGTAGCCGGCTGCTCGTGCGGCCGGAGATTCAGGGCAGCCGGGTGTACCTGCACGTGATGGACCGTGGGGACATCCAGGATCGGGTCAGCCAGCGCTTCGGCCATATGGTGCAGCGCCATCCCTGGCCCCTCCCTCAGCATTCCCAAGCCGAAAGCAGCGGCCGAGTCAGCGTCCAGGGCGGTGATCGCGGTCCGGGCCGGATGCCGTTGATCATCCGGGGGATGGACTCAGGGCCGGCCGCGCGCGGGGGTGAAGGGGATAGCGGACCGCTCCGTCCCGGGGCCCGGTCCTCCTCGCTGCCGGCAACCGTCCGCCTTCTCGTTGGCTCGTCGAGTTCACCGGTCCGATTGGTGCGGGTGGCGGAGCCAGGCCAATGGGCCCAACCGCGGGTCCCGTTCCAGGCACCCACGCTGCAGGGCGCAGCGGCCCTCCAGGCGGCGGCTTCGGGGTCGGCCTCGGGCGGCACGTCCTCGGCGGCCTCGGCAGGGCCCCAGGCCGCTGCCGCCACGGGCGGTGCGGCGATAAGCGCCGAAGGACGGCCACCGGCGCCCCCCTCGGACTCGGTGACGCCCCCCAGGACCACACCCCAATCGCCCGAATCGGCTCAGCGCACCGCCCAAAGTCTGGTTAGCGCCCTTCTCAATACGCAGGGGCAAGGCCAGGAACGCATCGCCGGCAACCGGGATGCCGCCCGCCATTGGCTTGAGGCCCTGCTCAAGCCGTCCCGCGAGGCCGCCGGCGGCGAGCGTGGCGATCGCAGTGGCACTCTGGGGGAACGCCTGCTTACCGAGAAGGGTCGGCTACTGCTGGACCGCTGGGGCTACATCCCGCTGCCCCTTTCCGGTGAGCGGTCCGGGGCCTGGGTCCAGATCCAGGAGCGGGGCCACTCCGAGGAAGGCGATGAACTCGATCCCGGACAGGGCCAGACTTTGCGGGTATGGCTTGCCAGCGAGCGCCTGGGAGGCATGGAGCTCATCATGCCCCTGGGCCAGGGACGGGCCTGGCGGGTCCGCTGCGAATCGGCCGCTACCAAGGTCGCACTGGAGGATCAGCAGGGCCGGCTGGAGCACCTGTGCCGCAATGCTGGCCGGGCCATCAACTTGCGTATCGAGGGTCCGGATCCGGGCTTGGCCGATCCTCCGGAGTCCCTCCGGCGGGCCCAGGCCTTCGAGCGGACCGTGAGCGCGCGGGCATGACTGAGGACCAGTCGTCTTCCCAATCACGGGCCCTGCGCCGGGCCGTTGCCGTGCGCTACCGGGCGCAGGAGGCCGAAGCTCCGGTGCTGTCCGCCAAGGGCTATGGCACCCTGGCCGAACGCCTCCTGGAGCGCGCCGCCGACAGCGGGGTGCCCATCCGCGAGGACCAGTTTCTGGTGGAGGTGCTGTCACGCCTGGAGCTGGGCGGCGAGATCCCCCCCGAGACCTACGAGGCCATGGCCGTGATCCTGGCCGAGATCTATCGCCTGGACCGCACCGCCGGGGAGGGCTGATACCCCTCTCCCCCCGGCAAAAAGGGGCGGTAAATTTTTCCGCTCATTTGCCCACCGGCCCTTCCGTGGGCTGCTCCTAGCCCTCCCTGCATCAGGCATTAACCCCGTTCTCGCCGCGGTCGAGCCCCCTTCTAGCCGATTGGCACGCCCCTTGAATAGGCATGGGCGAAGGAGGAGTTCGCCCATGCAGGAAGGCAGCATCTACACCGCCCTTTCCGGCGCGCTGGCTCTGAGTCGGCGCATGGATTCCGTCAGCAATAATCTGGCCAACGCCAACACCACCGGTTACAAGGCGGACCGGTTGGATTTCGAGGGTGTCCTGTCACAGGCACAGGCCAATCGAGCGGCCCGGCAGCCGGATGCGCCCCTCACCTTCCCGGTAATGCAGGGCACCGAGACCGACTACTCCCAGGGCACCCTCCAGGAGACCCGGCGTGCCCTGGATTTCGCCGTCGAGGGCGAGGGCTTTTTCCGGGTCAGGGCCGAGGACGGCGGCCTCGCCTACACCCGTGACGGCCACTTCCAGCTAGGCAGTGACGGCCGCTTGAACGATTCCGAAGGGCGGGCGGTCCTGGACGATCAGGGGAGTCCCATCCGCCCCGGCTCCGATCAGGTCACCTTGAATCGGGATGGCCAGATCTTCGTCCCGGATCGGCAGGGGCCGGTGGCGCGGATCGCCGCTTTCCGCGCCCAGGATCCGGGCCTAATGGAGAAGCAGGGGGATAATCTCTACCGCAGCCAGCCGGCGAATATGGCGGAGGCTGAGGACAGCGAAATTCGTGGCGGTCACCTGGAGCGGGCCAACGTCAACACCATGGAGGAAATGGTGACCATGATGGACCTGCAGCGCCGTTACCAGGCCATGACCAAAGCCATGCGCACCATCGACGAGACCTTCAGCGAAAGCGGCCAGCGCCTGGCCAGCCCCGGCCAGTAAGATTGTTTTTGGCTGCAACCAGGGAGTGAAACGGCCATGGATCGAGCGATGTGGACGGCGGCCTCCGGGATGAAGGCTCAGCAAACCCGGGTCGATGTCATCTCCAACAACCTATCCAACGTCAATACCACCGGGTTCAAGGAGAGCCGTGCGGATTTCCAGGACCAGATGTATCAGACCCAGCGCCTGCCCGGGGCCACCAGCTCGGCCGCGGGTACCCAGGTACCCACGGGTTCCCAGATCGGCCTAGGGGTCAGCACCGCCTCGGTAAGCCCGCTCTTCGAGCAGGGCAACCTGGAGAGCACTGGCAACAATCTGGACGTAGCCATCGAGGGCAGAGGCTTCTTCCAGATTCAGACTCCGGGAGGAGAAACCGCCTATACCCGGGCGGGGACCTTGGAAATCGACGACCAGGGCCGGTTGGTTACTCCCGACGGCAATCCCCTGCTTTCCGGGATAACCATCCCGCCGGATGCCACCTCCGTGAACATCTCCCAGGACGGCACGGTGGATGTGCAGCAACCGGGTACGACCGGCACTACCACGGTGGGCCAGATCCAGCTGGCCACCTTCACCAATCCGGCCGGGCTCGAGGCCCGCGGCAGCAACCTGTTCATGGAAACGGGCGCGTCCGGTCCGGCCCAGCAGGGACTCCCCGGGGCCAACGGGGCGGGAACGCTGCAGCAGGGGTATCTGGAGAACTCCAACGTCAGCGTGGTCAACGAGATGACCAGCATGATCGCCGCTCAGCGGGCCTACGAGGTGAATTCCAAGGCCATCTCCACTGCGGACGAGATGCTGCAGATGGCCAATAACCTGAAGCGCTAGCGCGCGAGGATAGGGCGATGGCTCGCATTACCCCGACCCTGATCATGAGCGGGCTGCTCCTGGCCGCTACCCCGGCCTTGGGCGAGCTGGTGCTGGAGGTGGAAGAGACCAGCGAGGTGGCCGGCGAGGCCGTCAGCATCGGGGATATCGCCCGGGTAAGCGGCGGCCAGCCCGATCTCCGCGACAAGGTGCGGAAACTGACAGTCCATCGGTTCGAGCCCGGCTCGGCCGGCTGGCGGGTTTCCGGGCGCGCCCTCGGGGACGCCCTTTGGCAGGCGGGGGTATCGCTGGACGAGGTAACCACGGACATTCCGCTGGGGGCGCGGGTGGCGCGCCGAGTCCGCCAGGTGGACGGCGACCGGGTGGCCGCGGCTGTGCGGAAATACCTGCGGGCCCGGGCCGAGGACAGCCAGCGGATCGAGGTGGTCTTCCCGCAAGGCAAGCCCGTTTTTGAGGGAGTGGCCCCGGATGCGCGGCTCAAGGTGGCAGGCCAAGGGGCAAACCGCGTCCGCGTTCGCGCCATCGCCGGCGGCGAGGTGGCGGCATCGCGGACCGTGCCGGTTAAAGTGACTCGCCGGCGCCAGGTGGTGGTGGCCGAAGGCCACCTGGCGCCCGGGACACGGATCGAATCGGACGATGTAACCACCGCCCTGCGCGCCGCGGAGGATTCCCGCTGGTCTGTCTTCGGCTCGCGGGAAGAGGTGATCGGGACCACGGTGCTCAAATCGGTTGGCGACGGCCAACCGGTGAGGCGCTCCAAACTGCGCATGGCTCCCGATGTGCGCTCCGGCGACCCCGTGACGCTGGTCTACGAGAGCGACAAGATCCGGCTCTCGGCCGCTGGCTTGATCCGGCAGCAGGGGGCTGTGGGCGAGGTCCTGGCCATGGAGAATCGGGACAGCGGTGAACGGGTCTATGCTCGCCTGACCGGACCGAAGACGGCCAAGGTGAGCCGGCACCAACGGAACCAGCGTGGGGAGCGGCGATGACTATCCGGACCTTGGCCATCGCCGGGGCACTGGTGGCCCTGGCCGGCTGTGCCGCCGGGCCCAGCCCGGAAGAGCTCGAGTCCATCGATAAGGAGGTGGCTCAGGCTCAGGCCAATGCACCTGCGGCCAAGCCTTCCCAAGGGGGGGAGGGGTCGCTCTGGGGACAGAGCCAGCAGGAGGTGTTCGCCGACAACAAAGCCCACCAGGTCGGCGACATCATCACCGTGGAGCTGGCGGAGAACACCCAGGGCAACAATTCGGCCTCCACGCAGGCCGAACGCCAAACCAGCAACGAGGCTGGGGTTTCCGCCTTCCTGGGTCTGGAGGAGAGCCTGGCGGACAAGAACCCCCGCTTCGAGCCCGAGACTTCCATCGGTACTTCGACCAGCAACGAAATGGATGGGAGTGGCGAGACCAGCCGCTCGGCCAGCCTTAGCGGCAACATGACGGCGGTGGTGGTGGATGTCTTCGCCAACGGCAATATGCGCATTAAGGGCCGCCGGGCGGTGACCATCAACCATGAAGTCCAGAACATGGTGCTTTCGGGGGTAATCCGGCCACAGGATATCGGCCCCAGCAATTCCATCACGTCAAGTCAGATCGCGAACGCCCGCATCCAGTACGCGGGCAACGGCGTGGTGGCCAGGCAGCAGGACGAAGGCTGGATGACCAAGGTCCTACATACCGTGTGGCCGTTCTGAGCCAGGAAGGAGAAAGGCGTGAGGCTAAAGGCAACAACCGCATGGCGGCCCATCGCCATTGTCCTTATCCTGGCCATGGCGGGCTTGCCGGCGATGGGGCAGGCGGAGCGCATCAAGGACATCGCCGACGTGATCGGAGTGAGGGACAACCAGCTTTTGGGCTACGGGCTGGTAGTCGGCCTGGACGGCACCGGTGACTCGCCCCAGACTTCCAGTCCCTTCACCCTGCAGGCCATGGTGTCCATGCTCGAGCGCATGGGCATCAACCTGCGTGATCGGGTGGGGGACATGCGCCCGGACAACGTCGCCGCAGTCATGGTCACCGCTACGTTGCCCCCTTACGCTGCCCAGGGCCAGAAGATCGACGTGGAAGTGTCCTCAGTGGGCGATGCGGACAGCCTCCGGGGCGGGACACTGCTCATGACGCCCCTGCGAGGGCCGGACAACCAGGTCTACGCCGTGGCCCAGGGTGCGGTTAGCCTGGGTGGCTTCGGCGCCGGAGGCCAGGCCGGCCAGGTCCAGGTTAACCACCTAAGCGCCGGCCGCATTCCCAACGGTGCCCTGGTTGAAAATGCCCCTCCGGACGGTCTGGATAACCAGAGCACGTTGCGCCTGGCTCTTCGTCAGACCGATTTCACCACCGCCAACCGGGTCGCGAAATCGGTCAATAAGGAGCTTGGCGGACAGTTCGCCAAGGCGAGCGATCCCGGCACGGTCCGGGTGGAAGTCCCCGACAGCTACCAAAATGAAATGGTACCGCTGGTGGCCCGGCTCGAGAGCCTCCAGGTGCAGACCGACCGCAAGGCCAGGGTGGTTCTCGATGAGCGTACCGGCACGGTGGTGATCGGGGAGAATGTCCGGATCCACCCTGTGGCGATTTCTCACGGCAACCTCAGCATCACCATCAGCGAGCGCCCCCAGGTCAGCCAACCTGCCTCCTTCGGGGAGGGCGTCACCACCGTGGTCCCGCGCACGGAAGTGGAAGCCGGTCAGCAGGAGGCGGAGCTGGTCATGCTGCAGCCCGGCGTGGAGCTTTCCTCGCTCGTCGGCGCCCTCAATTCGATCGGTACCACCCCCACCGACCTTGTGGCCATCCTGCGGGCAATCAAGCAATCGGGGGCGCTGTCGGCGGAGCTTGAGGTGATATAGGGCGGTGGGCGGTGCCCTCCGGTGTTGGCATCGGCCTGACAATGGTGGCCGCTAGCTAGATTGGATTCGGCGATAGGAGCGGTTAATGGAGCTGGCATTCAATCCGCAGGTTTCCGCCGCAGGGGCCAACCCCCGGGAGCAGCTGAAAGGCCTATCGCAGAAATTCGAATCCCTTCTCATGGCCCAGGTTTTCTCGGCCATGCGCGATACCGTCCCCGAGGGAGAAGGGGTGGTGGATACCGGCTCCGCCGGCGACATGTACCAGGATCTTTTCGATCGCCAGGTGGCCTCCATGGGCACCGACGGCGGTGGTATGGGCCTCGGCAAGGCCCTGTACACCTACCTCGAGCAGGGCCTGTCCGAGCCCGCCTCTGAAGACTCAGATACCTCCGGGCAAAAAGATCCTTCCAACGATACCCCTGGATTGGATCGCCAAGCCTGAGGGGCAAGTGGGGCGCGGGGGAGGAAACGCCAAACGCCAAGGCGGTTGACGGCTCAACACCCGGGTTAGCCTCGCTCAGGCCTCACGCCTTTTCCGTCGGTGACGGCAATGGGAGGGATTGGGTATAGTCTGCCAACGGGTTTTCAACGCCTCAGGGGCCGAGGGTTCCGGCGCGGAAAATGACCGGTTGGCCCCCGGCCTGGGCGGGGTTGATGGCTACCCCGGTTGCGGGCGGCCCTCTTAGCGATCCGGGAGACAGGTGCATGGCATCGGCAGAGCCTATTCGAGTCCTAGTTGTGGACGATTCTGCGGTGGTCCGTTCGGTCCTCAAGAAGGGCCTGGACCAGGTCTCCGGCATGGAGGTGGTTGGGGTCGCCCACAATGGCCGTCAGGGACTGGAGCTGGTGGACTCGACCCAGCCGGACGCCGTGGTCCTGGACGTGGAGATGCCGGAGATGACCGGCATCGAGTTTCTGGACCACGTTCAGCCCGCCAAACGCGACGATCTAACCGTAGTGGTCTTCTCCTCGGCCTTCAAGAAGAATGCCGAGGTCACCATGGAGTGTCTGTCCCGCGGGGCCAAGGAGTTCATCAGCAAGCCGGATCCGGCGCGCACGGGGATGCGCGAGCCTCTCGAGGAGACAGTGACCGAGCTGGCGCGCACCCTGCGTGGCCTGGTAAAGGCCGCCAAGGGCAAGCGTGGCGGAGAGGAAGCCTCCGTTGCGGGTCCCCAGGCGCAGGCCGAGCCCCCCGCGGCCCCGGCCCGTCCGGTCAAGGCGGGCACCGGAGTGCCAGCTAACTTCCAGCCCGACCTGGTGGTCATCGGAAGCTCTACAGGGGGGCCGCAGATCCTTCACACCATTCTGTCCGCCGTGGAAGGGGAAGGCACGGTGCGTACCCCTGGGTTGCTGGTTCAGCACATGGCGGCCGGGTTTACCGGCCCCTTCGCCGAGCGTCTGGGCGCCCGCGGTCCCTTGCCCTGGCGAGAGGCCGCCGACGGTGAGAAGGTCTCCATCGGCACCGGGTTGGTTGCCCCGGGCGACAACCACCTGAGGCTGTCCCAGTACACCAATCGCCTGACGGTCCATCTGGACCGGGAGCCCCGGATTAATTCCTGCCGGCCGGCGGTGGATCCCCTGTTTCAGTCGGCGGCCGAGCTTCCGGGCACCAACGTGCTCGCCATAGTCCTTACCGGCATGGGGCAGGACGGTCTGGAGGGTGCCCGCCACATCCGCGACAACGGTGGTGTGGTGGTGGTGCAAGACGAGGCCAGCAGTGCGGTATGGGGCATGCCCGGCTCGATCGCCCGAGCCGGCTTGCACCATGCCATCCAGACCCCAAACGAGATCGCCGGATTGCTCACGCGGGCCCTCTTCGCCAAGACGGCGGGCTAACCACAAAGGCCCCGGCGCCTGGCCGGGACCTTGTAGGGCCGAAACCGTTTTCCGGGCTACTTGAAGGCCACAAACAGGGAGCCGCCCCGTTTGTCGAGGGCCTGGACGCTGGGGAAGTGGATAAGGTAGATGCCCCCCACCTCGAACT
>NZ_JAZKRM010000045.1:0-18017 GCF_036628635.1 Thiohalorhabdus sp. | reverse complement strand
TCCACGGCACCCGTCTCTTCGCCCACCTCGATCATCTGAAGGACGGTCAACGGAAACAGACCTTCCCGCCGGGCGGTATTGTAGAGGGAATCGCCCCGTTCGATGCCCTCCCGCATGGCGGCCACGTGATCGCCGACGAAACGGTTCCCCACGGCGCGGGAGACCACGGTCAGACCATCCACCACCGGGACCCCGCTGTGCGTGGTGGTGGCGAAGGTGCGGGTGAACCGGGCCAGCGCCAGCTTGTAGAAGATATCGCCCACGATGGGTAGCCGGAGCTTCCAGCGATCCCAGACCTGGCGGCCGGCATCGGTTTGGATGTAGCGTCGGAGGCCGTAGAAGGCGGCTATCAGGCCGATGAGCAGGAGCCAGCCGTAGCTCCGGGTGAAATGGGAGATGCCGATCAGGATGCGGGTGGGCAGCGGAAGCTGGGTACCAAAGCCGGAGAACAGGCCCGCGAATTTGGGGATTACTACCACATTGAGGATGACGAAGGCGACGGCGATGGCAATCACCACCAGCATGGGGTAGCGCAGGGCCTGCTTGGTCCGGTCGCGGGTGTCCTTCTCCTGCTCCAGGTAACCACCCAGGCGGTTGAACACCTCGACCAGGTTGCCGCTGGTCTCCCCCACCCGGACCATGTGGACATAGATCTCGGAGAACACATCCGGATACAGCTCCAGTCCGTCGGCCAGGGTCCGTCCCGATTCGATCGTCTCCCGCACCCCCTGAAGGGCCTCGGCCAGGCGCTCGTTGGGCACCGACTCCACCTGCCCCGCCAGGGCCCGCAGCAACGGCACCCCCGCCCGCAACAGGGTCGCCATCTGGCGGGTGAAGAAGATCAGATCCTCCAGGGGCACCCGCTTGCGCCAAAGCCGGCGGATCCAGGCGGATAGGTCCGGGCCACCCCCGCCGCCGGCCACTTCGCTGATGTCCAGGGGGGTAATCTGGCCCCGGCTGAGCTCGTCGGCTACCGCCGACGCCGAATCCCCTTCCAGGGTCCCGGTTATGGTCTCGCCCTCGGGCGTTCGGCCGCGATAGCAAAAGGTGGGCATGGGCTCAGGCGGCCGGCAGGATGGCGTCGACCGCCACTTCGACATCAAGACCCGGGGAGCGCAGCACCATCTTACGCCGGAAGCGCTCCACCCCGCCGTATTCCGCCGCCGCCGGGGCGGTATGGACTTCGATGCGCTCCCCCTCCAGGTCCACCAGCCACGCCTCCGGGATCCCGGAGCGGGCGTAGAGGGGGAGCTTTACTTCCCGGTCGAAAGGCAGGCTGGTATCGGCGACCTCGACCACCAGGAGGGCGTCCTCGCCGGTGGGCAGGGCCCGGCCATAGCTCGCCTCCCGGCGATAGACAAGGGCAGGATCGGGCTGGGGCTCGTCCTCTTCGCTAAGGTGCAGGAGGTTCTGGCCATCCACCAGCAGGCCCGGACCGATCTTCCCGGCAAGCAGATTGGTGAGATTGCGTACGACCTCGGCGTGCCGGCTCCCGATGGGTGTCCTATCGACCAGCCCCCCCCCGATAAGCTCCACCCGCTCCTCCGGAGCAAAGGCCCCCGACTCCGCCAGACGGTGGAGGTCGGCAGACGTCAAGCGGTGACGGTGCTCCCGCGGAATATCCACCGAACGTCCCATAACGGCCTCCTTGCTCCCCTCGCCTAGGCTACCAAGCCCCCGGGCCGCTTCCAATTCGGCACGGTGACACCGCAGCCGCGAGGGCAGCGAAGGGGGCCGAAGCGATCGGCGTAGCGGAGCGCTGTTGCTGTCATCGCGAGCGCAGCGACGCGCTCTGCTTACCGGGGCCCGATTTGGCAGATTGCCACGGGCCCTGACGGGCCCTCGCAGTGACAGCTCAGGCGGTCTCGAACTCGGCGTACTCCATATCCTCGGCGGTTACCCGCAGCACCTCCTCGAGGCTGGTAACGCCGGTCTTGGCCTTCTCCAGGCCGGATTCGCGCAGGGTCCGATGGCTGGGCTGGGCCTGGAGGGCCCGCTCCAGGGCGCCCCGGTCCTGGTTGGCGATGGCCTCGCGAACGGCCCCGTCCACCTCCATCAGCTCGTAGATGCCGACGCGGCCCCGATAGCCCGTATTGTTGCACTCGGCGCAGCCCTGGCCGCGATAGAAGGTGACACCGGCCAGCTCCTCGGGGTCGACCCGCAGCCCCGCCAAAACGGCCCGGGAGGGCTCTTCCGGGGCCTTGCAGCTGTCGCAGACCCGGCGGACCAGGCGCTGGGCCACAACCGCGCGCAGGCTGGAGGCAACCAAGAAGGGCTCCACGCCCATGTCGATCAGGCGGGTGGCGGTGGAGGGGGCGTCGTTGGTGTGGAGGGTGGAGTACACCATGTGCCCGGTGAGGGCCGCCCGCACCGCGATGCTGGCCGTCTCCATGTCGCGGATCTCGCCCAGCATGATGGTATCGGGGTCGTGGCGCAGCGCCGTGCGCAGGACACGGCCAAAGTCCAGATCGATCTGGGGCCGCACCTGGATCTGATTGATCAGGGGCAGCTGGTACTCCACCGGGTCCTCGATGGTGATGACCTTCTGCTGGAGGTTGTTGATGGCCTTGAGGGCGGCGTAGAGGGTGGTGGTCTTGCCGGAGCCGGTGGGTCCGGTTACCAGGACGATGCCGTGGGGGACGTGAATGAGGCGGTCGAACTCCTCCCGGACATCCGCCTCCATACCCAGCTCGTCGAGACCGATGAGACCGGCGGTCTGGTCCAGCAGGCGCATGACCGCGGATTCACCATGGCTGGTGGGCATGGTGGACAGCCGGACGTCGATCCGCCGGTTCTCGATGTTGAGCTGGAAGCGGCCGTCCTGGGGCAAGCGGCGCTCGGCGATGTCCAGCTCGCCCATGAGCTTGAGCCGGGATACCAGCGCCCCCGCCACACGCCGCTCGGCGGTCATACGCTCCTGCATGACGCCGTCGATGCGGAAGCGGATGCGCAGGGTTTCCTGGTCCGGCTCCACGTGGATGTCGGAGGCGCCGGCCCGAATCGCCTGGGTGAACAGCGAGTTGAGCAGCCGCACTACGGGGGCGTCCTCGGCCCCGGGCCGCACCTCCAGCAGCCCCTGGTCGGCCTCTCCCCCCATCTCCTCGCCGATCTCCTCGGCGAGGTTGGTCATCTCCTCGCTTTGGGTATAGACCCGGTCCATGGCCCGTAGCAGGGCGCTCTCGGACACCACCGCCGGCTCCACCTCCGCGCCCAGCACGCGCTCCAGGCGGTCCACGGCCATGACGTTGGTGGGATCGCTCATGCCCACCTGAACGGTGCCGTCGCTTTTGTTCTTGAGGGGAATGGCCCGGAAACGCCGAGCCTGGGATTCGGACAGGGCGTGGGCGGTCTCGGGATCCAGTTGAAACTGGCTGAGATCGACGTAGTCGATGGCCAGCTGTTCGGCCACGAATCGCAGCAGGGACTTCTCGTCGATCAGGCCCTGATCGATGAGGAGCTGGCCGAGCTTCTTGCCGCTGTCCTTCTGCGCCGCAAGCGCTTCTTCAAGCTGCTGCTGGGTGATCCAGCCTTCCTGGACCAGGAGATCGCCCAGGCGGATCTTCTTCAGCTTGGCCATGGGCTGTCCTCTCCGGCTTGGCCGGCAACGGTCACCGGACCCAGCGCCACTGACGAGCCAGCCGGAAGGTCCTCCCGATAAGGCTCTAGACCAACTGGCGTACCGCGAACAACAGGACGACCCCCAGGACCATGAGGGTCAGGCCCGTGCCCCGGAGCACCGAATCGGGCAAGGTGAACAGATAGGCCAGAGCCCGGCGCATGGACGGCGGGCTGACGAAGTACGGCAGCCCCTCCAGCACCAGAACGAGCGCCACGGCGGACAGCAGATCCTGCCACACGGTGCCCCCGCTCTACTGGCCGACGGCCTCGGACTGATTGAAGTAGCGGAAGAACTCCGACTCGGGGCTCAGCACCATGAGCTCGTCGCCGCGGAAGGCCCGCTGGTAGCCCTGCAGGCTGCGGTACAGGGCGAAGAAGTCGGAATCCAGGCTGTAAGCCTCGTTATAGATGCTGGTGGCCTCGGCGTCGGCCTCACCCTTGACCTCCTCGGCCTGGCGGCGAGCCTGAGCCAGGACCTCGGCGCGCTCGCGCTCGGCCGTGGCCATGATCTCCTCGGCCTGCTCGGCGCCCTCGGCCCGGTATTGCCGGGCCTCGCGCTCCCGCTCGGCGGCCATGCGGTCGTACACCGCCTTCTCGTTCTCCTGCGGCAGGTCGGTGCGCTTGATGCGCACATCCACCACCTTGATGCCGAGGTTCTGGGCCTGGTTGGTCACCGAATCGGTGAGATTTTGCATGACTTGGCGGCGCTCGCCGGAGACCGTCTGCTGCAGATCGCGCTTGCCGATCTCCTCGCGCAGGTTGGAGCGGATCAGATCACCCAACCGGCTGCGGGCGTTCATGGTGTTGGTCACGGTCACGTGGAACTGCAGCGGATCCTCGATCCGCCACTTGGCGTAGGAATCGATGATCAGGTTCTTCTTGTCCCCGGTGACGTAGGTGCGCGCCTCGTCGTCGAAATCCAGGATCCGGGAATCGAAGTACTTGACGTTCTGGATGAACGGCGTCTTGACGTTCAGCCCCGGCTCCGTCACCGACTTCTGCGGGTTACCGAACTGCAGGACCACCGCCGATTCGGTCTCGTCCACCGTGTAAAGCGCGAAGGCCGCGATCAGCGCGCCCACCACGACGATGGCGGCGATTAGCGATCCGATGACGCGGCTCATTGATTACCCCTTCCTTGCCGGATGTTTTCCAGACGCTGCTCGAACTGCTGCCGGACGTCCTGGACCCGTTCGCTCTGCTGGCGGGACTGGCCCTGGGAGGGCTGCTGCCCCTGCTGCTGGTCCTGCTGGCTCTTGCCGCCTGGGGCCATTTTGCCCTTCAGCATCTCCTGCAGCGGCATGTAGAGCAGATTGCCGCTCTCGGGAACGTCCATCATGACCTTGCGGGTGTTGCCCAGAACCTTCTCCATGGTCTCCAGGTACAGTCGCTTGCTGGTGATCTCCGGCTGGTTCTTGTACTCGCCGTAAACATCGCGGAAGCGCGCGGCGCTACCCTGGGCCTCGTTGACCACCTTGGCGCGGTAGCCCTCGGCCTCCTGCAGGATGCGCTCGGCACGTCCGCGGGCGCGGGGCAGGATGTCGTTGCGGAAGGCCTCGGCCTCGTTCACCGCCCGGGCCCGGTCCTCGCGGGCGCTAATGACGTCGCGGAAGGCGGGCCGCACCGGCTCGGGCGCCTGGGCGCTCTGCAGGGCGATCTCGTCGAGCTGGAGGCCGGTCTCGTAGCGGTCCAGGATCTCCTGGATCAGCTCCCGGGTGTCCTGGGCCACTGCCGCCCGCTCGCGGGTCAGGACGTCATCGATGGGCCGCTGGCCCACCACCTCACGAATGGCGGTTTCGGCGGCGCTGCGCACGGTACCGTCGGGATCCGCCACCCGGAACAGGTAGTTCTCGGCATCCCGGATGTGATACTGCACCGCGAACTGCAGATCGACGATGGCCTCATCCCCGGTAAGCATCAGGGCTTCCTTGGGGATGTGCATGGAGCTCTGGTCGCCGGGGCGCTCCCGGTAGCCCACCTCGATCCGGCGGATCTGGGTGACCTTGGGGGTCTGCACGGTCTCGATGGGCCACGGCATGTGGTAGTGCAGGCCCGGCTCGGTGGTCACGGTGTGCGCACCGAAGCGCTTGACCACGCCCTGCTCGTCGGCGCCCACCACGTAAAGGCCGCTGGCCAGCCACAGGGCGATCACCACGGCGACGATGACGGTGAGGCCACGGCCGCCGAAGGGCAGGCCGGCAATACCCCCACCGCCCCCACCACCGCCGCCGCCGAAGCTGCCGAGCTTGGCCTTCAGCTTGCGGATGATCTCGTCGAGGTCCGGCGGCTGCTGGTTACCGCCACCGCCACCTCCGCCACCCCCCCATTGCCCCCAGGGGTTCTGGTTGTTTCCGCGGTTATTGGAGCCTCCGGGCTCATTCCATGCCACGTTGCGACCTCCTGCAGCGGCGGTGTGCGGTATGCTCTGCCTCCCCGTTGTCCCGTTGGACCCCGGGGCCAGACTGCGATCCATGCTCAAGCAATCGAATTCGGCAGTTTAGGCAGATTGGCCGGCTAGGACAAGCCGAGATTTTGGCCCGCCCCCGGATCACAGCCAACCGTGCTTGCCCAGGAAGCCCTCCACCCGTTCCTTCAGGGCCCGGCGCTCATCCTCCAGGTCGGCCCGGAACCAAGTCACATCCGGGGTCTTGCGCAGCCAGATGAGCTGGCGCCGGGCCAGGCGGCGGGTGGCGACGACCCCGGCCTCGGCTAGCTGGTCGTGGTCGATGCGACCGTTTAGATAATCCAGGGCCTGCCGGTAGCCCACCGCCCGCAGGGCGGGACTGTCCGCCGGCACGCCGGCGGCGCGCAGGGCCTCGGCCTCCGCCACCAGGCCCGCTTGCAGCATTTGTTGGAAGCGCGCCTCGATGCGCTCCCAGATGGCCTCCCGCGGCAGCCACAGGGCGGTCCGGAGAATCGGGTAGGTTATCGGCGCCACCCCCTGCTCCGCCTGCAGGTCGGTCAGCGGCCGACCGGTGACCTCGAGGACTTCCAGGGCCCGCAAGATGCGCTGGCCGTCCCGCTCATGGATGCGCGCCGCAGCCTCGGGGTCGGTTTCCGCCAACCGGCGGTGCAGGGCCGGCCAGCCCTGCACCTCGGCTTCGGCCTGGAGCCGGTGCCGCACCGCCGGGTCCGAGGCCGGCAGGTCCGCCAGGCCCTCGGCGAAGGCCCGGAAGTACAGACCGGTACCGCCCACCAGCAGCGGCACCCGGTGGGCGGCGAAGGCCTCCTCGGCGACCGTGCGGGCGGCGCGGGCGAACTCCCCGGCGGAAAACGGCTCGGCGGGATCCCGGAAGTCCATGAGGGCGTGGGGGTAGTCGCGACGGACCTCAGGCCCGGGCTTGGCGGTGCCCACGTCCATGCCGCGATAGACCTGGGCCGAATCCGCGTTGATCAGCGCCAGCGGAAAGGCATCGGCGAGCTCCATGGCCATCTCGGTCTTGCCGGTGGCCGTGGGCCCCATGAGGAAGACGGCGCAGCGGTGCGAGGCGTGAGGGGTGAGGCGTGAGGGGTGAGGAGTCACGTCAACGGCCCGCCTCACGGGCCCTGGCTATCCATGTCCCAATTAATCTTAGATAAATCCCCTGCTCCCGCTTCAGCTTATTCACCGTTTCGAACCCGCTGCCTCACGCCTCACACCTCACTCCTCACCCCTCACTCCTCACGCCTCACCTGCCCACCTATTGGCCGCGCAGGAAAAACCCGTCCAGATCCGCCATGGACAGGGCCACGTAGGTGGGCCGGCCGTGATTGCATTGGCCGGCGCGCTCGGTGGCCTCCAGCTGCCGCAAAAGGCCGTCCATCTCCTCCCGGCTCAGATGGCGGTTGACCCGGACCGAACCGTGGCAGCCCATCTCGGCGAGGACCTCGTGGACGGCCTCGGTCACCGGGCGCTGGGACCCGTATTGATCGAGAGCATCCAGGGCGCGGCCCACCAGGGCCGCCAGGTCGGCCTCGACGAGCATGGCCGGCGCCTCGCGGACCGCGGCGTTGCGGGGCCCACTGGCCTCCACCCGCAGGCCCAGCCGCACCAGGGTATCGGCCTCCTCCTCCAGCAGCACCAGCTGCCGCTCGGAAAGGGCGACGGGCACCGGGACCAGCAGGGCCTGCCGCTCCACCCCGCCCTCGTGGAAGGTCCGCTTGAGCCGCTCGTAGGTGATGCGCTCGTGGGCGGCGTGCTGATCGACGAGAACCACCCCGGTCGGGGTCTGGGCCAGGATGAAGGCGCCGTGGACCTGGGCCAGGGCATGGCCCAGGGGGGGAACCTCGCCGCCTGCCTCGCCCTTGATGGGCTCGGCCCCGGCGGGGGCATGGCCATCCGCAGGCGGGGCGGCTGGCCGGCCCTCCCACGCAGCCCCGTATAGGGCCTCGTAGGCGGCGGGCGCCTCGCGCAGGCCCAGGTTGCCCTGCTTGGCCCACGAGCCGGGGGCTATGCCACCTCCGTTGCTGGCTGAAGGCCCCGACGGGGGGGGGGACGGTCCATTTTCGGTTGCGGACTTTTGGTCCGGGACCGCGACGCCTTCCCGGGCGGGCACCGGTGCGGCAGCAGCCGGGGTATCGGCCCCCAGGGCCTGCTCAACGGTGTGGCGAACAAAGGCGTGGACGCGTCGGCCCTCGGAGAAACGTACTTCGTGCTTGGTGGGATGGACGTTGACGTCCACCTCCGCCGAGTCGAGCCCCAGGAAAAGCACGTAGCCGGGGAAGCGGTTATTGAACAGCACGTCGCGGTAGGCCTCGGCAACGGCGTGGCTCAGGAGCCGGTCCCGGACCGCACGGCCGTTGACGAAGAAGAACTGCTGGTCGCGCTGGCCCCGGGCGGCGGTGGGCCGCACCACCCAGCCGCTCAGGCGCAGGCCGTCTTCGCTGTCCTGGCGCAGGTGCAGGGCGTTGTCGGCGAAGCCCTCGCCCAGCAGGCGGCCGACCCGGCGCTCGGCGTCGTCCCAGGACTCCACCGCCGGCAGCTGCAGGTGGGTGCGCTCGTTGTGCACCAGGGTGAAGGCCACGTCCATCGCCCCCAGGGCGGCCCGGCGCACGGCGTCTAGGATGTGGCCGAACTCGGTCTTCTCGGTGCGCAGGAACTTGCGTCGGGCTGGGGTGTTGTGGAACAGATCTCGGACCTCGACCGTGGTCCCCGCCGGATGGGCCGCCGGTTTCGCCTCGGAGCCGCCTTCACCGCCAATAACCTTAACGCCCTCGTCATGCTCGGTCCGGCGGGTAGTGAGGCTAAGCCGGCTTACCGAGGCGATGCTGGGCAAGGCCTCACCGCGGAACCCCAGAGTGGCGATGCGCACCAGATCCCCGGGATCGGCGATTTTGCTGGTGGCATGCGGCGCGAGGGCGCGGGGGGCATCTTCCGGATCCATGCCGACGCCGTTGTCGCGCACCCGGAGCAGACGCGTGCCGCCGCGCTCGACCTCGATGTGGATGCGGTCGGCCCCCGCGTCGAGGGCGTTCTCCACCAGCTCCTTGACCACCGACGCGGGGCGTTCCACCACCTCGCCAGCAGCGATCTGGTTGGCCAATTGCTCGGGGAGCTGGCGGATAGGCATGGCTTAACCCGGTGGCTGGCAGAAAGGCTGCCATTATCGGCGAGGGGCTGGCCGGTGCCAAGGAGGGATCAAGGGATGCGCAGGTTCCGCCCGACCGTAAGGGTGGAGCCATTCAGGTCATTGGCCTGCTTGAGCCGATCCACGGTAACCCGGTGTCGCTGGGCGATTGACCAGAGGGTGTCGCCCTTTTTCACGGTGTACTTGTCGGTGCCCGAACGACGAGCCACCGGAGATGGGGCGCCGCGGTCTTCCAAAAAGGAGGTGCTGCCGTCGGCCACGGCCCGGGCGAGCTGCGCTTGGTAGCGACCCCGCTGCAACCGGCGGGCTTCGGCGTTGTTGGAGATAAAACCGGTCTCCACCAGGATGGACGGGATATCCGGGGACTTCAGGACCACGAAGGGTGCCTGGTGGACCTCCCGGCGATGGAGGCGTGTGAGGTCGCCCAGATTGTCCAGGACGTGGCTACCGACCTCCAGGCTGTCACTGATGGTGGCTGTCTGGGACAGGTCCAGCACCACCGAGGCGACGTTGCGTTCCATGTCGTCCAGGTCTACCCCGCCGGCGAGGTCAGCCTGGTTCTCGCTCTTGGCCAGCCAGGCCGCGGCCTCGTCGGTAGCGCCCTGGCGCGACAGGGCGTAGACCGAGGCACCCCGGGCTCGGGCGTTACGGAAGGCGTCCGCATGGAGCGAAATGAACAGGTCGGCTTCGGCCTCCCGGGCCTTTTCCACACGCTCGCGCAGCTCCAAAAAGTAATCCCCGTCGCGGGTCAGAAAGGCCCGCATGCCCGACCGGTCATTGATCTTGCGCGCCAGCCGGCGGGCGATCTCCAGGACCACGTCCTTTTCCTGGACGCCACCCGGCCCGATGGCTCCGGGGTCCTCGCCGCCGTGGCCGGCATCAACCGCGACCAGCCGCTCGGAGGCTTCAGTCTCCTCCAGGGCTCGGGTCACCCGACGGCCATCGTTTTGGGTCCGCTGCAGGTCGATTACCAGCCGGTGGCCGTGATGCTCCTGGGGCTCAAGCTGGAAGGTCTTGGGTTTGACGTCGCGCTTGAGGTCCATGACCACCCGGAAGGTCCCTTGCTCGGGATAGCCGGTGCGCACGTCTTTGAGAACGGGATCGGGCAGGTCGAGGTTGCCGCGATCGGCGTCAGAGCGGGTAGCATCCAGATCCACCACCACCCGGGCGGGATCCTGAAGGCGGAAAAGGCGGTGCTCCACCCGGCTATCCAGATCCAGGACTAGGCGAGTGTGGTCCGGAGCGGTCCACATGCGCATATCGCGCACGGTGTGCTCCGCCGCCCCGGCCGCGGCTGGGGCGATAACAATCAGGGCAACCGCGGTGACCAGCCCACCCAGGAATTTGAGGCGGCCGAACTCACTCGCCATCCATATCCCCGTTGTCTTCCGCCAAGCCTTCCAAAACGGCCCGTCCCTTGTCGGTCAAGGCCTCCAGGCGCACGGTTCGGCTCGTAGCGTCGCGATAGGCCGCTTGCAGGACCAGATCCGGAGGCGGCAGGGCCTCACCCGCTCTCTCGGCCCACTCCAAGATACAAATGCTATCAGATGAAAAATACTCCTCTGCACCGAAAAAATGCAACTCTTCGGGATCGCCCAGACGGTACAGGTCGAAATGATAGACCGCAGCGCGAGGCACTTGGTAGGGCTCGACCAGAGTGTAAGTGGGGCTCTTGACCGGGGCCGTTATCCCCAGGCCACGCAGCATGCCGCGCGTCAGCGTGGTCTTGCCGACCCCGATCTCCCCCCGCAGGTGGACCACCGTCCCCGGGCGAAGGTGACGGCCGATTGCCGCTCCCAGGGCCTCCTGGGCGGCCTCGCCGTAGACCTGTCGCACCTTCTCCGCCATGGTTACTGGCGCTGACTGAGGGCCTGGATAATGTCGGTGTTGGTGATCACCCCCAGCAGCTTCTCGTCCTCGTCGAGAACCGGCACCAGATGGATATGGTGCTCGGAAAGGAGGGTGGCCACATCGTTCATGTCGGCATCGGGGAGAACATAGTCAACCCCCCGGGTGCACAGGTCACCGGCGTTTGTGGCCGTCGCCTTGCGCAGGTCTTCGGCGTACTGCTTAAACCCGGCGATGGGAATGAGGATATCCAGGATGGTAACCACGGTCGGCAGATGGATGCGCTTGTTGGTGTCCACCAAGTCGGCGTCGGTCACCACTCCCACCAAGCGGTTCTCCGGATCGACCACCGGGACGCCGTGGTGATGGCTGTCCAGCAGCACCTGGGCCAGCTCCTGGACGCCCGTGCTCTCGGTCACCGATACGGGATCGGGGGTCATAATGTCGCGTGCTTCGGGCATGTCGGCTCCGCGTTACGAGTCAGGTCATGGATGGGGGTCAACGGTCAGCTCAGCCCAGACGGGGGGCAGGGCGTCGGCGCATTCACCGGGGGTGAACCCGAATGGACCCTTCTGGATAGCCAGCCGGTCCGCCGCGGCGCCGTGGGCCCAAACGGCCAGCTCGACGGCCCGGCCGGCGGGGTCACCCTGCGCTAACCGGGCGGCCACCAGCCCGGTCAGGACGTCCCCCTGCCCGCCCATGGCCATGCCCGGATTGCCGGTGGGGCTAACCGCGAAGCTGCCCTCGGGGGTGGCGATCACCGCACCCGCTCCCTTCAGGCAGCACACCGCGCCCAGATCAGCCGCAATGCGCTGGGCGGCCGCGAAGCGATCATCCTGGATTCGGCCGGCATCGGTCCCCAGCAAACGGGCGGCTTCCCCGGGATGGGGCGTAATCACCGTGGCCTCGTAGCGCTGAGCCAGAGCCAGGCGCAGCTCACCGTCTTCAGCCAGAAGATTGAGGCCATCGGCGTCCACCACTAGGGGCACGGGGCCTGCCACGGCTTCCGCCAGTACCCGATGGCCGGCCGAGGAGGTCCCTAGGCCGGGGCCCACGGCCACGGCGTTGGCCCCCGCCACCAACTCCCCGGGGAGGCCACCGTCCTCCCGCCACGGGGCGGTTATCAGCTCCGGGTGGAAACCGGCCACGGTGGCCTGGGCCTCCGGATCGGCACAGGCCACGGCCCAGCCGACCCCAGCCCGCAAGGCGGCCCAACCGGCCAGGGCCAGGGCCCCGGTCATTCCGGAGGTGCCCCCGGCCAAAACCAACCGGCCGAAGTCCCCCTTGTGGCAGTTAGCCGGCCGGGCCGAAAGCGCCATTTCGCTTCGGTCGAGCAACCGACCAGCCGCGGGATGGTCGGCATAAACCGATTCCGGGATACCCAGGTCGTCGAAGACCACCTCACCGGTAACATCCCCGGCGTCGGCGGTGAACAACCCCCGCTTGCGGCCCACGAACGTGACGGTAAGATCCGCCGTCGGGGCGATGCCGAGCACCCGGCCGCTGTCGGCATCCAGGCCGGAGGGAATATCAACCGCCACAACGGGAGCGGAAGCGGCTGCCATGGCGGCAATAGCCTCATGGTAGGGTGTGTGCACCTTGCTGCTGAGCCCCGTCCCGAGAAGGGCATCCACAAGCAGATCGAAGTCCTTGAGATCGGGAGCGGCCTCCCAGGAAACCGTTTGGCCGCCCGCTTGGTGCCAGCGCCCGGCGGCATCGGCAGCGTCGGCCTCGAGGCGCTCCGGATCGGCAACCGCCACCAGGACCACGGCCGCCCCCGCTTCACGCAACCGGCGGGCGACAACGTAGCCGTCACCGCCGTTGTTGCCGCCTCCTGCCAGCACCGCGATGCGGCCACGGCAATGGCTCGGCCAACCGGCGCAAAGGGTGGCAACGGTGACCTCGCCGGCCCGCTCCATGAGCACCTTGCCGGGAATGCCGGCGGCAATAGCGGCACCGTCGAGAGCCCGGGTCTCGGCTGCGGTAAACAGGGAAAAGGGGGCCTTTTGGGGCTTCATGGCAGCTCCTGGCTATCCACGACAGGGTACGGCATCGGGTGCCCCGCCAAAAGGCGATGGCCTCCAGGGCGGTTGACCGGTCTAGACGGGAATGATAACTGGTTTCAAAATAAAACCGTGACCCGAATCAACCCGCGATGGAAATCGACTTAGCGAACGGAGCCAAAGCCATGGACTTGGCACAGAAGCACTGCGAGCCCTGCGAGGGCGGAACCGAGCCCATCAGCGAGGAAGAGGCCGAGGCCAAGCTCGCCGAACTCAATAGCAGCGACGCAGCCCGGAAGCAGCCCTGGGCGGTGACCGCGGACAACCGCTCCCTTAAGAAGGGGTACAAACTCAGGAACTTCGTCGAGGCAGTGGACTTCGTTAACCAGATCAAGGATGTCGCCGAGGAAGAGGACCACCACCCCGACCTGGAGGTGGGCTACGGCAAGGTGGCAGTACGGCTGTCCACCCACGCCATTGGCGGTCTGTCGGAGAACGATTTTATCCTTGCCGCCAAGATCGACCAGCTCTGAGGCGACAGGGCTGCCATCCCCTCGGGCCCGGCCAACCATGGCCGGGCCTTTTTACCAGTGAGAGGAAAAGCTTTGTCATTGAGCCCGCCCGGGGCCGAATTGCCTCCGCCCCCGAGCGGTTGGGGTGACTTTGTTTCTGTTCTTTCTTGTAACTGGCCATGGAAGGGCTGTTAGGCTTCGCCGCTAGAGCTTCCTCCCCACCCTGGGAACCGGCAATGGCACGCTTTCTGGTCATTCTCGGCCTGGTCCTGGTTGGCGCCGGCCTGCTTTGGCCCTTCCTCCAGAAGCTTGGCCTCGGCCGGCTCCCCGGGGATATCCTCATACGCCGGGACAACTGGCACTTCTATTTCCCCCTGACCACCTCCCTGCTGCTCAGCCTCCTGATCAGCCTGCTCCTCTGGCTATTCCACAAATAGGCTGGGCCTTGCGAGCTATGGCCTAAAGGCCATTCGACACCCGTAAAAAGGCCGCCGCCGGATTCGGCGGCGGCCCTGTCGGCCGGGCTACCCTGGCCAGCTAGGGGGCATGCGCTTCCCCCGGCTTGGGGCCCTCCCCTTCCGTCTCCTTGCGGCTCATCAGGTCGGTGCGGCTCACACCCAACACTAGAGCGATCGGGGCCCCAACGAAGACCGAAGAGTAGGTACCCACCAGGACCCCGGTAATTAGGGCGGCTGAGAACCCGTGGATCACCGGACCACCCAAGAAGAACAGGGAAAGCAGCACCATCAAGGTGGTGCCGGAGGTCACCACCGTCCGACCCAGCATCTCGTTGATACTGTTGTTCATGACCGTTGCGGTGTTCTCTTTGCGCATCTTGCGCAGGTTCTCGCGGATGCGATCGTAGACCACGATGGTATCGTTCAGGCTGTAGCCGATCACTGCCAGGATGGCGGCGATCACTGGCAGATCGAACTCCATCTGGGTCAGGGAGAACACCCCCACAACCACCAGGACGTCGTGTATCAGGGCGGCCACACTGCCCACGGCGAAGCGCAGCTCGAATCGCAGCGACACGTAGATCAGGATGCCGATTAGGGCGAAGGCGAGGGCCTGCATTCCCTTGACGGCCAGTTCCTGACCCACCTGGGGACCGACAAACTCCACCCGCCGCATGGCCACGTCGATACCTTCCGGGGCCCCACTGCGGAGGGCCTGAAGCACGCCGGTGCTGACTTCGGCGGAATCGTTCTCGCCATCCACGGACGGCACGCGCACCAGGATGTCGGTGGGCGCCCCGAAAGTCTGGACCACTGCCCGGTCGAAGCCGGCTTCGCTAAGGTCCGAGCGGACGTTGGCCACCGTGGCCGACTGGCTGTAGCCCACCTCCACCAGGGTGCCACCGGTGAAGTCGATGCCCAGATTGAGGCCGCGGACCGTCAGACTGCCGATGGCAATGGCCAAAAGGATCACCGAGACCACGAAGGCCAGGCGCCGGTGGCCGAGGAAATTGAGATGGGTCTCCCGGGGTACGATATGCATGCGCTCAGCCCTCTCCGATGGACAGGCGGTTCAGCCGCCGACGGCCGATGGACAGATTGATCACGGCACGGGTGACCATGATGGCGGTGAACATGGAGGTGACGATGCCCACCGAAAGGGTCACGGCGAAGCCCTTCACCGGGCCACTGCCGAACTGGAACAGGACCAGGGCGGCAATGAGAGTGGTGATATTGGCGTCGGCAATGGTGGACAAGGCTTTGGTATAGCCGGAATGGATCGAGGCATGCGGGGTGTTGCCCACCCGTACCTCCTCCCGGATGCGCTCGAAAATCAGGGTATTGGCGTCCACCGCCATGCCCACGGTGAGCACGATGCCGGCGATGCCGGGCAGGGTCAGCGTGGCCTGCAGCAGGGACATGATGGCCACGATGAACACCAAGTTGAGCAGCAGGGCGACATCGGCCACCAGCCCGAAGAGACGGTAGTAAACCGCCATGAACAGTACCACCAGTGCGAAACCGAGCACGATGGACTTGAAGCCCTGCTCGATGGAGTCCTGACCCAGGGTGGGCCCCACTGTGCGCTCCTCAGCGACCTTGACGGGCGCCGGCAAGGCACCGGCGCGAAGCATGAGGGCCACATCGTGGGCCTCTTCGGCATTTGCCATGCCCGTGATCTGGGCACGCCCGCCGGGGATCTCCTCGTTGATGCGGGGGGCCGTGACCACCTCGTCGTCGAGCAGGATGGCCATGCGGTCGCCTACGTTCTCCTCGGTAAGCCGGGCGAACAGCCGGGTGCCCTTATTATCGAAGGAGATGTGGACCAGGGGCTCGTTGTTCTGCTGGCTGAACCCGGCCCGGGCCTCAGTGATGTACTGACCCGACAGCACCGTCCGGCGCTCCAGCAAGTAGGGGCGGCCCTCCCGGTCCCGGCGGATCACGCTGCCGGGCGGGGCGCCCTCCTCAACCGCTTTCTGGACGTTGTGCTCGGTATCCACCAGCTTGAACTCCAGTTGCGCGGTGGAGCCGATCACCTCTTTGGCCCGGGCCGTATCCTGGATGCCGGGGAGCTGGACCACGATACGCTGCTCCCCCTGGCGCTGTATGACCGGCTCGGAGACACCGAGCTGATTCACCCGCGTTCGCATGGTGGTAATGCTCTGCTCCACCGCCCAGTCCTTGAGCCGCTCCTGCTCCTGCTGGGTCAGCCGGGCCTGGCGGAAGGCCTCGCCCTGGGCGCTGGGCGAGACCGCGAGCTCGTCGAACTGGGAGCCGATGACATCGGCGCCCTTGTCCGCCTCCCCCGCACTGTCGAACTTGAGCCGCAGGAAATCGGCCCCTTCCTGCGGCTCGGCTAGCTCCACAGCCCGGTAGCGCACCTCCGCCTCGCGGAAGGCATTGCGGAGCTCGTCCACATGGCGCTCGTAGGAGCGTTGGATGGCCTTGGCCACCTCCACCTCCATGAGCAGGTGGACGCCGCCGCGCAGATCGAGGCCGAGGTTCATGGTCTTGCCGCCCACGGCGTCCAGCCACCCCGGAACCGCCGACAGCCGCATGGGCCCTATCCCGTAATCGGGAAGGCGCTCCTGCAGGGCCTCACGGACACGCTCGCGCACCGCGCCGGCTCCCAGGCGAATGCTGACCCCCCGTTCCCGGAGCTTTAGCCCCCGGTAAGCGGCGTTGGCCTCCCCCAGCGCCTCCTTGACCGTTTCCACCGCCTGGGGCTGAGGCTTGCCCCGCTTGGGGGTGACCATAAGGCCGGGATCGGTGCCGTAAAGGGTGGGTATGGCGTAAAGGAAGGCCAGCAGGATGGCGCCGGCGATAACCAGGTATTTCCAGAGGGGATAGCGGTTCATGGGGGGCGGTCAGTCCTTCACGGTGCCCTGGGGGAGGACATTCTGGATGCTGTCGCGCTGGGCCTTCACACGGACCCCTTCGGCCAGCTCCACGGTGACGGCTTCGTCATTGACGCGGACCACGCGGCCGTAAAAGCCGCCGCCGGTCACCACCTCATCGCCCTTCTCCAGGTTCTTGACCATCTCCCGGTGCTGCTTCATGCGCTTCTGCTGGGGGCGGATCAGCAGGAAATAGAAGATCAAAACGAGGGCCCCCAGCAGTACCAGGTTGGGGATAAGGCCCGGACCCTGGGCACCCCCATCGGCCTGGGCGTGGGCCAGACCGACCAGCGAAAATGGCTCGACCATCGACGACTCCTCGGGGTAGGTTCGCTCCAGCCGGCAATGGTAGCGGCCGAGGCGCCGGATTCCAAATCCGATGTCCATTGAGGGTCTGGTCGCCCGGCGAAAGGGAGTGCTAAGATTGCGCCTTGGTCGGATGCGGCGGGGGCAATAGGGTCCCTGGGTCGTAGTCCAACCTCCGGCCTAACCCCGGCGCTGTGGAAACGGGGCTTATAGGAGGGCCCATCAGCCCGGACCCTCCGGAGGCATTTATTGGTCGCGGCCCCTGGCCGCTCCCACAGGAGCCGGTTCCCCTTTCAGCCTTTTTCCGGGGGAGCGGGAGCGGATTCGACTTTGCCGAGGTGTGCGCCTGCGGCGCTCCCTCGTAACCATTTAGATAGGCGTAACTGAGCCGAGGTCGCCGCTGACGCGCTGCCTCGGTTTCTATTAGACTGACGCAACTTTGCCGAGGTGGCGGAACCGGTAGACGCGCCTGACTCAAAATCAGGTGGGCACTGCCCGTGCGGGTTCGACTCCCGCCCTCGGCACCATCTTTAAAAATGGGGGCTCACCCTTGGGCTTGCGCTTCCGAGCGCAAGCCTTTTTTCGGCCCAAGGTTGACTGAGCATACTGAAATCGAGCCAAGCCCCCAATGTCTACTCCCTGACTCATCCGCCAGACTGGGTAAGGTGTGCGACAAAACTAGCCCATTCCTTTCGGGTGCCCTTTGCAGACCCAGGCGTTGCAAGTAGCACCCTCCGATAATCGGAAAAAAGGAAGGTTCTTCGCGGAACTCCGGGAATCGGCTTCTTGGTTTGAAGGCGATCGGCCA
>NZ_JAZKRM010000044.1:0-18177 GCF_036628635.1 Thiohalorhabdus sp. | reverse complement strand
GATTCTGGGCCATCAGGCAACCTTAACAAGGTCCTACCTGATGGTCCGATGCCAATCAAAAAAACCGCCCGAAAGGGCGGTGGATTGGGGATGGTGGCGGATCAGGGACTTGAACCCCGGACACACGGATTATGATTCCGTTGCTCTAACCACTGAGCTAATCCGCCATAAGGGAGATCGTATTTTAGGATGGCGCCGCAGCCTGTCAACCACAGGGGCTGAGTGAGTATCAGACGTTGAACCGGAATAGAATGATGTCGCCGTCCTTGACCACGTAGTCCTTGCCCTCCGAGCGCATGCGTCCGGCTTCCTTGGCCCCCTGCTCGCCACCGTAAGCAATGTAATCCTCGAAGGTGATGACCTCAGCACGGATAAAGCCCCGCTCCATGTCGCTGTGGATCTCGCGGGCGGCGCGGGGGGCAGTGGCCCCTTCGGGCACCGTCCAGGCACGCACCTCCTTGGGCCCTGCCGTGAAGAAAGTGATCAGGCCCAACAGCGAGTAGCCGGCGCGGATGACGCGGTTGAGACCGGGCTCTTCCATGCCCAGCTCCGCCAGAAATTCCTCGCGCTCGTCGTCCTCGAGCTCCATGAGCTCGGCCTCGGTGGCGGCGCTGACCACCACCACTTCGCTGTCGGTGAGCTCGGCGTAGTCTTTGACCGCCGCCACGTGCTTGTTGGCCTGTTCCCCGCCTTCCTCGACATTGGCCACGTACAGCACGGGCTTGCCGGTGAGCAGGTGAAAGCCCTTGAGCCGCACCCAGTCATCCTCGGAAAGCTCCATGGTGCGCAGCAAGCCGCCCTCGGCAAGGTTGGCCTGGACTCGCTCCAGCAGGTCGGTCTCGGCCTGGGCCTCCTTGTCGCCACCCTTGGCCGCCTTCCGGCCGCGCGCCAGTGCCTTCTCGGCAGTCTCCAGATCGGCCAGGACGAGCTCGTTCTCGATGGTCTCGATATCCCGGATAGGATCCACCGTACCCCCCACATGGGGGACATTGTCGTCCTCGAAACAACGCACCACGTGGGCGATGGCATCTACCTCGCGGATGTTGGCCAGGAACTGGTTGCCCAGTCCCTCGCCTTCGGAGGCCCCCGCCACCAGCCCGGCGATGTCGACGAACTGGATGGCGGTAGGGGTCACCTCCTTGGGCTGGACCAGACGCGCCAGCTCGTCCAGACGCGGGTCGGGCACGGGCACCACGCCAACGTTGGGCTCGATGGTGCAGAAGGGGTAGTTCTCGGCCTGGATGCCGGCCCGGGTTAGGGCGTTGAACAGGGTGGACTTGCCGACATTGGGCAGGCCCACGATGCCGCACTGGAATCCCATGAATGGTCCGGTTTGCTAGAGATGTGAATCAGGGCTCAGGAGTCCGAGGGGGTTGGGGAATGCAGATCGTTCACCGCTCGCTGCCAGTTGCCGGCGGCTAGGTCGGGCAGCACCTCGGCGGCGCGGTCCATGCCCGCCTCCATGGCTTGGCGCTCCTCGGGGGCCGCCCGGCCGAGCACGTACGGGGTGACCTGGCTGCGGTCCCCGGGATGGCCGATGCCTAAGCGCAGCCGCAGGAAATCCTTGGTGCCCAGCTCTTCCACCAGGTCGCGCAGGCCATTGTGGCCACCATGGCCACCACCGGCCTTGAGGCGGGCGGTTCCGGGCGGCAGGTCGAGCTCGTCGTGCACCACCAGAATGGACTCGGGCTCGATGCCCTTGGCACGGGCGAAGGGGGCAACCGCTCGGCCGCTGTGGTTCATGTAGGTCTGGGGCTTCATTGCCCAGACCAAATGCCCGTCTAGCGGCCATTCGGCTACCTCGGCCTGATAGCGTCGTTGGCCGGACCATTTGATCCCGAGACGGGCCGCCACCCGATCGGCCCAGACGAAGCCGATGTTGTGGCGGGTTCCCCGATACTTGGTACCGGGGTTGCCCAGACCGACCACCAGGCGCACCACGAGCGGTCTCTACTCTTCCTCTTCCTCGCCGGATTCGGCCTCGCCGGCGGTCTCCTCGGCTTCCTCGGCAACGGCGGGCTCGAGCTCGGGCTTGGTGCCAACCACGCTCACTACCGGCTGGTCGGTTTCAGGATCGACGTTGATCTCCACGCCCGCGGGCGCCTTGATATCCGAAAGGTGGAGGGTGTCACCGATCTCCATGGTGCCCACATCCATCTCGAGATAATCGGGGATGTTCTTGGGCAGGCAGGTGACCTCGACATCGTGGATCAGCTGCGACACCGTGCCGCCCTGGATAACGCCCGGGGCGCCCTCCTGGCCGGAGACGTGCACCGGCACGTTGAGGGTCAGCATCTGGTCCGCCTTGACCCGCTGGAAGTCCACATGCATGGCCTTGGGCTTGTGGGGGTGCATCTGAACTTCCCGCACCAAAACATCCTGGCGCTCGTTGAGACCCTCGAGGCTGATCAGGCTAGAGAAGAAGCCTTCATCCTCCATCAGCTGGAGGAGCTCGTTTTCGCCTATTGCCACCATGTGTGGGTCCTTGCTGGCTCCGTAGATATTGGCCGGGACCCAGCCCTCGCGCCGCATGCGGCGGCTAGCGGGGGTGCCCTTCTGGTTGCGCTCGACTGCGGTTAGGGAGTAATCCGCCATGGGTGAATCGCCTCGCGATCGCTTGATTCGTAAGTTCGGTGCGCTGCCGGCCGCCCTTATTCGGGGAACAAAGAGCTAACCGAGTCTTCGTCATTGACCCGGCGGATGGCCTCGGCCAGGAGCTCGGAAACGGACAGCACCCGGATTTTGGTGCTGTTCGCCGCCTTGTCGTTCAGCGGAATGGTGTCGGTCACCAGCATGGTATCTAGCCCTGAGCTCTCGATATTGTCCATGGCCTCGCCCGAGAGCACCGGGTGAGTCACCGCCGCCATCACCGAGCGCGCGCCCTTGTCCTTGAGCGCGGTGGCGGCGCGGCACAGGGTGTTGGCGGTATCCACCATATCGTCGACGATAACGCAGTTGCGATCCTCGACATCGCCGATGATGTGCATCACCTGAGCTTCGTTGGGCCGTGGCCGGCGCTTGTCGATGATGGCCAGCTCGGCATCCAAGCGCTTGGCCAACGCCCGAGCCCGGACCACCCCGCCAACGTCCGGAGAGACAACCACCAGGTTCTCCATCTCCAGTCGGAGCAACTCCCCCAGCAGCACCGGCGAGGCATAGATGTTGTCCACCGGCATATCGAAAAAGCCCTGGATCTGATCAGCGTGCAGATCCATGGTCAGCACCCGGTCGGCACCGGCGGTGGTAATCACGTCCGCCACCAGCTTGGCGGTGATGGGGGTGCGGCCGGTGGCGCGGCGATCCTGGCGGGCATAGCCGTAATAGGGAACCACCGCGGTGATACGAGCCGCCGATGCCCGCTTGAGGGCGTCGAGCATGGCCAGCAACTCCATCAGGTGGTCGTTGGACGGCGAACAAGTGGGCTGGATCACGAATACGTCGCGCCCTCGGACGTTCTCCAGAAATTCCACATACACTTCGCCATCGCTGAACATGCCAACATCCGCCTCGCCCAGGGGCACATTCAGGTGGTGGGCCACATTTTCAGCCAGCGGGCGGTTCGCATTGCCCGAAAACAGGGCCAGATCGCTGTTGGCCATCCAGGGAGGCTCCGTGGTTGATCCGCGCGGTCGGCTTCGGGAGACCGGTAAGGGGGAACGGCACAATGGCCGCAGGGGTTGGCCCTGCGGCCATTGTTTGCGGCCAATTGGCTGGGGCGGCAGGATTCGAACCTGCGAATGCCGGAATCAAAATCCGGTGCCTTACCGCTTGGCCACGCCCCAGTTGCACTCGCTAAAGGCATCGCCCGCTATTCAGCGGCTTCCGGGAAGGCCCAATCGGCCAATGGGTGCCGATTGCAACCGCGCGCCACAGCAGCACCCCAGGCCTCGGGAGCCCGAGCGCGCAGCGCCGCCGCTTCCTCGTAGCTGGCACAGGCGGCGAACAGGCAGGCCCCCGAACCGGTCAACCGGCCCGGGGTTGGCGCGAGGCTTTCCAGCCATTCCCGGATGCGGGCGATATCGGGATGGCGGCGCTCCACCACGGCCACGAAATCATTGTCACAACGCCCGCGAGAAAAGTCCTCTATTGTCACCAGGGGGTGATGGCGTGTCAAGTTCGGGTCACCGAAGGCTTTGCCCGTGTCCACCTGCACGCCCTTGGGCCAAACCACCAGATACCAGGGCTCCGCGATATCCCCAGCCGGGGTCAGCTGCTCCCCCACGCCTTCGGCCCAGGCGGCCCGGCCTCCGATGAACACCGGCACATCGGCGCCGAGCTCGGCGCCCAGGACGGCCAGCTCGTCACGGCCCAGGCCTGCCCCCCACAACCGGTTGAGTACCAGCAACGTGGTAGCCGCATCGCTGCTACCGCCGCCCAGGCCGCCACCCACGGGCAGGTGCTTGTCCACCGCCACGCGAACGCCGCCAGGGTAGCCGGTATGCGCCGCCAGAAGGCGGGCGGCGCGCAGAACCAAGTCCTGGTCGGGCGCGATCCCGGCTACCCCCACGGCCCGTTCGATGAGCTGTTCCTCAAGGGGCTCGAAGCGAAGCCGATCGCCCCAATCCAGAAACTGGAACAGGGTCTGCAGCTCGTGCATGCCGTCGCTGCGGCGACCGGTAATGTGCAAAAAGAGATTGAGCTTGGCGGGGGCCGGTGCCAGCAGGTGCTCGTCACCCTGCCACCCAGGGCCGCTCAGGGGCTCGGTGCCCGCGGCAGGGGCGGCGCTCACGCCTGTTGCCCCGGCCGGCTGCCGTCGGGCCACTGCAAATGCCACTCCTGCACCCGAATGCGTAGCTGCATTTCGTCACGGCTAACAAGCATGGATTGCGGCAGCGACAGTCCATCCACCTGAATATACTCGCTAAAGGTCACCGTCCAGCCATCAGCCGCAAGGTGGCGTGGCCGGCCGTTGGCGTCGAGATCGGCCGGCACGCCCTCGCCACGCCCCAGGCCTAGGGCCCAGTCTGCCAGCCGACCAACGGGAACCCGCCAGCCCAGCCGTTCGCGCAGGACAGTGTGGGCTCGGTCACCGCGGAAAACTCCGCCCTGGGCATCCCGCAACCGAAGCCCCCGGGGTCCGTTGCGCATTTCCAGAATGGTCTGACCGAAGGGGTTACGAACCGCCAGCCGCCCCTCCCTGTCGGAGCGGCTCCAGCGGATGCGGGCCTGCCCGCTCTCGCCCGGCCCCTTGGCCACAACCCGCCCATCCAAACGCCAGCCCACCAGCTTCGACAGCCGATCCACCCGCTCCTTGTAGGCGGCCACGGCTTGGTCCCGGTTGGCTGCCGGCTCTGGGAGCTGGATCCCGGCACAACCTGCCAACAGGATCGGTAAGACAGCCCACCAAAGGTGGGGCAGGGGGGCCCTCACTGGGCCTGCCCCTCGCCCAGGCGACGCCGAAGCTCGCGGCCGAGCTGGGAGCCGACTTCGACCTTTTCCAAGGCCTGCTGCCACACTTGCCGAGCCTCACCGGGCCGATCCCGAGCCTCCAGGACCTCGCCCAAATGGGCGAGGATTTTGGGGTCATCCGGCGTGCGCTTTAGCGCATGCCGGAGATTACGCTCGGCCGCATCCAGTTTTCCCATCCGGTAATAGACCCAGCCCAGGCTGTCCAGAATGTAACCCGCTTCCGGCTCGAGGTCGTTGGCCTTGCGGATGAGCTCCAGAGCCTCATCCAGACGCACACCGCGATCGGCCAAGCTGTAGCCCAGGAAATTGTAGGCCCGGGCCTCATCGGAACGCTGCTCGATTACGCGCCGGATGTCCGCTTCCATGCCCTGGTAGTCACCCCGCTGGTCGCGGATAAGGGCGCGGGTGTAGAGCAGATCCACGTTCTGGGGATGCTTGTCCAGACCCCGGTCGGCCAACTTCTCGGCCGCCTTGACCTGGTCCATCTCGGCCATGATGCGAGCCTCCAGCCGATAATATTCGGGCTCTTCCGGCTGGAAGGCGCGCAGCTGGCGGACCAACTGCAGGGCCCTCTCCAAGTCCTCGGTCTGGACGGCGGCCATGGCCTCGCGCAGGCGGGCCTCCTGGGTGTAACGACCGCTGTGGACCCGGCTGTAATGGGCGGCCGCTCCGGCGTAGTCCTCCTGGGCCTCGGCCACCCGGCCGAGGTGGTAAAGCGCGGCATTGTTACCCGGATCGAGAACCAGCACCCGGCGGAAGGCCTCCGCGGCGTCCACCCACTTCTCCTGATGGAAACGGGCCAAACCGAGCCCCATGAAAACCTCGGCCTCTTCCGGGTGGTCCCCGGCCAGAGTGGTGTAGACCTGCTCCGCTTCGCTCGGGCGGTCCGTAGCAAGCAGACCTTGGGCAAAGCGCAGACGGGGCTGGAAGGCGTCGGGATGACCGGCCAGGAAATCGCGGAGGACCGCCAAACCCTCGTTGGCCGGCAGGGCCTGGGCCAGCTGAACCACGGCCAGCTGCCATTCGGGCCGCAGCTCGCGCGCCCTTCGGAGCGCCTCCACCGCAGCCTGCTGCTGGCGCAGGCGGGTTAAAAAGTGGCCATAGGCCAGGTGGGCTGCGGCATTGTCGGAGTGGGCTTCGCCCGCGCCCCGAAGGGCCTGCATCGCCATTTGGACCCCTCCAGCTTCCGCCAAGCGCTTGCCGGTGCTTAACAGCACCTCTTCGGCACGGGGATGGGCACTGACCAGCCGTGCGACCGCCTCGGCGGCCCCCTCAGCGTCCTCCTGCTGGACCCGAGCGCGGGCCAGGGCAAGCAGTGATTTCGGCTCATCCGGCGCGGCTTTCCGCCAGCGTTTGGCATAGGTGGCCGCCGCCTCCCCATTGTCGGCTTTCAGGGCGGCGTGCACCGCTTCGCCGTACAGCTCGGCCCGGCCTGTTACCTCGGCAGTACGGGCGAACCAGGGAGCGGCCTCGTCGGGATGACCTCCCTGGCGGGCAAGCTGGGCGGCAAGATAGGTGAACAGGGCGTAGCGGTAGGGGGCCTCGGCCTGAGGCCGGGAGGTTTCGGGGGCTGCGGGCGCCGGGGCCTCCTGGCTCGGAGTCGGTGTCTGACAGCCGATGAGGGGGCCGACCAAAAGGCCGAAGGCAATGAAACGGGCTAGCGGGAGTCGCGGACTCACGGGGGCAGTGTCCAATGGCCAGTTAGGGGGACTGGGCGTGGAAGAGGCTTTTGTTTCCCTATAAACCGCGCCCGGCGGGTTGGCGCGGACTGGGTGCCGGCGAGCGCGCTTGCCCTCGCGGCCGGGACGGATCCCATCTGGTGCTGGATTGTCCCACAGAGGTAATAGGGTGTCCAAAGCGGCCCGGCCGGGTCGCTGGCTGCGCTTGAACTTAATCGGTCGATAACGCACTATTTTACGGTTGTCGGGCCCTTTCCTGCGGGCTCGGTCACGGAAACGCATCGGGCGACCGCCTTCCGGTGGCGTTTGAAAGGGTCCGGCAAGGGCGTTTCCGCCGTCGACACGGAGCAGTGCTCGCCGCTGCAAAACAGCGAATTCCATGCATATCCTCGCCATAGGCGTTAACCACAAGACGGCCCCGGTTGATCTCCGGGAGCAGGTCTCCTTCGGGCCGGAATCCCTCCCCGATGCCCTGCTGGACCTCACCCAGCAGCCGGCCGTCCGGGAGGGTGCCATCCTGTCCACCTGCAACCGGACGGAGTGCTATTGCGTCGTCAGCCACCCGGACGCCGGTCGGGAGGCCCTGATCGGCTGGCTTGCCACCTTTCACCAGATCGACCCAGCGGAGCTGCGCCCCCACCTCTACGCCTACACCGACCGCGAGGCGGTCACCCATTTGTTCCGCGTTGCAGGCAGCCTGGACAGCCTGGTGGTGGGCGAGCCCCAGATCCTGGGTCAGCTCAAGGAGGCCTACCGACGGGCCTACAATATCGGCAGCCTGGGCCCTCTGCTCAACCGGGCCTTTCACAACGCCTTCAAGGTGGGCAAACGGGTTCGCAGCGAGACCGACATCGGGGGCCAAGCGGTGTCGGTGAGCTACGCTGCAGTGGAGCTGGCCCGCCGCATATTCGGCGACCTATCCGGGTCCCGGGTGCTTCTGATCGGTGCCGGCGAGACCATCCAGCTGGCAGGGCGGCATCTGCGGGACGCCGGCGTTCCCTCTATCTTCGTCGCCAACCGTACCCGGGAGCGGGCCGAAGAGCTCGCCGGCGAGCTTGAAGGCCATGCGCTGGGGCTGGAGGGCATCGCCGACGCCCTAGGCGAGGCCGACGTGGTGGTTTCCTCCACCGGCGCCCCGGACACGGTGGTAGAAAAGGCCTGGCTCGACGCCGCCCAGAAGAAACGCAAGCGCCAAGCCATGTTCGTGGTGGACCTGGCGGTGCCCCGCGACATCCCTGAAGAAGCCGAGAAAGTCTCCGGGGTCTACCTCTACTCCGTGGACGACTTGGACGCGGTGGTGGAGGAGAACCTCAAGGCCCGCCGCAAGGAGGCCGAGCACGCCGAGGAGATCGTGGAGGGCACCGTGGCCGAGCTCATGAAATGGCTGGCCAATCAAGAGGTAGTGCCCACCATCAAGGCCATGCGGGCCAAGGCCGAGGCCATTCGCGAGCAGGAGCTGGAGAAGACCCGCAAGCGCCTGGGCCATGTCCCCGAGGAGATCGAGACCGCCCTGGACAAGTTCTCCCAGGCTTTGGTCAGCAAGCTCCTCCACGACCCCACCCTGCAACTGCGCGAGATGAGCGAGAACGGCAACGGCGAGGAGCTGATCGAGGCCACCCATCAGCTGTTCCGCCTCGAAGAGGATTCATGAAGGAAGGCATCCGCGAAAAACTGGAGGGGGCGCGCAACCGGCTGGAGGAGCTGTCCCAGCTGCTCTCCGAGCCCTCGCTGATGGAGCACATCGAGCGGTTCCAAGCCCTGTCCAAGGAGTACTCGGACCTGGAACCGGTAGTGAAGACCTTCGGCGAGTACGAGCACTGGCAGGAGATCGCCGAACAGAGCAGAGACCTGCTGGACGATCCGGAGCTGGGCGACATGGCCCGGGCCGAGCTGGACGAGGCCGATGCCAAGATGGCCGAGCTGGAAGACACCTTGCAGCGCCAGCTGCTGCCCGCCGATCCCAACGACGAGAAGAACGTCTTCATCGAGATCCGGGCCGGCGCCGGCGGCGAGGAGGCGGCGCTTTTCGCCGGCGACCTGCTCAAGATGTACACCCAGTACGCCGAATCGCGCGGCTGGAAGCCCGAGGTCATGTCCTCGAGCGAGAGCGAGCGGGGCGGCTTCAAGGAGGTGACTCTCCAGGTCCGCGGCGACAAGGCCTATTCCCGGCTCAAGTTCGAATCCGGCGGCCACCGCGTTCAGCGGGTGCCCGAAACCGAGACCCAGGGCCGCATCCATACCTCGGCCTGCACCGTGGCCGTCATGCCCGAGGCCGAGGAGGTCGAGGTCAACCTCGACCCCAACGATCTGCGGGTGGACATCTTTCGCGCCTCCGGCCCGGGCGGCCAGAGCGTCAACACCACCGATTCGGCGGTGCGCCTGACCCACCTGCCCACGGGCACCGTGGTCTCCTGTCAGGACGAGAAATCGCAGCACAAGAACCGGGACAAGGCCATGAAGGTGATGCAGGCGCGGCTGTACGAGGCCGAGCGCCAGCGCGCCGAGCAGGAACGGGCCGATACCCGGCGCTCGCTGGTGGGTAGTGGCGACCGCTCCGAGCGCATCCGCACCTACAACTTCCCCCAGGGGCGGATCACCGACCACCGCATCAACCTCACCATCTATCAGCTGGACCAAGTCCTGGAGGGCAACCTGGACCTGGTCATCGACCCGCTCATCACCGAGCACCAGGCCGATCAGCTGGCCCAGCTGGAATCTTGAGCCCATGGCCGGCAGCTGGACGGTGCGCGACGTCCTGGACTGGACCGCCGACCACCTGAGCCGGGCCGGAAGCGACACCGGCCGGCTAGATGCCGAGCTGCTGCTGTGCCACGCCCTGGGCGGCATGGAGCGCATCCGGCTTTACATGGACCCCGACCGGCCCCTTTCCCCCGCCGAGCGCGATGCCTACCGCGAGCTGGTGCGGGCCCGGGCCGCCGGCAGTCCCGTGGCCCATCTCCTGGGTGAGCGCGAGTTCTGGTCTCTGCCGCTGAAGACCGGTCCCGAGGCCCTCATCCCGCGTCCGGACACCGAGGCGGTGGTGGAGCAAGCGCTCACCCATCTGGTCGAATCCGAGCCTGTCCGTGTCCTCGACCTGGGCACCGGAACCGGCTGCATCGCGGGCGCCCTCGCCAGCGAACGACCCGAGGCCGGGGTAGAGGCGGTGGAGGCCAGTCCCCAGGCGGCCGCCCTGGCTCGAGCGAACATGGAGCAGCTGGGCCTGGGCGAGCGGGTGACGGTGCTGGACGGGGAGTGGTTCGGTCCCGTGGCCGACCGGACCTGTCACTTGATCGTCGCCAATCCCCCCTACGTCCCCGAGGCCGACCCCCACCTGGAGGCCGGCGACGTCGCCGCCGAGCCCCGCGAGGCCCTAGCCGCCGGCGCCGACGGCCTGGACGCCTATCGCACCATCGTGCCCGAGGCGCCGAACCACCTCGAGCCGGACGGCTGGCTGGTGCTGGAGATCGGCTGGGACCAAGGCGAGACAGTTAAGGCCCTTTTGACCGAGGCCGGGTTCGCCGATGTGGCGGTGCATCGCGACTACGGCGGCCGGGAGCGCATCGTGGAGGGGCGGTGGCCCGGAACCGGCGGGTGAAGACGCATTCCAAGGGCGTGATGCTACCGATATCCCCGGGCACGACTCACACTGCATGCAACCACGGAGGTCACGGAGAACACGGAAACAGGCAGCTGCCTATCCGCCGCATTCAGGGAGGGTGCTTGTGGGCGGGGCTACCAGCCCCGACTGGGATCGGAGGCCCTTTCTGTCGCGGCCAATGGCCGCTCCCACAGGACCCCGGACCCAATTCCGACATTCTTCCAGAACGAACCGGATAGCCAATAAAAGGCAAGATGGCGGGAAAAGGCAAATGCCGCTGAATGTTGGACTTTGGTAAAGCCGCTTCCTGTCTTCCTCCGTGCTCTCCGTGGTTAAAAGCCCCGCTGGAAGGGCCTTTCATGGCCGAGCTCACCGACGATCAGCTCAACCGCTACGGCCGCCAGATCCTGCTGCCGCGCATCGGGGTGGCGGGCCAGCAGCGCCTGCTGGGGAGCCGCGTCCTGCTGATCGGTGCCGGCGGCCTGGGCGCCCCGGCGGCGCTGTACCTGGCCGGGGCCGGGGTAGGGGAGCTGACCATCGCCGATGCCGATGCGGTGGACGTCACCAACCTCCATCGCCAGGTGATCCACGACGAATCCCGGGTGGGCTGGAACAAGGCCGAATCGGCGGCGGCCGCGCTGTACCGGCTCAATCCCGAGGTGCGGGTAACCCCCGTGCCTGCCCGCCTCGAGGGCGAGGACCTGGACGAGGCCGTGGCCGAAGCCGATCTGGTGGTGGACGGCAGCGACAACTTCGCCACCCGCTACGCCGCCAATGCCGCCTGCCTGCGGGCCCGCACGCCCCTGGTGACCGGCGCAGTAATCCGCATGGAGGGCCAGGTCATGACCCTGCCCTTCGACCGCCCTGATTTCGGCGCCTGCTACCGCTGCACCTACCGCGAGGCCCCGGATGCGGACGACACCGAGCGCTGCTCGGTAACCGGCGTGCTCGGTCCCGCCGCCGGCCTGATCGGCACCGCCCTGGCCATCGAGGCAGTCAAGCGCCTGGCCGGCATTGACGAGGGCCTGGCCGGCCGCCTGCTTCTCATGGACGCCCTGACCATGGACTTCCGCACCATCGGACTGGCCCGGGACCCCCAATGCCCGGCGTGCTCCGCCTTCCAGCCCGCCTCCACCGAGAGCTGATCGGCGCGGCCGCGGCCTCCCCGGATGAGGAGGTTTGCGGCCTGCTCGGCGGCCGCGATGGCCGAGCCGACGAGCAGCTTCCGGTCCCCAACGCCGTCCATCGCCCCGACGCCTTCGACATGGCCCCGGCCGAGCTCATTGCTGCCATGCGCCACCTGCGGGAGACGGGCCAAGAGCTGGTGGCCATCTACCACTCCCACCCCTGCAGCCCCCCCTATCCCAGCGCCACCGACATCGCCGCGAACCAGTATCCGGAAGTGGTCCACCTGATTATTGGGCGGGAAGGGGGGGAGTGGCGGGTGCGGGCGTTTTGGTTGGACGGGGAGATTGAAGAGGTGGGGATCCGGATTACGAATTGAGTGTTCAGTGTTGAGTGTTCAGTAAGAAGAGGATGGGGGAGGAGACAGGTTTTGCAATCGGCAGGGAGGAGCCCGGCGACCTGCCAGTGAACAAAAACCTCCAAACGGCGCCTTTGGCCGTTAACTGAACACTGAACACTTGCCTTACTGGAACAACCCCGCCTGGATGATCGCCCACTGCGCCGGCCACTGCTCGGTGGGATCGTTGCGGAAGTTCGAGCGCGAATACTGATTGATTCGGCCGTGGACCACCGCCACCAGCAGGTTGGCACCGGCAAGGGCATCGGTGTCGGCGGAAAGGCGGGACTGGACGCGGGCCTGCTTGAGCAGCTGCTTGAGCTGGGTCTCCAACCGCTCCATGAGCTGGTTGACCCGGGTTTTGAGGGCGTCGGACTCGCCCTGGACCGATTCACCGAGCATGAGCCGGGCGAGGCCGGGATTCTTGGCGGCGAAGCCCAGCCACAGGCGCAGGATCTGCTCACACTGGTCGTCCGGGGCCTCCTCCGATTCGAGGATGCGGTTCACCCGGGAGAACAGGCTTTCCTCGATGAACTCAACCAAGGCCTCGAACATCTGGCCCTTGGAGCCGAAGTGGCGATACAGCGCGGCCTCTGAAACCCCTACCTCATCGGCCAGGGCGGCCGTGGTGACACGGCCCTCGGTGTTGGACTCCAGCATGCGCGCCAGCGCCTGCAGGATCTCGTCCCGCCGTTGCCCTTTTTTCGCCACCGCTTGCCCCCTCGAAGGTTTCATGGACCGTCAGGTCATTCGATCCCGGGCGCCTCGCCACGGATCAACGTGCCCACCCCGGCGTCGGTGAACACCTCAAGCAGCAGGGCGTGGTCCACCCGGCCGTCGATGATGTGGGCGCTGTGGACGCCACCGGCCACGGTGTCCAGGCAGCACTGGACCTTGGGCAGCATACCCCCGGCAATGGTGCCATCGTCGATGTAGGCGTCCACCTGCTCCCGGTTCAGGCCCGTTAGCAGGTTCCCCTTCCCGTCCTCGATGCCGGGCACGTCGGTGAGCAGCACCAGCTTCTCGGCGCCCAGCTCCTCCGCCAGCCGGCCCGCCACCAGGTCGGCGTTGATGTTGTAGGTCTCGCCCTCGGGGCCGGTGCCGACGGGGGCGATCACCGGGATGAAGCTGCCGGTGTCCAGGGTCTGGACCACCGAGGGGTCGATGGCCTCCACCTCGCCCACCAGACCCACGTCCAGGATCTCGGGGGCGTCGGCCCCGGGGTCCTCGCGGGTCACCTGCAGCTTGCGCGCCGAGATCAGGCCGCCGTCTTTCCCGGACAGCCCCACGGCCTTGCCGCCGTGGCGGTTAAGCAGGTGGACGATCTCCTTGTTGACCCGGCCGCCGAGCACCATCTCCACCACCTCCATGGTGTCGGCATCGGTGACCCTTTGGCCGGCCACGAACTCGGTCTCGCGCCCCATCTCCTCCAGGGTCTTGCCGATCTGGGGGCCACCGCCATGGACGATAACCGGGTTCATGCCCACCAGCTTCATGAGGGCCACATCCCGGGCGAAGCTCTCCTTGAGCCCCTCGTCCACCATGGCGTTGCCGCCGTACTTGATGACGATGGTGGAGCCGTGGAAGCGGCGGATATAGGGCAGGGCCTCGTTGAGGATGTGGGCCGTATCGGCGGGCGTGTATCCGGTTTGCTCACTCATAGGATGTAGCGGGACAGGTCCTCGTCGGTGACCAGATCGCCGATGTGGTCGTTGACGTAGTTGGCGTCGATGGTCAGGGTCTCGCCGCTGCGCTCGGCGGCATCGAAGGAGACCTCCTCCAGCAGCCGCTCCATGACCGTGTGCAGGCGCCGGGCGCCGATGTTCTCGGTGCGCTCGTTGACCTCGAAGGCCGCCTCGGCGATGCGCCGCAGGCCATCCTCGGTGAACTCGAGGCCCACACCCTCGGCCTCGAGCAGGGCGGTGTGCTGCCGGGTTAGCGCCGCCTGGGGCTCGGTTAGGATGCGCACGAAGTCCTCCGTGCCCAGGGCGTCCAGCTCCACCCGGATGGGCAGGCGACCCTGGAGCTCGGGGATGAGGTCGCTCGGCTTGGAAAAGTGGAAGGCCCCGGAGCCGATGAACAGGATGTGGTCAGTGTCCACCATGCCGTGCTTGGTGGATACGGTGGAGCCCTCCACCAGCGGCAGGAGGTCGCGCTGCACGCCCTCCCGGGAGACGTCCGGGCTGCCGCCGCCGGAACCTTGGCTGGAGCCGGCGACCTTGTCCAGCTCGTCGATGAACAGGATGCCGTGGTTGGCCACCCGCTTGAGGGCACGCTCCCGGACATCCTCCTCGTCCACCAGCTTGGCCGCCTCCTGATCGGCGAGGATCTGGAAGGCCTCCTTGACCGTCACCTTGCGGGTCTTGGTGCGGCCGCCGCCCATGCCCTGGAGCATCTCCTGGAGCTGGGAGCCCATCTCCTCCATGCCCTGGGGCACCATCATCTGGTACTTGGAGCCGCTTTCTGCCACCTCGATCTCCACCTCGCGCTCATCGAGCTGGCCCTCGCGCAGCATCTTGCGGAACTTCTGGCGGGTGTCGGTCTCCTTGGCGTCGCCCTCCTCACGCGACGGCAGGAGGATGTCGAGCAGCTGCTCCTCGGCGGCGTCCTCGGCGCGGCGGCGCACATCGGCCTTGGCCTCGTCGCGCACCATCTGCACCGCCTGCTCGGTGAGGTCGCGCACCATGGACTCGACGTCGCGGCCGGTGTAGCCCACCTCGGTGAACTTGGTGGCCTCCACCTTCAGAAACGGCGCATTGGCCAGGGTGGCCAGACGCCGCGCGATCTCGGTCTTACCTACCCCGGTGGGGCCGATCATGAGGATGTTCTTGGGCGTGACCTCTTGCGCCAACTCGGCGTCCAGGCGGTTGCGCCGCCACCGGTTGCGCAGGGCCACGGCTACCGCGCGCTTGGCGTCGCGCTGGCCGACGATGAATTTGTCCAGTTCGCGGACGATCTCCGGCGGGGTCAATTCAGTCACCTTCGAGGACCTCCACCGTGCGGTTGGCGTTAGTGTAGATGCAGATCTCGGCGGCGATGTTGAGGCCCTGGTCGACCACCTCGGTGGGGCCCATGTCGGTGTGCTCGGACAGCGCCCGGGCCGCCGCCTGGGCGTAGGGCCCGCCGCTGCCGATGGCGATGAGCCCGCCCTCGGGCTCGATGACGTCGCCATTGCCGGACAGGATCAGCGACACCTCGGCGTCCGCCACCGCCAGCAGGGCCTCCAGCCGGCGCAGGGCGCGGTCGGTGCGCCAGTCCTTGGCCAGCTCCACCGCGGCGCGCTTGAGGTTGCCGCGGTGGGCGTCGAGCTTGCCCTCGAAGCGCTCGAACAGGGTGAAGGCGTCGGCCGTGGAGCCGGCGAACCCGGCCAGGACGCGCTCGTGGTACATGCGCCGGACCTTGACCGCGTTGCCCTTCATGACGGTATCGCCCAGGGTCACCTGGCCGTCGCCGCCCATGGCCACCTTGTGGCCCCGGCGCACGGACAGGATGGTGGTGCCGTCGAAATCGGCCATCGTGCGTCTTTCTGCGTGGGTGAGGGTGTTCGAAACGGTGCCGTCCGTTCCAGGCTAATCGGGGGAACCTGTAGGAGCGGTCACCGACCGCGACCATTCCAGGCCCCTTGCGATCGCTGACCGCGCTACAGTGCCGATCTTGGGCCGGGCAGATCGCCGAGCCGGGGTAAACCGGCGGCTTTCCGAAAATTGGCTGTCCGGTTCGGTCAGGGAGCAGGCCGGAATTCGGTTCGAGTCCTGTGGGAGCGGCCATTGGCCGCGACAGAAAGGGCCTACAATCCGTGTCGGGGCTGATAGCCCCTCCCACAAGCACCATCCCTGAATAAGGCGCATAGCCAACTTCCGGAAAGCCATTATAGCCCCTCCGCCGCCGCGGGTCAGTCCTCACTTTCGCCGTCGGACACTTCGACATCGTCGCCCCGGCGGCGGGCGCGGGGGTGGGCGCGGTCGTAGACGGCGGCGAGGTGCTGGACATCCAGGTGGGTGTAGACCTGCGTGGTGCCCAGGTTGGCGTGGCCGAGCAGCTCCTGGACCGCGCGCAGGTCCCCGGAGCTCTCCAGCAGGTGGCTGGCGCAGCTGTGGCGCAGGGTGTGGGGCGAGGCCGCGCCCCCGGAGAGCCGGCGCACCCGGTCCTGCATGGTCCGCACCGACATGCGCCGGCCGCGGCGGGTGACGAAAAGCGCGGCCTCGCCCTCGGCGGCGTGCTCGGCGCGGGCCGGCAGGTAGGCCGCCAAAGCCTCCAGGGCCTTGCCCCCCACCGGCACCACCCGGGTCTTGCGGCCCTTGCCAATGACTCGGGCCTCGCCGGCGGTGCGGTCCACGCCGCTGAGGTCCAGCCCGGCCGCCTCGGAAACGCGCAGGCCGGAGGAGTACAGCAGCTCCAGCAGGGCGCGGTCGCGCAGCACCTCCAAGCCCTCCGCCGGGCCCCCCGCCATCAAGGCCTGGGCCTGCTCGGGGGCCAGGGTGCGCGGCAGGGGCCGGCCCTGTTTCGGCGCGGGCACCTGCTCGGCCGGGTTGGCGGTCACCTGGCGCTCGCGGAGGAGATAGGCGTAGAAGGTGCGCAGCGCCGACAGGCTGCGGTGGATGCTGGGCGGCGACAGGCCCCGGCGGTGGAGGTGGCCGACGAAGCCGCGCACCTGCTGACGGCCGGCGGCCTCCAGGGAGACGCCTTCCAGGTAGGCCCGGAAGGCCTCCAGGTCACGGCGGTAGCCAGCCACGGTGCGGGGCGACAGGCCGCGCTCCTCGATCAGGTGGGCCGCGAAGGCCTCCAGCCAGGATTCGGTCAACGCTGCCTCTGGGTAGTGAGGGGGAAGGGGCGAGGCATGAGGAGAAAAGGCAACGGCACTATCCGCAGATGCCACAGATAAACGCAGATGAAGGCGCAACCCAACCAAAGGGCCCCGCCGTTGGTTTTATCTGCGGCCATCTGCGCCATCTGCGGATAACGCTTTTGACGGTGCCGTTGCTCCTCACGCCTCACTCCTCACGCCTAACCCCGTCAATCCCGGGCATACCGCGCCAGCAACGCCTCGGCCAGCTCCGCCAGCCGCTCCAGATAGGCGGTGCCCATGCCGGACGTGTAGCGATCGGCCTCGCTGCTGCCAAGGCCTAAGAGACCGAAGAGCTGGGTGCCGTCGCGCAACGGGACCAGGGCCTGAGAGCGCACCGCTTCGCCGGTTTCCCCGTAGAGCCCGGTCACCCCCTCGGGATCCTCCGGGGGGCCGAGGATCACCTTGCTTGAGGCCACGAAGCGCTTCTGCACCCACAGCTGCGGCGCCAGGAAACGCTCGTCCAGGTTGGGGGCGAACCATTCGCGCGCCATGCGCAGGCCCACTGCCTCCACCCGGAAGTTCTGCCGCACCCCCTCGAGGAGGGCGTGGACCAGCTCGTGGCCGTCATCGCAGCCAAGCAGCTCCACCGTGAGGCGGTGCAACTGACGGGCCAAGCGGTCGTTCTCCCGGGCCGTCTCCACCAGCTTCTCCAGCTCGCTTTTCAGCTCGCCGAGGCGGCGTTCCAGGCGGCGGTTCCGGGCGTGTTCCAGGGCCACCACGCTGGCCTCCTCGCCGGGGGCCAGCTCCAGCTCCTCCAGCAGGTCCGGGTAGTCCCGAAAAAGGGTGGGGTTCTCGCGCAGCAAGGCGCGAAGGTGGCCGACGTGGTCGGATTGATCGGTTTGTTGCGCCATACCGTGCTTGGTGCCCGGAACGGGCGCGCTTGTCAAGGCCGGCTCGGGGTAGCGGTGGGTTTGCGCGCGCGGGGTGGTCTTGCCAGAATTGGCGTCTTGACAGGCAGGCCCCCGCTGCCTAGGTTTTGCTGGCTTCCCCCAAATCCCGCGCTCCCCGGCGCCCCGCCCGGACCCCGGGACCGGAAAAACCAAGCGGCACCCCATGGCGATCGAAGACCTCCAGACCCTGCTGGCCGACGACCTCGCGGCCGTGGACCGGGCCATCCACGAGC
>NZ_JAZKRM010000043.1:0-18822 GCF_036628635.1 Thiohalorhabdus sp. | reverse complement strand
CTTCTTCCTCAAAATTCAGGCCGCCTTTCCCGGAAATCCGCGATGAACCTTTTTTATTGGGGGAGGCTCCAGGACGGGACTTATTCAGGCTCTTCGACGCTGAATAGGGATTTCCGGTATCGCGCCTGGCCCAGGTGTCCGCGCTGCCGGTCCCGGGGGATGCCCGTTAACCGAGAGCTGGGGATGTGGGAGGGGCTATTAGCCCCGACGCCGTTGGACGTTGGCTCGGCCCGTGGTCGGGGCTGGTAGCCCCTCCCACAGGGGATTTCCTGGCTGGCCGACGATCTTTCGCCTTCGCCGGAATGGCTCGATGACTTCGCCCCGACCGGGCCGGCGATTTCAGGAAAAGGGCGCTTCCCGGGTGCAGAAATTACCAGTCGCTGCGCCGCAGCGCCCTTGTTCAGGGGGTTGGCTGGCAGGTGGGGCAGTACTGGGAAGTGCGGCCGCAGGCCTTCACCTTGGCCAGCGGGGTGCCGCAGCGGGGGCAGGCGGCATCGTCCACCTTCCGCAGCGGCACCAGGAAATCGCCCGGCATTGCTCCTGGCTGGACCTGGGAGTCGGTGGCGGTCTTAAGGACATTGCTCATGTACCCGTGAAGCCGATCCAGGTCGGCCCAATCCAGGTCCGGCAGGGGGGTGCGCGGGTAAATGCCGGCGTGGAACAAGATCTCGTCGGAGTAGACGTTGCCGATTCCAGCGATGCTGGCCTGGTCCATGAGCCAGCACTTGACCTGGACGCGCCGGCCCTTGGCCAGCTCCCGGAAGGCGGCAGCGTCCAGCTCCGGATCGAGGGCGTCGATGCCCAGCTCCAGCTCCGCCAGGCAGGCCGCAAGGTCCCGGACCGGGGCAAGGTAACCCAGTTTGCGCCGGTCCACGAAGGCCAGTTGGTAGCCGTTGGCGTAGGCGAGGCGGACGTGGCCGTAATCGGGGGCCTCGCCGGGGTCGCGGTAATAGGCCAGGTACCCGGTCATGCCGAAATGCAGCTCCAGCCAGCCCTCCCCGTCCAGGGCCGCGAAGAGGTGCTTGCCGCGCCGGTAGGTGCGCTCCAGGCGGTGCCCTTGCAGGTAGTCGGCCAGCTCGGCCGGGCTCGCCCGTTTAACCACTCGCTCGTCGGCCACCGCCACCTCCTCGATGGTCTGGTGCAGACCGTTGGCGTCCAGGTAGCGGCGGAAGGTCTCCACATCGGGAAGCTCGGGCATGACTTGATCCCTATTCTGCCTGCTGGGGTGACGCTACTGCACGGCTCATTCCTCCCCGCCGGTTAAGGCCTCGAAACCGGACACCACATCCAGCAGCTCGCTGGTGATGGCGCCCTGGCGCTCGCGCCGGTATTGCCCGGTGAGATCCTCCAGGCGCTCGTCGATGTTCTTCTCCGCCGCCTGCATGGCCGCCAGCCGGCTGTTGTGCTCCGCGGCCAGGGACTGGGCGCAGGCCCGGAACAGGGTCACGAAGAAATACTGGCGCAGCAGCGAGGCCATGAGCTCCCGGGCAGGCATGGTGAACGTAGGGATGACCCGGGTGGGCCAGGGCTCGGCCTCCAGGCGGCGAAACCGGTGAAGGTTCACGGGCAGGAGCTGGATGCCGGTGGGCTGGTAGCGGGAGCTGCCCACTTGGCGGTTGTAGAACACATAGACGTGGTTGATGCCGCGCTCGCTCTGCCACTCGTCCAGCTTGACCAGCAGCTGCTGCACCGTGGTGGTGATGGCCTGGCTGGAGGAGGGCGTGAGGTATTCGGCCTCCACGGTCTGGCCGGCGGCGGCGAGTTCCTCCGCCGCGCGCAGACCCACCACCACCGCCGGGTAGGCCTGCTCTCCGGCGGCGGTGCCCGCCATGCGCTCCGGCACGTGGCCCACGACCTCCTCGTTGAACCGGCCGCACAGCCCGTAGTCGCTGCCGAAGACCACCACCCCCGCCCGTGCCGGCCCGCCACGCCAAGGGATGGGGCCCGGATGGTGGCGCAGGACCACCTGCAGGCCCAGCTCCACCGTGCGGTAATACTCGGCCAGCGACTCCTGGGCCCGCTCGTACTGGCGGACGCTGGCGGCGGACAGGGACTTCATGGTGCGCACGATGTTCTGGAGGTCGGCCAGGCTGTCCAGCTGACCCCGCAGCTCCTCCAGGCGGCTCATGCCCCCTCCCCGGCTTCCGGCAGCTCGGCCACGGCTTCCCGGGCCACCGCCGTCACCCGCTCCCAGTCCTCATCCGACGGGACCTCGCCGGCCTGGACCCGCCGGGCCCACTCGGCGAGCTGCTCCCGGGCCGCCCGCCGCACCGCGGCCTCCGCGTCGGCTATCCGCTCCAGCGCCAGGTCGTCGAACACCCCGGCGTTGACCGCCTTGAGCACCGCCACCTGCTCCGCGGCGGGCAGGGGCTGGGCCTCCGCCTGCTTGAGCACCTCCCGCACCCGCCGGCCACGCTCGATGGTGGCCCGGGTGTCGGCGTCCAGCCGGGTGGCGAAGCGGGCGAAGCTCTCCAGCTCCTCGAACTGGGAATAGGCCAGGCGCAGCTCGCCGGCCACCTCGCGGTAGGCGGGCAGCTGCGCCTTGCCGCCCACCCGGGAGACCGAGCTGCCCACGTCCACCGCCGGATGCACCCCCTTGCGGTACAGCTCGGGGGAGAGATAGATCTGGCCGTCGGTGATGGAGATCAGGTTGGTGGGGATGTAGGCGGAGATATCGCCGGCCTGGGTCTCCACCACCGGCAGGGCGGTCAGCGAGCCGCCGCCCTTGTCGGGCCGCAGGTGGGTGGCGCGCTCCAGAAGGCGGGAGTGGATGTAGAAGATGTCGCCGGGATAGGCCTCCCGGCCCGGCGGGCGGCGCAGGAGCAGGGACAGCTCGCGGTAGACCCGGGCGTGGCGGGTCAGGTCGTCGTAGACCAGGAGCACGTCCCGGCCCTGGTCCATGAAGTACTCGGCCACCGTGGTGGCGGCGTAGGGGGTCAGATACTGCAGCCCTGGGGCCTCCTCGCCGGCGGCCACCATGACGATGGTGTTGTCCAGGGCCCCCTGCTCGCGCAGCTGGGCCACCACCCGCGCCACCGCCGTGCCGCGCTGGCCCACGGCGCAGTAGATGGCGATCACGTCGGTGCCCCGCTGATTGAAAATGGCGTCGGCGGCCACCGCCGTCTTGCCCGTCTGGCGGTCGCCCACGATGAGCTCGCGCTGGCCACGGCCGATGGGGGTCAGGGCGTCCACGGACTTGATCCCCGTCTGCAGGGGCACCGCCACCGGGGCCCGATCCATGATGGCTGGAGCGTCGCGCTCCACCGGACGGCGGTCTTCCGTCCGTAACGGTCGTCCGCCGTCCCGCACCCGGCCGGTGGCGTCCAGCACCCGGCCCAACAACTCCTCACCCACGGGGGTGTCGGCCAGGCGCCCGGTGCGCCGGACCTCCGTGCCCGAGGTGATGGCCTCGCCCAAGCCCAGCAGGATGACCCCCACCCGGTCGGGATCCAGGTTCACCGCCAGCCCCAGCATCCCGTCCGGGAAGGCCACCAGCTCTTCCGAGACCACCCCGGGCAGGCCGGCAACCTCGGCGATGCCGCTGCCCACGCGGGTGACCGTGCCCACCTCCTCCGTGCGCAGGCGGGCCGGGTGCTCATCCAGCACCCGATCGACGGCGTCAAGGGTGTCGTTGGCAATACCTTCCAGCATGATGCCTCCAGGCAGGCTCAGCCGGGCTCCGGGCGCGCCAGCGTCCCCTCCAGGGCGTCACCGAGCTCGGCGAGGTACTCGTCCACGCTCCACGCCACCTTGTGGCCGCCCCCGGTGAGCTCGATACCGCACAGGATGGCGTCGGACTCATCAAATGCCGGGTCCACATCCCCGCCCAGGCACTGCCCCAGCTCCCGGCGCAGGTTGTCCGCCTGCTCGGCACCCAGGGGAAAGGCGGTACGGACGGTGAGCCCTGGGGCTTCCCGCAGGCCTCGGGCTGTCTCGCTGCCCAGAACGTCCAGCCGCTGCAGGAAGCGCTCGATAATGCGTCCTTCCAGCTCGGCATCGGCCAGGTCCGCCAGGACACGGCGGGCGATGCGGGCCACCGCCCGGGCAGTGGTGCGGCGGACCGAGCGCTCCAGCTCCGCCTGCTCACGGGCCAGATCGTCGTGCCACTGCTCGCGGGCCTGGCGCACCTCTTTCCGGGCCTGGTCCAGCAGCTCCTGGCGGCGCTGCTCCGCCTCCCGGTCGGCCGCCTCCAGGCGCTTGGTGCGCTCCTCGTCCAGGGCACGCTGCATCTCCCGGAAGCGCCCGGCCTCGCGGTCGGCGGCCGCCTCCCGGCGCTCGGCCTCGGTCACCTCGTTGGCGATGCGCTCCTCCCGCCGGGCCATGGCGTTGACCACGGGGTGGTAGAGGAAGTGCTGCAGGAGGAAGACCAGCACCAGGAAATTGACCACCTGGGCCACTACAGTGAGCCAGTCGATGGTCAAGGCTCACCCCCCGGCGGTCACTTGATCCCAGAAGGGATTGGCGAAGATGAGGATCATGGCCACTACGAAGCAGTAGATGGCCGTGGACTCGATCATGGCCAGACCCACGAACAGGGTCCGGCTGATGGTGCCGGCCTCGTCCGGCTGCTGAGCGATGGCCCCAAGGGCCTGGCCGAGCGCCCTGCCCTCGCCCAGGGCCGGCCCCACGGAGCCGATGGCGATGGTGAGGCCGGCGGTTATAACCGAAACCATGCCGATCAGGGACATGCTATCCATGACCTGCCTCCTGGTGGCGAATGTCCAACCGACAGGCGCTATCCGCAGATTTCGCAGATGGCCACAGATGCACAGCCAAGGCCCCGAGAAGTTCGGGCCCGGCGCCAGGTTGCTCGGTTGTCGCTTTCTTGTTTTCCATCTGCGTCATCTGCGGATAACGCCTTTGACGGTGCTCCTCACTCCTCACTCCTCACTTTCACAGCGCTGGCGGAGGCGACATAGACCATGGCCAGCACCGCGAAGATGTAGGCCTGGATCATCCCCGTCAGCAGCCCCAGAAGCTGCATGACGATGGGGAAGAACAATGGCGCCAGGCCCAGAAGGATGGCCACGATGACCGTGCCGCTCATGATGTTGCCGTAGAGCCGCACCGCCAGGGCCACCGTACGCGAGATTTCGCCGATGATGTTGAACGGCAGCATGATCACGGTGGGCTGGCTGTACTTACGCAGATAGCCGATCACCCCTTTGGAGGCGATGCCGTACACCGGCACCGCGATCAGCACGCACAGCGCTAGGGCTGTGGTGGTGGACAGCGACCCGGTGGGGGCCATGTAGCCGGGAACGATGGTGAGGAGGTTGGCCGTGGCGATGTAGAGGAACAGGGTGCCCACGAAGGGCAGATAGCGCCCCGGTTCCTGGCGGCTCACCTCCCGGATCTGGTCCCGGATGCCGGTAACCAGGACCTCCAGCAGGTTCTGCCAGCGGGAGATGTCGGCGCCGTCGGAAAGGCGCCGGCTGATCAGCCAGGAGCCGACCGTGAGCAGGGCCATGACCAGCCAGGTATAGGCCATGGTGGCGTTGATGTGCAGCCAGCCCCACTGCCACAGGATGACGGTATCCGGGGTGATGGTCATGCCGCCCTCGGCGTCGCTCTGGCGGGCCCCAGCACGCGCACGACGACCACCCGGGCCAGCAGGATGCCGACCAGGGCCGCCACCGCCCGCTGCCACTCGCCGGCGGTCAGCAGCCAGAGGCCGGCCAGCAGGCCCCCCAATCGGGTCGCCAGACTGGCCAGGGTGACAAGCGCCGGATGGCCGGTTTCCGGAAGGCGCCGCACGGTCCACCACAGACCGGCGAAATAGAGGCCTCCGAGCCCCATTCCGCCAGCCAGGGCGAGGGCCAATCCGACCCAGCCAACGCTCACCGTATCGGCTCCCTTGGGAATAACGGGCCAAGCCCCTGCCTACTCATGCCGCTCACGTTCCTTGGTGACCCAGTACCACGCGTTGAGACACCCCAGCGCCACCCCCACGAAGAGCAGGGTAAGGGTCCAGGAGACCTCGCTTTCCCACCGCCCATCGATCAAGACGCCGAGGGCCACCCCGGCCACGGCGGGGATGGCCACGGCCCAGCCCACCAGACCGAACATGCCCAACCAGTGCCAGACCCGGTCCTCCGGGCGCTGTCGGGATTCCCGACGCCGCTGTGCCTTGCGGCGCACGGTCTCCCGGAAACGCTCTTCGGGCGTGCCCCGGCGGGGCTCCTCGCGCTTTTCCTCCGACGCCTCGCCGTTGCCTTCCTCGGGCTCCTCCCCCATCAGGAGCGCTCCTCCAGCTCCTTGAACCGCCGCAGCGTGCCCGCCTCCAGCCGCTTCAGCGCCGAACGGGCACGGCGCTCGTGGTCGTCCAGAACGGCGAACTCCTCCCGGATCACCGGATCCAGCGACTCCAGATCGGGCCCAACCACGGCGGCGCGGGTAGAGACCAGGACCTCGCGGCCGCACTTCACCAGGGTGCCCTCGTTAACCGCCAGGTTCACCTCCTCCCCCTCCGGGGCCTCGTAGGCCAGGATGCCGGCGGTCAGGCTAGTGACGAAATCCACGTGGCGGGGCAACAGCCCGAAGGCACCGTTCTCGGCCTCGGCCAGCAACCGCACGGCGGCAGTGTCCAGAAGGACCTCAGTAGGTAGCAGGACCTTGAGCCGCATGGACGCTTGCTCCGCCATCCCGCCTCCTCAGGAAGCCGCCGCCGACCCGGCCGCCTCGTCGACGGAGCCGATCATGTACAGGGCGCGCTCGGGGAAGTCGGCGAACTCGCCGTCTAGGATGCGCTCGCAGCCGTCGATGGTGTCCGCCAGGGCCACCGACCGGCCGGGCTTGCCGGTGAAATGCTCGGTGGTGGCGAAGGGCTGGGTCAAAAACCGCTCCAGGTGCCGGGCCTGGCTGACGGTGGCCCGGTCCTCCCGGGAAAGCTCCTCCATGCCGAGCATGGCGATGATGTCCTTGAGCTCCTCGTACTCCGCCAGGACCCGACGAACCTCCCGGGCCACCCGGTAGTGGCGGTCGCCGACCACGGCCGGATTGAGCATCTTGGACTGCGACTCCAGGGGATCAATGGCCGGGTAGAGCCCCTGGCTGGCCCGCTTGCGGGCGAGGACGATGGAGGCCGAGAGGTGGCCGAAGGTATGGGTGGCGGACGGATCGGTGAGGTCGTCCGCGGGGACGTAGACCGCCTGGACCGAGGTGATGGCGCCGCTGGCGGAGCTGCTGATGCGCTCCTCGAGCTCGGCCAGTTCGCTGGCCAGGGTGGGCTGGTAGCCCACCCGCGAGGGGATCCGGCCCATGAGCCCGGAGATCTCCATACCCGCCTGGACGAAGCGGAAGATGTTGTCCACCAGCAGCAGGATGTCACGGTGCGCCACGTCCCGGAAGTACTCCGCCACCGACAGGGCGGCGTGGCCCACCCGGGCGCGAGCCCCCGGGGGCTCATTCATCTGGCCGAATAGCATCACCGTCCGGTCCAGGACCCCCGCCTCGGCCATCTCCCGGTAGAGCTCCTCCGCCTCCCGGCAACGCTCCCCGATACCGCAGAACAGGCTGGTGCCCTGATAGCGTGCGGCCATATTGTGGATCAGCTCGGTGATGAGCACCGTCTTGCCCACCCCGGCGCCGCCGAACAGACCGGCCTTGGCACCCCGCTCCAAGGGCGCCAGAAGGTCGATGGCCTTGATCCCGGTCTCGAACACCTCGCGGGTGGTCACCCGCCGCTCCAGATCCAGCGGCTCGCCGTGGATGGGTCGGTACTGAGCCGCTTCGAGGGACCCGCCGTGGTCGATGGGCTCGCCGAAGACGTCCAGCACCCGGCCCAGCAGCCCCTCCCCCACGGGCACCTGCAGGGGCTGACCGGTGTCGCGGACGGGCTGGCCCCGCCCCAGCCGCCGGGTGGGGTTGAGGGCCACCGCCCGCACGGTCTCCGCGTCCAGATGGGTCTGGACCTCCAGCACCACATCCTCGCCTTGGCCCGCCCGCAGCTCCCGGTAGCGGTGTGGGATCCCGGCGGGAAACCGAGCATCCACCACGTTGCCGCGGACGGCGGTGATCTCGCCGGTTTGAGCGGTCTGCTGGGGCCGGTCGTTGGCCAAATCTTATCCCTGTGGTACAGCGAAGGCGGGACGATGCTGCGGGTGACACCCCTCCTTGTCATCTAAACCCCGTGCCAGGGGACGACACAAGCGGATAAAAAAGGGCGAACAAAGGATATCTTACAAGGGTTTTCGAGCTCTAATCCGGGAATGGCGCGATTTGCCCTCCAGCCACGCCCGCCATAGGGGGCGCAAGGAATTACAAGGCCATAGCCCCCGAGCCGGCTGGAAAAGCCTGGACCTACCTGGCTATTTGGAACCGCAGAGCCGGGAATAGCTCGGCCCGACGACCCTTTCTCATCCGCTGAGTAACAACCGACCCCCCGACCTTACCCCCAGCATCGCAGGGTTTACTTTCTCACCCTGAGGCATATTGGGGTTGTCTATAGAAGCCCCCCTTTAAACCCTTCTGTTTTTTTGAGAACTAACGCAACCCCCTGTTAATAAAAGGGTACCGGCTCCAACGGGGCCGCCTCAACACTCCCCTTGTTGGCCATCAACCTCAAGAAACCGCTCCCGCCTATCGTTCGAGGACCGCTCAAACCGGGCCAAGTGCTCCCCCGTGCCACGCTTGGTGATCATCACCTCACCAACCATTACCGAAGGACGCACCGGATCCTGTGCGAGGGCCTCCAGGTGGGTCAGGTGGCCGTGACCACCAGCCCGGATGTAAGTCAATCTCAACAAGTAGGCGGCGTGGCAAGGGCCGGCCCCGCTTCACTGCGAACGTGCCGCCTGAGGCCCGGCCGGTGGCCACCCAAACCAAAGACCACTCGCCGCTCTGGTTCACCAGGTCGGCGTCGGTGAAGTCCCCCTCCACAGGGGACGCCTGGAGGGTATGGTGGCCATCAGCGCACCTGGGGGGGAAGGCCGAATTTTTAGGCCCCGGTCCACACTTTCCAGCAGGTGCGCTTTTCCGTTCTATGGGCCGCGTGCTAGCCGGGGACCTGGGGCCCTATTCCGTGGACAACCTAAGGCCCTTATTATCGGGCATAGTAAAATGCCTTTCCAATGGCTGACTTCGAGGCCTTCTCTCCATGAATGCATCCTTCCCGGAAACCATCCATGTCCTGCTCGTGGAGGACGAACCGGACGAAGCCGGCCTGGTTCGGGCTTACCTCGAAGAAACCGGCGGGCCCCGTTTCGAGATAAGCCATGCCCCATCCCTTGCGGCAGTAGCCGAAACCCTGGGGGAATCGGCAGCGGACGTGGTTCTGCTAGACCTCAACCTGCCCGATTCCCAGGGTGTGCAGACCCTTCAGAGAGCTAGGGGGCAGCTGGAAGGTACCCCCATCATTCTACTTACTGGCCAGGAAAACCCGGATCTGGCCATGCAGGCCCTGGATGCGGGCGCCCATGATTTCCTAACCAAGGACGAGCTGGACCCGGACCGCCTGACCCGCACCATCCGCTACACCATGCGCAACCACGATATGGAAACCCGCCTACAAAGTTCCAACCAGCGCATGGAAGCCCTGCTCCACTCCGCGGGTAGCGCCATCATCACCGCCGATGACCAGGGGATCATTCGTAGCTTCAACCAAGCCGCCGAAGATATGTTCGGTTACGGTTCGGCGGAGGTGATCGGGGCCAACCTTAGCCTCCTCATGCCCGAGCCATACAGCAGTCAGCACGATGGCTATATCCGCCGCTACGAGGAAACCGGCGAAGAGCGGATCATCGGCATGGGCCGGGAGGCCTGGGGCCTGCACCGGGACGGCACCACCTTCCCCATGGAGCTTACCGTTGCCGATACCGGCCTGGAGAATCCCCGAGAGTTCATCGGCCTCATCAACGACATCAGCGAGCGCCGGGAACAGGAGCTCAAGTTCCGCACCCTGTTCGAGCTGTTCCCCGATGCCACTCTGCTCATCGACGCCGAAACGGGGCTTCCGGCCGACTTCAACAGCACCGCCCTGTCCCAGCTCGGCTACACGGCGGCGCAGCTTTGCCGGCTCACCATCGCCGACATCGAAGCCAAGGAGACACCCGAGGAGGTGGCGACCCACCTGCAGACAATTCTGGAACAAGGCCAGGATGACTTCGAAACCCGCCACCGCCGCAAGGACGGCTCGGAGATCGACGTCAAGGTCTCGGTAGTCCGGCTGGAGCTGGCCGGCAAGACCTATTTTCTTGCCGTTTTCCGCGACATCGCGGAGCAAAAAGAGGTCCAGCGAGAGCTGGAAACCAGCGAGCGGCGCTTCCTGGATGTGGCCAATGCCGCCGGGGAGTACATCTGGGAGATCAATCGCGAGGGGGTCTACACCCTGGTGACCCAGCCGATCGAATCCGTGCTGGGCCTTCCCCGCGACCAGATTCTGGGCCATTCGCCCTTCGAATTCATGCCCGAAGCGGACGCCGAGCGGGTGCGCCAACTTCTGTCACAATGGGCGGAGCTAAGGGAATCCTGGCAAGGGCTGGAGCACCACTCCCGGCGCTCCGACGGCAGCATTGTGCAACAGCGCGTCAGCGGGCTACCCATCCTGGACGAAGAAGGGAAACTGGTGGGCTACCGCGGAACCGGCCGCGATATCACCGCGGAAAAGGAGGCGGAGGCCACGCGGCGAGAGCTCACCGAGCGTCTGCGGCTGGCCACTTCCGCGGCCGATCTGGGCATATGGGATTATTCACCGGCCACGGGCCGGCTGGAGTGGGACGACGGCATGTTCCGGATCTACGGGATCAGCCCTGAGACCTTCGACCACTCTTACGGCACCTGGGTAAAGGCAGTCAAGGCGGACACCCGGGAACAGGCCATCCAGGACTTGCGTAACGGCCTGGAGTCCAACCAGCCCTATGAGTCTGAATTCCGGATCCGCCGAGGCGACGGCGAGATCCGCACCATCAAGGCTGTGGCCCAGGCGATTCGTGACGTGAAGGGGGATATCCAGCGGATGATCGGCATCAACGAGGACATCACCGAGCGCAAGGAACTCGAGCTGACCATGCAGCAAGCCCAGGATGAAGCGGAGCAGGCCAGCCAGGCCAAAAGCGAATTCCTGGCCAACATGAGTCACGAGATCCGCACGCCCATGAACGCCGTCATCGGCCTCGGTCAATTGCTCCAGCAGACCGACCTGGACGACCGGCAGCAGGACTACGTGACCAAGATCTCCGAGTCGTCCCGAATGCTGCTGGGCATCCTCAACGACATCCTGGATTTCTCCAAGATCGAGGCGGGCCGGCTGGAGCTGGAGCAAAGCAGCTTCCAGCTCGAGGATGTCATCGAACAGATGCAGACCCTGTTTGCTTCCGCCGCCTCCAGCAAGGGCCTGGAGCTGGCCTTCCATGTCGCTCCGGGTATACCTCAGGGGCTGGTGGGCGACTCCTTGCGCCTGAGCCAAGTGCTGACCAACCTGCTGAGCAATGCCCTCAAGTTCACTTCCGAGGGCGGAGTGACGCTGAACATCGGGCTCAAAGAGCGCCAGGAAGAAGAGGTCACCCTATGCTTCAGCGTGACCGATACCGGCATCGGCATGACCGAGGAGCAGCAGGTGAAGCTCTTCCGCTCCTTCGCCCAAGCAGACACCTCCACCACACGCCAATACGGGGGGACGGGGCTGGGGCTGGTGATCAGCCGTCAACTGGTGGCCGCCATGGGCGGCGCCTTGGAGGTGGATTCGGAACCGGGCCAGGGGACGCGCTTCTTTTTCACTCTGACGCTGTCTATCTGCGACCGCCACCCCAATCTGCTTCAGTGCCCCCGCACTCAGGGCCACCGCGTGCTGATCGTGGACGACCAGGAAACCGCTCGACAGGCCCTGAAAGCCAGCCTGCACAATTGCGGCTATACCACCGTTGAGGCTGCGAGCGGGGAAGAAGCCATCGACAAGGTAGCCTCGGCCGAGACCGACGAGCGCCCATTCGACTTCCTCTTCCTGGACTGGCAGATGCCCGGCGGCATGGACGGTTTGGCCACCCTCCGCCGCCTGGAGCAGATGCGGCAAGAGGGCAAGCTAACCCAGTACCATCCCCCGATCCTGATGGTCAGTGCCCACGATGAAAGCGAGGTGGAGAATGAGGCCGGCGAGCTGAGCGCCTTCCTCACCAAGCCCATCACCCCTTCCGACCTCTTCGATGCCTTGATGAACGCCGAAGGCAGCGAGGGCGGGCATCCTCGGCAGCAAATGGCCGTATCGGTGCCGTCCCTCGCCGGCCGGCGTTTCCTCCTGGCCGAGGACAACGAGGTCAACCAGGAGGTGGCCCTGCGGATGTTGGAAAAATCCGGAGCCGAAGTGATTTTAGCCGAAAACGGTATTCAGGCGTTACGGAAGGTCCAGGAGGAAGATTTCGACCTGATCTTCATGGATCTGCAGATGCCGGAGATGGACGGCTTCGAGGCCGCCGCTGAAATCCGGGCCCTGGGCCAGACCCTGCCCATCATTGCCCTGTCCGCTGCGGTGCGGCGCGAGGACAAGGAAAAGGCCAATGCCGCCGGCATGGATGATCACCTGGGCAAACCCATCGATATGGAGCAACTCTACGCCAGCCTGCGCCGCTGGCTATCTGCCACCTCCCCTGCCGATGGCGCCGGACCGGATGAGGCTCCGGATAAGGACACTCTGAGTGCACCGGAGCTGCCTGCAAGCTTGCCCAGCTTCGACCTGGACCAGGGCCTTTACCTTTTGGACAACGACAGCGCCTTCTACCGCAAGCTCCTGTTGCGCTTCCGGGACAAGCTCGATTCCGACTTCGCCGGCCTACCCGATTTGCTCCGGGACGGCGACCGGGAGGCGGCCGGACGCCTGGCCCATACCCTCAAGGGCTCGGCCGGGAACCTGGCGGCGGTGGACCTTCAGCGGTTGGCAACGGAGATCGATCGCGCCGTCAGATCCGGCGAAGCCATTCCCGAGGACAGCCCGGAAGAGCTGATTCGGGCCCTACATGAGGCCAGGCAGGCGCTGGGGACACTGGACCGCCACGAGAGCGACGCTTCGAGCAGCGGCGATCCAGCGAATCTGAAACAGCTGCGGAACCAGCTGGCTGCCAGCGAATTCATCGAGGAAGACACCCTGGAAGCGGCTCTTGCCTATCTTGGTGGCGTAACGGACCGGGAAAGCTGTCACCAATTGCGGGAGCTGGTGGAACAGATGGACCACGACGGGGCATTGGCCCACCTGGATGCCGTGCTTGGGGACAACGGGATGGAGCTGTCATGAGTGAAGCCGAGCCGCAGACGGTTTTGGTCGTTGACGACGAGGCCAGCAACGTTCAGGCGCTGGCCAAGCTCATCAAGGACGAGGCGCGGGTCCAGGTGGCCAATAACGGCGAAAAGGCCCTTGCCATCGCCACCGGCGGGCAAGCACCCGATCTGATCCTGCTGGACATCGAGATGCCTGGCTTGGATGGCTACGAGGTGTGCCGCTGCCTCAAGGCGGACCCCCAGTCCAGCGACACCCCGGTCATTTTCGTCACCGCCCGGGATTCGGCAAGCGATGAGGAGAAAGGCCTTATGCTGGGCGCGGTGGATTACATAGCCAAGCCCTTCCATCCTCCCATCGTCCGTGCCAGGGTCCGAACTCACCTGGATCTCAAGCACAAAACCGACCAGCTAGAGCATATCGCCTGGATTGATGGCCTAACCAACATACCCAACCGCCGCTATTTCGACGAGATGCTCCACAAAGAGTACCCTCGCGCGCAGCGGGAATGCCAACATTTGGCAGTGATCATGATGGACCTAGACAACTTCAAGGCCTTCAACGACCATTACGGCCACGGCGCAGGCGACCATTGCCTGCAACGGGTGGCACAAGCCGTGAAAGGCGTAGCCGGGCGGCCGGGGGATCTGGTGGCCCGTTACGGCGGCGAAGAGCTCGCGGCCTTGCTTCCCGGCACGGATGCCCCTGGCTCCATGGAGGTCGCCGAGCGGTTCCGGAAAGCCGCGGCGGATCTGGCCATCCCCCACGCCTATTCCAGCGCGGCGGGGTTGGTCACACTGAGCCTGGGCGTGGCGGAGCTGGCGCCCGACTCTGGCGAGGCGGGAGCGAGCCAGCTCCTCCACCAGGCCGACGAGGCCCTCTACAAGGCCAAAACGGACGGCCGTAACCGCGTTGCCATCGCCGAATAACCACAACCTCGCCATGGCATCGAGTAACCGCATCCTGGTGGCAGAAGATGACGAGCTGCTGGCTGAGCTTGTGGAGTTCAAGCTCCAGGAGGCCGGTTACGTCGTGGAGCGGGCTGGTGACGGCGAGATCGCCGTGCAGGCCGTGCAAGCCAACCCACCGGATGCCCTGCTGCTCGATGTCATGCTGCCCGGCATTGACGGCTTCGAGGTCCTGCGTACCCTCAAAGCCGATCCCGGCACAGCCGATATCCCGATCCTGATGCTGACCGCGCGCAGCTTGGAGCAGGACGTGGTTAGCGGCCTCGACCTGGGCGCCAGCGACTACCTGGTGAAGCCCTTCATGGTGAAAGAGCTACTCACGCGCCTGCACCGCCTCATGAATGCGAGCCCCTGACTTTAATGCCCTCCAATCCGGTAGGCCGGATCCCAAACGGCGCCCTCCTGGGCGCTTGCCTGCTGCTTGCCCTCCCCGCCGGAGGCCCCGAGCGGACTGAAGCGGACACGCTCGCCGCGCGAGTGGAGGCCGCCTGGTCCGCGGGCGAGTGGCCAACCGCCGAAAAGCGGCTGAAGCGCCTCCATAAGCGAAACCCCGGCAACGCGGAAACGCTACGCCGCTGGGGTCTGGCCGCGGCCTACCAGGGCGGCTATGACCGGGCCTTGCGGCGTCTCCGTCAGGCCCGGGAGATTTCGCCGAGGAACACCGACATTTTGCTAGGGCTAGCGCGGGTGCACGTCTGGCGCGGCGCTCGCAACCTGGCCGTGGACCAGGTGGCCGCCGTGCTCGCCCGCGAACCCGAGCTGGCCGAGGCACACGCCCTGCGGGGGCAGCTAGCCTACTATCGCGGCGATCTGGACGCCGCAGAAGACTACTATCGCACCGCCCTGGCGAAGGAACCCGGTTCGGAAAGCGCCCAACAGGGACTCGAGCAGATCCGCCAGGCGCGCGCGGACCATACCCCTTGGCGCTTCGATGTCGGTCACTCCCGCAGCCGGGTGTATATCGGCGATGCAACGCTTTCCTGGCAAGCCACCGAAATCGCCATCGCCCATACCTTTGGCGGACCTGGCGCCGACCGTTCAGGGACCCTCACGGCCCGCCTGCACCAAGCCGAGCGGGCCGGCACCAGCGGCCGGCAGGTCAGTGTTGGCGGGGTTTGGCCCCTAAGCCAACGAGGCAGGCTGCGGGGGGAAGTGGGTGTTGCGGGCGGCGCTGATTTTCTTCCCCGCAGCTACTGGCGGCTAGGTGGCAACTTGCGGCTGCGGGGGGGCAGTGACTCGGTGGGCCCCACGGCCCTGGACGCCTATGTCAGCCATCGCCGCTACGCCGACGGCGACACCTGGCTCCTGGCGCCCGCTCTGGAACAGGCCTTTTGGGACGGCCCCGCCGGGCCGCGCTTGAAGACCACCCTGCGGCTTCTGACGGTCCGGGGCAGCGATGCCAACTGGGATACCGGCTACGCCCTGCGCCTGGACGGTCGACTGTATCCTGACTGGCAGGCCTATGCCGGCTACAGCGTGGCCTACGAGACCGATGAGACCTACGACGCGGACGGTAATGTGGTGGGGTTCCGGACGTCGGAGGTGCGCACCGCCTTCGCGGGCCTGGGGTGGCAATTCACCGATCGCCAGCAGCTGGAGTGCGGGCTGACCTACCAAGAGCGCGAGCACGCCGCTAGCTGGCAACGGGAGGCGTGGCGCTGCGGACTGACTTGGCAACACTGAGGCGTAGTCGCCCATGCTCATGATTTTTTGGTGGACGGCTCTTGGGCTGGCCCTGTGGTCGCTGCTGGCCATGGCCTTCATGATCCTGCGGCGCCTGTGGCTCCGGCGGCGACAGCGGCGGGACGAGAAGCGGCGGGCGGCCCTCAAGCCGCAGCTATTCGCCTGGGAGGAAGGCGCGGAGCCGCCGCGGCTCTCCGCCCACGACCGCCGGATCCTCATGGAGCTGGGGCACAATCTGCTCAAAACCATCCGCGGCGACGATGCGCAGCGACTCGCGCAGCTGCTGCAACGCAGCGGGGCCGTGGCCGAAGAGATCAAGCTCCTGCGCAAGGGCAGGCTCCCGGACCGTGCCATGGCGGCGCAGAGGCTCGCGGTGTTCGCGGAACTGGAGGGGGAGGCGCGTACCGCCCTGGAGGGCGCCCTGGATAATGACCGCTCCCTCAATGTTCGACTGGACGCCGCCCGGGCCCTTCTGGAGGCCGGCCAGGCACCAGCCCTGGAGCGGATCCTCGAGCGCACCTGGCACCCGGAAAGCATTTCCATCCGTGGCTTCCAGGCCCTGCTGCGCCAATTGGCGGCAAGCGCACCGGAGGAGATCCGCACCTTCCTGGAAGGAAACCATGACCCCGAGGCGGACCATCATCTGCTGGCCTTACTCACTGATAGCCTAGGTCACTCTGGGGACCTGAGCCAGCTCCCCCTGCTCCGGGCGTTGGCCACTGAAGGGGGGCATGCCGATATCCGGGCCGCGGCCTTCCGCGCCCTGGGCAGTCTGGGTCACCCTTCGGCGCGCCCCGCCGTGGCCGAGGGCCTCGACGATCCCAGCTGGGTCGTGCGGGGCCAGGCGATCATTTGTGCCTCGCGTATCGGCCTACAGGAATTGGCCCCTCGCATCGCCAAGGCCCTGGCCGACCCCCAGTGGTGGGTGCGCTTGCGGGCTTCCCAGGCTCTGCTCCAGCTGGGCCCGGAAGGACTGGAATTGCTCCGACAAGCCGCCGGAGCGGAGGCCAGTCAGCGCGCCGAGGAATCCGCCGAGGCTACCGACCCCAAGGTTCTGGCCCGATCCGTGCTGGCGGAGAACGGGCTGTGGTAACGGAGCTGGTGGGCGGCGAGACAGGGCTGCCGGAAGGAATCCTGGGGACCGTCCTGCTGGCGGGGATGTGGGCGAGCATCCTGATCCTGGCCAGCGGTGTGGCCCAAAATCTGATCTACACCTTCCAGCTGGCCAGCGCCTATCGCGCCCTGCGCCGCCGCCGGGTGGTCAGCGGCACCCCCTCCGTCTGGTGGAGCTTCGCCGAGAAAACCGTCCCCATCTCCATCCTCATTCCGGCCTATAACGAGGGCACCGGCATCGTGGATAGCGTGCGCTCCATGCTGGCCCTTCATTACCCCAACTTCGACGTGATCGTGGTCAACGACGGCTCCAGTGACAACACCCTGGGTGCACTGATAGACGCCTTCCACCTGGAACCGGTGGAACGGGCCTACCCGGAGGCAGTACCCCACGCCCCCATCCGAACCTTGTACGCCAACCCGCAGTATCCGCGCCTGCTGGTGGCCGACAAGGCCAACGGCGGCAAGGCCGATGCCCTCAACGCCGGCATCAATCTCAGCCGCATGCCGCTGTTCTGCTCGGTGGATGCCGACAGCCTCCTGGAAAACGACGCCCTGCTGCGAGCAGTGCAGCCCTTCATGGACGACCCCGACCGGGTGGTTGCGGTGGGCGGCACCATCCGCGTCGTCAACGGCTGCGGGGTACGCCTGGGCCGCGTCTTTAAGGTCGGCTTGCCCCGCAGCTGGCTGGCGCGCTTCCAGATCAACGAGTACCTCCGCTCCTTCCTCGTGTCGCGGCTGGCCTGGAGCGAGTGGGGGGCGGTGATGCTCATCGCCGGGGCCTTTGGCATCTTTCGGCGCAATGTCGCCATTGAGGCCGGCGGCTACAGCCACGGCACGGTGGGCGAGGACATGGAGATCATCGTCAAGCTCCGCCGCCTGCAGGGGGACCAGAATCGGGATTACGCCATCCGCTTCGTGCCGGACCCGGTCTCCTGGACCGAGGTCCCTGAACGCCTTTCCACCCTGGCCCGCCAGCGCCGCCGCTGGCAGCGCGGCGGCCTGGAGACCTTCTTCAAGCACCGCGCCATGGTCCTGCGCTCGCGTTACGGGCTTTCTGGCACGTTGGGTTACGCCAACATACTGATCTCCGACGTGGTCGGGCCGCTGCTGGAGCTTCTGGGCTACCTTTTGATTCCCCTGTTCTTTTTCACCGGCGTGCTGCAACTGGACTTCTTCCTGGCCTACCTCGGCACCGTCTTCGCCTATGGGGTATTCCTGTCGGTGGGGGCCCTGGTGCTGGAGGAGATCGAGCTGCACCGCTACCCGGAGCCCGGCGACCTGGCCCGGCTGACGGCCAGCGCGGTGCTGGAGAACTTCGGTTACCGCCAGATCAACAACGTCTGGCGCATGCTGGGGTGGTGGGACTTCCTGCGCCGCAAGCAGGGCTGGGGGGAGATGCTGCGCCAGGGCTTCGGCAGCACGTCGCAGACGAATAGAGGGCATTAAAGGGAGAGCGAGACCGTCTTTCCGCCGCCTGCAGCCGACCGAGGCTAGGTTACCAGCGGGGTAAACCTGGGCAATTTAGCGGCCGGTGGAAATTGGCAGCTTGAAAGGCTTCCCCTCCTAGATGGCGGCTCCCCCTCCTCGCCTGTCAGCTTGTTCACCTCATGGGCCATAAGGGCTCCGTCGAGGGCAAAAACCCCCACCCTAATCCGATAGCCTTTCCAAGGACCCCTTCGAAGGACCCCAGCAGGGGCAGCTTGCAACAGAACCCGCTGAAACCATGAAGAAGAAAACTTGCCCGTTTTAGAAGAGTACGGGCGTTTCTCGGAAGGCTCTGGACCGGCTTGAAAAGGAAGATGGTGCCCCGGACTGGATTCGAACCAGTGACCTACGGCTTAGGAGGCCGTCGCT